>JAVXMM010000040.1:0-38455 GCA_036646255.1 Comamonas sp.
ATCAATACCGCGTGCTGCAATATCTGTAGCTACTAGCGCCCGCAACTCACCGGTTTTGAAGCCTTCCAGTGCTTGCGTACGGGCACTTTGGCTCTTGTTGCCGTGCAGTGCCATGGCGTTGACACCATTCTTGGTCAGGTACTCGGCCACGTTGTTGGCGCCAAACTTGGTGCGGGTGAACACCAGCACTTGGCTCCAGTTGTTTTCCTGGATGATGTGCAGCAGCACTTGTTTTTTCTTGCCACGGCCCACGGGGTGGATGAACTGCTTAATGCGCTGTACCGTAGTATTGCGCGGCGTCACCTGGATGGATTGCGGGTTGCGTAGCAGGCCGTTGGCCAATTCGCGAATCTCGTCGCTGAAAGTGGCCGAAAACAGCAGGCTTTGCTTGTTGGCTGGCACTAAGGCCAGAATTTTTTTCACGTCATGGATAAAGCCCATGTCCAGCATGCGATCGGCTTCGTCCAGTACCAAAATCTCGACAGTGGACAAATCCAACAGACCTTGCTGTTGTAGATCTAGTAAACGGCCAGGTGTTGCGACCAGAACGTCCACACCTTTTTTGATGCGGTCGACCTGTGGCTTCATGCCAACACCGCCAAAAATGACGGTGGATTTGATGTCCAAGTGCGCGGCGTAATGGCGCACATTTTCTTCAACTTGGGCAGCTAGCTCACGCGTTGGGGCCAAAATCAAGGCGCGAATAGCCTTGTTGCCCCATTGGTTGCGGCTTCCTTCGCTTTGGCTCAGGCGGTGAAGCAACGGCAGGGTAAAGGCCGCAGTTTTGCCTGTACCAGTTTGTGCACCAGCCAGCAAATCGCTGCCTTGGAGCACAATCGGGATAGCTTGAGCTTGGATTGGGGTAGGGGCGTCATAGCCCTGCTCACGCACAGCCTGCACAATGGCTGGCGCCAGATTCAGTTCTTCAAATGTCATTGGATCAGATGCGTCCAACCTGGACGCTGGGTTCAGCCTTGTCTCAGCAATTTTTTGGAGTTATTGCCGCCAGTCAAAGGCAGATGGGTTCAAAGAGTGGAGCCTGGAACGTATGTCCATTGTCCCCAGCAAAAGCGCTGAAGTCCTAGGCAACTGGAGCCTTTGACTACGGGTATTGTCGCATGCACCGATAATCTTGGGGTAGCCGCGATCAAAAATCGCATATTTTTTTACTGATTTACCAAAACAACACATGGCTCAATACGTTTTCTCGATGAATAACGTCACCAAGACGGTTCCTCCGAAGCGACAGATTTTGAAGGGAATTTCCCTCAGCTTCTTTCCTGGCGCCAAGATTGGCGTGCTGGGCTTGAACGGCTCCGGCAAGTCTTCTCTCTTGAAGATCATGGCTGGCGTGGACAAGGAGTTCGAGGGCGAGGCCATTCCTATGCAAGGCTTGTCCATCGGCTACCTGCCGCAAGAGCCGCAGCTCAACCCTGAACACACAGTGCGTCAAGCGGTGGAAGAGGCAATGTCTGAGGTGAACAACGCCAAGGCGCGCCTGGAAGAGGTATATGCCGCGTATGCGGAAGAAGATGCTGACTTTGATGCCCTAGCCGCTGAGCAAGGACAGCTCGAAGCCATTATTTCTGCTGCTGGTACTGATTCCGAGCACCAGCTGGAGATTGCCGCTGATGCATTGCGCTTGCCTGCATGGGATGCCATTGTTGGTCAGCTATCAGGTGGCGAAAAGCGCCGCGTGGCGCTGTGCCAGCTACTGCTGTCCAAGCCCGACATGCTGCTGCTGGACGAGCCGACCAACCATTTGGACGCTGAGTCTGTGGATTGGCTGGAGCAGTTCCTGCACCGCTTTACCGGCACTGTGGTGGCGATTACCCACGACCGCTACTTCCTAGACAACGCTGCTGAGTGGATTCTGGAGCTTGACCGTGGTCATGGTATCCCCTACAAGGGCAATTACTCTGACTGGCTGATTCAGAAGGGCAATCGCCTAGAGGCGGAGCAAAAGGGTGAAGAGGCTCGTGCTAAGGCCTTGAAGAAGGAGTTGGAGTGGGTACGCCAGAACGCCAAGGGTCGTCAGGCTAAATCCAAGGCACGTATTGCCCGCTTTGAGGAGTTGAGCGATTACGAATACCAGCAGCGCAACGAAACACAGGAAATTTTCATTCCTGTGGCTGAGCGACTGGGCTCCAAGGTCATCGAGTTCAATAACGTCTCCAAGGCATTTGGTGACCGTCTGTTGATCGATAACCTGTCCATGAACGTGCCTGCTGGCGCCATCGTCGGCATCATTGGCCCCAACGGCGCAGGTAAATCGACACTGTTCAAGCTGATCGCCGGCAAGGAACAGCCTGATTCGGGAACCGTAGATATTGGCTCCACCGTGAAGATGGCGTTCGTTGATCAGCACCGCGATGCACTGGCCAATGAGAAGACCGTATGGGAAGATATCTCCGGTGGTCTGGACATCATCAATGTGGGCAAGTTCCAGATGGCTTCGCGTGCTTATGCAGGTCGTTTTAACTTCAACGGTCAGGATCAGCAGAAGAAGGTTGGTAATCTCTCCGGTGGTGAGCGTGGCCGTCTGCATTTGGCCAAGACCTTGATCCAAGGTGGTAATGTGCTGCTGCTGGACGAGCCATCGAACGACTTGGACGTGGAAACCCTGCGCGCGCTGGAAGACGCGCTGCTGGAGTACGCCGGTACTGTGATGGTCATTTCGCACGACCGTTGGTTCCTTGACCGCATTGCAACGCATATTCTTGCGGCAGAAGGGGATAGCCAATGGGTGTTTTTTGATGGAAACTATCAGGAATACGAAGCGGATAAGAAGAAGCGGTTGGGCGAAGAAGGGGCAGCGCCGAAGCGGATGCGCTACAAAGCCTTGAAGTAAACCAATCCTACGCCCGCCGCTTCGCGCAAGTGACGGGCGTTTTATATAAGGGAGCGGACACGAGTGGAACAGCGCGCAGCATCTGTTTTTGATACCTGTTTGGAGCAGGCATTGCAGCAGGCCGAGCCTTTGATGGTGGCCATGGGGAATACAGCTTTGGCGTCTTTGCGCGCCCAATTGTTGGACCCCAACAACGCGAACATTGAACCTTTGTTAGAAGAGGCGATAGCGCAACTGAAGAGTAAAAAAACGCGGTTGCCCGCCAACTATGCTCAGCGTTTGCGACAAGCGGCATTCCTCATTGCCGAAGGCAAGCGGGCGGACTATCACCAGTTGTCGGGTGGTAGCACTCTGGACCGTGGTGATGAGCTGGAAGCTGACGTGTTGCGTACCCAGATCGAATGGGGGCGAGTGCAGATCAGCTTGCTGCAGCAAACTGAGCAAAGCTTGTTGGGTTTGGAGCGGGTATATAGGCCTTTGCGCAAGATCACCCGCTACTGGCGCAACGGCAACCCTTTGCACCACACGGTTTACTTGGATAGTTTGCAAGCTGCGCTGCAGGACCAAGAAATTACGACCGATGTGACGTCGCTATTTTTGGGTGACATGGTGGGTGTCATGGCGCACCATCTGCAAATTAACTACCAGCGCATTATGGGTCTGGCGATGAACAGCTATGCTGAGTTGCTCGCCAAGGCGGAGTCCAAGCGGCTTATTGCCAATGACAACGCCAAGATTTTTGCACATAAAGCACGACAGCTGTTTGTGATCCCGGCGCACTGCCCGGTTGGGGCTGTGCGTGCGTACAAAACACTGCTCCCGGTGCTGGAGCGGCTTTCGGCTCGTGATTTGTCATTTTGGGACGATGCCTCGCATCCTGCGCGTCTGCTGATTCAGACGATCGTGGACAAGGCCACTGCGTTGAAGGAGGTTGGCGGTATTGCCTCCTACCCGCAGTTCCCAGGCTTGGTGTCTGAATCATTAGAGACGCTCTCTTCGCTCAAGTATCCGACTGCAGATGATTTTTCCAAAGCCTTAGCGCGTTTGGGAGTGCCTATTCAGCAGCGATCCGTGCCTGCTTCGTCAGACTCTCCACTTTCGGGTTATTCCAGCAGCATGTTGGCAGAAAGTCACTGGGGCGTTTCGGAGCTGATGAGCGTGATGCCCGAGCCGGATAGCGTAGCTTCTGTACAGCCAACGCTCGAAACTTTGGGGCTGCCAGGCCTGCACTTAGCTCCATCTGTGGCTGTCACGACACCTGCGGCTGGCCTTGAGTTGGCGCGGATGGAGCATGAGGTGATGTCGCTGGTAGCGATGAATGTGCACAGCATGGATGCTGACCCGACCGTGTTGACTGTGTTGACCAGTGCCTGGCCCAAGGTGCTTGCACAGACTGCGCAGCGCATGGGTGAGGATTCAGCCACGTTTCGCGCTTATCGCCAGGTGGTGTCTGAGGTGCTGGCATTGGCGGGTGCTAGTGCAGGGGTCGGTATGCACAGCGAAGCAGATGTGCTTATCCCTTCATTGCTAACACGCCTTAAAGCTGGCTTGACGGGGATTGGATGGATGCCGGAGCGCATTGCACCGATGCTGACGGCTGTCGCACATATGGCGCCCAGCGCAATCGTGGAGTTGGACTCGGTGCAGGATGATGAAGTGATTGCCTCTCCCTCGCTGAATTTGCAAATAGACAAATCAATGGTGCTTGAAGCAGCTGTGAAAAGTCCAGTCCAGATGCCCGCAGCTGTTACTGCAATGGCGAATGCGGGTAAGGCTGCAGGTGCTGCGGCATTGCGTATTTGCGGGCGAGTAATGGATGAGGGTGTCAAGCTGGAGTTTTTGAGCCAAGGCGTCTGGGTCGCCAAGCAGCTGAGCTGGAGCAATCCGCAATCCACTATGTTTTTGTTTACCGCAGGTGATGGCTCTACCCAATCTATTACGCGCCGCATGCTTGAAAAACTGGAGCAAGAGCAGGTGTTGCGCGCAGTTTAAGCGCTTGCAAATCTCAGGTTGGGCCATGGCACAATAGCCCCGTGAGGGGGCGTCCAGACGCTAGCGCTCTTTCTCAAGACACCAATAAGCCAACCGCCTGCCGTGCTAGACGGCAGGTTTTAAGGGGACAAAATGAGAAAAAATAATTGCCTGACTAAGGGCGTACTACGCCTGCCAACGCGTAGAGCCTTGCTGGCTGCAACCATGCTGAGCGCATCGGCCTTGCTGCCTTTCGCATCGCACGCTGCCGATCCAAAAAAATACCCTGAGCGCCCCGTGCGTGTTGTGGTCGGCTTCTCTGCTGGCGGCACGACTGACGTGGTGGCCCGCATCATGGCTCGGGAGCTGACGGCAGAGCTGGGTCAATCGTTTGTCATTGATAACAAACCTGGTGCGGGCAGCAATATTGCTACCGAGCAAGTAGCCCGTGCGGAGCCTGATGGCTACACCCTGCTGTTTGTTGCGGTGACCAGTGCAATCAACCAGACCTTGTACCCCAAGGTGCGCTTTGATTTAGTCAAAGACTTTGCGCCGGTTGCCCTTGGTGCCAAGGTGCCTAATGTGCTGGTGGTCAACCCCAGCGTACCGGTCAACAATGTGCAAGAGTTGATTGCCTACGCCAAGGCCAATCCAGACAAGGTTTCGTATGCCTCGTCAGGCAGCGGTACCTCCATCCACATGGCGGGTGAGCTATTCAAGCTGCGCACTGGTCTGAAGACCCAGCACATCCCCTATAAAGGCAGCTCGCCAGCTGTGACGGATTTGATGGCTGGCCAGGTGCAGTTCATGTTCGACAACATGCCGTCCTCGTGGCCGCATGTGATGAGTGGCAAGCTCAAGGCGCTGGCCGTCACCACCACCAAGCGCTCACCCACGGCGCCTGATTTACCCACTATGGAAGAAAGCGGCATCAAGCCATTTGATGTGTCCTCGTGGTTTGGTCTGATCGCCCCGGCTGGCACGCCGCCAGAGGTAGTTGCCAAGCTCAATGCGGCCATGAACAAGGCTTTCGACAAGCCTGAGGTCAAAGAGGCTTACGCCAAGCTGGGCGCCGTGTCCGAGAAGAACACGCCCGAGCAATTTGGTGCCTTCATCAAATCTGAAGTGGCGAGCTGGGCGCCCGTGGTCAAATCCTCTGGAGCCACCGTCGATTAAGCCCTTAGGGCATATTGCATAACAGGCAGCTTAGGCTGCCTTTTTGTTGTGCTGGACTGCGTTACATTCAGTAGTCTTCGCAGCGGCTGGTGGCCGCATTTTTTCGGATGGAGAACTGGATGACGCGCCCATGAACGAGATCAAACCCGGACTGATGGTGATTCACAGCAATCACCCTGAGGCCTTGCGTGATCTTGTGGTGGCGTGGATGCAGCGCTACCCTTTGCGGCCGCTGGAGAGCGAAGCCATCCTGGTTCAAAGCAATGGCATTGCCCAGTGGCTCAAGCTGTCGCTAGCACAACCGGTGGCCGCTGGTGGATGCGGTGTAACTGCTGCCGTTGATGTACAACTGCCCGCCCAGTTCCTGTGGCAGGCCTATCGTGCAGTTCTGGGCAAGCACGAGGTGCCCGAGATCTCGCCTCTCGACAAACAACCGCTGACTTGGCGTTTGATGCGTCTGTTGCCCGATCTGCTAGTGCAGCCCGGCTTTGCAGCGTTGCGGCGCTTTTTAGAAGATGATGCCGATCAGCGCAAGCGCTACCAGCTGGCCGAGCGCATTGCCGATTTGTTTGACCAGTACCAGGTCTACCGGGCCGATTGGCTGAGCGACTGGGCAGCGGGCCGCGATGAGTTACGCACCGCCAAAGGCCTAGTAAAACCGTTAGATGCGGAGCAGCACTGGCAAGCGGCGCTGTGGCGGGCGGTGTTGAGCGACGTGGGCGAGCAAGGCATGGACACCAGCCGCGCAGTGGTCCATCGAAAATTTTTGAAGTTTTGGCAGGCGCAAGATATACCAGCCACCGTGCCAGGTCTGCCGCGCCGCATCGTGGTGTTCGGTATCTCGTCCATGCCTGCGCAAACCCTGCAAGCATTGGCTGCGATTGCGGAGCGCAGCCAGGTGTTGTTATGTGTGCATAACCCCTGTCGCCACCATTGGTCCGACATCGTGGCCGACAAAGATCTACTGCGCCATCAGTACCGCCGTCAACAGCGCAAAAGCAGCATGGCGGGCGAGTTGAATGACGATCTGCTGCACCAGCATGCTCACCCGTTGCTGGCGGCCTGGGGGAAGCAGGGGCGCGATTACATCCACCTGATTGACGAGTTCGACAACCCGGCCGAATACGCGTCGCTGCTCAGCCCTGTCAACGGTGGGCGCATTGATTTGTTCAGCGAAGATGAGCCCAATCACATGTTGGGTCAGCTGCAAGACGATATTCTGGATTTACGCCCGCTGAAAGAAAGCCGTGCGCTGTGGCCAGCGTGGGGTGCCGCCGATGGTTCAATCCGTTTTCAGACTGCGCACAGCCCGCAGCGCGAAGTAGAAATTTTGCACGACCAGTTGCTGGCGCGTCTTGATGCCGATGTACAGCTGGCGCCGCGCGACATCATTGTCATGGTGCCGGATATTAACGTTTACGCGCCACATATTGAGGCCGTGTTTGGCCGTATAGCGCGTAGCGATCCGCGTTACATCCCCTATACCGTGGCTGACCAAGGGCAGCGCGGGCGCGAGCCCATGCTGGTGGCGCTGGAGCATGTGCTCGCCATGCCCGAGAGCCGTTTCGCCGTCAGCGAGATTTTGGATCTGCTGGCGGTTGATGCCGTACGTCAGCGCTTTGGTATTGCCGAGAACGATGTGCCACTGTTGCACCGCTGGATCGAAGGCGCAGGTGTGCGCTGGGGCCTGGATGGCGCGCAGCGCGCGCGCATTGGTTTGGCGCAAGCGGGCGAGATCAATAGCTGGCGTTTTGGCTTGCGCCGCATGTTGCTGGGCTTTGCCGTGGGGCAGGGTGATGCGCTGGGTGATATTGAGCCCTACGACGAAATTGGCGGGCTGGACGCAGCAGCTCTGGGCGGCCTTGCTGCCTTGCTGCGTGCGCTGGCGCAGGCTTGTAGTTTGATGGCCGATGATGCGGCGCCAGCTGAATGGCTGGAGCGCGCCCGTACGGTGCTGGAGCTGTTGTTTGCCCCCCGGGTGGAGCGTGAAAAACTGTTGCAAACCCAGCTGCTTCAAGGGCTGGAGCGTTGGTTCACGCAATGCAATGCGGCCCAGTTTGAGCAGGCGGTGCCACTGTCAGTGCTGCGTGAGGTGTGGTTGTCCGGTATGGATGCGGGTAATTTAAACCAGCGTTTTATGGCGGGCTCCGTCAGTTTCTGCAGCTTGATGCCCATGCGCGCCATTCCCTTTAAGCTAGTGTGTTTGCTGGGAATGAATGATGGTGCCTACCCGCGCCCGGTGTCGGTGCTGGACTTTGATTTGATGCGCCAGGAATACCGCCCGGGGGACCGGTCACGTCGAGATGATGACCGCTACCTGCTACTGGAGGCCGTGCTGTCCGCGCGCGAGCAGCTCTACATCAGCTGGGTGGGCCGCAGCATACGCGATAGCTCCGAGCGCCCTGCATCGGTTTTGGTGGGACAACTGCGCGACCATTTATCGCAAGGTTGGTATCTGGCAGGCAGCCATAGTGCAGGCGAGCGCGATCATGCACCTACCGACGATGACCGCCGCGCTTTGCTGGAGGCCATGACGCAAGAACACCCGCTACAGCCTTTTAGCCCGCGCTATTTTGCGCAGCCCGCTAGTGCAAGGCAGGGCGCAGACGGCATGTTTACCTATGCCAAAGAGTGGCATGGCGTGCATGGGGTTCCCATCGCTGTTCCCGAAGATGATGCCGAAGTGCTATCAAATTTGCAGTTGGATGCCGCGCTGGCCGTGCGCCAGCTGGCAGATTTTGCGCAGCGACCGGTAGCAGCCTTTTTTCGCCAGCGGCTCAAGGTCTTCTTCCAGGACGAGGATTTGACCAGCCTGGACGAGGAAATGTTTGCACCAGACGGCTTGCAGGCCTGGACGCTGCAAGCCGGTTTGCTGGCCGCCGTAGACCCGTGGGTGCGCGCGCAAGTAGGCGCGCCCCTGGATGAGATCGCGCTGGCCGGGCAATTGCAAGCAGCAGCACAACGCTTGCAGCGAGAAGGCCGTCTGCCGCTGCGCGCATTCGCCGATTGCGCCACCAGCAAGGCCGGCGATGCAGCGCAACGAGCCTTGCAAGCCTACGCCAACGCCTTGCATTACTGGCCGCATGAGAGTGCGGATGCGCTAGAGCTGCGCTATGCAGAAGTGGACAGTGGCCTGCAGGTCGTGGATTGGTTGCGCGGCGTGCGCTGGTCGGCGGATCGCAGGTTTGCAGCCAAGATTGTGTTGTCGCCCGGGCGTTTGCACTCGGGCAAAGCGGTGCGTTATGACCGCTTGGTGCGCGCTTGGGTGGAGCATCTGGCCTGGCATATGGCGGGCCAACCCTTGGCCACGGTGGTCTGTAGCGAAAGCGGTATTGCCGTTTTTGCGCCCATGGCTGAAGGTGAGGCGCGTACGCATTGGCGCAGCCTGCTCACGCAATGGGCCAAGGGCATGCGTGCGCCGCTGCCAGTGGCGGTGCGCACGGCCTTTGCGGTGTTGGACGAGAGCATGGCGGCTTACCAAATCCCCAGTATTTATGACGACAGCTACCGCGGCACGGGCGAAGTGCAGGGCTCGCCCGAGCTGGCGCGCGTGTTCCCCGATTACGAGAGCTTGGAAGCTGCGGGGCTGGAGAGCGAAGCGCAGATTTTGTATGGGCCGCTGCTACACCATGTCAGTTTTGTCAATGAGGCGCACCCCGAGGCGTTGGCACGCTTTGCCAGTGATGATGAACTGCAAGACGAGGCCTGCCCATGAGCCATGACGTATCTGTGGGCCTGGTGCAAGCCTTGAATCCGCTGCAGTTCCCACTGTGGGGCAGCCGTTTGATCGAAGCCAGCGCAGGCACCGGCAAAACCTACACTATTGCTGCGCTCTACCTGCGGTTGGTATTACGGCATGGCGGGGAGAACGCCTA
This sequence comes from Comamonas sp., assembly GCA_036646255.1. GTDB lineage: Bacteria > Pseudomonadota > Gammaproteobacteria > Burkholderiales > Burkholderiaceae_C > Comamonas. The sequence goes on from JAVXMM010000040.1 coordinate 9,874, forward strand.
CCAGCGCCCGCTGGTGCCTCCTGATATTTTGGTGGTCACCTTTACCGATGCTGCTACACAGGAGCTTCGTGACCGTATACGCCAGCGCTTGTCAGAGGCGGCTGAGCTGTTTGCCCGCGCTGCAGGCGATGCACAAGGTTTGCAGAAAGTCGATCCCTTGCTGGTGGCCCTGCGGGCCGAATATGAACCGGAACGCTGGCCCGCCTGCGCGCGATTGCTGCGCGAAGCGGCGAACTGGATGGACGAGGCCGCTGTCTCCACCATCCACAGCTGGTGCTACCGCATGCTACGTGAGCATGCGTTTGACAGTGGCTCGCTGTTCCAGCAAAACCTGGTGACCGACCAGACTGAGTTGCTGACTCAGGTCGTACAGGATTATTGGCGCAAACAGTTCTACGATTTGCCCGTAGAGGCGCTGCAAACTTTGCTGAAAATGGTCGCATCACCGGCTGCCTTGCAAGCGGCGGTGCAAGGCATGCTAAGCCGGCAAGAGGCCGATTGGCGCTTTGAGGGTGAGGCCGTGCCTGCGCCAGAGGCCATCGACATTGCAGCGCTGTTAGGCCAGGCGGCGAAAGAGGCTGAAGCCGCCCGCCAGCTAGAAGATGCGGCTCGCGCGCTGTGGGCCAAACACCGGGCTGATCTGGAAAAGCTGCTGGGCGATTTGCTGCCGCATTTGAACGGTGTCACCTACCCTAAAAAAGACGAGCCCGGCGTGTTTACAGGCTGGCTGGCAGAGATGGCAGCCTGGTGCACCGGTGCCGATGCGCCCGCCAAGATCAAGGCCTTCAGCCAGTCTGGCATCCGGGTGAAGAAGACAGCTGCCGTGCCCGAGCACCCTGCCTTTGCTGCCCTGGATGCGTGGCTGGAGTCCCCTGGCAATGCGGCACCTGCTATCAACCAGATCAAACCGCTGCTGCTGCGCCACGCCCTGGCCCATGTGCATGCCGCGCTAGAGGAGGAGAAGCAGCGCCGGGCCGAGCTGGGGTTTGATGACCTGCTGCACCGGCTGGACGTGGCCTTGCACGCCGATGGCGGCGAGGCACTGGCACAGCAGATTCGCGCTCAGTTCCCGGTGGCGATGATTGACGAGTTTCAGGACACGGACCCGTTGCAGTACCGTATTTTTGAGCGTGTGTACCGCATCGCCGCCAACGACCCGGCCTACGGTTTGTTCATGATTGGCGACCCGAAACAGGCGATTTACGCCTTCCGCGGGGCTGATATTTATACCTACTTGCACGCGCGTGCGGCAACCGAGGGGCGCCATTACTCGTTGAGCACCAACTATCGCTCAACCACAGCCGTGGTTGATGCCGTGAACTACTGCTTTGCCCATGCCGAAGGCCACCAGCGTGGCGCCTTTCGCTTTAGGGCTGATGCAGCGCACAACCCCGTGCCTTTTGTCAGCGTGGCTGCCCATGGGCGCAAAGATGCGTTGTTCATCCACGGTAGTGCCACACAAGCGCTCAACTTGTGGACGATGGTGGCATCAACCGAGTCTGAGGGGGACGAAGAAGGCGTGGGCGATGGCGCCAAAGCGGCCACCAAAACTGGTGTACCGGAGACGGCTTACCGCAGCCGCATGGCCAAGTCTGCGGCCACGCAGATCACTGATTGGCTGAATGCTGCGCAGGCTGGGCAAGCCGGATTTGGCACGGCGGCCGATGCGCTGGCTCGACCACTGCGCCCGGCCGATATAGCTATTTTGGTGCGTAGCCGCACTGAGGCCGATGCAATGCGTGCTGCACTGGCAGACCGCAGTTTGGCCAGCGTGTATCTGTCCGACCGGGAGTCGGTGTTCCAAACCATTGAGGCAGCCGACATGCTGCGCTGGTTGCGCGCTGTGAATGAGCCTAGCAACGATGGCCTGCTGCGTACGGCGCTGGCCACTACCTCCATGGGCTGGGGCTGGGCTGAGCTGGATCGCTTAAACCACGACGAGCAGCACTGGGAGCAACTGGCGCTAGCGCTGCGCAGCCTGCAGCAGCTGTGGCATAAGAAGGGCGTTCTGCCCATGCTGCGCCAGTGGCTGGTAGATTTTGACTTGCCCAAGCGCTGGCTGGCGGAGCAGGGCGGCGAGCGGCGCCTGACCAATGTGCTGCACCTCGCCGAATGGCTGCAACGCGCGTCGGTTGAGGTAGATGGCGAGCAGGCGCTGATGCGTTACCTGGCCGAGCAAATAGACAAGCCCGAGGGCGAGGAAGAGATTTTGCGGTTGGAGAGCGATGCGGATTTGATCAAGATCGTCACCATCCACAAATCCAAAGGGCTGGAGTACCCGCTGGTGCTGCTTCCTTTTATCAGCAGCTACCGCGATTTTGATGGCAAGAGCAAGGGCTACGCCCAGTACCACGATGTAGCCACCGGCGCGTTGGTGGTAGAGCTGAGCAACAAACACGCCCCGGCAGTAGCCGTGCACAACGACGAGCGCCTGAGTGAAGACATGCGCCTGCTGTATGTGGCATTGACCCGTGCGCAATACGCACTGTGGCTGGGCGTGGCGCCTATTGCCAAGGGCGCAAGCAAAGCAGGCTCGCTAGACAAAAGTGCAGTCGGATACCTGCTGGGTGGCGGTAGCAAATTACCGGATTTTGATCTTCACGACTATCTGGAAAACTTTGCGCGTGGCTGCAGTGATATCGCAGTAGAGCCCGCGCCTGATGTGGACGAAACCCAATACCGCCCGCCTGCGCCTGCCACGCTGTACCCACCGCGCAGGCCACAGCGCCAGTTTGATGAGCACTGGTGGATTGCCAGCTTCTCTGCCTTGACGGAGCAACTTGGGGCAGTTGTTGCGGTGCCCAATGCTATAGATTTAGATGCAATAGCGACCACTGGGCGTACGCTAGAGCCCGAAACGGCGCAAGAGGATCAATATCTGGAGTTGCTGGATCGCCTTGCCGATAATGCCAGCGCCACCGCGCCTGCGCGCGCCGTGGCGCAAGCGGGCAGTCTGCACGCCTTCCCCAAGGGGCCGGATGCCGGTAACTTTTTGCACAGCCTGCTGGAGTGGTGCGCGCAAGAGGGTTTTGCCAGCGTGCTGGCACGGCCAGCGGCGCTCGATGGCATCATTGCCCACCGCTGCGCGGTGCGCGGTTGGGCCGATTGGACGGTGCCGCTGCAAGGGTTTGTGCGGCAGTGGCTGCAAACGCCTTTGGTGCTGGCGCCGGGCGCTGCGGCATTGGCGCAGATCAGCGACTACCAGGTGGAGATGGAGTTTTGGCTGTCCGTCAGCCGTGCCTCATCTGTCCAACTGGATGCGTTGGTGCAGCAGCACCTTGCACCCAGCCTGGCACGGCCGGCGCTGGCATACAACCAGCTCAATGGCATGCTCAAAGGCTACATGGACTTGGTGCTGGAGCAGGGGGGGCGCTACTACGTGGTGGATTACAAATCCAACTGGCTGGGTGCCGACAGCACAGCCTATACGCAGCCTGCCATGCAAGCTGCTGTACTGCAGCACCGCTATGAGGTGCAGTACACGCTTTACATCTATGCCTTGCACCGTTTGCTGCAGCAGCGCCTGCCGGACTATGACTATGAGCGGGATGTGGGCGGTGCGTTGTACTGGTTTTTGCGTGGGGTGGATGCGGATGGCTGCGGTATGTTTACTGACAAACCACCGCGTGCCCTGATAGATGCGCTGGATGCGCTGTTCGCGCAATAAGCGCTGTGATGACAAGAGCCATGACACAACAAGAACAAGACAAGAAAGAACGCAGCGGCCTGGGGCTGGGCTTGACCGTGCCTGGTGTTGCCCAGGACGCCGCTACCGCCAGCATGCTGCACACCATGGAACGCTGGACCAGCCATGGCTGGCTGCGCAGCCTGGACCAGGCTTTGGTACTGTTTTTGCACGAGCTAGATCCCGCTGCGTCACCCCTGGTGCTGCTGGCTGCGGCCTTGGCCAGCCACCAGCTGGGGCGCGGCCATGTATGTCTGGATTTGGATGCCAGCTTGGTGGACAGCCGCTTTGTGCTGTCGCTGCCGCCCGATGCCGTCCTGCAAGGTGACGGCGCGGTAGAGGCTACGCCGCTGCCCCTGCCTAGCGAACTATTGGCCAACCTGACCTTGCCTCAGTGGGAGGCCGCCCTGCTGGCCAGCAGCCTGGTAGCCGGTGGCGGCAAGGCTACGCAAGGCGGTACGCCCTTGGTGCTACAAGGTAAGCGCCTGTACCTGCGCCGCTACTGGCAGTATGAGCAAGATGTGGCCGCTGCCATTAGTAGCCGCATCGCCACCAGCCAGCGCCTGCGCGCGGAGCGCACGCCTGCGCAAGATGCAGCACTGCGCACTGCTCTGGACGTGTTGTTTGCACGCGAAGGCAAAGACCAGGCCGCACCCGACTGGCAAAAAATGGCTTGCGCCCTGGCTGCCACCAACGCCTTTGCGATCATCACCGGTGGGCCGGGCACGGGTAAGACGACTACGGTGGTCAAGCTGCTGGCGCTGCTGCAAAGCATGGCCTTGCAGCCCAGCAGCGTGGGCGAGCAAACTGTGCGGCCATTGCGTATCTGTCTGGCCGCGCCTACGGGCAAGGCAGCAGCGCGTTTGACCGAATCGATCGTGCAGGCGCTAGAGCGCTTAGGCGATGACGCATTGCCAGCGGTCCCAGCTGTTACCGTGAATGGCGAGGCACGCACGCTCAAGCAATTGATCCCGGCCGAAGCGCAGACCCTGCACCGCTTGCTGGGTAGCCGTCCAGACAGCCGGCACTTCCGCCACAATGCGCAAAACCCGCTGGCGCTGGATGTGCTGGTGGTCGATGAGGCGTCCATGGTTGATCTGGAGATGATGGCTGCCGTGCTGAACGCATTACCGCCGCACGCACGCTTGGTGCTGCTGGGCGATAAAGACCAGCTCGCATCCGTAGAAGCAGGCGCTGTGTTGGGTGAGCTATGTGTGCAATCCGAGCGCGGCTTGTATTGGGGTGAGACCGTGCAATGGCTGCACAAGGTAACTGGCGAGCAAGTGCCGGTGCAGTTGCAAGACATCATGGGCAAGCCGTTAGAGCAAGCCGTAGTGATGCTGCGCGTGAGCCACCGCTTTCATGCGCAAAGCGGTATCGGCCAGTTGGCCAAAGTCGTCAACGCGGGTGATAACAAGGGCATCAAACCGGTGCTCAAAGCCCAGTACCCGGATGTGGCGGCCTATGCGGTGCCTGATCTCACCCATTCCAGTTTGGCGCAGCTGGTGGTGGAGGGGGGGGGCAAGAAGTTCCCCGACAGCGATGCCAAGCGTACGCACGGACCGGTGGGCTACGGCCACTACCTGCAAGTGTTGCGCGAGATGCCGACTGAAGGTGGCCAGGCGGCGCTGAACGAATGGGCGTTGCGCCTGCTCAAAGCGCACAACCAGTTCCAGGTACTGTGTGCGTTGCGCAGCGGCCCCTGGGGGGTAGAGGGCATGAACGAGCGCATCTCCCAGCTGCTGGCTCACCGCGATTTAATCGCGCAAAGCAGTGGTTGGTACGCCGGGCGGCCGGTGCTGGTCACGCGCAACGACTACAGCCTGAAGTTGATGAATGGTGATATTGGCATTACCGTCGAGGTGCCACTATCATTTCAAGAGCTGCTAACGCCTGCTGGGCGGACTCCAGAGGTCCAAAAAACTATAAGCCCAGGCCAAGCAGCTCAGCGCGCCCTGCGTGTGGTGTTTGCCACCAGCGAAGGCCTGCGATGGGTGCTCCCCAGTCGTTTGCAGGCGGTAGAGACGGTCTACGCCATGACTATCCACAAATCCCAGGGCTCGGAGTTTGACCACGCTGCTGTGGTGCTACCGCCCCAGCTCTCACCCATCATGACGCGCGAGCTGGTCTACACCGGCATTACGCGCGCCAAAAATTGGCTGACGGTGGTGGCGGGAGGCAGCAATAACTTTAGCGTGCTAGAGCAGGCGACGGCGCTGCAAGTGCGGCGTGCCAGCGGTTTGCGCCAGGGTGATTTGTAAAAACGTCAACATGTTTTAAGCGGCGATCGCGCTCGGGGGCCACAGGGCCATGGCGTGCTTCAGGCAAGATCCTGAGGTGATGGGCGCAATTGCAACCAGCCAATATCGGTGACACGCTAAGGCGCGTGACCCGGCTGTGCGGCGCAGACAGCCAGGCCGCACAGGCTTGCCAGCAAGGCCCTTGTCAGTGGACTGGCCAAGTAGAGGCTGCGCGCGGCCCAGTCCATACCTTGGCGCGCCGGCCCTTGTGTACCGGGGCGTCTGCTGGCTATGTTCAGACCGATGGTGTTGAGCCGAGCGGCGCCTGCTGCAGGCTCCCCAAACTGCTTATCGGGAGCGGGGGCAAATACGCCTTGTCTTGAATGCCTTGCGCCACGGCCACGCCAACTTGTCCTAGCTGCTAGGGAAAAAAGGTTGTTTGGGATGAGCAATTAGCGACGTACAGGCGCCGCCAGGTGGATAGCCGCTAGTTGCTTGATCGCTTTTGTCACACGGTTGCCCGTAGGCCGGTAGTAGCGATGCCGGCTTTCGGCCTTAACGCTCAGCGGCCCACCAACCAACAGCTTGCTCAGGTGAGCGGCGGTGGCTTGCGACGTGACCCCGGCTGTATAGGCTGGCACACCCGCTAGCAGGGTGTGCCCATCAACAAGGCGTTAAGCCTGGCAGCACGGGTCTGGTCTGCCATCAAAAACGCAGCGGATGGAAAGTTGCGAAATTCAATCATGGTGGTTTAGCCGAAGTGAGCTTCACGGTATAGCGACACCGGTGATCAAAGTTTTGATACGTGTTGAAGCATGCCCAGAGCACAGCTTCCCAGGTTGTGCCCGCTCCATCATGAACCGGACTTGCGTGCCAACACCTCCCAACATCTCGCCATGTCACACACCGTACTGTCGGCGTAGAAGCATGTAGTGTTTTGTGTGCGTGAAGCGGCCACAAGGCAATGCGGCCGTAGCGCGAATCGGTATTTGTGGCGTGCGGCGCTTTTTAGTGGCCATGACGGCTGACATTGGAGCGTGCTGTTTTTTTGCTGTCCTTGCTGTGGCAGGGTATGGGCAGCGATGGGGGTGTGGCAAGCAGGATGGGCTTGGATGCCGACGGCGATGGTCTTTATACGGGCATCGTCAGGGTCGGGCGCAGCTGTTCTACTGCTGGGGCCCGCAGCACAAGGTGGTCTGAGAGCTTGGAGTTGATTGCGAACAGCTTGTTGGCTTGTTTGCAACCAGACATCAATGCTGGACTTGTTTTGTGGGCTGACGCTAGCCGGGTGGATTGGATGGTGCGGTGGCGCTGGGCGGCCTGGCGCAATTGCGCTGTGTTGGTGCCTCGCTGTGGTCAGCGAGAGAAGCTTTATTTCATCGAAAAAATGCGTGGCTACCCGACAAGTCGTTGGCTGGCTAAAACGACCCTGGGGCTGAACAAGCCCCGCGAGTCGCCCCACGATGAAACAATCACTGTTGCGCAAGTCAAGGGCTCTGTTCGGAACCCACAGCCTTGTTCAGCGGCGATGGAGTCATCTTAGCATTGAATGAGAATAGTTATCAATATCAATGTAAATAAATATCTAATTTGAATGTGGATTGGCGTAAGTTTTTGTTAATGTGTTGGTTTTGGCCGCAAAAGCCATGACAGCACGGATGCGCGGCGCTACGAATTTTGGTAACTTCCTAGCCAACCAATACAAGATTGCGGAGGAGCACTATGTCGAGCATTCACTATTCATTCAAAACTACCGCGCTGGCTTTGCTGGCGCTTACCGCGTCGGCCTGGTCGCAAGCGGCGTGCTACACCGTCTACAACGGCAAAAACGAGGCCATCTACCGCAGCGCGCAGCCGCCGGTTGATTTGTCCAAGCCCCTGCATGAGACGCAAAACCAACTGCCTGCGGGTTCGCGCTTGGTGTTCACGCCTGACAACAACGTCTGCATGACAGAGGTGAATGAGCTGCCAAACACCAAAGTGCTCAAGTCCACCAGCGCCAATATGGTGACGGGCCAACTGAACCTGGGCAGCATGTTTAGCGTGCAATAAGTGTGTATATATCGATCAAAACGGCCAGCCCTTGGGCTGGCCGTTTTGTTGTGTGGCTGCTATTTCGCCAAGAATTGCCAGAGGAAGCCTTAGGCGCATTCGCTAGCCTGCGAAAATACCAAGATGAGTGAAGCGCAGACCCCCACGACCCTACCCCCCGACGCAGCCGCTGACAGCGCTGCCGATGCTGAAGCAGCCCGCTTCCCCGCCGATGCCTTGCACATTGTCTCTATGGACATGGATGCCCAAGGCATTGCCCGCCGTGCCGACGGTAAAGTGATTTTTGTTGATGGTGCCTTGCCCACAGAATGGGTAGAGGCCAAGACACGCCGCAAAAAGAGCAACTGGGAGCTGGCCGATCTGGTGCAGATCCACCGTGAATCGTCACAACGCGTGCGCCCCGGTTGCCCTAACTTTGGCCTGCACGCAGGTGCCTGTGGTGGTTGCAAGATGCAGCACATGCATGTGGGCGCGCAAATCGCCATTAAGCAGCGTGTGCTGGAGGACAACCTCTGGCACCTGGGCAAAGTGGTGCCAGAGACTGTGATGCGTCCCATCGAAGGCCCGTCCTGGGGCTACCGCTTTCGCTCGCGCCTATCGGTGCGCTATGTAGCTAAAAAGGGCAAGGTGCTGGTTGGCTTTCATGAGCGCAAAAGCCGCTATATCGCTGACATGGAAACCTGCAAAATCCTGCCACCTCATGTCGATGCCATGCTGATGCCCATGCGCGCCTTGATCGGCAGTATGGATGCGCGAGAGACATGTCCGCAGATCGAAGTGGCCTGCGGCGACCATATCACCGCCTTGGTGCTGCGCCACTTGGAGCCATTGAGCGACGCTGACCAGCAGCGCTTGCGCGAGTTTGCCGCTGCCCACAAGGTGCAGTGGTGGCTGCAGCCCAAGGGGCCAGATACCGTTAAGCTGATGGATGAGGGCAGTACTCAGCTGTCGTATGCGCTGCCGGATTTTGGTATTTCCATGCCGTTCAAGCCCACCGATTTCACCCAGGTCAACCCGCACATCAACCAGGTGCTGGTGACCCGATCGCTGCGTTTGCTGGATGCGAAAAAGAATGAACGTGTCATCGACTGGTTCTGTGGCCTGGGCAACTTCACCCTGCCCATCGCCACCATGGCTGGCGAGGTCATGGGCATTGAAGGTTCAGACGCACTGGTGCAGCGATCGCATGAAAACTATGCGGCAAACAATGCAACAAGGCCTGCTGGGCAAGCGCTGGCTGCTACTACGTTTGTCGCGCGCAACCTGTTTGACATGACGCCCGAGATGCTGATTGCTGACGGCAACGCCGACAAGTGGCTGGTGGACCCCCCCCGCGAGGGCGCATTTGCCCTATCCAAAGCGCTGGCTGACATCCATAAAGCCCGCCACAACGCGCCTGATACCCCCGCTCTGCCCGATGGTGCTGCGGACTGGGTGCCGCCCAAGCGCATCGTCTACGTCAGCTGTAACCCTGCTACCTTGGCGCGCGATGCTGGCCTGCTGGTGCACCAAGGGGGTTACCGCTGCGTGGCCGCAGGCGTGGTCAATATGTTCCCGCATACGGCTCACGTTGAAAGCATGGCCGTGTTCGAATGGGACGGCCATGCACCGATGTTGAAGGCCGAAGTGGCTGAAGGTGCAGAGGGCGCTGAGGCTGAAGTAGGCGCACAAGAGAGCGCTGCCTAACCCATCCCGCCGCCGCATTACCGCTGTTTTAGGCATAAATGCTGTGATGGGAACGATGAATTGCATCAGTGCCAAGCAGGCTATGCTTGGCACTGATGCAAACAAAAACCGGAGATTTCTGCATGAAAACCAAGCCTGTGCTCGAGCTGATCGATGTCAAAACCATTCTGAATGCCGCTGAAGCCGAAGCTGCCAAGAACAATTGGATCGTCAGCGTCGCCGTGGTCGATGACGGCGGTAACCTGCTGGGCATGATCCGCCGTGATGGCGCGGCCCCCGTATCCGCCCAGATCTGTATCTCCAAGGCCCGCACCGCAGCGCTCGGTCGCCGTGAGAGCAAAGGCTACGAAGACATGATCAACGGCGGTCGCACCGCATTTCTGAGCGCGCCCGGCATTGACGGTATGCTCGAAGGCGGCGTGCCCGTGATGAAAGACGGCGAATGCCTCGGGGCCGTAGGCGTCAGCGGCGTTAAAGCCAACGAAGATGCGCAAATCGCCAAAGCTGGCATTGCAGGGATTGGCCTGTAACAGCTAAATAAATAGCAATAAATTTAATACAGGCGGCCGCGGGCCGCTTTTTTGTTGCTTGAACGTTGTCAACCTTCGCCGCTTTGCCTTATGTGGGTGAGGAGGGCGCATCAGGGTATGCGTTGCTAGGTACTCGCGGCAGACCGTGGCACCATGCGTGCCAGCAGCATCAGGCCACCGCCTACCTACAGGTCGTGCATGAACAGGCTTTCACATCAGGTGGTTCAGTGCTGTTTTTAGGCGGACGAGCGAAGTCTATTTTGCGGACAGTTCTTGTCTCATTACCTCACTCACGCACAAGCTCCCGTGCTTTTCCTGGCCCGTGACGCATGTCTAAATTGGATTGAGCTAATTGACGGGCGTTGGGCTTTATGGGCTGATGTGCCTGAGGGTCGATAGGCTGGATGGGCGCGTTTAGCTGGCTCGTTGCGCTGGTTTGTGATGTGGTTTAAACAGCCGCTAGCGCCCGCCACGCTGTATACGCATTATTTTTTGATAGCAAGCCTGGATCAAGCTGCTGTATCGGCCTTGCGACAATCCGTCGTGTACGCCGGGGCACTAGGCGCTGTATGCCGTAAAGCGTTCCACAATGCCGCATGGCCCTCAACCCTCCGCAACTGATTGACACTGCCCGCCAGGTGCTGGAGGTGGCGGCGACCATTGCGTTTGCACTGTCGGGCGTGATCAAGGCGGCGCATAAAAAGCTGGATGTGGTGGGCGTATGTGTGGTGGCTTTTATTGCCGCTTTTGGTGGCGGTACTTTGCGTGATTTGTTGCTGGACCAGCGGCCCTTTTTTTGGGTAAGGCATGAGAACTTTGTCTGGGTGGTCATGCTGATCAGCCTGATGGCCGTGCTTTTTATGCGCCAGCGCCACTTTGCGATAACCGAGCGCGCAATGCTCTGGCCGGACATGCTGGGCCTAGGCCTGTTTGCGGCGGTGGGTGTGGATATGGCCGCTGAGCAAGGTATGTCGCCGATGATCAGCGTGATGATGGGTGTTATCACCGGTGTGTTTGGTGGGGTGCTGCGCGATGTACTGTGCGGCGAGATCCCGCAAGCCTTTCGTGACCACCAACCTTATGCCGTGTGTGCGTTTATTGGAGGCTGGGTCGATGTGCTGCTGCGCAGCTTCCCCGTGCCCGAGATGGCGCCCATGCTGGCTTGCGTGTTGGTGACGGCCGGGCTGCGCGCGATGGCGCTGTGGCGGCACTGGCGCCTTCCTAGCTGGAGGGTGGATGAAAAGTGATAGCAGCTGGCGTCTGCTGGGTGGGCGCTGGAGGTTATTTCGTATGAGAAAGAGCGGTGGTAATAGTTTTCTATATTCCAAAAACGTAATAAATTAACAATAATATATTCGTTTGAGTTTTATAAACACGGATCCACAATTTGCTACATCACTCATATAACGGGTAGCAATAACATGAAATTCGGTGGATTCAAATCTTTGGTGCTGGCAGCTTCGGTGGTGGCCAGCGGATCGGTTTTGGCACAAAACCAGTTGCTGAACGTGTCCTACGACGTAGCGCGTGAGTTCTACAAGGACTACAACGCCGCCTTTATCGCCCACTACAAAAAAGCCAAGAATGTAGAAGTGAAGGTAGACCAGTCACACGGCGGCTCCAGCGCGCAGGCGCGTGCTGTGTCGGAAGGGCTGGCCGCCGATGTGGTGACTTTTAACACCACGACCGATGTAGATTTTTTGGCTGAAAAGGGCGTAGTCGCTAAAGACTGGGCCAAAAAATTCCCCAACGATGCATCTCCCACCACATCGACCATGCTGTTCCTGGTGCGCAACGGCAACCCCAAGGGCATCAAGGATTGGGATGATTTGGTGAAGCACGGTGTGCAAGTCGTGGTTGTTAACCCCAAGCTGGGCGGCAACGGCCGTTACGCCTATCTGGCCGCATGGGGCCAGGTGCGTGAGAAGGGGGGCTCTGATGCTGATGCGCAGGCCTACATCAGCAAGCTTTACAAAAACGTGCCGGTGCTGGCCAAGGGTGGGCGCGATGCGACTGCTGCCTTCTTGCAGCGCAACGTGGGCGATGTGCTGATCACGTTTGAGTCGGAAGTCGTGTCGATTGAGCGCGAGTTTGGCAAGGGCAAGGCCGATGCGATCTACCCATCCGTCAGCGTGACGGCTGAGAACCCCGTAGCGGTGGTGGAGCGCACGGTGGACAAGAAGGGTACCGGCGAGTTGGCCAAGGCGTATCTGGACTATTTGTACTCGGACGAAGGCCAGGAGATTGCAGCCAAGCACGCCATCCGCCCCCGCTCTGAGGCGGTGCTGAAAAAGCATGCCGATGTGTTCAAACCCATCAAGCAATTCACCGTTGCCAAGTACTTTGGCAGCTTGGGCGAAGCGCAGAAAGTGCACTTTGGCGATGGCGGTGTGTTCGACAAGATATTTACCGACGCAAAAAAATAAACATTAAAAATGCAACTAGCGCCCGCCAGTCGGGCGTTAGTTGCTCATAAATTCATAGTATTTATTCGGACCTCGATCCATGTCTGCTGCAATCACAGCCCCTGCCGCACGGCGCGGTGGCGCCAAGCGTGTGCTGCCGGGCTTTGGCCTGACCTTGGGCTACACCATTTTCTACCTCAGCATCATCGTGCTGATCCCGTTGGCAGCCCTGCTGTACAAGACTTTTGAGCTGACCTGGGCGCAGTTTTGGAAGGTGGTCACCGACCCAATTGCTGTGTCGGCCTACCAGGTTACCTTTGGTGCATCGGCCATTGCGGCCGTGGTCAATTTGGTGTTTGGCATGCTGATCGCTTGGGTGCTGGTGCGTTATACCTTCCCCGGTAAAAAGATCATTGATGCGCTGGTGGATTTGCCCTTTGCGCTACCCACGGCCGTTGCAGGTATCTCGCTCACCGCATTGCTGGCGGGCAATGGCTGGATCGGTCAGTTTTTTGAGCCCTTGGGCATTCAGATCGTGTTTAACAACATCGGTATCGTGATTGCGCTGATCTTTATCGGCCTGCCTTTTGTGGTGCGCACGGTGCAGCCGGTGCTTGAAGACTTTGAGGCAGAGCTGGAAGAAGCCGCAGGGAGCCTGGGTGCATCGCGCTGGCAAACCTTTTACAAGGTGATCTTGCCCGCCATTGGGCCTGCGTTGCTGACCGGTTTTGCCATGGCCTTTGCCCGAGCGGTAGGCGAGTACGGCTCGGTCATCTTCGTCTCCAGCAACAAGCCGATGGAAGGGCAGATCACGCCCTTCGTCATCATGGCCAAGTTAGAGCTGCACGACTACGCAGGCGCCACTGCAATCGCCATGGTGATGCTGGTCATCTCCTTCGTGCTGCTACTAATCATCAACGGCCTGCAAAGCTGGCAACGCAAACGTGCGGGGATTTAAGCCATGCCCATGATTTACTGGTATCTGCTGGCTGCTGTAGTGGCTGTGGTGGCCATTGTTGTCACCAGTTATGTGTACGTGTCGCGTCGCGAAGGCTCGCAGGCCACCAGCACCGTAACCGAGCCGCGCGCCGTGCGCTGGTCGCTGATTGCCGTCGCCCTGGTATTTATGCTGCTGTTTTTGGTGTTGCCGCTGTTGGCCGTGTTTTACGAAGCACTTCGCAAAGGCTGGGATGCCTATGCGGGTGCGCTGAAGGAGCCTGAGGCATGGTCCGCGATCAAGCTGACCTTGCTGACAGCGTTGATTGCAGTACCACTGAACTTGGTGTTTGGCGTGGCCGCAGCTTGGGCGATTGCCAAGTATGAGTTCAAGGGCAAGGCGCTGCTTACCTCGTTGGTGGATCTGCCATTCTCCGTATCGCCCGTGGTGGCCGGCCTGACGTATGTGCTGCTATTTGGCGCCAACGGCTGGTTTGGATCGTGGCTGGAGGGGCACGACACGAAGATCATCTTTGCCGTGCCGGGTATCGTGCTGGCCACGGTTTTTGTGACCTTCCCCTTCATCGCACGCGAGCTGATTCCGCTGATGCAGGCCCAGGGCAGCGACGAGGAGCAGGCCGCCATTGTGCTGGGTGCCAGTGGTTGGCAAACCTTTTGGAAGGTGACCCTGCCCAATATCAAGTGGGGCTTGCTGTACGGCGTGATCCTTTGTAACGCCCGTGCCATGGGTGAGTTTGGTGCGGTGTCCGTGGTCTCGGGCAGTATCCGCGGCGAGACGGTGACTATCCCGCTGCATGTGGAGATTCTGTACGCTGACTTTCAGTCGTCCGCCGCATTTGCTGTGGCATCGCTGCTGGCCTTGCTAGCGCTTTTGACCTTGGTGATCAAATCCATCGCCGAATGGCGTGTAGAGCGCGATCGCAAGGTGGTTGCGAGCCTGCCGCCTGAGCGCCCACGCGACGACAGCCTCACGGCTGCTGCCTAATAAGACTAGAGCGGAGAAAACGCTATGAGTATTGAGATTCAGAATATATCCAAGTCCTTTGGCAGCTTTAAGGCGCTGAACAACGTCAGCCTGGACATTAAATCCGGTGAGTTGATTGCGCTGCTCGGCCCTTCGGGCTGCGGTAAAACCACGTTGCTACGCATCATCGCTGGGTTGGAGACAGCCGACAACGGAACTATCCAGTTCAGTGGCGAAGACACTACCGATGTGCATGTGCGTGATCGCAATGTGGGCTTCGTGTTCCAGCACTACGCATTGTTCCGGCACATGACGGTGTTCGAGAACGTAGCCTTTGGCTTGCGCGTCAAGCCCCGCAAAGAGCGGCCTAGCGAAGCGCAGATCACAGAAAAGGTGATGAGCCTCTTGAAACTGGTGCAGCTCGATTGGATTGCGGACCGCTACCCCTCACAATTGTCAGGCGGCCAGCGTCAACGTATTGCGCTAGCCCGGGCGTTGGCGGTAGAACCAAAAGTGTTGCTGCTGGATGAGCCGTTTGGAGCACTCGACGCCAAGGTGCGCAAAGAGTTGCGCCGTTGGCTGCGCCGCCTGCATGACGAGCTGCATGTGACCAGCATCTTTGTGACGCACGACCAAGAAGAAGCGTTGGAGGTGGCGGACCGCGTCGTCGTCATCAACAAGGGCCAGATTGAGCAGGCAGGCTCGCCACAAGAGGTGTGGGACAACCCGGCCAGCCCCTTTGTCTATGGTTTTTTGGGCGATGTCAACCTGTTCCATGGCCGTGCAACCGATGGCCAGACGGTGGTGGAAGGGGGCGTGCAAATTGATTCGCCCGAGCTGGCTGGCGCCCAAAATGCCCAGGCCCTAGCCTATGTGCGTCCGCATGAGCTGGATGTAGAGCGCTACTCGCCCGGGCAGGAAAAGGATGCCGAAGGCCGCTCGCGCGGCATCATCGCCCAGCTTGATCGAGCCATTGTGGTCGGCCCCATCGCTCGTTTGGAACTTATTCCCGTCAATGGGCACCAAGCCTCAGGCTCGGATGGAGAGCGTTTGATTGAGGCGCAGATCCCTGCGCAGCAATACAAAAGCATGGGCCTGAAGGAGGGCGAGACGCTGGTGGTGACACCGCGCCAAGCCAAAGTATTTATAGACTACGCTGCCAATATCTAAAGGGCGTGCGGTTGAGGCTGCTCTTGGTGCATTAAGGGGAGGTTTGTAGCCTCGCATCAAGCACCTGTCTCTGCGACAGGCTGAGCGGCGTGAACAGCCTCGCTTAAGATATCGGGGTTGGCAGCATAAGGACATCACTTGAACTGGATCTGGAACGCACCGCGCCGCACTTTGGCGCTGATTTTTGTAGTCTGCGCTGGCATGATGGCTTTTGGTATGTACCTGCAGTACTACCTGGAGCTGGAGCCTTGTCCCATGTGCATTGTGCAGCGCTACTGCTTAATCGCAGTGGGCGTGTTTGCTCTGTTGGGCAGCTTGAAACCATCAACCGCTGGCTGGTGGAAGAGCTTTGCCTGGCTGGCCGTGCTGTTTGCTGGTTTTGGCGCTTTTACCGCTGCCCGTCAAAGCTGGTTGCAATGGTACCCGCCTGAGTTCGCGACCTGTGGCCGCGATTTTTACGGAATGATTGAGTCCTACCCCATCAGCCGCTCGTTGCCTATGATTTTCCGTGGATCGGGTGACTGCACGGCGATTGACTGGACCTTCCTCGGTGGCTCCATTGCCAACTGGTCGTTTGTAGCATTTACCGTGTTTTTTGTAGTGCTGCTGCTCGCCATCTTCAAAGCGAAGCGCTAACCTCGCTTCTCAGCCAAAAAACGCTCCTGCACGGGGCGTTTTTTTATGCGCGGCTTTGCCCTCTTGGACTCGCGGGATAACCCGTGTTTTCTATATCCCCTAGGTGACTGGCTGGGGCATTTGGTAGTTTCTATAGCGGAAGCATCCCACTAATATGGGTTGCTGAAGGCTTAGGCCCGACCGAATTCAACCCCTTAGGAGATCTGATGATCAGCTACGAAGTCACCGGCTTTGGTGAGCCCTTGGTGCGCACTGAGCGCGAAACCCCCCAACCCACCGGCGACCAGGTTTTGGTGCGCATTGAGGCTGCTGGCGTTTGCCACTCGGACCTGCATATTTGGCATGGTGAATATGACTTGGGTAATGGCAAAAAGCTGTCCATGGCCGCGCGCGGCATGAAATTGCCTTTGACCATGGGCCACGAGATCGCGGGCGAAGTCATCGCTGTGGGCCCAGACGCCAAGGGTGTGGAAGTTGGCAAGAAGTACGTCGTATTCCCCTGGCATGGCTGTGGCGAGTGCAAGGTCTGCAAGCGCGGTGATGAGAACCTTTGCGTTAACGGCAAATCCATGGGCGTGTACCAAGCCGGTGGCTATGCCGATCATGTACTGGTCTCGCATTCGCGCTACCTGGTCGATATTGGTGATATGCCCCCAGAGCGCGCAGCGCCATACGCTTGCTCGGGTCTCACCACTTACAGTGCTATCAAAAAGATCGACCCCCGCGTGTTCAAGGACGAGAAACTGGTGCTCTTTGGTGCTGGCGGTTTGGGCCTGACCACGATTTTGCTGGCCAAAGCCATGGGCGGCGCTGGTGTGGTGGTGATTGAGCCTGATGAGTCCAAACACGAGGCCGCCAAAAAGGCAGGCGCTGATGCCGTGTTCAGCCCTAAGCAAGAAGATTACCAGGCCAAGGTGAAAGAAGCTGCTGGCGGCGCTGTGTGGGCCATTATTGACTGTGTGGGCTCTAGCCAGACCGTGCAAGCCGGTATCGACATGCTGACCAAGGGCGGCCACCTGGTGCAAATTGGCCTGTTTGGTGGCCATGTGGATTTGCCAACACCTACGCACGCGATTCGCGCTATCACCTACCAGGGTACTTACGTGGGCAATCTGCGTGATCTGCAAGAGCTGATCAAGCTGGCCCGAGACAAAAACCTGAGCCCTGTGCCCACCACCTGCGTGCCGCTGAGCAAGGTGTTTACTGCGCTGCTCGATCTGGAAAACGGCAAGGCCGTGGGCCGTATTGTGCTGACGCCGCAAGCAGAAGCCGCTTAAGCGCGCTTTGCTTTAGCTGCCAAGCCACCGCATTGCGGTGGCTTTTTATTTGGTTTAAGTGAAAATAGCTGCTAGCGCCCATCTGGTAGGTGTTGGCAGCTATTAAATTGATAGTAATTTAGGAGGCGTTTTGGGCGTCGCCCTCGGCGCTGTGGGCCGTGGTGTCGGCATCTGTCAAAGCGGGGAAGAGCACGCCTGCCTCGTCTTCATGCCAGGCCGGGCTCTTGTCCATAATCTGCTCAAACAGGGCCGAATCCGTGAGGCGCACCAACCAGGCTTGTAAATGCGGCCAGGGCTGGGCGGCCCAAGCGTCTTCGTCAATGCCCGCAAACTGGCGCACAAAGGGGCGAATGGCCATGTCGGCGAGGCTTGGGTCGCGGCCAAACAGGTAGCCGGTAGCAGCCAGTTGTGCGTTCAACTCGGTCAGGAAGGCCTGTGCCGTGGTTTGTGCGGCGTCAGCATCGGGGGCGGGATAGCGGTTGGGGTATTTGCAGCGATCCAGCGCGTGCTTGAACTCGCCATCGTTGCGGTTAATCAGGGCCAGCATCTGCTCCAGGCTGCCATTGGTGGGGGCCAGCCAGCCGTCCGGGTCATTTTGGCGCAGTGCCCATAGCATGATGTCGAGGCTTTGCTCCAGCACCGTTCCATCCGCCAGCACGAGCACCGGGACCGTACCCTTTGGCGATGCAGCCAGCAGGGCTGCAGGCTTGTCTTTGAGCGCAACCTCGCGCAGCTGGCATTGCACACCGCCTTGCGCCAGCGCCAGGCGCGCACGCATCGCGTATGGGCAGCGGCGGAAGGAGTAGAGCACGGGCAGGTCTTTCATGGCTTCCAAGGCTTGCTCCGTGTCTTTTTTGCGCGTGCGCTGCGTTTGCTTATTACCCAGATGGGCGTCACCGCGCACATCGGCAAGGTCCATCTGGCGTTGGCGCTCGGCCAGCGATGCTTGCTGCGCTGGCGTGCGTGTGCCGTGGCAGTAAGGGCAACTGATACCGCGCACATAGTGCGGGTGGGCGCGCTCCGCCTCACCCAAGGGCATGCGGCATGAGCGGCACAGCAGGTGGGGGCCGCGCACCAGGCCGTGCCCAACCGAGACACGCTGGTCGAACACAAAGCAGTCGCCCCACCACATGCTCTCCTCTTGTGGAATCTCCTCCAGGTACTTAAGAATGCCGCCTTCCAGGTGGTAGACGTTGTCAAAGCCTTGCGACTTCATGTACGCGGTCGATTTTTCGCAGCGGATGCCACCGGTGCAGAACATGGCGATCTTGTCTTTTCCATGCAGGGCGCCGCCGGGCAGTGATTGATCCGCGACCCATTGGGGGAACTCGGTGAAGCTCTTGGTGTGCGGGTTGATGGCACCATCAAAGCTGCCAATCCCCACTTCGTAGTCGTTGCGGGTGTCTACCAGCACTACATCGGGCTGGCTGATCAAGGCGTTCCAGTCCTCAGGCTTGACGTACTGGCCCGCATTCAGCGCCGGGTTCAGCTCGGGCACACCCAGGGTGACGATTTCGCGCTTCAGGCGCACGCGCATGCGGTAGAAGGGGTTGCTGTCGGCCTGTGCCTCTTTGTGCACCAGGTTGGCTAAGCGCGCATCGCGCTTGAGCCAGTTCAGCACCGCGTGCACATCATCTGGCAGGCCGGCGATGGTGCCGTTGACGCCTTCATGGGCGAGCAGGAGCAAGCCCTTGACATGGTGGGCGTCGCACAAATCCTGCAGGGGCTGTTGCCAGTCCGCATATTCTGGCAAATCAATGAACTGGTAGAGCGCGGCGGTGAGATATTGCTGGGGCATGGGGCCAAGATGATAGCGCCACGCCAGTGCTTGCGTGCGTGCCAAGGGCTATAGGCGGCTGGTGCTGCAGATTATTTGTGCTGTCTTTGCGCTGGATCGAAAGTTGCTGCCGCGCGGCTTGTTGTTGCTGAGCAGGCAAAAAAGCCCGGCGGGCTTGCGGCCGACCGGGCTGGTGGTGGTGTTCTTTTTTAAGCTGTGCGCTGCACGTTTGCTTTATTTGGGGGCAATGCCGGTAATGTCGTAGAAATTGATGCGCTTGCCGTCTTCAAAAACGCGGTCACCCGGCTGAATGCCGACAGGGCAGGCGCCCAGGTAAGAGCCCTTGATGGTGCGCGAGGTTTGGACAATGGTGTTGTCCGGCATTTGCTGCTTGGTGACTGATTCCACAGTGAAGCGGTTGATAAAGTCCCCAGAGATCTGGCGCTCGGACTGGATGCGCTGTGGGGTGCTGCCCACTTGGCAGTTCGAGGCGTAGGTCCAGTTGTTGGGGCTGTTTTGCACGGTGTTGGTGGTGCACTGCTGCACTTCACGCTTGGCCTGGATCAGCTCGCGGGTCTTGTAGAAGGTGTCACGGTCCATGCAATCACGGAAAGTGACGGATTCGCCGCTTTGGTCGGTAGAGGTGATTTGCCACTGACCCGACTGTGGGCGAGGCAGATCTTCTGCGGTTCTGGTGGCTGTGGATGAGCAGGCGCCCAGCAGTACAGCGGTACTAACGGCAGCTGCCAAGGAAAGGGCGGAAGGGAAGGTCATGGGCATCTTGGCATCCTCTTGGGTACAGGAATGATTCGCAAGGCGCGAATCCCGATGGGGTGATACTAGATAGAGCAGGGAGGCAAAAGTGTCTCATAAGCGCGCCCGATGTTGTAGGAATGAGGAGCGCACCCTTGGTTACCCCTCTTTCTTCGTGTGTCGGCCTTACAGGTATTTAACCAGCACCTGGCTCTTGCGGCTCCAGTTGTACTTGGCCTTGCGCTGCTCGGGCAGCCAGTCTGGATCCACGGGTTGAAAGCCACGTTTGATGAACCAGTGCATGGTACGCGTGGTAAGCACAAAAATGCTTTTGAGACCAATGGCGCGGGCGCGCTGCTCGATGCGGCGCAGCAGCTTTTCACCGTCGCCCGTGCCCTGGCTTTGCGGTGACACGGTGACCGCGGCCATTTCGCCAGTCGTATTTTCAGGGTAGGGGTAGAGGGCGGCACAGCCAAAGATTACGCCATCGTGCTCGATGATGGTGTAGGCCGAGATATCGCGCTCGATCTCGGTACGGCTGCGCTTGACCAGCGTACCGTCTTTCTCAAACGGCTCGATCAACTGCAAGATGCCACCCACATCGTCGTGCTTGGCTTCGCGCAGCTCTTCCAGGCGCTCGTCGATGATCATGGTGCCGATACCATCGTGCACATAGACTTCGAGCAGCAGCGCACCATCGGTGGCAAACGGCAGAATATGGCTACGCTCAACGCCATCCTTGCAGGCTTTCACGCAGTGCTGCAGGTAAAAGCCTACGTCGGTAGGCAGTGTGGCAGAGGGGAGTTCGGCCAGCAGGCTTTGCGCCACATCCAGCGGCAGCTCGGTGTCGATTGGGTTGTCTTCGCCCTCGGGCTCTAGTGGGTTGATGCGGATGCCTGGCACTTCGGTCAAAAACATCAGCTTGTCGGCTTTGAGCTCAATTGCCACGCGGGTGGCGACTTCTTCCATCGACAAGTTGAATGCCTCACCGGTAGGCGAGAAGCCAAATGGCGATACCAGCACCATGGCGCCCATATCGAGCGTGCGGTGGATACCGCTTACATCGACCTTGCGCACCAACCCGGAGTGCATGAAATCCACTCCATCGACGATACCGACCGGGCGCGCAGTAACGAAGTTGCCTGAGATCACCCGTACCGTGGCGCCCGCCATAGGCGTGTTGGGCAAGCCTTGGCTAAAGGCGGCTTCAATCTCGAAACGCAGCTGGCCGGCAGCCTCCTGGGCGCAATCCAGCGCAATAGAGTCGGTGATGCGGATGCCGTGCGAATACTGGGGCGCATGGCCTTTGGCGGCCAACTGCTCGTTCACCTGCGGGCGAAAGCCGTGTACCAGCACGATCTTGACGCCCAGAGCCTGGATCAGGGCCAAATCCTGCGCAATGGATTGAAGCTTGCCCGCCGCAATAGCCTCACCCGTCACGCCCACCACGAAGGTTTGGTTACGAAACTTGTGGATATAGGGCGCCACAGAGCGGAACCAGGGCACAAAGGTGAAGTTGAATACAGCGGACATGGGGTGGGTTTGCAAATTCTTGATAGCGAGCAGCCTTGCCTGCATGCGGGTTGCCCAAGGCCGCTATTGTTATACAAACGCCGCGCCTCTGTGTAAAAAGCGCGTCAGTTCTGCCACTAGGGGCGTGGGGAAAACGCTGCTAGGCCTGCCGTGCTATTTCACCCCGGCAAAGTGGTGGTTTGGTAATCACAAACGGCGGCTATAGCCCAAAACGGTTTCTTGCGACCATGATGGCGAGCGATTCGTATAACTATCGTAGGAGACTAGCCATGACAACCATCAACCGTCGCCAACTGATGGCACTGGGCGCCAGTGCGCTTGCTGCCGGCTTGCCAGGGCGTGCTGCTTATGCGGCGGACTACCCCAGCAAGCAGGTCAAATTTATTGTGCCCTTCCCGCCCGGCGGGCCGGTCGATACCACAGCCCGCGCCTTCGTTCCACCGCTGGGCCAGTTGTGGAAGCAGAGCACGTTTATCGACAACAAAGCGGGTGGCGGCGGTATTGTGGGTGCCGAAGTGGCAGCCAAGCAGGCGGCAGATGGCTATGGCTTGTTTGTGGGTGCTATTCACCATTCGGTCAACCCAGCGCTGCACGCCAAGCTGGGGTATGACATCAAGAAGGACTTTGTTCCCGTCAGCTTTGCGGCGTCGTTCCCGGTGTTCTTGGTTGTCAACCCCAGCCTGCCAGTCAAAAACGTGCAGGAGCTGATTGCGCTGGCCAGAACGCCAGACAGTAATCTGAGTTTCTCCTCGTCCGGCAACGGCGGTGGCACGCACTTGGCAGGTGAGCTGTTCAATATGCATGCGGGAACCAAGCTCCTGCACATTCCCTACAAAGGCAGCGCCCCAGCGATGACCGATGTGCTGGGTGGCCAAGTGTCGATGATGTTTAGCGACGCGCCCACGGCCATCCCGCACATCAAGACCGGCAAGGTGCGTGTGCTGGGCGTAGCCAGCCCCAAGCGATCGACCCTGCTGCCAGATGTGCCGACAATTGCCGAACAGGGCGTTCCGGGCTATGAGGCGTATTCATGGGCAGCCTTGTTTGCCCCAGCCGGTACACCTAAAGACGTGATCGCCAAGATCAATGCTGACTTCAATAAGGTGATGCGCGACCCCGATGTGAAGCAGCGCCTGTATATCGCAGGTGCCGAGGCTGACCCAGGCACGCCTGAGCAACTGGCCCAGCTGCTGCAGTCCGAGATGGACAAATGGGCGAAGGTGGTAAAGGCGGCCAATATCAAGGTAGATTGACAAGCTGGAAGTGGGGCGGGGGGCGCACAATGCGTGTTGTTGTTGGTATCAAATACTATGAAATTTGTAGCTTCTAGCGCCCACCAGGCGGGCGAAAATCCGCATTTCTCCCCCGTTCCACTCGACAAAGCCTATCGCCTGCTCAACCATGGCCCTACGGTGCTGGTCTCGGCTGCGCATGGGGGTGACTGCAATGTAATGGCCGCCGCCTGGGCCTGCGCCCTGGACTTTAGCCCGCCCAAGGTGACCGTGGTGCTGGATAAAGCCACGCGCACACGTGCCCTGGTGGAGGGTAGTGGCCGCTTTGCCCTGCAACTGCCCACGGTGCCACAGGCAGCGCTGACGGTGGAGCTGGGCACGGTCAGTGCGCTGCAGCAGCCAGATAAGCTGGCCCAGTCTGGCGTAGCGATGTTTGTTGCCCCCGGCCACGGCACGCCGCTGGTGGCGGGCTGTGCTGCTTGGTTGGAGTGCCGCCTGATCCCTGAGCCACACAACCAGCAGGCTTACGATCTGTTTATTGGCGAAGTAACGGGTGCTTGGGCAGACGGGCGTGTCTTTCAAAACGGCCACTGGCAATTTGAAAACGCAGCGCCCGAGCTACGCACCCTGCACTATGTGGCAGGTGGGCATTTTTACGCGACGGGAGAGGCGATAGACGTGCCCTCTGATCGCTGATCTGTACGCCTTCTACGCTATTGCTTTTATAAGACTGCGGTGCTTTTGAGAGTAGGCAAGGCAAAAATTGCACAACAACAAAACAATGGAGCCGCGATAGAGTGCAGGTTCGATGGGCTTGTCATGGGGGGCATGGTTTGGCGCTGGGGGCGAAACCTGCGATGTAAAAGGCAGCTGCAGTTCTCGCAAGACAACGTTTTCAATACTCATATATCGATGCCACTCGGCCACAGCTCCCTCAAGTGACTGCGGCCGGTTTGCTTTGAATCAAGCAAGCGTTGCGCCAGCTCTTGTTGCTGCGCAGGCAGGCAGAGCAACAGCCGCAACTGCAGCAACGGGGCAGCGATGAGAGCGGCGAACACGGCTCTTGATGGGCCGTTTTTTTCGTCTTGTCGTACGTCTTGATTGCGGGGGGATTCACGCCTTGTCTCAACCGCAAATCTGCGATTTGCTGAATCTTGTCAGTCGCTCTTAGGTGGCGTCGCCTTTCGCCGCCGTCAGCGCTGCACGCAGTACATCCATATCGCGCACATGCTGGGCCAGCAGCAGGATCAATCGGGCGTTGAATGCGTGGCTTTCGTCTTCGCTCAGACCCTGGTGGGCGTCCAGCAAGCTTTGGTAGAAGTCATCGCTTTTCAGCCAAGGGGCTTGGGTGCCGAACATATTTTCCTCCTGCTATTTAAGTGGCTTGCGCCAAGGCATTTGCTGTATGTCCCAACGCACTTGCCATCGCAGCCTGCACCAGCACCGCATCGGGCTGAGCCCAGCGGGCGCACAGGTGTTGATCGGGCCGCACCAGGCAGGCACCGCCGGCTTGCAGGCCCAGGCGCGCAGCCGCCAAGCCTTCTGGATCCAGCCAGTCATGGCCGATGCTGATGATGCGCAGCGGGTGTTTTGCCGCCAATTGCGGTGCCCATTGCGGCGCCGGCCCTTGGCAGAGCAGCGTAAAGTCCGCCCCCAGCTCGCGCAGCAGGTAGCTGGCACGCTGGGTGGTGGCGCAGCGGATGGGGGCATCTGGCACCACGCTGCCCAGGGGCGCTGCAGAGGGGGCGGCCGTATCGCCCGCTGTATGCAAGCTGCTGCCATGCAGCACCGCTGGCATGGAGAGCCGCCCGCTATTAACCATGCGGCGCGCGAAGCCATGGTGCTGGGCCAGTTGCAGCACCGCGCTGCGGAACAAGTGGCTAATGCTGCTTTTGGGTGTGATGAAGTCAGTGGAGCGCGTGGAGTTGAGGATGTTTTCATCCGCCGCGTACTCACGCTCAGCGCCGTAGCTGTCTATCAAACTAGTGGGCGCTTGGCTGCGCAGCACGGCGTTCAGCTTCCATGCCAGGTTGTCGGCATCTTGCACGCCGCTGTTGGCGCCCCTTGCTCCAAAGGGCGATACGCCGTGGGCACTGTCGCCGGCAAAAATAACCGGGCCGTGTACAAAGTGTTCCATGCGCTGGCAGGCAAAGGTGTAGACGCTGGCCCATACCAACTCTATCTTGACATCTGGCCCCAGCATGGCCTGGATGCGCGGGATGATGCGCTCAGGCTGCTTCTCCGTATCAGGGTCTGCATCCCAGCCCAGCTGAAAGTCAATGCGCCATACGCCATCAGGCTGCATGTGCAAAAGCACGCTCTGACCGGGGTGAAAGGGTGGGTTAAACCAAAACCAGCGCTCGCACGGGAAGGGGAGATTAAGCCGTACATCAGCAATTAAAAAACGGTCGCGAAAAGTCTGGCCTTGAGCCTCTAGCCCCAGCGTGCGCCGCACTGTGGATCTGGAGCCATCGCAGGCCACCAGCCATTGGGCCTGCAAGGTGTAGAGGCCGTCGGGTGTCGAAATGTCCAGTTCGGCATGAGCAGTGTGCTGGCGTACGTCATCCACTTTGTGCTGCCAGCGGATATCGATCAGTGGCAGCTGTAATGCGCGCTCCACCAAAAATGCCTCGGCATAGTATTGCTGCAGGTTGATAAAGGCAGGGTATTCGTGGCCGGGTTCAGGCAGCAGGTCAAACTGGTAGACGGGTTCGGTGGCTGCGCCTTCAAACACCTTGCCCACTTTCCACGCTACCCCTTTTTGCACAGCGCGTTCGGCCATCCCCAAGCGCCCCCAGATCTCCAGCGTGCGCTTGGCAAAGCAGATAGCCCGTGAGCCGGCGGACAGGCGTTTGTCATTGTCCAGCACCACCACTGGCTGGCCGCGCTGCGCCAGATCAATCGCCAAGCTAAGGCCCACGGGGCCCGCGCCGACGATGACGACCGGGTGGCGCATCGGTTGCTGCGCATCTTGGTCTGCACTGCGCGCATAGGGGAACTCCAGGGTCTGCAGCGCATCGCCATCGCTGTGCTGCAACTGCTCGATCAAGGCGTGGCGGGTGGATGCGTCTAGCATGCGATGCTCCTGCAGCGATAGCGTTGATTAGCCTTCTAAGGCTTGCCACATGGCTTGATCACGCTCTGCCGTCCAAATACGCGGGTCGGGGTACTGCGTGGCCTCGTCATAGGCGCGGGTCACATCAAAAGGCATGCAATGGTCAAAAATTACCCACTGGCCGTATTTGGGTTGCAGCGCGGCGTAAGCGTCCTTGTAGGCTTGCTTTAAGTCTTTGCCGGCTTGGGTGCTGGCCTCAATGCTTTGGTACAAATCCTGGATAAAACCGCGCGTGCCCGCCAGGCCTGCGGCTACTTGCTCTGGCGTCTTCAAGGCGGCGCCACGCCCGGGCACCAAGTTGGCTGGCTTGAGTGCGGCAATCGCATCCAGGGTGTGCGGCCAGTCTTTAAAGTAGGCATCGCCCGCGTATGGAGTGGCGTCAAACTCCACCAAATCTCCACTAAACAAAGTACGTTCGCCCGGCAACCAGACCACCGTATCTCCCTTGGTGTGGCCCCGCCCCAGCTGCAAAATCTGCACCTCCAGCTTGCCCAGCCATAAGCTCATCTTGCCGGTGAAGGTGATGGTTGGCCAGGTCATGCCGGGGGGCACGCTTTCCACGTTTTGGAAAAGGCGAGGGAAGCGTCCAATCTCGCTCGCCTTGTCCTGCTCGCCGCGCTCCACAATCAGGTCATAGGTGTCTTGGCTGGCAATGATGTGCTCGGCGCCATAGGCCGACGCACCCAGCACGCGTACCGCATGGTAGTGGCTCAGTGTCACGTACTGAATGGGCTTGTCCGTCACCTCGCGAATGCGGTTGATCACGTCCTGCGCCATGATCGGCGTGGCCTGGGTGTCAATCACCATTACCGCGTTGTCGCCGATAACGATGCCGGTATTCGGATCACCCTCGGCTGTGTAGGCCCAGGCGTGTTCGGACAATTGCTCGAACGTGACTTTTTTGACCTCGGTATCGGCGTGGCTGGCAAAGGCTTTGGTGTTCATCGTGAGGTACTCAATAATTTGTTTTTGACAAATCAATTTGGTTTAGTTGAATAAATTGTGGGCGATAAATTTGTTTTTGTCTAACGCATTCGCTTATGGATAACCCTGGTGTGGGTCTGCTCGCCGCCGATTGCCTTCACAATGCCAAGCCACGCCATCACTAGTCGCCCGCATGCCAAAGCAATCACTCATTAGTAAAATAGATAGCGATATTTCCAATGCGGGTGGGCGCCAGCGTGGTATTCAAAGCATAGAGGTAGGTGGCCAGTTGCTGCTGGCGTTGGTGCGCGCAGGTAGCAGCCTGGCGCTCAAAGACTTGGCCACGCAGGCGGGCATGACGGCAGCCAAGGCCCACCCGTACCTAGTGAGTTTTGGCCAGTTGGGCCTGGTGGTGCAGGACGCGAGCGGGCTATATGGCCTGGGCCCGCTGGCGCTGCAAATGGGGGCGATTGCGCTGCAGCAGGCTGACCCGGTGCAAGTGGCCAGCAGCGCTTTGCCGGGCATTGCGCGCATGTTTGACTGCTCGGCCTCCGTCGCGGTGTGGAGCCGCCAGGGGCCGATCATTGTGCACAGCGTGCAAGGCCCGCAGCAGGTGAATGTGACGATGCGCCTGGGCATGACGGCATCGCTGCTGGATACGGCGACGGGCCGCGTTTTCTCGGCCTTGCTGCCTGCTGATGAGGTGCAACCGCTCATCAAATCCCAAGGCCTGGCCAAGCCGTGGCGCAGTGCAGATTTTCAGCGTAGCTTGCAGGCGGTGCGCGATAGCGGCATTGCCGAGGTGCGCGATGTGCTGATCCACGGCGTGCTGGCGCTGGGCGTTCCCATCTACAACGGCCTCGGTCAGCCCGTGGTGTGTATCGCGGTGATTGGCCCGCATGCGCGCTGGCAAGCCTATGAGTCCCAGCATGGCGCAGGCGCCGCGCAATTGGCCTTGCTGGGGCAGGCTGCGCAGTTGTCAGCCCAATTGGGTTATTACCCGCGCTAAGCGTAGGAGAAAATGCTACTGGCGCCCGCCAGCATTGGGTTGCAACTTATTTTTTGATAGCAAACCAAGCGATTGCTAGCACAGCAGCGCTAGCACGTACCCCGTAGCCCGCAAGGCGTTGGCCAACTGATGCCTGCGCGGGTGGGCGTGGGCGCGGATAATACGCCGCTTATGTCTTTGCAGATCACGTTCCCCGAATCGCTCCCCGTCTCCGCCCGCCGTGAAGAAATCATGGAGGCCATGGATCGCCACCAGGTCATCATTGTTTGTGGCGAAACCGGTTCGGGCAAAACCACGCAGCTACCCAAAATTGCGCTGGCGCTGGGGCGTGGCAAGCTCAACGCGACGCCTAACGAGAAGGGTGAGGTTCGTGGTCATTTGATCGGTCACACCCAGCCGCGTCGTATTGCAGCCAGCAGTGTGGCCAAGCGCATTGCAGAAGAGCTGAACACGCCGCTGGGCGATGTGGTGGGCTACAAGGTGCGGTTCCAGGACCGACTCAGCAAAGATGCCTCCGTCAAGCTGATGACCGACGGTATTTTGCTGGCCGAGACGCAGACCGATCCGCTCTTAAAAGCCTATGACACGCTGATCATCGACGAGGCGCACGAGCGCAGCCTGAACATCGACTTTTTGC
>JAVXMM010000041.1:0-38429 GCA_036646255.1 Comamonas sp.
TTCGTAGGAATACATGAACTACCTCTTGGTAGTCCAAGTTTTTGTCCGCAGCCCCTCTGAGTCAGTTTTGCGTGAAAATTAACAAGTAACCCATCTGGCTGCATCTACGGTGTGACAGCCGTGAACCCCACTCCCCTGCTGTGCCTTCAGGATTGATTGGTGACACCTCCTATGGAAATCACCTAGCACCATAGGCTAGGCATAGCCCTTTTCATCTGCTAACTTTCAACTGTCGACAGATATAGTCTGTAACCAGCAGGAGAAATGATGCAAGCAATGGCCGAATCGAGTGTGCGCCTGGATGATGGGCAGTCACAAATACAGGCGGAACAACGGGTCCGCGAGGACTTGGCTGCCGCCTACCGCTTGATGGCGCATTTCAGGATGGATGACAGTATCTACACCCATATTTCTGCACGAGTTCCTGGACGGGATGGCCAGTTTTTCATCAACCCATTTGGCTTTTTGTTCAAGGACATCACGGCCAGTTCGCTGGTAAAGATCGACAACGAAGGCCGCATCGTTGACGACTCTCCTCACCAAGTTAACCCAGCTGGCTTCACTATCCATAGTGCGATTCATGCTGCACGCCACGACGCTGCCTGTGTCGTGCACTCGCACACTGTCGCAGGGGTCGCAGTGTCGTCACTCAAGTGTGGCCTTCAACCCAGTAACCAATGGGCATTGCAGTTCTACAACCGTGTGGCGTACCACGAGTTTGAAGGCATTGCCTTGAATTTGGATGAGCGTGAACGACTGGTCGCCGATCTGGGAGAACAGTCCAAGGTGATGATTTTGCGCAATCACGGCTTGCTGACTCTGGGGAGCACGGTGGCAGAAGCTTTCATCCTGATGCTCAACCTCGACCGAGCATGCAAAGTTCAATTAGCAATCCAGTCCAGCGGACAGGAAATCCACCCTGTGTCTCCCGAGGTCTGTGAACTGACTGCCTCTCAGTACGAGAGCGGCGATACCGATGTAATGCCCGACCAACAGCGCCGCGCTGACCCGAATGAGCGTGAGTGGCAGGGCCTGCTGGGCTTTCTTCGGCCACCCGCTCACACCAGTTATTGCAGCTGATTTTCGCCCTTGCGCATGAACGCTGCCGTTGCGGCCCCACTCTAGCCGTCTCCGCTATCCGCACTCGATGTATCGGTGCAGGCGCAGGTCCTCAAACTGTTTACCGAGGTCAGACAGTGCTTCGCGCTGAGCATGGTGTTCATTACCCATGACCTGAGGCTAGCCAGTCAAGTGTGTGACCACCTGGCAGTGATACAGCGTGGCAGCATTGTCGAATACGGTCCAACTGCTCAGGTGCTGAACGCGCCGCAACATACCTATACGCAAAGTCTGATCAACGCCATTCCGTCCTTGGGGCACCGCCTCCCAGCCACCTCTCATGCTTTTTCGCCTGCTGTTTAACCGTCATGTTCGCCTGCGCAACCACTCCCTCATCCACTCCAGCCATAACGTCTCCACGCCATATTGCTTTTCTCAGCAAATGCATAGCGATGGATTTTCTCCTGCCCGCCTATCGCGCACAGTTTCCTGATGCGCACCTGCATCTGGGCACTGATCTACAGAATCTGATCGATGAAGGTCGGGGCCATGAGATCGAGATTGCAGTTTGCTGGCACCCGCCTGCAGAACAATTAGCTCAGTTGAACAATTTGCAATTGGTCCAGTCCATCGCTGCCGGCATAGACCATATTCATCTGCCGTCCTTGGCAAATGAAGCACCGGTGTGCCGAATCATTGACAGCGAAATGGGCTACGGTATGACGGCATTTGTGTGCTGGGCGGTCATACATCGCCAGCGCCACATGGACCAATATCTCGAGCATGCGTCCAACAAGCTTTGGCAGGAGGCGCCCATTGTGGCGCCAGGTCGGCACCGCGTGGGTATTGCCGGCCTTGGAGCCTTGGGCCTCGTTTGTGCTCGCGCGCTTCTGGCCTTGGGCTATGACGTGCGTGGATGGAGTCGCTCGGCCAAATCAGACCTACCCCAAGGCCTCAAAGCCTTTCATGGTCAAACCCAGAAGGCTGAATTTCTCAGTGGCTGCGACACCTTTATCTGCCTGCTGCCGCTGACGAATGAAACAGTGGGCTTTCTCGACCTGCAATTGATGCAACAGTTACCCCGAGGTGCCCATCTGATCAACGTTGGCCGTGGCGCACACTTGGTAGAAGACGATCTCTTAGCGGCTCTTGCAGAAGGACAAATTGGCGCAGTCACTTTGGACACTTTCAGCATCGAGCCCTTACCTGCCGAGCACCCTTTCTGGAATGACTCTCGCATTTTGGTAACCCCCCACATCGCCACCCGAACAGATCCCCGAGTCATCTCTCAACAAACGGCTCACAACTTCAGCAGCATCCGCCAAGGACGGAGTGCACAAGTCGCTGTTGACTTGCATCGCGGCTACTGACCCCACACCCGTCCCGCTTCACCGCCACCACCCGGACTAGGAGATTGACCATGAACGCATCTGATTCGCAACGCAAGCTCAGCTCACTGGACGCCATGGACGTTGGCGCCCATCACCATTCGCATACCAATCTGGCGGTTCATTAAGACGTAGGCCACTGATGATTACCCGCAGAGACGGCATGCATGTGATCGACGAGCAAGGCTGTCGGTACATTGAGTGCACGTCCGTCTCATGGTGCAGCTCTTTAGGCTTCAGCTATCCACGCCCGGTACAAGCGGACATAGACGCCCTCCAGACACACCCCTACTGTCACACCTTCAATCACCGCTCGAACCCGGCAGTAGCCCAGTTGGCGGATCGATTGATTGAGTTGCCGCCTTCCTCCATGGCCAAAGTGTTCTTTGCGAACTCGGGCTCCATAGCACCGAGCCCGCTGACTTGGGAGCAGAACCGCTCCAAACAGTGCACGCGCATCACTACCGCCAGTACTTGGAGCATGCCAGGCCTCGCCGGCAGGCATTGGTCAACAGCGGTGCCAACGCTCGCCCTGAAGTGATGGCCCATCTTTCACTTTATGCTGGCGTGCCACCTCGCCAACGACGGCCAACTTGTCCTTCACCTGCACTGATCCCGCAAACGGGCTACTACCTAGGTAACCTTTCCAGCCCGTTGGGGCCTCAGAGTTGGCGTTCCATATTGCGATCAGCCCACAGTGCGGTTGCCGCCGCAAATGCAATGATCGCTGGCCTGGACAAGGCATATGCGCTGTATCGCCCCTCAGGGCACCATGCTCACTGGGGCCGTGCCAGCGGCTTTTGCTATGTCAACACTTGCGCTGCCAAGCGCTTGGCCTCTCACTTTGGGCGCGTTGCGGTTCTGGATGTAGATGCCCACCATGGAGATCGAACGCAAAACATTTTCTACGACCGAAGCGATGTACTGACTGTATCGGTACATGCAGAAACCAGCAGCTACTTCCCGCTCTACACGGGATATGCCCATGAATCGGGAACGGGCGCAGGCGAAGGCTTCAACCTCAACCTCCCTTTGGCACACGGCAGTGGGAATCCGGAGTTTCTTAAAGCCGTTGAGTATGGGCTGGATGTAGTACGCA
Source organism: Comamonas sp. (assembly GCA_036646255.1). Classification (GTDB taxonomy): domain Bacteria; phylum Pseudomonadota; class Gammaproteobacteria; order Burkholderiales; family Burkholderiaceae_C; genus Comamonas. Next base: position 3,547 of record JAVXMM010000041.1, read on the forward strand.
GGTTCAAACCTGCGGCGCTGGTGTTGGCTCTGGGTTTTGACACCTATAAGGGCGACCCTATCAGCGCCTTGAAAGTTGATTTCGACGCTTATCTGGAGATTGGTCGCAAGGTTCGTGTGCTCTCTTTGCCGCTGGTGGTTGTGCAAGAACACGGCCATCCGGTTGAGGCTATTGGTTCCGGCCTGGAAGCCATTCTGGAGGGGCTCAATGACTGATTCCGAGCCAGTGGCACCTCTGCCAGCGCAAAAAACGGAAGCCAACTACAAGCTACGCCAGGGCATGCTGCTGTTCCTGGCGGCTTTGCTGTGCTTTGCTTGTTACGACGCCTTTGCCAAGCAAATGCTCTACCAGTTTTCCGCGACATTGATGAACTTGTCGCGCTACACGGCAGTTTGCATATTGGCTCTTTGGGTCATGTATCGATATGGCAATTGGTCAGCCCTGCGCTGGAGCCAGGTGCGCAGCGGAAAATTACTGCTCTTGCGCAGCCTGATGCTAGCAATTGTGGCCACCTGCTTCATGACCGCCTTGGCCAACATGCCCCTGGCAGAAGCCACTGCCATTTACTTTACGGCTCCATTGATCATGGTTGCGCTATCGCCTTGGCTGCTGGGTGAACAAGTTGGACGCGTACAGTGGATTGCGGTACTGCTGGGCTTTGCCGGCATGCTGCTTATCGTGCGTCCAGGCAATAACCTTCCTGTAGCGGGTACTGTGTTGATGGCGGTATCGGCCCTTTGCTACGCACTTTTCCAGGTACTCACGCGCAAACTTTCGGGCGTGGTCCCGATTTCGGTCCAGTTTGCCTACATGGCCGTGTTTTGCCTGGTAGTCACCAACCTCCCAGCCATCTTTACGCCTATGGGGCCTTTACCTGATGCCGCGCATCTTGTGCTGCTGCTCGCTGGCGGCTTTGTCAGCGGTGGCGCTCAACTGCTACTGCTAGAAGCGTTCCAAAGAGCATCTGCCTCTGTTTTGGCTCCCATGAATTATCTGCAACTGTTGCTCGCAGTGCTGATCAGTACCTTTTGGTTCCAGCGCCCGCCTGACACGCCGGCGCTTTATGGCATGCTGCTGATCAGCGCTGCCGGTGTGTATCTCGCCTGGCCCCGGCGGCAAAAGCAGTTAACCGCACACCGAGCATCCTGATATGGCATCTGAGCATTTGACACCGACCATCGCGCAGCCTGGCAATGAAGCAGCGCAAACTGGTTTTTCCTCCATCCGTGTCCCTGATCTGGTGGAGCTGGTGGAGCGTCAGCTATTGCAAGCTATTTTTGAAGGCCGGCTTCCGCCTGGATCGCGCATTGTGGAAGCCGAGCTGGCTCGCAAAATGGGGATCAGCCGCGCCCCGTTGCGCGAAGCAGCACGCCGGCTTGAAAGTCAAGGGGTAGTGGTGGCTACTCCACGCAAAGGCTTCAAAGTCCGAACCTTCAGCGCCAAAGAAATCAAGGACCTCTTTCAAGTCCGTCTGGGCCTGGAAGTCATGGGCGCACGTCTTGCTTGTGAAACGGCCACTGACGCGCAATTGCTGACCCTGAAGGCCTATGCCGATGACATGCTCCAGCGTGCTCCCAGCCTGGGCAATATGGAACGAGTGACCATAGATCTGGGAATTCACCTGGCCATCTCCCGCTTGTCTGGCAATGAGTACCTGCACCGCATTTTCGCCAATATGCAAGCGGAGATTCGCATTTGCCAGAGCTTTATCGATCGCCAGTATCGCGATCCGGTCTTCATCGCGCAGTCCCATTTCCCCATAGTTGAGGCCATCATGCGCCGTGACGCTGATGCAGTCGAGAAAGCACTGCGCGTACATCTGGATGACGCCCACGCCAAAGCACACGCCCATTTGATAGACGAAGAAATCGCATCAACTCCCCGCCCTCCTTCACCCCGACGCCGCACCGCTAAAACATGAAATTCATCTACAGCCACGAACACCGCTCCCATGACCCCCAACAATTTATGGTGCGTGGCCAACTCAAACGCAGCAACGAACAGCCCGAGCGGGCGGAAATACTACTGCGTGCAGCGCAAAAAGCAGGCCACCAGCCCCTGCTGACGGAAGATTTCGGCACCAGTCCCCGGGCGGCCATCCATACGCCCGCTTACTTGCATTTCCTGGAGACTATCTGGCAGCGTTGGCGCCAATTGCCTGATGCATCGCTGGAGGTCATGCCCAATGTCTTTCCTTTTCCCGGGCAGCCCTTCACCTATCCTGACCATATCGTTGGTCAAGCCGGATACCACATGGGCGACTGCGCGTGCAGTATCGGCGAGCACACTTGGCGCGCAGCCGTAGACTCAGCACATTGCGCAACCCATGCTGCCGACTTGGTGCTTCAAGGCGAGCGCGTTGCGTATGCGCTGTGTCGCCCTCCAGGCCATCACGCTTACGTGGATAGAGCCAATGGCTTTTGCTACCTGAACAACACCGCAATCGCTGCACAGTACCTCCGCCAGCAACATGCTCGGGTCGCCGTCCTGGATATCGATCTGCACCACGGTAATGGGACTCAAGGCATCTTTTGGCGGCGATCCGATGTGCTGACCATTTCTTTGCATGCTGACCCTCACTTTTGCACGCCGTTTTTTACGGGACACGCGCATGAGCGAGGCGAAGCAGAAGGCTTTGGCTACAACATCAATATCCCGCTATCCAAAGGCACTGCCACAGACCAGTATCTGGTCGTCCTGGATAAAGCTTTGACACAAATCCGCCACTTTGCACCAGGTGCTCTGGTGTTGGCCCTGGGTCTGGATGCGCATGAAAACGACCCCTATAAAGCCCTGGCCGTTGACACACCAGGATTTGGGCGCATCACTGAAAAGATTGCTCAGCTTCAACTGCCCACTGTGATCGTGCAAGAAGGTGGATATCTGAGCGAAGACCTGGGCCTCAACCTGGCCAGTGCACTAGCAGGATTTGAGCGCGGCATACAGTAATTCACTGAGCCCGCTCACCGTTTCAATACCATAGATAGGTACTGATATCGATTCGGTTACGCCTTCCTCGGCACAACTCGCACACTCCACCACAAGGCGAATTCGGTCGATTTTTTTGCGGATCTTATTGGACGAAATATGGCGGTGTCTAGATGCTACAGAGCCAAAGCAGCACGAAAGCTGGGGCAAGAATCCCTCGGCCTTTGGCTATTTCGTCAGGCCACATCTTCTGTAATAACAGATCGTCTTCTGGCCTGAAGAGGCAGTGCACCAGGCGCTGCCCCAAATTTCATACTTTTCCCAGACTCTCGGATACTTCGCCACTGTCGCTGAAGCGGTCGTAGATAGATTGACCGCCAGAGAGTAAGTCGGTCTGAATCGCAACCCTTGCTGCATGTGCATCACGGCGTCTGATGGCCTCGACGACGGGGAAATGATGGTCGATCATGTCCCGACCTCCGGCGTCGTAGCTCTGTGCAATGAGCGGCCCCATTTTGAGCCACAAGCGATACAAGATATCTGAGAGCAATGGCATCCGCGCCAGCCGGCAAAGCTCGAAGTGAAAGTCCTGGTTGAGCTCAATGGCTTGCGCAGTAGCCCCTCGCCGCACGGCATCCTCATTCAAGCGCACCTGAGCCATCAAATGCTCCACGTCCTCTGGAGTCGCGCGTAAGGCTGCCTGGCTTGCAGCCATGCCTTCGAGCTCCACGCGAATGTTGCGAATCTCCAGGTACTCGTCCAATGTAAGTCTGCGCACGCGGATGTCACGTGGGCTCAGCATCACCAACACCCCGTCTTGCACCAATCGCAAAATGGCATCGCGCACCGGCGTAACGCTGGTTCCCATCTGCACGGACAACTCACGGATTTTCAGACGCTCACCAGGCAGCAACTGCCCTTTTACCAGCGCCTGCGCCAATTGCGAATAGATCTGATCTCCCTTGCTCTCGTAGCTCACGCTCTCAAATCGATCTGTCATTAGTGGGAATCTCCTGCCGCCGGACGGGTGCGGCACCTTTATCAGTTTTTATGAGGGCCGTCCTACTGTCAATAGTTCATGCCAAACCCAACGCTCATCCTTGCATGAGCCCTTAGCTTGCTGAATAAGTCACCTGCACGACCACTCAACAAGATGCATCATAAGTCCAATTAACGAATACGGTGTTACTACCAATGGCCGTTTTTCCGCAACAAAACTACATTTGATAAAACATGATGCATCAAACATCCAAATACGAGTTTTGATGCATCTAGTTCTTGATGCAGCCATGCCCACAATGCCGCTGCTGCCCGCTCTCCTGACCATGTGACACCAGTCTTCTCCTGCCAATGACGACCTCCAGCCACTGCACCAGCGATATCGATAGCGACCTCGCGCTTGCGCAAGCCAGCCATGCATTCTTGACAGCCGTCCCACAGGTCACTGTGGCCGATGCAGCGCAAATGGCTAGCCAAGGCTTCGGGCTCACTGGTGCCGTACAAGCACTCTCGGGCGAGCGCGACAAAAATTTCCTCGTGCATCCAGCCTCTTCCAATGGCAGCGCCGCCACTTTGAAGTTCATCAATAGCGCGGAGCTGGTGCAAGAAACCAGCATGCAGATCGAGGTACTCAAGCACCTCCAAGGGCGCTGCCCCGTACCTGTTCCACGGCATATGACTCCGATCCACCCCGGCATAGATTGGATTGACTGGACCTCTATGGCAGGAGAGTCACTGAGAGTTCGTTGCTACAGCTTTCTACAAGGTCGTCCAGGTAGCGAGTTGCAAGCCTGTACTTCTTCATGGCTGGCCTTAGGTTCAGCCGTTGCACAGTTGCACGCAGCCCTGATCGACTTCCATCACCCTGCAGCCACACGCGAGTTTTTGTGGGATGCGCGCCGTGCGCCACTGCTGCGCTCTTGGTTAGAGGTGGTCGATAGCCCAGAACAACGCCACAAGATCAACGATTTTTGGAACCTGTTTGCCAACCGCCAGCAACGCTGGGCAAGCCAGCTTCCCGTACAAGTCATCCACAACGATTTGTCGCCCAGCAACCTGCTGGTAGACGCAGGCGGCCAGACCATCGCAGGCGTTCTCGACTTCGGCGACATGCTTCATGCACCGCGCGTAGTGGATCTGGCGATTGCAGCCTCCTACCAAATGGTGCTCACCGAGACCCCGGCACAGGCCTTGCAAGCCCTGGTTCAGGGTTACGAAAGCCTTGCCCCCTTACAGGCCCTCGAGCATGAATTGCTCAGCGACTTTGTTCTGGCTCGCCTGACGCAGCGCATGGTAATCACTGGTTGGCGCGCGCGCTGCTACCCAGACAACAGCGCCTACATCTTGCGCAGCCAAGCTTCCGCGGCCGCGCTATTTGATCGTCTGATTGACGCCTGGCTGCAGCAACACGCCTGAAATTGATCCGAAGGAACCCGCCTATGTCCTCCATGTCCCCTACAGATCAACGCCTCCTGGAGCGCCGCCAACAAGCGCTTGGGCCGTCGTACCGACTGTTTTACGAGCAGCCATTGCATCCCGTGCGTGGAGAAGGTGTCTGGCTATTCGATGCCGATGGTCGCCGCTATCTGGACGCCTACAACAATGTCCCGGTAGTCGGGCACGCTAATCCAGCTGTGACTGCGGCGTTGCACGCGCAATCGGGCGTTCTCAACACCCACACCCGCTATCTGCATGAAAACGTGGTGCGCCTGGCTGAGCGCTTGCTGAACTTGATGCCAACAGCCTTGGACAAAGCGGTCTTCACCTGCACCGGCAGCGAAGCCAACGATCTGGCGCTGCGGGTAGCCCAGGAGTACACCGGAAGAAAAGGCGTGATCGTCACCCGCAATGCCTACCACGGCGTCACTATGGCGCTGGCCCAGGTATCTCCCTCTCTATGCCCTCCAGCCAGCCATGTCGAACTGATTGACCCGCCAGATTTTGGCGATATGGATCCGCAAACGGTGGCTGCTGAATTTGCTCAGCGTGTGGAAAACGCAGCCAAAGCACTGGAGGCCCGTGGCACGCCAGTCTCTGCCTTGTTGCTGGATACGGTATTTGCCAGTGACGGCATCTATATTGACAAGGCCCCGGTACTGGCCGCTGCCGCTCAGGCTGTGCGCAAGCATGGCGGCCTGTTTATTGCCGACGAAGTTCAAGGCGGTTTTGCTCGCACTGGCCGCTGGTGGGCTTTTGCCCGCGAAGCAGTGGTACCCGATATGGTTTCGATGGGCAAGCCCATGGGCAATGGGCATCCAGTGGCCGCTTTGGTATTGCAAACGCCATGGATGGAGGCTTTCGGCCAACGCTGCCGATACTTCAACACCTTCGGCGGCAACTCAGTCTCAGCCGCGGTCGCACTGGCGGTGCTCGATGAGCTCGAACGCATGGACGCCCCCGCCCACACTGCAAAGCTTGGCGCTGTCATGCAATCCAAACTACAAGCGCTCGCCTCGCAGGGCGACGCTATCACGCAAATCAGAGGCGAAGGCCTGTATTGGGGCGTACAGATGCGAGATGGCGCCAGCGCCAGCCATGTCGTCAATCACATGCGGAATGCAGGTGTGCTGATCAGCACCAGTGGCATTCACGGTGACACGCTCAAAATTCGCCCCCCTCTGGCCTTTCAAGCCGAGCATGCCGACATGCTGATCGATGCGTTGGACCGCGCGATCAAGACATTGAACTAACCCCTCGCAAGCTGACATCCGCTTTGCTTGCACTGCGCTACCGCACTCCCTTGTTTCTCTATGGAGTCACTTCCACCCGAAAGGACCGAGCGATGAAGATACGTTTGAACTGGATAAAATCTCTGGCCACGGCTATGGCGTTGACCGCCAGCATTGCCAGCGCACAAACCCGTGGAGGATCCATCAATGTGATCCTCAACCCTGAGCCGCCGACACTAATCTATGGACTCAATACCCAAACGCCTACCCAAATCGTTGCGGGCAAAATTTACGAAGGTCTGCTGACCTACGACTTCGATCTCAAGCCCAAACCCGGTTTGGCCAAGTCCTGGGATATCTCCTCCGATGGCCTGACCTATACCTTCCACTTGCAGCAAGGTGTGAAATGGCATGACGGAGCCCCTTTCAGCTCTGAAGACGTGCGCTTTTCACTGCAAGACTATCTGCAACAGGTTCACCCCCGTGCCAAGGGCAATTTCTCAAACGTCACCAGTTTCGAGACGCCCGATGCCAACACCCTGGTGCTCAAACTGAACCAGCCGTACGCACCACTGATAAGCGCCTTCGAGGTTTCCAGTGCTCCCATCATGCCCGCGCATATTTACAAGGGCAAAGACCTTCGCAACAATCCTGCCAACCAGACACCGATTGGCACCGGCCCATTCAAGTTCAGTGAATGGAAGCGCGGACAGTATGTGAAATTGGTCCGAAACGATGAGTATTGGCAAAAAGGCCTGCCCTATCTGGACAGCATCTTCTTCCAAGTCATTCCTGACGCCGAGTCGCGCATGCTCGCCCTAGAGAATGGCTCAGTGCAAGTGGCCAGCTTTGGCGACATCGACTTTGCCTTTTTGCCGCAAATCAAGGCCAATCCCAACCTGGAGGTCACCACCAAGGGCTATGAGTTCGCGGGCCCCATGGCATGGATCGAGCTAAACGAGCGCGTCAAGCCACTGGAAAACAAGAGTCTGCGTCAAGCCATCACCCACGCGATCGATCGCGATTTCATCGCCAAGCGCATCTTCTTTGGTGCAGCCAAGCCCGCTACTGGCCCAGTCTCGTCGGTCACCAAATTTTATGATCCCAAACTCCCGCAACTCAAATACGACCCCAAGAAGGCCATTGAGTTGCTGGATGCTGCCGGCTTCAAACCTGATGCCTCCGGCAAGCGCGCAACCATCAAATTGCTGGGCCTTCCCTACGGCGACACCTGGAACAAGTTGGGCGAATACGTCAAAGCCTCGCTGGGCAAAGTCGGTATCAACGTGATTTTGGAGAGCACCGACGCAGGCAACTGGGCCAAGCGCTATTCCGACTGGGACTTCGAGATGGTGGTGGTCTACCTCTACCAATACTCGGACCCGGCGCTGGGCGTGGACCGCAGCTACCTGTCTGACAACATGCGCAAGGGCGTTTACGCCACCAACTCAGCGGGCTACACCAATTTGGAAGTCGACAAGTTACTCAAAGCCGCGCGCCTTGAAAACGATGCAACCAAGCGTCAAGCGCTGTACAGCAAGGCCTACACCATGGTGGCTGACGACGCTCCGATGGCCTGGCTGGTGGAGTTGGCCTTCCCAACCATAACCAGCAAGAACGTCAAGAACGTCACCACTTCGGCCATCGGCGTAGCAGAAAACTTTGCCACTACCTGGGTCGAGAAAAAGAAGTAAGCACCTGACAGCCCGCGCTGCTACTCCATCTGGAGTCAAACAGCGCGGGCCCTGGTTTTCGAGCGAGAGAAAGAAATGCGATGAAGATACTGATGGCCGGAATTCATGTGCTGATCAAATCCATCACCGTGCTTTTGGCAGTGGCGGTAATCAATTTCATGCTGGTACGCATGGCCCCTGGTGATCCGGTCAGCGTGCTCGCCGGTGAAGCGGGCGCCAGCGACCAACAATACATCGAGCAATTACGCAAAGAGTTCAAACTAGATCAGCCCCTGGTGGTGCAATTGGGCAACTATCTCGGCCATCTGGCAACGCTTGACATGGGCTTCAGCTATCGCCAGCAGCGCCCCGTCATCGACCTGATAGCAGAACGCATGCCCGCCACCTTGGTGCTAGCGATTCCCGCATTCATCCTGTCTTTGGCCGGTGGGATCTTGCTAGGCGCATTGGCAAGCAAGTACAGGCAGAGCTGGAAAGACTCTGTCATCACTACTGCCTCACTGGCCTTCTATGCCACGCCCATTTTTTGGACGGGCTTGATGCTGGTGTTGCTGTTCTCGGTGCATTTGGGATGGTTGCCGCCATTTGGCATGCAAACCATGGGCTCCACCGAAACGGGATGGAGCCGCTTCAAAGATGTCGCTCTGCACGCCATATTGCCTATTGCCACACTCAGCGCATTCAACCTGGCGCTGTACACACGGATGACCCGCGCCTCCATGAACGAGGTGCAGACCGCCGATTTCGTCAAAACCGCTTGGGCCAAAGGCCTGTCTCCATCTCGGGTCGTCTGGGTGCACCAACTGCGCAATGCAGTGTTACCAGTGATCACGCTGGCAGGTATCCAGGCCGGGCAACTCATTGGCGGCTCGGTGCTAGTAGAGACAGTATTCGCCTGGCCCGGTATTGGACGCCTTGCCTTCGATGCCCTGCTGCAGCGCGACTACCAAGTCTTGCTGGGCGTGTTTTTCTGCACATCTGTCGTAGTGGTGGTTTTTAACTTGCTCACTGATCTGATCTATCTGCTGATCGACCCACGCATGAGGAAAAGCGCATGAAACGCCTAGCCCTACGTTTCTCAAAAAACAAGGCTGCAGTCATTGGCCTGACGGTACTGTTCGCCGTCATCGCCATGGCACTGTCTGCCTCAATCATCTACCCAGGAAACCCTTGGGATCCCACCACCTCACCTTTTCTCAAGCCGATGGCTGAAAGCGGGGTTCTCCTAGGCTCCGACTCATTAGGCCGAGACATTGCAGCCGGCATAGTGCACGGGGCACGAGCCTCACTGATGGTTGGTATTGTTGCCACCTTGGTAGCCGTCATCATTGGATTAGCCGTAGGCGTACCAGCAGGCTTCTTCGGCGGCCGTACCGATGAATGGCTGATGCGCCTGACGGAGATTTTCCAGACCATTCCCAGCTTTTTCTTCGCCATTGTGCTGGTTGCCATCTTCCAGCCATCTTTTACCTCGGTCATTGCTGCCGTGGGTTTGGTCAGTTGGCCTCCAATCGCACGCCTGATTCGCGCGGAGTTCATGCGCGTCAAGGCCAGCGAGTTCGTTGAAGCGGCTCGAGTACAAGGCCTGACACGAACCCGCATCGTACTGGCCGAAATACTTCCCAATTGCTTGACCCCACTGATCGTGATGTCGTCGCTCATGGTGGCCAATGCCATCTTGCTCGAAAGCGCCATCAGCTTCCTGGGCCTGGGCGATCCCAATTTGATGAGCTGGGGCTACATGATTGGTGCTTCTCGCTCCATGCTGCGCCTAGCGTGGTGGATGTGTGTTTTCCCCGGCCTGGCGATTTTCCTGACTGTTTTGGCTGTCAACCTGGTGGGCGAAGGTCTCAATGACGCCCTCAACCCAAAACTCCATCGCAAGGGACAGTAACCATGAGCGAGACACTGCACATCCATCATGTAAGCATCACGCTGCCTAGCGGAGCGGACCGGCCCTACGCTGTAGAAGAGGTCAGTTTGACAGTTGAGCCAGGCAAGATTGTCTGTCTGGTTGGTGAGTCGGGATCAGGCAAGTCGACCTTGGCGCACGCGGTACTGGGCCTTCTACCGCGTGGCCTTGCTCTCGATGAGAAATCCTCTATCCGCCTGGGCAATGAAGAGCTCTCGGGCTTGAGTCTGTCCGCCATGCGTAAGATCCGCGGCAAGCGCATCTCGATGATTTTTCAGGAACCGCTTTCTGCGCTGAATCCGCTCATGCGCTGCGGAGCACAAATCGCAGAAGTGCTCAAAGAGCACAGTACCCTGTCCCAAGCTGCCATCAATACCAGGATCGAGCAACTACTGATTAGCGTAGGGCTCACCGACCATGCGCGTATTGCCCAGTCATACCCGTTCCAACTCTCAGGCGGACAGCGTCAGCGTGTCATGATCGCCATGGCCTTGGCACTTGAGCCCCAAATTTTGATAGCTGATGAGCCTACAACTGCGCTTGACGTCACGACCCAGGCACAGATTCTGAAGGTGATCGTTGATATTCAGCGTCGCAAGGGATTGGGGGTACTTTTTATCACCCACGATTTTGGAGTGGTCTCGGAGATTGCCGACCACATCGTAGTGATGAAAAGTGGGAAAGTGGTTGAACAAGGGTCTGCCTCGCAAGTCCTACATCACCCCGTACATGAATACACCCGTGGCCTTTTGGCTGCCGTCCCGTCAAGCACGCCACCTGCCACACCGCCCATGCAATGTGATGCGCCGCTGGTTCGGGTTCGCGACCTGCGAAAAACCTACACCCGCCGACGCGGCTGGCTGAGACCTGCCGAGCAGCTCGATGCGGTTCGAGGCGTATCTTTTGATATTGGTCTCGGCGAGACGGTCGGTCTGGTCGGTGAGTCAGGCTCTGGAAAATCCACAATCGGGCGCATGCTTACGGGCTTGATCCATGCCGACCAAGGCTCAGTTCAGATGGAGAACAAGGAGCTACTGGCACCTGGGGCCTTCGACGAGCCCATCGTACGTCGCAGTGTCCAGATGATTTTTCAGGACCCATATAGCTCGCTCAACCCCCGTCACCGCATCAGTACCATCCTGACTGCAGGCATGATTGCACAGGGCACGCCTCGCGAACAGGCTTTCAACAAAGCCCGCGAACTGCTCTCGCTAGTGCGCCTGGATCCTTCCGCCTTGGACCGCTTTGCCCACGAATTCTCCGGTGGCCAGCGCCAACGGCTTGGCTTTGCTCGTGCCATTGCACTCTCGCCTCGCCTGGTGGTAGCGGATGAGCCAGTCTCAGCGCTGGATGTTTCGGTGCAAGAGCAAGTCCTGTCCTTGTTGCGCGACCTCAAGCAACGCTTGCAACTATCGATGCTATTCATCACTCACGACCTACGCGTGGCCGCTCAGTTATGCGACCGCATCATCGTTCTGCAAAAAGGTGAGATCGTCGAACAGGGCTCTGCCAGTCAGGTTCTGCAAAACCCTCAGCATGCATACACCAAGCAATTGGTGGACGCGGTTCCAGGCCGCAGCTGGAAATAGCGCACTTACACAACTCCTCATCCGATCACTTTTCGCCACACCGAATCGCCCATGAAAGCATATATATCCCCTGTGCATGATCACCATTGGAGCGGCAACGCGCTGGTGCGAGGGCGCTTACAGCCTCACCATGATCGACAAGGACGCGGCCGTGAAGTGCTGGCCGCCCTTCAGGACTTGCAACTTACGTGCCATTACGTGAGCCCGCAACCTCTACCTGTGCCAGAGCTGACACAAATCCATGATGCTAACTATCTGGAGTTCTTACGCACCGCCTGGCAGCGTTGGAGCCAGCTGACTGATGCGTCTTTCGAGCTGCGTCCCAACATCTGGCCCAATCACCACTTCCCAACAATGCGTGGCAGCAGCATCGTCGCTCAAGCTGGTCGCTATCTGGGTGACGAAGCCACGCCTATCGTGGCAGACACCTGGCAAAACATCACCTCCAGCGTCGAGACCTCAGCTGCGGCAGCACAGGCATTGATCGACTGCAACGGAAGTGAATCTGTCTACACCTTGGTTCGCCCAGCTGGACACCATGCCATGAGTGACATGGGGCAAGGCGGTTGCCTGCTGGCCAACACGGCTATCGCAGTGCAACGCCTGCGCAGCCGCTGGGGAAAGATTGCAGTGCTCGATATCGACGTGCATCACGGCAACGGAACCCAGCAAATCTTCTATGATCGAGATGACGTGTTAACCGTCTCCATCCACGGCAATCCCGAGGTACTTTTTCCCTTTATCTGTGGCTATGCCGAAGAAACCGGGCGAGACGCAGGCGAAGGCTTCAACCTCAACTTGCCACTGGCCGCCGGCACTGAAATGGCAGGCTACCGCCCTGCTTTTGAAAAGGCACTTCAGCGCATCCATGATTTTGGTGCCGATGCTATTGTGATTGCAGCCGGTTACGACACCTTTCGGGGCGACCCTTTCGGCAATCTTTGTCTCGACACCCCTGACTATGCAGCGCTCGGCCAGGGGATTGCCAGCTTACAACGCCCAACGCTATTCATGCAGGAGGGCGGGTACGTCATTGAAGCTTTACGCGCCAACACCCGTTCACTGCTGGAAGGCTATTTGCAAGGAGGCAGGAAATGACAGGATTCATCGCGGCGCGGCCGACGGTTTTGATCACTGGTGCTGGACGCGGCATAGGCTTAGCGATCACCCACGAGTTGTTGAGCCATGGCTGGCGAGTCAGCGTTGGCACTCGCCAACCCGTCCCAACACTGACCGACCGCTACAGCGCTTCACAACTGCATCGTAGCTATTTTGACGCTCTGGACTGCAAGAGCGAGTCGCAGTGGGTTCAAGAAGCGTCGGCTCATTTCGGCCAAATTGATGCTATTGTTCATAACGCAGGCATACTCAGCACCAGTTCAGTTGTTGAAGCCACCGACGAAGAGTTTGATCGTCTTATGGACATTAACGTCAAATCCCCTATGCGTTTAACACGCAAGGTATGGCCACACCTGCAAAAATCCACCAATGGCAAAGTGATTGTTATGGCCTCCTTGGCAGCCAAACGTGTTCGTGCGCCGGAGGGTTCTCTCTATGCAATCAGCAAGCACGCCGCACTTGCTTTGGCGCATGGAATTCGCCACTGTGGCGATACTCATAACATACGCTGCACCGCAATTTGCCCAGGGTTTGTTGACACCGATATGGCGGATGGGGTGAATGAGAGCATCAGAGCAAAAATAACCAACCCCAAAGATATCGCGACCATAGTGCGCACCGTACTTGAATTACCAAACAGTGCGAGTGTGTCCACCATTCCAATTAACTGGCGAGTCGAATCAGAATATTAATTCAAAAACTGTTAATCCTACTTGGCGTTGTTGCATAAATCGACCCGGGGCCGAGCTACCCCAAACCCCAGGCGGATTTATGTCACGGCCACCGTCTGGGACGCGCCCAGTTCGGTGAATTGATTGAGAATGGATGCTCGGATATTGAGCTCGGTAACTTGGCGCTCAAACGTCCTGGCCATCACTTTCTCGTCCAGGCGCTTGAAGCAATTCATCTTCGTCTCCACCAGTGACCTACGGTGGTAGCCACTCCAGCATTTCCAGATGACCCGTCCAAATCGCTTACGCGCCTTGACTGCCTCATTGCGAGGTGCAAATGCCAACACTTTGCGCAGCTTCGCTCCTTTGCGTGGTGGGATGATGGGGATGGCTTGGCGCTGATGGCAAGCCTCGTACACATCCTGCGTGTCATACGCTCCATCACCGGTGAAGCTAGCAACCTCTTCATGACTTGGGATTTGGCCTAGAAGTTCAGCAGCCATGGGCGAGTCACCTACTTCATTAGAGGTCACTGTGATAGGCCAAATCTGCAGTGTCTGGGCATCGATACCCAGATGCGCTCTGCGCCGTGCTTCTTGGTTTTCCATTCACCTTCGCCCAAGAACTTGCAGTCCATTACGGCATGGGCGGTAGTACGCTTAAACATCCCAACCCTTCTGTCTGCGACACACCGTGTTGAAGTCAGGCACCGGCCAAGGTAAATCCATCATCCTCAGCAGCGGCTGCACCAAACCAATGGCCTAGCGCAAAGGCAAACCAAACAGGCATTTGATGGTCAGGCAAAACTGGATGGTAGCCTCAGAGAAGGTCTTGTTGCGCCAGGGCTTTCCATCTGGAGATGCCTGCCAATGTATATCCTTGTCCAAGCAGATGGTCAAATCGCCTCGGGCCTTCAAGGCTGCGTTGTACGCCTTCCAGTTTGTGGTGCGGTAGCGCTGCTTGCCCCAGCTCGATTCACTTATTCTCCGAGCCTACCGCATTGGCGAGCTTGAGTTATGCAACAACGCCGATCCGTTTTGCAAACCACCCAGCCGAATAAGCAACCCCATCGAAGGAATCGATAATCAGAAGATCCAAAAAGTAAACCCCGATCCTTTTGCACCTGACGAGGTTGAGTTTATCCTCAGAGAAATGCAAAAGCGTTTTGGCGATGTGATGGCAGATTATTTCGAGTTCTCATTTTTCGCTGGATTGCGGGCAAGCGAGCATATCGCGCTTCGATGGGAAGATATGGACTTACGCAAGGCTACAGTGCTGGTTCGCCGCTCCAAGGTCATGACCATGGAGAAAGATCGCACCAAAACCAACGTCGAGCGCACTGTGGAGCTGAACCAGCGCGCGGCCAGCGTTATCCAGCGCCAGCGCGCAAGAACTGCAGCCATGAATGCCGAGGTGTTCTACAACCCCAACACCGGAGTGCCCGCCCTACCATGATGAGCAGTCGCAGCGCAGGGCATGGCGCCTGACCCTGCGAGCAATAGGCGTGAGGTACAGGGCACCGAAGGAATGCCGGGACACCAGCGTAACCCTTGCCCTGATGGCTGGTGCCAATCCGATGTGGGTAGCTATGCAGCATGGCCACTCGGTCCAAGTGATGATGCGCGACTATGCGAAGTGGATTCCATCGGCGGATCGAGGCGCTAATCTCGCCGCGGTCAATGCTGCAATCAGCACCCAGGCTGTACCACGCAAAGAAGCGATTTAGGGATAGATTAGGGATGGCCTAAGCACCCTACCTCCAGACGAAGAAAAAGCCCCAAGTGAATCAATCACTTGGGGCTTATCTTATTGGCGGAAACGGAGGGATTCGAACCCTCGATGAGGCTCTACACCCCATACTCCCTTAGCAGGGGAGCACCTTCGGCCACTCGGTCACGTTTCCAATGAAGCTATTGTAACCCGGAATTTAGGCAGTTTTAGAAACTTCAGCAGAATCTAAACCAAAAGCTGTGTGCAGCGCACGCACAGCCAGCTCCAGGTACTTCTCGTCGATCACCACCGAGGTCTTGATCTCCGATGTAGAGATCATCTGAATATTGATGCCCTCTTCGCTCAAGGTGCGGAACATGGTCGATGCCACGCCTACATGACTGCGCATACCGATACCAACAATGCTCACCTTACAGATGCTGGGGTTGCCGATAATCTCGTCAGCACCCAACTGGGGCAGCACCTTATCGCGCAGCAAATCCATCGTGCGGTTGTAGTCACCCTGGTTAACAGTAAAGCTAAAGTCGGTCTTGCCTTCTTTACCCACGTTTTGGATGATCACATCCACATCAATATTGGCGTCTGCCACGGGGCCCAGGATTTGGTAGGCAATACCAGGGGTGTCAGGCACACCGCGCACAGAGATTTTGGCTTCGCCGCGGTTGAAAGCGATGCCTGATACGACGGCCTTTTCCATCTTTTCGTCTTCCTCAAAAGTGATCAGAGTGCCGGATTTGGCCTCTTCGTCCAATGCAATATCCCACGGCGTGAAGCTGGACAGCACACGCATAGGCACTTTGTACTTGCCTGCAAATTCGACCGAGCGAATCTGCAACACCTTGGAGCCCAAGCTCGCCATCTCCAGCATTTCTTCAAAGCTGACAGTTTTAAGGCGCTGCGCTGCGGGCACCACGCGCGGGTCAGTGGTGTAGACACCATCCACGTCGGTATAGATCAGGCACTCAGCCGCGTTCAGCGCAGCAGCGACCGCCACCGCCGATGTATCGGAGCCGCCACGACCCAAGGTCGTGATGTTGCCCGACGGGTCAATACCCTGGAAGCCGGTCACAATCACCACGCGGCCCGCATCCAGATCGCCGCGCACGCGCTTGTCGTCGATGGATTCAATACGCGCCTTGGTATAGCTGTCGTCCGTGCGTACCGGCACTTGCCAGCCTGCGTAACTGACGGACGAAACGCCCTCGGCCTGCAGCGCAATCGCCAGCAAGGCCGACGATGCTTGCTCGCCAGTCGCAGCTAGCATGTCCAGCTCACGGTAATAGGATTTATCCGCGTGGCTAGGGGCCAGCTCACTAGCCAGGCCCAGCAGGCGGTTGGTTTCGCCACTCATGGCGCTGGGCACCACCACCATCTGGTGGCCAGCCCGAGCCCACTTGGCGACGCGTTTGGCGACATTGCGAATGCGCTCAGAAGAGCCCATTGAGGTGCCGCCGTACTTATGAACGATCAGTGCCATTGGATATCACGATGACGAAACACGAAACTCGGCGTTGATAAAAAGCGTTTTGGCACGCCGTCGGGTCCGTACATTAATCAGACCAAAACTGACGGATTGTACCAATCGATCACGGACCCGCGCCGCTCTATATACCCCTGCCCCACTTTTATGTGGATTTGGTGACCGCGGGTGGTGCATTGCCGCAACTGATGCAACAACTGCTCCAGTTGCGCCGCGCTCGGGATCTGGCCATGAGACGTACGCAGCCAGTAGCGCAACACATTGGCCAAACGTGCGCCAGTCAAGGTCTGCAAGGCTTTAATAGCTGGTGGCCCACCCACAGCCTGCAAATCCATTTGTGCTAAGTCGTCTAGCAACTCAGCCGCCTGCGCTGCATGTGCGCTGCTGCGCGCCAAGGTTTGTGTAAATTGCGGAAAGGCCGACATCAGCGCCGGCGACACCTGTGCACGAATGCGATTGCGCGTGAAAGCCGGATCGAGGTTTGTCGGATCGTCGATCCAATCAATTCCCAAGCACTGCAAATCGTCACGTATCTGTTGACTAGCCAATCCCAGATACGGACGCGTCCAATGCAAACCCGCCCTATCCCACATGGGCCGCATACCCGCCAAACCCGCAACACCAGCGCCGCGCGACAGAGCCAGCAGCACCGTCTCAACCTGGTCGTCCGCATGCTGTGCTAAAACTACAGTTTTGATAGCTAAACCCGCAATGCCGGTCAGCGCCGCCTGCTCTAAAGCCTGGTAACGAGCGATTCGCGCCGCCTCTTCCGGGCTTTGACCGACTGCATTGTGCGCGGCTATACGGCAGATTTGCAACGGAACACCCCATAGCGCACACTGCTGGCGGCATTGCACCTCAAAATCTGTAGCAGCTGCCTGCAAACCATGGTTTACATGGATGGCGGCAACCTGGCCAGGAAAGCGCTGCACGCAAGCCCACAACAGTGCGGTCGAGTCGGCACCGCCGCTGTACGCCACCGCCAATGGCAAAGCAGGCAGCCATGCCGCCAGCGCCGACAGGATCTTAGGATCAGCCATAAGCCACACCCCACAGCAAAAAGCCTCCACGACGGGAGGCTTTTTGGCAGGCGCAGCTCTTCAACGCAGCGCACATAGCAACCCAGCCATCAATTCTCAGCCTTGGTGTCGGTAAAGCGACCATAGCTTTGCAGGCGCTCATAGCGGCGATCCAGCAGCTCCTTGGTCTTCAGATCAGCCAGCTGGCGGTACGAGTCGCTCAAAGCACGCTTCAAGAAGGCAGCCATTTGCTTGTGGTCGCGGTGCGCGCCGCCCACGGGCTCGTGCACGATCTTGTCGATCAAACCCAACGCCTTCAGTCGGTGCGCAGTAATGCCCATTGCATCAGCCGCCTCTTGCGCCTTGTCGCTGGTCTTCCACAAAATCGACGCACAACCTTCGGGACTGATCGTCGAATAAACCGAGTACTGCAGCATCACCACCTGATCAGCCACCGAGATACCTAGTGCGCCGCCCGACCCACCTTCTCCAATGATGGTGGAGATAATTGGCACTTCCAGTTGCGCCATTTCAAAAATATTACGACCAATGGCTTCGGACTGACCACGCTCTTCCGCTTCGATGCCTGGGTAGGC
Source organism: Comamonas sp. (assembly GCA_036646255.1). Lineage (GTDB taxonomy): Bacteria > Pseudomonadota > Gammaproteobacteria > Burkholderiales > Burkholderiaceae_C > Comamonas. Next base: position 21,954 of record JAVXMM010000041.1, read on the forward strand.
GCCTGGCGTATCCACAAAGGTGAACACTGGCAGCTTGAATTTCTCTGCCGTCTTCATCAGGCGCAGCGCCTTGCGATAGCCTTCGGGCTTGCTCATACCAAAGTTGCGCAGGGTGCGCTCCTTGGTATCCCGGCCCTTTTGGTGGCCCAGCACCATGCAGGCGTTACCGTTAAAGCGTGCCAAACCACCCACGATAGACAAGTCATCCGCAAAATGGCGGTCGCCATGCATCTCAACGAAATCAGTGAAGATCTCGTTGATGTAATCCAAGGTGTAAGGGCGCTCAGGATGGCGGGCGATCTTGGTGATCTGCCACGGCGAGAGCTCGCTATATATATCTTTGGTGAGTTGCTGGCTTTTCTTGCTCAGCTGATCGATTTCTTCAGAGATATCGACTGCGCTTTCGCTTTGTACATAGCGCAGTTCATCAATTTTGGTTTCCAGCTCCGCGATTGGTTGCTCGAAATCCAGGAATGTTCTTTTCGCCAAAATGATTCTCCTCGAGGGCGGCTGGCTGGCAGCCTGCCTCTAAACGACCGACAGTGTAACCGCTTGCAGCCCGCGTCAGTCAATCCAAATTCAGGGCCATAGGCATGGCATTCTGTGATCGCCAAATCAGCCAGGCACCCACACTGCTCCAAGGCTGCCAGGCCTCACACACCTCGCGCACATCGCTTCGACTGACCGGGTCACCCGAGAAATAATGCGCACTGATACCGGCTTGCAGGCCCGCATCATCAATGGGTAGCACATTAGGGCGCATCAGGTGGAAGATGAGGAACATCTCCGCATTCCAGCGCCCCAAGCCCCGCACCGCCACCAACTGCTCGGCAACCTCATCGTCGCTCAAGCCCTGCCATTGCGGCGCAGCCCATTGCGGCGCAGCAAACAGCTGCGCCAAATCTTTTAAATAACCAATTTTTCGCTGCGGCAGGCGGATGGCTTTAAGCGCCTCATCACTCAGTGACAGCAAGCCCGCAGGCGTGCAAGCACCAGGCAAGGCCGCAAAGCGTTTCCACAACTGCTGGGCAGACGCAACCGACAGCTGTTGCCACACCATGCTGCGCACCAGCAGCGCAAAGGCATCGTTATCGCGGCGCAGCATGTGACCAGCGCACTCGGGAATCAGACGCTTGAGCACCCTGTCCTTGCGAGCCAGGTGTTTGCAGGCCGTCGCCCAATCCTCCGCAGACAGCGGTTTGTTAGCTACAGTAATCATAGCTACTAGCGCCTACCCAGCGGGCGCCAGCTGGCATTTTTATTTAAACCCTGCACCTTATTGCGCCACCGTCCACGTGGTGCCTTGGGCAGAATCCTTCAGCTCCACGCCTTGGGCCAGCAGGCCCTGGCGAATGCGGTCTGCTTCAGCGTAGTTCTTGCCAGCCTTGGCGGCGGCGCGTAGGGCAATCTGCTCCTCAATGTAGACGGAATCCACGCTGGCGCCCGCTTGCAAATAGGCAGCAGGATCGGCTTGCAGCAAGCCCAGGGTTGCGCCCAGCGCCTTCAGCAAACCGGCCGCCTCGGATGACTGGCTGCGATTTACCTCAGCCGCCAGTTCAAACAGCACCGCCACAGCTTCGGGCGTACCAAAGTCCTCATTCATCGCCGCGCTAAAGCGCGCAGCGTAAGAGCTGGCCCAATCGATTTGCACATCCGCCGCTGCAACAAGACTGAGCGCCGTGTACAGGCGCTTCAGGGCGTTACGCGCATCGTCCAAATGCACGTCGCTGTAGTTCAGCGGGCTGCGGTAATGGCTGCGTACGATGAAGAAACGGATCGTCTCAGCATCGTATTCCTTCAACACATCTCGAATGGTGAAGAAGTTGCCCAGCGATTTGGACATCTTCTCGTTGTCCACGTTGATAAAACCGTTGTGCATCCAGGTCTTGGCCAACGGCACACCGTGGGCGCCTTCGCTTTGAGCAATCTCGTTTTCGTGGTGGGGGAACTGCAGGTCCGCGCCACCGGCGTGGATGTCAAAGGTCTCGCCCAGTAGCGCGCAGCTCATGGCCGAGCACTCAATATGCCAACCCGGGCGGCCCGTGCCGTAATCGCTGGCCCACTTGGCCTCTTCAGGCTCAGTGGGTTTAGCGCTCTTCCACAACACAAAATCCAGCGGATCTTGCTTGCCCTCTTCGACCGCCACGCGCTCGCCAGCTTGCAAGTCATCCAGCGATTTGCCGGATAACTTGCCGTAGCCAGGAAACTTACGCACCGCGTAGTTCACATCACCATTTTGCGCACGGTAGGCCAGGCCTTTACCCTCTAGCTGGCTGATGATGGACAGCATTTGCGGCACATACTCGGTGGCACGCGGCTCATGTGTGGGGCGCTCAATACCCAGCGCATCAGCATCCTGGTGTAACGCATCGATCATGCGATCGGTCAGGCTACGGATGGTTTCACCGTTTTCCACCGCACGCTTGATGATCTTGTCCTCAATATCCGTCACATTGCGCACATAGGTCACCCGGTAACCCGTGGCACGCAACCAGCGCTGCACTACGTCAAATGCAATCATTGAACGCGCATGCCCCAGGTGGCACAGGTCGTACACCGTCATGCCGCATACATACATGCGGACATGGCCTGGCTCCATCGGGGTAAATGGCTCCAACGCACGCGATAGCGTGTTATAGATACGCAAACTCATGAAAAACTAGCGTGATAATTTGGTTGAGAGGATTGCCCGTCGGCAATCTTAGGCGCACATAGAGTAGGCGCCGCTGCCCGGCTTAGGGCGCCGGACGGTGTATGGTAGCCGATGCTTGCCACAGGCGCACCACACGGGTGCACCGGCAGTGGCGCAAAGGCATTCAAGCCCTCAGCTACAATGCGCTGCAGTATAAGCCTGCAGGCCCTCTATGCGCGTACACCGCGCCTGAAACCTATGAAGTTAGTCAGTTGCATCCCCACATCCCTATTGTCCCGCGCTGTTGCCTTGGCCTTGGCCATGAGTTGCAGCTTGGCGCAAGCGGATGCGTATTCGGCCGTGGAGAAGCTGATCCAGTCTGGCCAGTCCGCACTAGCGCTGGATCAGCTGGACGCCAAGATCAAAGACGCGCCGCGCGACCCGCAGTGGCGCTTTTTGCAAGGCGTGGCGCAGATGAACGAAGGCCAAAGCGCACAAGCGACCGCCACCTTCGAAAAGCTGGTGCAAGACTACCCCGAGCTACCCGAACCCTACAACAACCTGGCCGTGCTGTACGCGCAGAATAACGATCTGGAAAAAGCCAGCCGCGCCTTGCAAGACGCGATCCGCGCTAATCCTAGCTACGCTACCGCATATGAGAATCTGGGTGATATCTATATCCGGTTGGCCGAAAAAGCCCTGAGCCAGGCCAGCCAAATGGCACCCGCCCAACAAGCGCGCCTGCAGCCCAAAATCAGCAGCTTGCGCCTGCTGGTTACACGCGCACGGCCGCCCGAGGCTACGCCTGTTACCTCGTCCAGCATCGCGCCTGCTGATAAAAAATAACTCTCCATTCGTGCATTTATTGAGCCACTTGGCTTGAATCTGCAGCCGCAGCCCTTAGATCTGAACGAACGCAAGCCGCATCCTGGCGGCCCTTCTGTGGCCGATCAGCGCAGCCTGCAAGCTCCCACCCTTGCCAACAAAGGATATTGAATGCCAACCAAACGACAAACCCTTTCCGCACTGGGCGGCCTGGCACTGGCTAGCAGCCTGTGGTTTGCCGGCGCAGCGCACGCAGCCGACATGCCCAAGGTCAAGCTCGCCACTTCTATGGGCGATATCGTGGTCGAGCTGAACCCCGAGAAGGCGCCCAAGACGGTAGCCAACTTTTTGCAGTATGTGAATGACAAACACTACGACGGCACGATCTTCCACCGCGTCATGAACGGCTTCATGATCCAAGGCGGCGGCTTCACCCCTGACATGCAACAAAAGCCCACGCGCGAGCCTATCCCGCTAGAAGCATCAAACGGCTTGAAGAACGATACCTACACCATAGCGATGGCACGCACGGGCAACCCGAACTCAGCCACCTCGCAGTTCTTCATCAACGTCAAGAACAATGATTCACTGAACGCCCCTAGCCCCGACGGGCACGGTTACGCCGTGTTTGGCAAAGTGGTTGCAGGCACCGATGTAGTTGACAAGATCAAGGCCGTAGAGACCGGCAACGCGGGCGGCCACCAAAACGTGCCCAAGAATGCTGTCATCATCAAATCTGCATCCGTCGTCAAATAACAATCTAAACAAGCTTGCGCGGTATAGCCACGCAAGCTCCCACCTCTTCACCAAAGGAAAGAAACCATGAGCAATCCTCAAGTTGAACTGCATATCAAAGATTTCGGCGTAATCACACTGGAGCTGGACGCTGAAAAGGCACCAAAGTCCGCTGAAAACTTTCTGAACTACGTCAAGAGCGGCCACTATGACGGCACGATCTTCCACCGCGTGATCAGCAACTTCATGATCCAAGGCGGCGGCTTTGCATCCGGCATGGACCAAAAGCCCACGCAAGCCCCTATCGAGAACGAAGCCAAGAATGGCCTGAAGAATGACAACTACACCGTTGCCATGGCCCGTACCAGCGACCCACACTCGGCAACCGCCCAGTTCTTCATCAACGTGACCAAGAACGACTTCCTGAACCACACCTCGCCTACGCCTAGCGGCTGGGGCTATGCCGTTTTCGGCAAGGTCGTCTCGGGTAACGACGTGGTGGACAAGATCAAAGCCGTAAAGACCGGCTCCAAGGGCATGCACCAAGACGTGCCTAAGGAAGAAATTCTGATCGAAAAAGCTGTGGCCCTGTAATTTCGCCACGCAACAATGGATAGCCCACCAGCCGCCTCAATCGACGCCGACAGCTTGCGTTGCGCCTTAGCGCAGGTGGCTATCCCTGAATTTATTGCGCCGCCCAACTGGCGCAGTGTGGAGTTCATCTCCGACCTGCATCTGCAGCCGCAGCTACCCAACACCTGGCATAGCTGGGTGCAGTACCTGCAAACCAGCACCGCAGATGCCATCTTTATGCTGGGCGACTTATTTGAAGCCTGGGTTGGCGACGATGCGCTGAATGAACCCGATAGCTTTGAAGCCCAATGCGCCGCTAGCGCTCTAAGGGCGGGCGCTACACGCTCACTTTTCTTTATACATGGCAACCGTGATTTCCTGATTGGCAAGCAGTTTGCGGAACGCGCTGGTATGCAATTACTCAGCGACCCCATCTGCTTGGTGTTTGCTGGCCAGCGTTTTGTGCTGAGTCACGGTGATGCTTTGTGTGTGGACGACACTGATTACCAGCAGTTCCGCGCGCTAGCTCGTAATCCTACCTGGCAACAGCAGCTTTTGGCCCAGCCGCTGGCGCAGCGCCGCGAGCTGGCAGGGAACATACGCAACCAAAGCGAAGCGCGCAAAATGCGCGAAGTAATCAACGCCGATGTAGACCACGCCGCCGCCTTGCAATGGCTGCAAGCCGCAGGCGCCAGCACCTTGATCCACGGCCACACCCACCGCCCGGGCACGCACGCCTTGGATGCCACGCACCAGCGCGTGGTGCTGAGTGACTGGGATACCGACATGCACCCACAGCGCGCCGATGTGTTGCGCATTGATGCGAGCGGCATGCACCGCTGGGCGCTGGCCGACTATGTCGCGCAGCCGCCGAACCCTAACAACCTATAAACGGATCAACGCTATGGCTTGGTGGCACACCCTCTGGAATCGTCTGCGCACCCTGATCCATCCCGTGCCCGAGATCCCCTCCGCCCAGTGGCTGCAGGTATTGCAGAGCTACCCCTTCTTACAAGCGCTGTCGCTAGAGGAAAAATCCAAACTGCGCGCGTTAAGCGCCCTGTTTTTGCGCAACAAACAATTCGCGGGCGCCAATGGCTTGGTCGTTAGCGACAACATGGCACTAACTATTGCCGCCCAAGCTTGCCTGCCTCTGCTCTACCGCGGCGATGTGCAGCATGCCATCCAGGTCTATGGCGATTTCGTCGGCATCGTGATACACCCCGGCACCATGGTCGCTACACGTGATGTGCGCGACGACGCAGGCTTGATATCGCATCGCCGCATGATGCTGGAAGGTGAAGCGATGGAGCACGGCCCGGTCACACTGAGCTGGGCCGCGATTGCTGAATCACCCGCGCAACAAAATGAACGCGGCACCTGCGTGGTGATCCATGAGTTTTGCCACAAGATTGATATGCGCAATGGCGGTGCAGATGGCTACCCCATCTTGCCCGCTGGCTTTTTAGGCCTGCCCGCAGCTGAAGCACGTCAAGTCTGGGGCAACACGTGGTTATCAGCCTATGAGTCGTTTCGCCAAGCCTTGGTCAAAGCAGAACGCTTTGGCGAGCCTGCGCCTTGGCTGGATGCCTATGGCGCCACGGCCCCCGCTGAGTTTTTTGCCGTGGCCTGCGAGGCCTTTTTTGTGAACCGCACACGGTTTGCGCAAGAGTGGCCGCAGCTGGACCGCATGCTAGCCGCCCAGTTCTGCTGGCCTACGCCATAGCCAAGTCGTCTAGCCACTGCATGCTGCTTTGCAGCTCTTGCGGATGAATCTCATGGCGGCAGGGGTACTCGTGGTAGCTCAAATCCACTGGTGTAGCTTGTAAACGCGTGCGAATGGCATGGGCCTGCGCAAGCGGAATCACATCGTCTGCCGTGCCATGGCTGACCCACGCTTTGCGCCCCGCAAGAGCCGCCGCAGGAGCCTCCTGCTCCGCCATCTCTGGCAGCAAACGGCTGTGCCAAATCATCGCAGCTTGCAGGGTTTGCGGCTGGGTTAGCAAGATCGACAACGCCATGATGCCGCCTTGACTAAAGCCACCCAGCACCACGCGCTCATGCGGCACTTGTAACTGAATACAGGCTTGCTGCACGGCGGCTTCAATCTGCTGGCGGCTGGCATGCTCCTGCTTCTCATCAATCGTGCGACTGCCATCCGGGTTAATGCCGAAGTGGAACCAGGCATACATGTGCGGCGCCATGGTGTAGGGCGCACGCAAGCTGAGCACATGAAAGTTAGGTGGCACAAAATCAGCCAAGCCAAACAAATCTTGCTCATTACTGCCCACGCCATGCATCAAGACCAACAACCACGGCTTTTTTGCCGCATTGTCGGCAGGTTTGTGGAGATGGTGCAGGGGCAGACTCAACATAACAAGCTCCATAAGAAAATGGTGGCTGCATCGTATCAGCAGCCACCATGTACACGGGTTTGCAGCAACTTATTTTTTTGCGTGCAGCTCCACCCAGGCGAGGAACTTGCTCATGTAGTTGGTTAAAAAATCCTTGCTGGCCGAGCCTACATTGCCATCGGCATCCAGCAGCGTTTCGGTCCAACGGATAAAAGCCTCTGGCTGCGCCATGGCAGGCATGTCCAAAAACACCAGAATATTGCGCAAATGCTGCTGGGCCATCGCCGTAGCTGGACCGCCTGCCGCCGTACCAATAATGCCTGCCGGGATACCGGCCCACGCACTTGAGCCATAAGGACGGCTCGCACCGTCGATCGCATTCTTCAGATAGGCAGGCACAGATCGATTGTGCTCAGGCGTCACCAGCAAAATACCGTTTTTGCCTCGCACTTTGTCTTTGAAAGCAGTGAACGCCGCTGGGTAACCAGCCGCGTCATCATCGTGGTTGTAAAACGGCAACTGGCTCAGATCCAAAAACTCAAAGTCTGCCTTGTCCTGCACTAGCTTAACCAGGGCATGGGCCAGCTTGTTGTTGATCGAGCTCTTGCTATTGCTACCAACGATGACACCTATTTTGAGCTTGTCCATGGCTTTCCTTTGTTCAGTTTGTTGTGTAAATCACGTATAGCGCCAGCGCCGGTTATAACGCAACCAGAGCGCCGCACCGTGTAGGCAAAACGGCACACCCAGCCACTACTAACAAGGGGAGCCAGTACCAGACAAGTGAGCGAGAGTGGTGCCACGCTATTTATCCTACATAACGCGCCGCGCAGTTGTTGTAGCGTAGTCCTACCCACATGACTACAAAAGGCTTTGTATGCCCAAAGAAATTGTGAAATCCGAATCCGTCACCATTGAGTTTGACGGTGCACGCTGCGTGCATTCACGCAATTGCGTACTATCGCGGCCCGATGTATTTATGCCCAATGTGCAAGGCGCCTGGATACACCCCGAACGCGCCAGTACAAGCGAAGTGCTGGAGCTTGCGCACAACTGTCCCTCAGGAGCCATTCAGTGCAAGAGCGCCGATGGCAGTGAGCTGGAAAAAGCGCCTGTCGTCAACGTAATGCATGTGCTAGAAAACGGGCCGTTGGCCTTTCACGCACCTTTAACTATTGCAGGTCAAGCTGAAGGTTTTCGCGCAACCCTCTGCCGCTGCGGTGCGTCCAAAAACAAACCGTTTTGCGACCAAAGTCACGTTGCAGCAGGTTTCATCGCTACAGGGGAGCCTACGGCGCAAGACTCTGAAGCCCTCACGCAACGTGATGGCCCAATCGACGTTGACCCCACCCTTAACGGACCACTGCATGTGACGGGCGCACTAGAAGTTGTGACAGGCACCGGCAAAACCATTAATCGCCTTACCGATGCCTGGCTATGCCGCTGCGGACAGTCGGCCAATAAGCCATATTGCGATGGTAGCCATGTCAGCGCAGGCTTCAGGAGTGACAGCTGAAGCCATCTAAATTATCTGCAGCGGGCAGCAACCACACACCCGCCTGGCCCACCATGAGCGCGGGCTTACTCATGGCTACCGCCGGTAAGAGTTGATCCAATACAGCGCGCTCACCAATCAACCACAGTCTCTGCGCTGGATGGGCGCAGCGGTACGCTGCTAGCCCCTGCGCATCCAGCAGCATGTGCCGGGCGCTCTGAGTGTCGAAGGTGGCTGCATCGCTGATCTCATGCATCCAATTATCGTTTTTGCCTGCGGCTTCCAAGCCTCTCCAATCATTGATGAGCAAGGCGGGTTGCTGGGTTTGCATATAAAACGGTGCTTCGTAATACAGGTGCCCGACCATCACCATCCGATCAGCGGGCATGCTGGGCAGCGCTCGCAGCGCTTGCCAACGCGCTTTGGCGGGCACACCTATCGAGCCCAGGTAGACGGTACTTAACAAACAGATGCTCGCCGCTGCGTAAGCGGTCACTAGGAAGATCCTGTGCGCCCGCACATCGCGCGCCGTGCTGCCCCCGAACCCTGATGCCAGCCCCCGCACGATGCCATATGCCATTGCCGGCAAGGCGGGCAGGACATAACCCACAATTTTGCTGCGTGGCAATGAGAAGAACAGTAACACTACCACCCACCACACCAGCATCAACCTATCCAGACTGCGTGTATCGCCTGCATCACCTGTATCACTACGGCTAACAGAGCGGCGGTGTGCGCACCATTGCCTGAACCTGAGCACCGCAGCCACCAAGGTCCAAGGCAAACATGCCACAGCAATCACAACCAGATAAAACCACCAAGGCTGCGGATTGTTAAAACCTGTTTGTGTGTAGCGTTCAAAATGCTGGGTAATAAAAAAGTAATGCAAAAACTGCGGATAACGCTGCTGCACCAACCAGACCCAGGGCCCCGCCAACACACAGACAGGCAACCAGGCAGCTGGATGCAAAGGCAGCCACCACTGCCGAATGCGCCTATCCCATACCAGCCAAAGCGCCCACACCATGCCAGGCAATACGATGGCGATCAGGCCCTTGGCTAAAAATCCCAACCCCGCAAAAACACCTGCAGCCACCAACCAATTATTGCGCCGCTCCGGCTGTTCCCGCGTAGCCAGCACCGCACTGCAAATGCATGCGCTCACACAACCAGCCAATAACATGTCCATATTGGCGTACTGCGCCGCCAGGTACATAAACGGCATGGTCAGCAATACGATGACTGCAGCATTGGCAAAAGCCAGGCCTCTATCGCTACGTAAAAGCACCCACAAGCTGATAGAGGCTAAACACGCACCCAGCAGCGAAGGCAGACGCGCCACCCATTCATGCACCCCAAACACTTGAAAGCCTGCTGCTGCCAACCAGTAGTACAGCGGCGGTTTATGAAAAAAGGGTAAGCCGTTCAGTCTCGGGATAACCCAGTCGCCGCTTTGCAGCATATGCAGCGCCACCACCGCATAGCGCCCCTCGTCAGGATCACTTAAGGGCCGCAGCCATAGCAACGCAGCCAACCAAACCACGGCCCCCACCGCTACCAGTCCTAAACCTCGCGTAGCCCTTGGCCCAAATCGACGCAACTGTATTGGCAACACCAGCATAAGCAGCCTTACACCCGGCTCTGTACGGACAAATCTGCACCAGGCAAAACAGACCGGCTTAACACTTGGCGGTAGCGACGGATGCCCCGCCACAATGATCTGTACAAGATAGCAATAGCGCCACCCAGCAGCGCGCCCGCAGCAATATCAAACGGGAAATGCACTCCACAGTACACACGCGCCCAGCTCACCAACAAGGCCACGAACAACGCCAGCACACCTGCACTGCGCGCACTGGGCCATAACAACCCACAAAAGGCGATAGTAAACAGGGCACTAGCGTGTACGCTAGGCAAAGAGCCACGCGCTGCATGAGGAATGTAAGCTGGACTAATGCCCAGCACGAAGGGGCGTGGATGCCCTAGCCACACCCCAATACGGTGCGCTAGCAAGATGCTCACCATACATGCCAGCAGGCTGCCCAGCACATACATACGGGCCTGCGGGCGTCGCCATACCAGCCATGCAAGCAAGATAGCGCTAATCAGCGCACCATACAACGCCCACCAACGTGCCAGTGCCAGCACCCATGGTGTGGGTTGCCAGCCTCCAGCCAGCCATAAAAACAACTGCGTGTTCCAAGCATCCACAAAGACCTCCAGCCATTCAACCAGATGTCAGATGCGGACGACCGCAGCACGACAGGCACCTGGTGAAGCGCACTGTCAACGCCCAGCCTTACCGATGGCTTAAGCACAAAAGTCTTCAGTGCCGGATATCACCCACCACGCCACCTGCAGCAATCGAGATGGCACGCTGGCATTGCGCGGCAATGCTGCGGTCATGCGTCACCATCATCAACGTAGTGCCCGATTCGCGGTTCAGCTCCATGATCAGCTGCATGACTTGCTCGCCCGTCGCAAAATCCAGGCTGCCCGTGGGCTCATCCGCCAACAAAACAGCAGGCTGTACGACAAAGGCACGCGCCAGCGCCACGCGCTGCTGCTCGCCACCAGATAACAGCTTAGGGTAATGACCCAGCCGCTGACCCAGGCCTACGCGGTCCAGCATTTTGCTGGCTTGTTTGCGGGCATCGCGCTGGCCTGCCAGCTCCAGCGGCAGCATCACGTTCTCTAGCGCCGTCAAGTTGGGCATGAGCTGAAAATTCTGGAACACAAAACCCATGGTGCGCGCGCGCAAGGCGGCACGATCGTCCTCATTCAGCGAAAACAGGTCTTGTCCGTTAACCACCACGGCGCCAGTGCTGGGCGTATCCAAGCCCGCCAAGATGGACAACAGCGTGCTTTTGCCCGAGCCCGATGCACCGACAATCGCCACAGTCTCTCCACGGGCGATGCTAAAGTCCACATCATGCAAGATCGTAAGCGTGCCGGTTGAATCCGTTACCGATTTACCCAACGCACGCGCCACCAGCACCGCATCTGCGGGCTGCGACTGAGAAAGCAAAGCATCTGTCATGAAAAACCGTTTCTCCCCAAACAGCACAGCCAGCGCCTGCAGCCGGCGCCAGTCTGTGCGCACCATCCTAACGGTGTCGCTGATGTCCTCGAGTGCTATAGGTTTTACAGCGGCAATGGCCCAGTCACCTGCGCCTGCAACGATTTTGGTGGTGGGCGACTCCATCAGTGCCGAATACGGTATTGCCCGCGGCAGTGGCTGGGTAGCTTTATTACAGAACAAGCTGGCCGCGCAAAAAAACAATAGCTACCAGGTCGTCAACGCCAGCATCAGCGGTGACACCACGGCAGGCGGCCGCGCACGCTTTGCCAGCTTAATCAAGCAGCATCAGCCTAAGATTGTGGTGCTAGAGCTGGGTGCCAACGACGCCTTGCGAGGCCTGCCGCTCGCCAGCACGCAAGCCAACTTGGCCGCCATGATTGACAACGCGCAACAGACCGGCGCCAAGGTACTGCTAGTGGGCATGCAGGTGCCCCCGAACTACGGCACCAGGTACACCGCCGATTTCGCCAAAGTGTTTACCGAGCTGGCCACTCAAAAGCAAACCGGCATCGTGCCCTTCTTACTCAAAGGTGTGGCCGATGTACCAGACCCCACCAAACACTTTCAGGCTGACCGCATACACCCACTGGCCAGCGCGCACCCCACCCTACTGGCCAATGTGTGGCCCGCGCTGCAAAAGCTAATGTAGTAAAAAGGCCGCTGGAACAGCGGCCTTGGTGTTGAACGAGCTTGGGCGATCAACCAAACGCCTTAGCCAGTGCCTGGGCCAAATCAGCCTGCAGGTCGGCCACATCCTCCAAACCAATGGAGAAGCGCACCACGGTACCCGGCTTCAGGCTGGACTCGGGTAGCGAGCGCATGCTGTCAATCTTGTACGGCACCACTAGGCTGATTGGCCCGCCCCAGCTATACGCCAGCTTAAAGTACTGCAAGCTCTCGCAAAATTGATCGATCTGCGCTTGGCTGTAGCGCGGGTCGATCACAACGCTGAAAATGCCTGCCGCAGATCCCGCCAACCCATGTGGGCCAGTCCTGCCACTGCACAGCGCAACCCAGTTCTCATGGCCTGGCGAGCCCGCTAACGCGGGGTGCAACACCTGCACCACGGGCGACTGCTTGGCCATAAACTGCGCCAGCTCCCGTGCAATCGCATCATGTGCGTGGTAGCGCAGAGACATGCTTGGCAGGCTGCGCAAAATCATCTCTACATCGTTCACACCCACACCAAAGCCCATATGCATATGCGTGGCCTGCAAGCGCTTGTGCAAGGCCAAGTCACGTGTGGTGATGGAGCCCATCAACACATCGCCACCACCGCTTGGGTACTTGGTGAGCGCATGCGCAGACACATCAACGCCCAGGCGGTACGAGCCGTCGCCATCCAAATCAAACACGTTAAATGCCAGGCCCGCCCCCCATGTGTTGTCGATGGCACTGGTAATACCTTTGTCCTTGCACAGCTGCACCAACGCTGGCACATCAGGGAACTCCATGCTGACCGAGCCAGCGGCCTCAATCCACACCAAACGGGTATTGGGCTGGATTTGGCTGGCGCAATGCGTGGCACTCAGTGGCTGGTAGTAGCCCACGCTCACACCATAGCGAGCCAGTTCGCTCTCGGCAAAGCCTTTGCTGGGGCCGTACACGTTGTCGGGCAGCAGAATGTGGTCGCCGCTTTTGAGCAAGGCCAGGCCCACAACGGCAATTGCTGCCAAGCCACTGGTCACCAGCAACGTGTGTTTGCCGCCTTCAAGCGTGGCCAAACGCTCTTCCAAGGTGTAAGCCGTGGGCGTGCCGTGCAAACCATAGGTGAAGGCGCTTTTGTCCTTCCAATCCGAACTGCGCATGGCTTGCACATTAGGGAAAAAGATGCTCGACGCCTTGAACACACCAGGCTGAGGCGCTGAGAACTGCGCAGGCGGCTGGTAAGGGTGGTGGATAAGATCGGTCGTGGCGGCCTTGCTTGGCGGCTTGCTGTGGTTGGTCATGGCTCAGTTGTTCTGGATATACACAATACAGGTCAGCAGCCATTGTGCAGCACTTAGGAACCACATCCAGTCTCCATGGTGCCGCCAGTCCTACTTACGGAAAAACGATGCGGCCTGCAGCAGCGCAGCGGGATTTTGCAGCGGCAGCCAGTCTCCGCCCGCAGCCCGGTGTTGAGGCACCTGTTGCGCTACCTCTGCCGCAGGCCACCACAGAGCGCTATCGCCCCAGCTGATTTGGCTGCACGCTGGCCACGCACGCTGGTCAATTTGTGCACCGCCCGCCCACTCCAAGGCATCGCGCGCCCAAGCGCGCAAGCCAGCGCGATAGCCTTTATCGGGAAACTGAACTTGCCACTGCGCCCGGTCATCTGTCGATACATCATCTGCTGCGCTAGTGGCGCACGCCTGCGCAAGATTCAGCATGGGCTTGCGTTGCACTTGCTGCAGCCAATCGAGGTAGGCTAGCGTTGCGTGGCCAGCTAACAATGGGTTAATCAACCATAGCGCTGCCGAACTTACCAGGTTGCGCTTTGCCAATGCAGCCACCAAGGCTAGCGCCAGCCGCGACGCATCGCCATGGGCAGCGACCACCAGTGGCTGCCCTGCAGGGATTGCCAGAAACTCCACCAAATCCAGCAGCACGCTCAGTTGCCGGGAATCGTTTATGGCACTGTCTTTTTTGGGCTTGTCGCTGCGGCCAAAACCCAGCCAATCCGGCGCCACTACGCGATCGCCCTGCGCTTGCAAGCCCACAGCCAGATGGCGAAAAAGACTTTGCGGCGCCGGGCTGGCAGGCAACATCAACCAGGTAATGGCGCTAGGCGCACTGCTTGCTTCGCTGTCTTTAACATGCAGGCGCAGCCCATTCAACGCAGGCCAATCGCTATAAAAAAAAGAGCTACCTGCAGAATCACAACAGGCGCTAAAGCACTTTTCTGGCGTGCGCAGTGCATCATCGCGCAAAGGGTGCGCGGCCTTGGCTACAGCTTGCTGTACTTGGCGGCGCTGTGCAAAAAACGCTGTCAACATATCGGCAGCCGCATCGGCCAGCACGCCCGCCGTGGTTTGTGTGTGGTGATTGAGCTGCGAGTTGGCAAACAGATCAACGATCGAGCCCGCGGCACCCATACGGGGCTCAGCAGCGCCCCACACTACCCGCGCCACCCGCGCATGCAAGATGGCCCCTGCGCACATGGCGCAAGGCTCCAATGTCACATACAGCGTGCAGTCTTCCAGTCGGTAGTTCCCTAGACGGCGTGCCGCGTCGCGCAGTGCCTGCACCTCTGCGTGGGCGCTAGGGTCGTGCGTACCAACAGGTTGGTTATAGCCCCTTCCCACAATCTGCCCATGGCACACCACCACAGCACCCACCGGCACCTCGCCTGCACCTGCGGCCAGCTGTGCTTGCTGCAACGCGGCCTGCATCCATCGCAGGTCATCTGGGCAAGCCGCTGCGCGCAGCACTTGCAGCGTCACCACTGAACCTCACCATCATGCCAGGCAGAAACTATACTTTTAATAGCAATGAAATGAATAGACATGCGCGCCATCTTCACTATTTATCAAGGCTCTCTAAACGCTCATTGCCCTGCTGCAAGGCCTTGTTCAGATCGTCTTGAACTTGCTTTTGGATTTGCTGACTTTGCTCATGCACATTTTTGCTGGTATCTAGCTTGGGCACGTTCACACCTTCCACCGAAGCGGGTACAGCCGTAGTGCGCGTGGTGCTCAGGTTTTGCTTCATCAAAATAGCGACGATGGCCATTACTACCAATAAACCACCCAATCCAAATATGGCCCGCATAGGCTTGCTCCCAACTCGTTAATCCAGCGCCCAAGTTTAACGGGCGGCCAGTTTATCCATCCACTGCAGCAACTCTTTCGCATTGCAGTCGCCCTGCTGGGCTTGCACTGTGTAGTAATCGCGCTGGGTGTCCCACGATTCAGTGCGATGCTGGTTTACTTTCAGCTTGCACTCCCTCGCCTGCACTCGCATGCGAAAGCCAACCACCGCCGCCAGCATCTTGCGCGTGTAATCGGCATCCAACCCGCGCCATTGCGCTGCGTAAGCCGGCTCATGGTCGCCAATCAGGCATTTAAGCAAGGCGTCTTTATCCTCAGCGTCATCCACCAAATCCACCTGCACACGGCAGTGCAAGGCTACATAGTTCCACGTAGGCACCCGCTGCAGATCTGGGTAGATACTGGGCGATAAATAACTGTGCGCGCCACGAAACACGACCAAAGCCTGCGGCTTGCTGGCCAACAACTTCCAATGCGGATTGGCACGCGAGCAATGTCCCCACAGCACCAGGCCCTCGTTGCCCTCTAACTTCTCTACATGCAACGGCAAATGCGTAATAAACGGGAAACCCTCTGCATCCACCGAAGTCAGCGTCGCCAACGGGTGGCTTTGCATGATGGCCAGCGCGTCCTCTAACCTGTCGCTGATGAATTGTTTAGGCATATAAGTGCTGGGCGGCACAGGGGCGTCGTTGGTGACGGGTGTATTCATGACTTAGCGCTTGTTGGGTGTTCGGTGATTGCTATCGTATCGAAAGCAATGCGCCACGTTATCGCTGAATATGGGGCAGAGCAATGTACAGCGTGCATCAATCTCAAGCAGTACAACTGAGCCGCCTGCAACTGCGGCTCAGATATTTTCGTAAAATTTAAAAAAATCAAAAACTTAGGAAATCCGCATTGATGCGAATCGAAAGGCTTGCCAGATTGCTATGGCAATCCCCAGCAAAGCCACTTGCCACGACGAAGCAAGGATAATCCTGCCCCTATGTCTCTCCTGCCCCACCAGCTCGAACTCCTGTCCCCGG
>JAVXMM010000042.1:0-37950 GCA_036646255.1 Comamonas sp.
TCTGCCACGGCGCACGCTTTAATCCGGAGACCCTGGCCGTCACCTGGCGCGGTAAAAGCATTGGTGATGTGCTGCAAATGGAGGTGGACGAGGCGGTGGAGTTCTTCGCCAGCATGCAAAACATTGCGCATCCGCTGCAGTTGCTCAAAGACGTGGGCTTGGGCTATTTAACGCTGGGCCAACCATCGCCTACGCTCTCTGGCGGCGAGGCCCAGCGTATCAAGCTGGTGACCGAGTTGACCAAGGTGCGCGATGACATCACCAAGCGTGGCAACAAGGCGCCGCATACGTTGTATGTGCTGGACGAGCCCACGGTAGGTCTGCACATGGCCGATGTGGACAAGCTTATCCATGTGCTGCACCGTTTGGTAGATGGCGGCCACAGCGTGGTGGTGATTGAGCACGACCTGGATGTGATTGCGGAAGCCGACTGGGTCATCGATCTGGGGCCGGAAGGCGGTAACGCAGGTGGCCGCATTGTGGCTACGGGCACGCCCGAAGACTTGGTGGTGCTAGGCACGCACACCGGCAAGGCGCTGGCGGCCGTGCTGGCACGCCAGTAAGTGCGCAGGTAGGGTAGGCGATGCGGCGCCTTGGCTGACACGGGTGTGCTGCAAAGCCTCCCCACAATCAAGGCGCCTTGATCTTATGCAGGAGCCCGCGATGCAGATTGACCCGCGACACCCAGAGCAGCCGCCTATCCAAGATCCACCGCCTTCGCCCGCTGAGCAACCGCCCAATGCGCCCGGCGTTCCTGTGCCAATTAAGAGCGGCGAGTAAAAGCCTCTATGCATTGTTGCTTTGCCTTGTCATCCTTTTGTATTGATTTTGGGCATCGCGCTTCGTCTCAGGCGCTAACCTGCGGCTTGCTGGCTTGTGTTAATTGCTCTAAAGATTAGTTGCGCAGTGACGATAAAAAAAACCGCTCGGATGAGCGGTTTTTTTGTTGCAGTGCTGAGCGAATTACGCGGGCAAAAAGCCTTCCACTGACAGGTAGCGCTCGCCGGTGTCGTAGGAAAAGCCCAGCACGCGCGCGCCTGCGGGCAGATCGGGCAGTTTTTGGGCGATGGCGGCCAAAGTGGCGCCAGACGAGATGCCCACTAGCATGCCTTCCTCACGCGCTGCGCGGCGGGCGTATTCACGGGCAGGCTCGCCATCGACCTGGATTACGCCGTCCAGAACACTGGTATCCAGGTTGCGCGGGATAAAGCCTGCACCAATGCCTTGGATAGGGTGGGGGGCCGGCTGGCCACCCGAGATCACGGGCGACGCTGTAGGCTCTACCGCATAGACCTTGAGGTTGGGGAACTTGGCCTTCAGCACATGGGCCACACCTGACAGGTGGCCGCCGGTGCCTACGCCGGTGATCAGTGCATCAAAGCCCTCGGGGAAATCGGCCAGAATCTCTTGCGCCGTGGTGCGCTCATGCACCTCCGTGTTGGCTGGGTTTTCAAACTGCTGGGGGACCCAGGAGCCCGGCGTTTTGGCAGCCAGTTCTTCAGCACGGGCGATGGCGCCTTTCATGCCTTTTTCCTTGGGCGTTAGATCAAATGTGGCACCGTAGGCCAGCATCAGGCGGCGGCGCTCAATCGACATGCTCTCGGGCATCACCAGGATCAGCTTGTAGCCTTTTACGGCTGCCACCAAGGCTAAACCCACGCCAGTATTGCCGCTGGTGGGCTCGATGATGGTGCCGCCGGGCTGCAGCTTGCCGGATTTCTCCGCATCCTCCACCATGGCCAGTGCAATGCGGTCCTTGATCGAGCCACCGGGGTTGCTGCGCTCTGACTTGATCCACACATTGGTGTTGGCGCCAAACAGGCGGTTGATGTGGATGGCAGGTGTATTGCCGATGGTTTGCAAAATGTTGTCGAACTTCATGAAGCCTCCAGCGCGGTAGATGGAAAGAGATGGAACAAGTCCAATAGTCCATTGTGAACCAGTTGATCTGGCGGTACGGAATATCCATATGCCGGTGCGCTCTGTTGACCTTGGTCAAGGTGCGCATCGCGGCAATGGGTGACCATAAACCTATCGCTTTCACCGGAGAACTGGCTTGCTGACTTTGAATCAAACCTTGCTTTTGCTGGGCCTGTGTTGCATCACCTTGCTGGTGGGCTTTTCATGGCGGGCGCAGCGCTGGGCACCGTGGTTGATGTTGGTGTCGGTGACTGGTATTTTGGGTTTGATGAGCTACAGCATCATCAATTTGTTGTAGCTGCTGGCGCCCTTCTGGCGCGGCCCAGTGGCGTTTTCCAGCGCTCTGCCAAGACCACCCCAACAATGGTGAGTGCGCCGCCAATCCACAAATAAGTTTGCAGATGCTCCTTGGCCCAGGCAGCGGCGATCAATGCCGTCAGTAGCGGCGTCAGGTTGAAAAACATGATCGAGCGGCTGGGGCCAAGGCGCTCCACCGCCGTCATCCACATCCAGGTGGCAACGATAGAGGCCAGCGTACCTGCATAGCCCACCAAGTACCAGTTGTCTGCAGTGATGCCCACCTTGGGCGATGCCAGGTACATGGGTAGCTGGGCCAGCATGGCCACCACCATCTGCAAATACAGCAGCTGCCAGCTACTAACGCCCGGCATGTGCCAGCGTTTGAGCAAGATGTTGTAGGCCGCATAAGCCACGCAGGCCAGTAGCATCAGCATGTCGCCGCGGTTGATGCCCTGGTCTAACAATGACTCGGGGTGACCCTCGCTCACCACCAGTAGCACGCCGGCAAAGGCGATCAAGGCGCCTGCTGCACCGCCCGCGGTGAGCTGTTGGCCCAGCAAGCCCACGCAAATGGCCAGTACGACCAGGGGCGACAATGTCAGGATGATGCCCATGTGGGTAGCCGTGGTGTAACTGGCGGCAAAGTAGGCACAACTTTGATAGACCACCATGCCAAGCAGACCAAGCACCACAATTTTGAGTGCATGCGGGCGGATGGCGGCGCGGTTACGCCATACCGCAGGCAGCAAGAGCGGCGTGGTGATGGCAACAGCCAGCAGCCAGCGCAAGAAACCAATCTCGGTTGGCTCAATCACCCCGGCCGCTTGTTTGCTGACCACGGTGTTGGCCGACCAGATCAACACGGCCAGCAGGGGGAAAAGGTAGTTCATTGCAATGCATCCATCAGATGCTGGCTATCATCGCAGTGGCTGATTTGCGTTGCATAACGATTTTCAGACATTGAATGCGTGGCTTCAGACAAACTGCGCGCTAGGAGATTGCCATACCATCCCAAGCCCTAAAAATTTTTGATGTGGACAGCGTTGCCAACCCTTATTTGCTGCGCTATGACGAGTTTGCAGCAGGCAGCTTTGCCGAGCCGCATCGCCACCGGCTGGGGCATTTGAACTTTACCGTGCACGGCACCATGTCGATTGACACTGATGGCCTGCACATGGTGGCGCCGCCGCAGTATGGCGTGTGGATACCGCCGCGCGTGGAGCACCATTGTCATGTGCAGCATGCGGCGGTGTATCGCTCGTTTTATGTGCAGCCCGACCTGTGCGATGAGTTGCCTCAGCATGCCTGTATCTTGCGCATCAGTCCCATTGTTCGCAGTATCTTGGCTGATTTTGCCCAGCGCGATATGCGAATGCCGCAGTCGTCCGAGGATCTGCGTTTAGCCCAGGTGATGGTGGACCAACTCCGCCAAGCCAGATCAGAAGGCAGCTATTTGCCGCAGGCGCAAGAGCCCGCGTTGACAGCGGTGCTGGATGGCTTGCGCGCTGATCCGGGCAACCGCCAGTCCATGGCAGCATGGGCCGCGCAGGTGCATATGACCGAGCGCACGCTGGCGCGCCACTGCCAGCGCGAGCTGGGCATGGCCTTGGGCGAATGGCGCCAGCGCTTGCGCCACCTGCGTGCGGTAGAGGCCTTGGGCCAAGGGCAGACCGTGCAAGAAATCGCCTTTGATCTGGGCTACAGCACGGCGTCTGCTTTTATCGCCATGTTCCAACGCGAGACGGGAATGTCGCCTGATCAGTTCCGGCGAGAGCTGGTGGTTGCCAAGGATTGATTGCGTTTGTAAATAGTTGAAGCACGCACTCACATTCATGGAATTCCATTGAGTGCAGCGGTTTTTGAGAAATCAGGCAAAAAAATATACGGGCGGATAGTATATTTGTACTATTTACTAACAATTGGTAACGATGCACCATTTGCCCTCAATACGAGTTTGACTAAGGGCTGCTCGGTGTAGTTTGAAGAATAAAGGGACAGACATGCAGACACGGAGCACATACAAAGGGCAGGGCTGGCGCGCGATGGTTGCGGGCGTGGTGCTGCTGGCGGGGTTTTGTAACCCGGCGTGGGCTAACATGCCGCAGCCCCAAGCCGCCTTGCAGGTTGGCATCGCCACTGCAAAGCCGGTAGAGCTATCGCCCCAGCAGTTGGCCGCCTTGCCGCAGCACACCACGGTCACTGCTACGCCGTGGACTGACGGTGTTGCCCAGTTCAGCGGGCCCTTGGCAGTTGATGTGATGAAGGCTGCTGGCGTTGAGCTAGCTAAGGGCATGGTGGTGCAGGCCGAGGCCTTGAATGGCTATGTGATTGATATCCCCGCCGAAGATTTTCTGCGCTGGCCGGTTATTTTGGCTTTCACCATGGATGGCAAGCCGCTGACCCGACGCGACAAAGGCCCGCTGTGGATCATCTACCCGCGTGACAGCGACAAGGTATTGCAAGACGCCAGGTACGATCACCGCTGGGCCTGGCAGTTGCGCCAGCTCCGCATCAAAACGCAATAACACGAAGCAAAGGACAGAGGTAGGAATGCTCAAGGCGACCAGGCGACCATTGATTTTGTGTGTAGAAGACGAGCCACTGCTGCTGCGCGATTTGTGCGAGGAGTTGGAGGAAGCGGGCTACCAAGCCGTAGGCGTACCTGATGTGGCAGGCGCCCACCTGGTGCTGGAGCGCATGCAGCCATCGCTGATTTTGTGCGATATCAATCTGCCCGGCCAAAGCGGCCTGGATTTGTTGGCCGAGCTGCGCGAGACCGATATCCTGCCCGACGTGCCCTTTTTGTTACTGACCGCGCAGGCCGACCGCAGCCACCAGTTGCGCGGCAAGTGGGCGGGGGCGGATGACTATCTGGTCAAACCCGTGGATTACGACATGTTGCTGGCTACCGTAGCATCGCGGCTGGCGCAGGTAGGGCGCATGGCGCGTTCACACAGCAGCCAGCTGCAGCGCAAGGTAGACGATACGCATGACCAATGGCACAGCGTGCTTGACAGCATGCAGCACTGCGCCGTGGTGTGCGATGCCAAGCTGGCGCTTGGCTTTGCCAACCGTGCAGCCTATGGGCGCTGCCATGGCGACCACAATGGCGACAGTCCTTTACTGGTGGATGCAGCAAGCAGTATGGTCTTGCACCATTCCATTGCGATGCACCCGCAGCTGCGGGCTTACTTGCAAGGCACTGATGAATCTGCTTGCATCGAGGTGGCTGACAGCGCATCTGGCGCGCCGCGCTGGCGAGTAGCTCTGCAAGCGCTGCAAGATCGCACAGCAGATCCTGCCCGCAAATATGCGGCGGCCAGCGATAGATTTGTGCTGTTTATTACCGAGCTAGGCCACGCTGCACTACCAATTGACAGCAGCATTGCCCAGCGCTTCTCGCTGACCCCTGCTGAGACGCAAGTCGCCAGCTTGCTGGTGGATGGCAGGACCAAACAGCAAATGTGCGTGCAACTGCAGGTCAGCGCCAGCACCATGGCCTTCCACTTGCGCAACCTGTTTAGCAAGACTGGCACCCGTCGCCAGGCCGAGTTAGTGGCCGTGCTGCTGTCCACCGCGTATAGCAGCGCCGTCACCTCCATGCCAGCACCAGGTTAAAAGCAATGGCCGACGAGGCAATCGCACAGCGCAAGCTGCAATACGCCACCACCCTGGTGGCGACTTTGTTGTTTGTGGTGGGCAGCTTAGTTGTTATCAGCCAGCTGTTTGCACTGCACCGCGAGCTGGCGCAGCGCGATGGCGAAAACATGGTTTGGGCGCTGGCGCAGGCACAAAACCGCGCCACCCTGCTAGAGCGCGACTTGACCCGTCTGCGCGACGGCGGCATCAATGCCGAAGCGCTGGAGCTGCAGGCCGACATCCTGCACAGCCGGCTGGCATTGCTGCAAGACGGCCCCCAGCGCCGTATCTTGCAGCACTACGGGCAAGACGATGTGGTGCTCAGCGCCATCGCCGCATTCGCCCAGATGGATAGTGTGCAACTGCTGATGGCCGCCAGCGATGAGCAGGTGCGCGGGGCGCTCACCGCGCTGACCAGCGCCCTCAGCCAGGCGGGTAACGAGGTCATGGTGCGCGAGCGCAATGAGAGAAGCCGTCACCTGCAGCGCCTGGCTACCTGGATCAAGGCGGCGCTCATTGCTATCTCTATGGTGGTGATCTGCGGTGGGCTGCTGTTGTGGCAACTGGCACTGGCATCGCGCCGCCAGCGCGCCCATATGCGCACCATTCGAGAGCAGCGGGATACCTTGCAGCAAACCGTGCACGAGCTGCATCAGGCCCAAAGCGCGACAGAGACCTACCGTAACTTCGTCTCGCTGGTGTCGCACCAGTTCCGCACGCCGCTGGCGGTGATCGACTCAACCGCCCAGCGGCTGATGCGCAGTGCCCGCAAACCCGGCGGCGCCAGCACCGAGCAATTAATAGAGCGCATGGGCCAAACCCGCAGCACTATCGAAGGCCTGACCCGCCTGCTCGACAGTGTGCTCACCAGCGTCAAGCTAGAGAACGGCGGCATACAACTGCAAACCAAACCCGTCAATGTGGCGCACTTGGTTGACTATGTAATTGATAGCTGCCGGCGCTTGACAGACGGGCGCCAGGTGGCAATTTATCTACAAGCCAGAGCTGAGGATTTTGTCACTGCAGGCGATGCCGAGTTGCTAATCCATGTGCTGCACAACCTCATCACCAACGCCTGCAAATACACGCCCGCAGGCAGCTCGCTCCAGCTCACACTCAGCCGCGATGCCGAGCGCCTGACCTGTACCGTGCGCGATTGGGGCGCAGGCGTAGCCGCCGATGAACTACCGCACCTGTTCGAGCGCTTCTACCGTGGCCAACCCAACCGCCATGCCACCCAAGGCACGGGCCTGGGGCTTTATTTGGCACGCTCCATCGCCCAACTGCACAGCGGTGATTTGCTTGCCAGCCAGCCCGAAGGCGGTGGCTTGGCCTTCCACCTGCACCTGCCCGCCACTAGCAGCTGTTTTGAAGCGGTGGTTGCAGTGCAAAGTTCCGCGCCCAACATGCCAGTGTCTGCCGGCGCCTCATGTGCTTGAATGCGAACGCGGTTAAAGCGGCGAGCACGATCCAAAAAAATCGCAGATTAGCAGTTGAAGGCTAGGTATGAAGCCGCAGACCGTACGTTAGTGCTGCAAGGCGAAGCAACGGGACACCAGGGCTTGTGTTGTCCGCTTTTAAAACCACCGCAGCCAGCAGCCCATGCTCAAGCAGCTATCTGATCTGCTCCCGACCCCACACCACACCAACCACCTGTCACGCACCAGGCTGCCTTGTGCCGTGAGCGTAATGAACCAATAACGCGGAATGGCGTGCTGATAGGCATATCGGGGTGGTGTTTTGAGCTTCGTACGAAATGTTACAAATTTCGTATGGACACCTGTTCGAACGGATGGTGTGCAAATCGCGCGATTTTTTTAACATTTGGTTAATTTTTAAGAAAGTTGATAAGGCGCAAATCTTGTCAACAAGGATTGAGCAAATGACAACATTAATCAGGCGACGAGCACATTGCGTTTTGCTGGCAGCAGCGGGCGTGTTAGCCAGCCACGCGGTACTGGC
The DNA here is from genome assembly GCA_036646255.1 of Comamonas sp. Taxonomy (GTDB): domain Bacteria; phylum Pseudomonadota; class Gammaproteobacteria; order Burkholderiales; family Burkholderiaceae_C; genus Comamonas. Next base: position 7,822 of record JAVXMM010000042.1, read on the forward strand.
CAGCGGCATCTCCATACCGCAGGGTGCATCCATCAACAGCGGTGCTGGCACGGTCGTCGGCATGGGCTGTGGCGATCTCACCGTTGAAGGCAGCTACACCCAGCTAGGCAATGCAGGGCTTGGCAATATGAGCCAGTTGGCGCTGGTAAACGGTGGCCGCTTTACCGCAGGTACAGGTACGGTGGCGCTGTCGGGTTTGTTGGATGTCAGTAACGGCACCTTCAGCGCTGGCAGTAGCACGGTCGCCATGGTACCTGTAGCCACCGGCTGCGCCGGTGGCGGGCAAGGGCAAATCAAGGGCGGGCCCCACTTCTACAACTGGCATGTGAGCGGGACAGCCGTCAGCCTGCCCGTGGCCCAGCAAGTCATCGTCACCCACGGTTTGGATTTGAAAAATGCACAGCTACGGGGCACCGCTGCTGTTGTAACTAGCACGCTGGCCAGCAAGGCGGGCACGCTAGAGCCCATCAAACCCCCAGACAACACCCAGGCATGGCTGGCCTATACCGGCACTGCCACGCCAGCTATCAGCAGCGTGGGTGTTGACGGTGTGCAATCGATCGGCGCCTGGCTGGCGGCGGACCAAACCAACCAGATCTCTGGCGGCACTGCTATTAACTGGTTTGCCCGCGCCACCCTGCCAGATCCGGGGCCTGTAGACCCAGTTGACCCCGGCGGGGACGGCGGGTCGGGCAACGGGGGCGGCACTGCTAGCGCCCACCCTGTGCCTACGCTGGGCGCTGGCGGCCTGCTGGCGCTTAGCGCCGCGCTGGGCGGCTTGGCCGCGCTACGCCGCCGCCACACAGGTCGGTGACCCAACTGAAACCCCTCGTTTTTGTGCGCCTGCAAGTACTGTGCACAGGCCGCATAACCCAAATATTGAAGGACACTCCCATGAAATCCAATCGCATCACTGCCCAAGCGCTCAGCGCCGTTGCCGCAGCCCTCCTAGTCATGGGCAGCGCCCAGGCACAAGACCAACCAGAAGCAGCGCCATTGACGCTGACCGCTGCGCCAAATGGTGCGGTGGAGGTGCGCAATGCGGATAACCAACCGATTGCTAACTTCCTCAGCAATGGCGATGTGCAAGTGCCCGCGCTAGCGCCGACCGACGCGGAAACCCAGTTCGTCTGTGCCAGGGCAGGCGGCACCTTATCGGGTTGTGAGGCGCATGCGGCAGGTGTTGGGGAGCAGGGCCCTGCTGGTATCCAGGGTATTCAAGGTGTTCCGGGTGTTCCAGGTGCTCCAGGTGCTCCAGGTGCTCCAGGTGCTCCAGGTCCGCGCGGTTTTCAAGGTTGTTATGCGGATTTAGCCGGTGCGCCTGCTGATGATCCTGACCCGCAGTTGTGTCAAAAGGGGGCGAATGGGAAGGACGGCATTGCGGCCATAACGATGAAGCGAGACACTGCACATTCTGGAAATGGAAATGTCAGGGCAGAGATGACGATTTCCTGTGGTCCAGGGATGGTCGCTATCGGCGGTGGCCTTATTAGCTTCAAAGCAGATAGAGGTATTACTCTTTCGGACAAAAAAATTGAGGAAAATCGCAATGCGGCGTTTGATACCCTCAGCGAAGCAGAAAAAGAAGATTTTTCTAAATGGTACATAAAAGCTTATGCTGCAGGCCCTGTTTTCTGGGGTGGTTACACCATCACTGGTTATGCAGTTTGCGCCGTGGTTCAATAAGTACGAGCTGGCTCTATGTTGTAGCGAGGCGTGAGATAATTCACCCCGTGAAGCCTGCCAGACCGCCGCTGGTGCTAGTGCCGAAAGGCCGCACTGGAGGAACGTCCGGACTGCACAGGGCAGCGTAGCAGCTAACGGCTGTCCACCGTGAGGTGAGGATCAGAGCAACAGAGACGAGTCCGGGGGGCGTACCGCAAGGTAAACCACCCGGGGTGAAACGGGCAATCTCTACGCGCAGCAATACCAAGTAGGCCAGCGTTGATGTGGTTCCGCAGAGTTGGCGGGTAGGTAGCGTCGAGCCGTGGTGGTGACACCCGGCCCAGAGTAATGGCGGTCACGCCTGGGGCAACCCAGGTGCACAGAATCCGGCTTATCGGCAGACTTCACACTTTATTGCGAGTAAAAGCGGCCCCGGTGCAAACTGGGGCCGCTTTTTTATGCGTTGAATTGCTTGTTGGCACTTGTTTGGTGAGGGGGCGCTATTATTTTGTGGCTTGTGCTGTGCTGACGTTAGTGATTTGGCATACGCCAGTGGCCGGGAGCTCGCTCCATCAGGCAAGCCGCCTCCTTGTCATACGACGAGTAAGTAGGCAAAGAAGCGTGCCTTTTTGCCAGCGTCCGTGTGCCGTGCTTCGGGCAGCCCGTGGCCGAGCACCGCAAGTTGCATTGCGGCGAAGCGACAGGGCAGGGAGCGCAGTCAGCAGGGGCGCTTATGCCGTTGCTTGCTTTTATTGGGCGGATAACGAAAGTGACTGCGCCGCTGGGCGTAACTCCTGGCCAGCCCAAGCCAAAAAACAGAGCTGGGGTGCGCCGGGCATATGCAGGAAGCGCAGCAATCAGAACTTCCCTGCAAAAAATAGTCAAAGTGCAACACTACGGCCTCCTCCCGCTAGCAGAGGCAGGCGTAAGACCAGCAGCGCAACGCCGTGCGCGCGTTAAAAATGATTTATATGTTTAAGGGTGCTAGCACCCATCCATTGGGCGCTGCCAGCTATCAAATTTGCAAAAACTAACCGCCTCAATCCTTCTTCCGTGCCCGGGGATGCGCCTTGTCATACACCTGTGCCAGGTGTTGAAAATCTAGCCGCGTGTAGACCTGCGTGGTCGTAATGCTGGCGTGGCCCAGCAGCTCTTGCACGGCGCGCAAATCCTGGCTGGACTGCAGCACATGGCTTGCGAAGGAGTGGCGCAGCATGTGCGGGTGGACAGAGGTCGTCATGCCCGCAGTAATGCTGCGTTCGCGCAGACGTTGCCACACGCTGGCGCCGGATAGGCGGGCGCCGCGCACGCCGATGAAGAGGGCAGGCTCGCACTGCGGAGCAGTTGCGCCTGGTGTGCGCACATCTAGCCAAGTTTTAATGGCGGCCAACGCCTTTTTGCCTACGGGCACGGTGCGGCGCTTGCTGCCCTTGCCAAGCACATGGGCTTCGGCGGCGTCCAGGTCGATCCAGCCTGCGGCGTGCGGGCTGGCGGCAATGTCCAACCCCACCAGCTCGCCTACGCGCAGGCCGCTGCCATACATCAACTCCACCATGGCGGCGTCGCGTGCTTCTACCCAAGGGTCGCCGTTGGTGTTGCCATGCTCGGCAAAGCGCACGGCATCGTCTACCGACAGGGCTTTGGGTAGCGGCTTGGGCGATTTTGGGGCTCGCACATCTTGCACCGGGTTGTGGGCGATCAGCCCCTCACGCCCTGCCCAGGTAAAAAAGCCGCGCCAGCCACTCAAAATCAGTGCAATCCCGCGCCCACTGCGGCCTGCTGAATGCATGTGCGCCACAAAGCGGCGGATGTGGGTGGTGGTGAGTTGCAGTGCTGGCGTGTGCGCCTCACCTGCCATGGCCTGCAGGCGCTGCAAATCAAGCGTGTAGAGGGTTTGTGTGCGTGCAGCCAGGCGCTTTTGCACGCGCAAATGGTCCAGATAGCGCAGCATCTCGGGCGTTAGCGGCTGTTGCGCCAGGTCTTGCGTGCCGCTATCGGTAACCATACTTTTGGTTAACGCAGGCGTGACAGCACGCTGGCGGCAATTTCGCCAATGCGCTCCAGCAGATCCGTGCTCATCTCGGCGTCAAAGCGCAAGGGGTCGGGTGATCCCAGCACCAGCATGCCCCAGGCGGGTTCGTCGCCATTGATGGCGCCGTCGCGTAGCGGCAGCAGCACGGCGGATTGGGTGGTGGCGCTGTCATGCAGCCAACTGACTGGCTCTACGCCCACATTAGGACCGCAGTATGGCGTGGTGAGCGAGCTGGCAAAGCTGCGCGCATCGGCACTGACGCCTTGGGCAAAGGGCTCGCTCAAATAGGTTTCGGCCACATCCCACAGACGGATGGCGGCTTGGGGTACGTCAAAGTGGCGCTGCAGGCCTTGGGCAATGGCCTCGGGCAGTTGCACGGGGTTGCGGGTTTTGACGACGTCGCAACTCCAGTGGTGGATGCGGTCGATGGTGTGGTGGTTTTGGCTGCCGTTGCGCATCATGTCCATGATGCGGTGTTCCAAGCCCTTGATTTTGTCGCGCAGCATTTCGGCCTGGCGCTCTTGCAGGCTGACGGTGCGGTTGCCGTAGGGGCTGACCATTTGTACGCCCGCCAACACCTCGGCATGGCGCTCAAAAAACTCCGGTGTCTGGATCAGAAACTCGGCAATATCGTCTTCAGTGATCGGGGGAACCTGGTTCTCTGTCGTCATGTCGTGTTTCTCAGCAGCGGGGCCGCTGCCTCCTCATTTTTGATTAATCAGGGATGGTGATCTGGCCTTCAAACACCGTGGTCGCCGGGCCGGTCATCATCACCGGGTCGCTGGCATCGCCGCTCCAGGCAATGGTCAGCAGGCCGCCGCGGGCTTGTACATCGACCGGGCTTTGCAGCAGACCCATTTGAATCCCGGCCACCACCGCTGCACAAGTGCCGGTGCCGCAGGCCAGGGTCTCACCCACACCGCGCTCATACACGCGCAGCTTGGCTCGCTGCGGGTTTTGTATCTGCAAAAAGCCCACGTTTACCCGCTCGGGGAAGCGCGGGTGCGACTCCAGCACCGGCCCCCAGGTCTCGACCGGAGCGGTGTCTACATCGTCCACCAACAGCACCGCATGCGGGTTGCCCATGGAGATGGGTACTATTAAAGCTGTAGCTGCTGGCGACCGATTATCTGGCACTACAGGCCATTTTTGTGCTTTGTTCTGCACCACGGGCGTGAGGCCGGCGGCATCAAACGGTACCTCGGCCGGCACCAGGCGCGGCTGGCCCATGTTGACCGTGACACGGCCGTCGGGCATCAGCTCGGGGGCGATCACGCCTTTTTGTGTTTGCACGCGGATAGCGGTCTTGGCGGTCAAGCCTTTGTCGAACACATAGCGAGCAAAGCAGCGCGCGCCATTGCCGCATTGCTCAACCTCGCCGCCGTCGGCATTGTGGATGATGTACTCAAAATCGACTGCGTCGCTGGGGGCGCGGCGTACGGTCAGGATCTGGTCGGCGCCAACGCCAAAGTGGCGGTCGGCCAGAAAGCGGTACTGGTCGGCGCGCAGGCCTAGCGGGCCCTGGGTCTCATCGAGCACGACAAAGTCGTTGCCGGCGCCTTGCATTTTGGTGAAGCGGATGTCCATGGCTTCATTATCGCTGTGTGGCGGCCATCGTCACCCAGATGGCTTGATGTCGGAATCCGCGTGACACAAAGCTGCCAGCTATGGTTTGATAATCAGCCTATGACCCGCACCAGCCAGCTCCTTTACACACAGCGCGAGCCCGTGCCTGCACGCGCCGCATCCACCGCCCTGTTTTTGCGCGATGCGCCCAACCCTGAAGGCCCCGCAGGCGCTACGCGGCTAGAGGTGTTGATGTCGCGCCGATCCGACAAAGCGCGCTTTGCGGCCAACCACTATGTCTTCCCCGGCGGATCGATTGATGCCGCCGACGCGTTGCACCACGACCAACTGGCCACGCGCCCCATGCAAACGACGGATGAGCTGACCTATGCACAAGCGGCCATCCGTGAAAGCCTGGAGGAAATGGGCGTGCTGCTGGCCCGCCATGCCGATGGCAGCTGGGCCACGCAGGCGGAGGTGGCGCAGATTGACCGCGACCAGCCGTTGCTGCCCCAATGCGCCAAGCTCGGACTGACCTTGGCTGCTGACGCGCTGTGGCCGCTGGCGCGCTGGACGGCGGCGCTAGAGATTCCCATCCGCTTTGACGTGCCCTTTCTCATCGCCCGCATGCCCGAAGGCCAAGAGCCTGTGACTGATGACGCCGAGCAGTTTGAGGCGCTGTGGATTCACCCTGCCGACGCGATTGCGCGTGCCGCTGCGGGGGAGATGACCCTGATGTTCCCCACCCAAATTACCTTGCAACGCTTAGCTCAGTACAGCGGCGTTCAAGCCGTGCTGGATGCCGTGCAAGGCGGCATGCTGTGGCACAGCATGCCGCGTGGCGGCTTGGTGGGCGGTAAGGTGCAGCGATTTATGGAGCATGAATCGGTTTATGGCGAGCTGGCCATGGTGTGCCCCGATGGCCAACTGCACCATGCGGTGGGCTGGCAAAGTGAGCGGCCCGTGCCCTTGCTCAAAAACTTGCAGCGCTTAACCGCAGCCAACGGCGGCACCATGACAGGGCCTGGCACCAACACCTACATCGTGGGCGATGCGGCCACCGGCTACCTCGTTATCGACCCAGGCCCCAAGCCGCAGCCCGATAACGATCCGCATCTGGCGCGCATCATGGCTGCTACGGGGGGCGATATCCGCACCATCGTCTGCACCCATTCCCACCCCGATCACTCGCCCGGCGCCGCACCGCTGCAGGCGCTGGTGGTGGCAGCGGGCAGGGCCAAGCCGGTGATCTGGGGCTTGCCATCGGCGCCCACGGCGCGGGCGGGGAGCCAGTTCAAGCCTGATCTAGAGTTGATCGACGGCCAGACCCTGACGCTGACACACCCGGACGGTGAAGAGCAGAGTCACACCCTGCGTGTCATCTTTACCCCCGGCCATGCGGCCAATCATGTGTGTTTGGTGTTGGTGGAGGACGGAATTCTGTTCAGCGGTGACCATATTCTGAACGGCAGCACTACCGTGGTTGACCCGCCTGATGGCAATATGCGCTTGTATCTGGCATCGCTCAAGCTGCTGGGTGCTTGCTGCGTTGAAGGCGCTATCGGCTTTATCGCCCCGGCCCACGGTTATGTGCTGGACAAGCCAGTCACCGTAATCGAAAAGCTCTACGCCCATCGCTTGGCGCGCGAAGCCAAGATAAAAGCAGCGATGGCCCAGGCGCCCGATGGCACGCCCGACGACTGGGTGGCCATTGCTTATGCCGATACGCCGCAGCCGCTATGGCCTGTGGCCCGCCGATCTCTGCTGGCGCATGTGGAGCATATCCGCGGGCTGTGATGGCAACTTTTAGTTGCTCGTCGTCTCGTTCAAGCTGGTGATTGCGTAGCCCTTGGCTTTGATTTGCTGGCCGGGTTGCTCAATGCCGTACTGCGGCCAGCGTGCAGCCGTTTCGTCCAGCTCTGTGCCGCGTTGCTCGTCATGCCATTCGTAATCCGTTACTTCCTCGGGCAGTACCTTGCCCTCGGGTACGGCCAAATGGGAGTGGCGACCATCGGATTCGGTACGGCGGAAAATATCTACGCGCATGGGTGTTTCCTTGGGTTGGGGCTGTTCTAAAAACAGGGCATTGCCTGCCCCTGCCTTTTTAATCCCCGCGCTGCGCAAAGGCAAGCGCAGCAGTTTTCTAGCGTTGCGCATTAAAATAGTACTTTGCGCACGACAGTAGAGCGCTATTAGCTATTTTTACTATAGCAGACCGTTTTCTTGCTGAAATACGGTTTGCCCAACGCCACCATGCCCACCGAAGACCCTAACGCCATCCGCCTGGCCAAACGCTTGGCCGCCGACATCGGCTGTTCGCGCGCCGAAGCCGAGCAATACATCGACGCCGGCTACGTGCTGGTGGACGGCCGGGTTGAAGACACGCCCGGTGCCCGTGTGCGCCCTGAACAATCAGTCGTGTTGGAAGAGGGCGCCAGCCTCAAGCCCATCCAGCCGGTCACCCTGGTGCTGCACAAACCCGCTGGCTACACCCTGCGCCCACACCGCCCCGGTGACCGCATACCCAGCGCGCTGGATTTGCTCACCCCCGCGAATTTGGCCGAATTGGACACGCCCCAGCCCACTAAAGTACTGCCGCGCCACTTTCGCCACCTGCAGTTTTTGCTGCCAATGCCTATTGCCGCCAGCGGCCTGGTCGTCTTCAGTCAAGACCCGCGCATCATCCGTCACCTGACGGAAGACGCCGGTGGGATTGAGCAAGAATGCCTGGCCGAAGTACGCGGCCAGATGGTGGAAGACGGCTTGGAGCGCTTGGCGGAGGGCCTATATGTAGACGGCCAAAGCTACCCCCGTATCAAAGCCAGCTGGCAAAACGAAACCCACCTGCGTTTGCCACTTAAAAATCTGGGCCCCGAATACGTTCCCAACCTGTGTGAGGACCTGGGCTTGCAACTGATCAGCCTGCGCCGCCTGCGCATAGGCCGCATATCGCTGGGCAAAATCCCAGAAGGGCAGTGGCGCTATTTACAAGGGTTTGAGCGGTTTTAGTGTTTTTGGTTGCTGTCGCCCGGCTGGTGGGCGATGGCAGCTATTGATTTTGTAGTTATGCCTGTGCGGGCGTCATCAGCCTGGCTGGTGAGAAATCCTGGCCAGCACCACTAAAGAAGACCAGTAGTCTGCGATTACCCAGTGCGCATGCTTGTGATGAGCTAAGCAGTCCACGCAAAAGTGAGCAAACAGTCTCCGCTGCGCCAGTCATTCCTCAAAAACTATAAAAATAATAGCTTTCAATGCCCGTCAGCTGGGCGCTAACGGCTAAAAATGCAATTAATCACCCCACTATCTAAAGCATGCCACAATAGCGCGCTTCGTAAATCGCGCCCTGCAGGCCGCAGCCGCTTGCTTGATAAGCTGCGATTTGCCTCTATATAAACGGATTTGATGCGACGGCTCATCGGTCTGGCCTGAGGGCGCTGGCAAGCGCTCGCGCAGATTTGTCAGGGAACCGCCGCCGTTTGTGCAACTTTCAGGGGTTCTATGTCACTCATTCCAGTCACCATCCTCACGGGTTTTTTGGGTTCGGGCAAAACCACGCTGCTCAAGCGCGTGCTGCACGAGTCGCACGGCATGAAGATCGCCGTGATCGAGAACGAGTTCGGTGAGGAAAACATCGACACCGACATCCTCAAGACCGAATCCAAAGAGCAAATCCTGCAGATGAGCAATGGCTGCATCTGCTGCACCATCCGCGAAGACCTGCGCGAAGCCCTGCAACTGCTGGCCGCCAAGCGCCGCAAAGGTATGGTGGATTTTGACCGTATCGTCATCGAGACCACTGGCCTGGCTGACCCTGGCCCCGTGGCGCAGACTTTCTTCATGGATGAAGAGATCGCTGAGACCTTCCTGATCGACTCCATCATCACCCTGGTAGATGCCAAGCATGCCAATCAGCAGCTGGATACGCGCCAGGAAGCACGCCGTCAGGTGGGTTTTGCTGACCAAATCTTCCTGTCCAAGACCGATCTGGTGACAGACGGCGAGAAGGATGCACTGACCCATCGCCTCAAGCACATGAACCCACGCGCGCCTATCCGTGCCGTGCACTTTGGCGATGTACCTTTGGCGGAAGTGTTTGACCTGCGTGGCTTCAACTTGAATGCCAAGCTCGATATCGACCCCGACTTCCTCAAGGAAGACGAGCATGATCACGGTCACGACCACAGTCATTGCGACCACGACCATGACAAATGTGAGCATGATCACGACCACAAGCATGATGAGCACTGCGGCCATGACCACGAACATGGTGATCATTGCAACCACCCGCACCACCACCGCTATGACGACGATGTGAAGAGCTTTGTCTTTAAGTCGGACAAGCCTTTTGATCCGGCGAAGCTGGAAGACTTTCTGGGTGCGATTGTCAACATATATGGCCCCCGCATGCTGCGCTACAAAGGCGTCCTGGCAATGAAGGGTACCAACCGTAAAGTGATCTTCCAAGGCGTGCACCAGCTGATGGGCAGCGACCTGGGCCCGGAATGGACGGCAGACGAAAAGCGCGAAAGCCGCATGGTGTTTATTGGCATTGATCTGCCGCAAGATATCCTCCGCCAAGGGCTGGAGCAGTGCGTGGTAGACGCATAAATCCGTAAGTGAGTGTCTCGCGGGGCAAGGTGGGGTAAGTCCGCGTTGTAGTTGGGCTGCACTGACTTGTTGCAGAGCCCTAATGGCATATACAATCGCGGCCCAAAATACAAGCAAAGCGGGGCACCCTCTTAGGGAGTACTTAAGCGGGCCGCGATGGTGAGATTTCGGTACGAGGACGCGCAAGCCTGTCAAGGTATGGCGCGAAGACGATAGAGAAGGAGGCTTGTGCAAGCAGGGCCTGCGTTGCCTTTAATGGGTAATGGGAACTTGCAAGAAGTGCGGAGTGCGTGCCTTGCGGTATGCCTTCGGTGTGGTGCCCAGTCCACTGGATGGGTACTGAATGAGTAGGGCGCCGAACTTGTGTGACACGGCGCCTTTTGTAACGAGACGGACATCCGTCACCTGTAAGAACTGCACTAGCCAGTCGAGAGAATCATGCCAACTACAACGCCAACCACCCCCAAACGTGACACCAAGCTTGCAAGCGCCTGGAAGTCCAAGCCGGCAGACACCCTCACTGACGAAGAAGTGCTGGCGATGCCCGAGAGCGAGTACATGAACGACGCACAGCTGGCATTCTTTCGCCATAAGCTGGTCGAGCTGAAAAAAGGCATTCACCTGAACGCCGATGCCACGACCGAGAATCTGCGCGAAGATACGGTAGTGGTGCCCGATCCGGCCGACCGTGCCACCATCGAGGAGGAGCACGCGCTGGTCTTGCGTACACGTGACCGAGAGCGTAAGCTCTTAAAGAAGATTGACCAGTCGATCACGCGCATAGACGCGGGCGACTATGGTTATTGCGACGAAACGGGCGAGCCTATTGGTGTGGGTCGTCTGTTGGCTCGCCCGACAGCGACGCTGTCGCTGGAAGCCCAGCAGCGCCGGGAATTGAAACAAAAAATGTTTGGCGACTGATTGACTGCTGTATCCAGATCGCCGGACGCACAAGTTAGAGGGAGTAACCATGAGTGAGGCTCAAAAGCCGAGCAAGGGTTTGTTGTCTAAAGTGGTGCGCTTTGTGACCAAACCGACCACGCAATGGTCGGAGTTGGACAAGGTGTCCGAGCCCGAGAATCCGGAAGAGCAGTTCTCCAAGCAAGCGCTCAAGGAGATCATGGAGCGCAAGCGCCGTAATGATTTTGTGCGCAAGCTGGAGTTCGATCAGCTGCGCAAGATCCGGCGTGAGGCCAATAAATCCGCAAGCGGGGCTGAATTCGCCGCAGGCCGCAGCTCGGCTGCGATGCTGGAGGCTGCGCTGGCTGCGGAAGGCTCTCCATCCAAGGGGGGCTCCAAACCTTTGCACCCCGGCAGTACGATCGAGAAGATTAACGAGATCGAGCAGCAAATGTCTAAGCAGTGGTGGGCGGGCGACAACCCCGCAGCCGCTGCGGCAGAGGCTGCGGCATCGACCTCCCCTGAGCCTGCAACGGCACCCTCACCGCATGATGCGAGCGCTCCCGCGCCGCTGGCCCCTGTGGCTACCAGCTTGCCGGTTTCGGTGTTTGATGAACAGGTTGAATCCGGGCGCTTTATCCATGATGTAGATCTGGAGGAGGCCGCCGTGCTGTTTGCTAATGGCGATGCAGCAGAGGCAGAGACTTCCTTGTTGGGGTTGGTGCAGCAGCGCAATGGCGACTTAATGGGCCAGTTGGTGATCTGGTTGACCTTGTTTGATCTGTACCGTGCTACAGGCGACCAGACCAAGTTTGACTTTCACGCGATTGAGTTTGCAAGCAAATATGGCCGTTCCGCGCCCGTGTGGTTCTCCATGCCTGAAGAGGTTGGTGCTAAGGCTAATGCCGGCGATGGCGCTGAGGGCGAGGTGCGTTTGCTGAACTGGCAAGCGCCGCCTTCGCTCAGTGCGGCAGCGCTGGTTGGCTTGCAGGGCAATCTCAAGCGTTTTGCTCCACCGTGGACTTTGAATTGGTCGCGTGTGACTGAGGTGCGCGATGAGGTGGTGACGCCGCTGCTAACGCTGTTCCGCTTTTGGGTAGATCAAGCCGATGCGCGCGTAGTCTTCCATGGCGCAGATCACTTGCTGAGTGTGCTGGAGGGCGAGACACCTGTGGGTGATAAGGGTGTGGCCGAGGATCGCTGGTCGCTGCGCTTAGTCTTGCTACGTATGATGGGTTTGGAGCAGGATTTTGACAGTGCTGCACTAGATTACTGCATAACCTACGAGGTGTCGCCGCCATCCTGGGTTGCGCCTAAGCTCGACTTTACGAGTGACAGCAGCCGCTCCGGAAAAGCACCCGTGTCAGATTCCTTCTTGTTTTCTGAAGTTGGTGAGAAGAAGGCTAGCTCCATTGAAGGCCCACAGGCTGCGCTAGAAGGTGTGGTGGAGGGTGATGCCGCGGTCAAGCTGGATGAGCTGACACCGCTGGTGGAGCCTGGCCGGCCATTCACCGTGCGCTGTGACCGCCTGATCCGCATTGATTTTGTTGGTGCGGGCTCGGTACTGAACTGGGTTGCGGAGTGCCAGCAAAAAAATGCCTTGGTGCGTTTTAGCAATCTGCACCGCTTGAATGCCGTGTTCTTTAATCTTATTGGCATTAACGAACACTCCATAGTCGTCCAGCGCGAAAACTGATCGCTCATTGCCCAGCTTGTAAAAAACGCACTATCAGGTGCGTTTTTTTATGTCTTTTATTCGTCAGCAATGCACTTGGAATGCGCGGTTGGGGCTCCATATACCAAGCACTATGGAACAGTATCACGGCACCACCATCCTCAGCGTGCGGCGCGAGACGCCCCAAGGCATTCAAGTCGCCATCGGCGGCGACGGGCAAGTTACGCTCGGCAATATCGTTGTCAAAGGCACGGCGCGCAAAGTGCGTAAGCTCTACAACGGCAAAGTGCTGGCAGGTTTTGCCGGCGCTACTGCTGATGCCTTCACCTTGTTTGAGCGCTTTGAAGCCAAGCTGGATAAGCACCAAGGCCATTTGACGCGTGCAGCGATTGAGTTGACTAAGGACTGGCGCACCGACCGCGTGCTGCGCCGCCTGGAAGCCATGCTGGCTATCGCTGACCATTCCGCCTCGCTCATCATTACTGGCAACGGCGATGTGCTGGAGCCTGAGCAAGGCATTGTGGCAATTGGATCGGGCGGGGCCTACGCGCACTCTGCCGCCAAGGCCCTGCTGAACAACACCGAGTTGTCGGCTGAAGAGGTGGTTCGTAAATCGCTGGGGATCGCCGGTGAGCTGTGTATTTACACGAACATGCACCACACCATCGAGACGCTTTAAGCGCAGTTGGTGGATAAATACTATTAAATTAATAGCTATTAGCGCCTAATGGACAGGCGCTAGATGGGATTTGCTCTATGTCTTCGATGACGCCCCAGGAAATTGTTTCTGAACTCGACAACCATATCGTCGGCCAATCCAAGGCCAAGCGCGCCGTGGCGATTGCATTGCGTAATCGCTGGCGCCGTCAGCAGGTAGCCGATGGTCTGCGCCAGGAGATCACGCCCAAGAACATTCTGATGATTGGCCCCACCGGCGTGGGAAAGACTGAGATTGCACGCCGTTTGGCCAAGCTGGCCGATGCGCCCTTCATCAAGGTGGAGGCGACTAAGTTCACCGAAGTCGGCTATGTAGGCAAGGATGTGGATGCCATCATCCGCGATCTGGCTGAAGTGGCGGTCAAACAAACTCGCGCGACTGATATGAAGAAGTTGCGCGTGCGCGCCGAAGATGCTGCTGAGGAGCGCATCTTGAATGTATTGTTGCCGCCAGCCCGCACCGGTGAGGCAGCGCCTGATACTGGTACACGCCAAATCTTTCGCAAGAAGCTGCGCGAAGGCGAGCTGAACGACAAGGAAATCGAGATCGACCTGATTGAGGCCAAGCCGCAACTCGAGATTATGGGCCCGCAAGGTATGGAAGAGATGGCCGAGCAACTGCGAGGCATGTTCAGCCAAATGGGGCAAGAGAGGCGCAAGACGCGCAAGCTCAAAATTGCTGAGGCGCTGCAGCTGTTGACAGACGAAGAGGCTGCCAAGCTGGTGAATGAAGATGATGTCAAAACCCGGGCGATTGAAAACCTGGAGCAAAATGGCATTGTTTTTATTGATGAAATCGACAAAGTGGCGACCCGGCAAGAGAGTAGTGGCTCGGACGTATCGCGCCAAGGCGTGCAGCGTGATTTGCTGCCGCTGGTAGAAGGCACATCGGTCACCACCAAGTACGGCGTGGTTAAGACAGACCATATTCTGTTCATCGCCTCGGGTGCTTTTCACCTCTCCAAGCCTAGCGATCTGATTCCGGAGCTGCAAGGTCGTTTCCCGATCCGTGTGGAGCTGGAGTCGCTGTCGGTGCAAGACTTTGAGGCCATCTTGACGCAGACGCATGCATCTTTGGTTAAGCAGTACCAAGCATTGTTGGCAACCGAGGGTGTGACCTTGGACTTCCGCTCTGATGGAATCACCCGTCTAGCCCACATCGCATTTGATGTGAACGAGCGAACCGAGAATATCGGCGCGCGCCGCCTGGCCACGGTGATGGAGCGCTTGCTCGACGAGATCAGCTTTGACGCAGTCAAGCTGGGCGGGCAGACGGTGGTGATTGATGCTGCGTATGTGGATGGCCGCTTGGGCTCTTTAGCCCAGGACGAGGACTTATCGCGCTATATTTTGTAGAGCAGAATTGGCGCTGCGTTGCAGCGCTACGGACTGTGCCCGCCACCCAAGTTGGCGGGCATTTGCTTTTGTGGCGTGGGCCACCGATTAGGCCGTCATTGCTATGCTTTATTTGTAACTAAACGAATCGATGTGTCGGGGCGATATATACAAGGATATCTAAGAGACTGCATCTATTGCCTTTGCTAAGTGCTTATCAAGTATGGAAATTTTTTTAGACACTTGCCTAGGGAGGGTGTCATAAGTTATTGATTTACTTGTATTTTCATTGCAAATGATTGTGTGGCGGTTTTGGGTGTTTGGTAATTCCTGATACAGTGGTGAAAAGTGCAATTTTGTGGTGAAAAGTGCACTTCCCCTCATTGGAATACCAACAAACAAGGTCTATACGCTGTGTTTCAGGGAGCCTCTTCACTCAGTCTCGATGCGAAAGGTCGGTTATCCATACCGACCCGGCACCGCGATGCGCTGTTGAAGGCGGGCAAGGCCTTGACCTTGACGCGTCATCCGCACGGCTGCTTGATGTTGTTTCCGCAGGATGCATGGGCGGTGTTCAGTGCGCGTATCGCGCAGGTCAATATGGCCGAGCAGGTGCTTAAGCGAATATTTTTGGGTAGTGCGATGGAAGTGGAAATGGATGCCACCGGCCGTGTGCTGGTGTCGCCGGAATTGCGGGCTGCCGCCAACATCACCAAAGAAGCAACTTTGATGGGGATGGGTAGCCATTTTGAGCTGTGGGATAAGGCAACTTATGAGGAGCAGGAGGCGAAGGCCCTGCAGAATCTGGCCCCTGGCACTATGGATAACTTTGCGTTCTGAGGTGCGTGTGGAAACCAAGAACTACCAGCACACCACCGTCTTGCTGCATGAGGCTGTGGATGAGTTGCTGCAGTCTGTTGTGGATCAGGATCCGGTCTTTGTGGATGGAACCTTTGGACGGGGTGGGCATTCGCGCCTGATCTTGTCTCAACTGCCGGCTAATGGCCGGCTTATCGCTTTTGACAAGGATGTAGAGGCGATTGCTGAGGCGGGCACGATTACCGATGCCCGTTTCTCTATTCGTCACGAAGGCTTTAGCCATCTGTCTGAGCTGGCTGCAGGCTCGATCGCAGGTGTGCTGCTGGATCTAGGTGTGAGCTCGCCTCAGATCGATACGCCTGAGCGTGGCTTTAGTTTCCGCTTTGATGCGCCGTTGGATATGCGCATGGACACCACGCGCGGCCAAAGCGTAGCCGAGTGGTTGCAAGAGGCGGATATGCAGCAGATTGCGGAGGTGATACGTGACTTCGGTGAAGAACGGTTTGCTGGCCCCATTGCAAAGGCGATTGTTGCGCGGCGGGAGGCTGGCTCGCCAGTCGCAACCACTGCTGATCTGGCCGAGCTCGTGGCTGGCGCAGTCAAGACGCGCGAGGCTGGGCAGAACCCTGCCACGCGCACATTCCAAGCTTTTCGGATTTTCATCAATGCCGAGCTTACGGAGCTCGAACAGGCGTTAGAAGCGTGCTTGCATGTGCTGGCGCCGGGTGGCCGCATGGTCATCATCAGTTTTCACTCGCTGGAAGATCGTATCGTCAAGCAGTTCATCGCCAAGCATTCCAAAGAAGTGTATGACCGCCGCGCGCCATTTGCGGCACCTAAGCCTATGCGCTTGAAGGCGTTGGATCGCATCAAACCAAGTGATGATGAAGTGGCGGCTAATCCACGCTCGCGCAGTGCTGTGATGCGTGTGGCGGAGCGTACTGGGGTGCTTGCATGAGAGCGCTCCGCCTGCGCGTATTCAAATCAGGAGGGTATCTGTGCTGCTGCGCTTGAATATCTTGCTGCTGATTCTGACGATTGTGAGCGCTATGGCACTCATTCAGTCGCAGTACGAATCGCGCAAGCTATTTACTGAAATGGACCGTGCGGTGGCTGAATCTCGCCAGTTGGAATCTGATCACCAGCGCTTGCAGGTGGAAAAGCGCGCGCAGGCTACGCCGTTGCGCCTGGAGCAATTGGCGCGTGACAAGATTGGCATGCAGACATCCACCCCTGCTGTCACGGTGTATGTGCAAGCGCCCGAAGTAGGGGCGGTGCAATGAGCAAAGACATGCGCTACTCCACCAGTCCGCTGCTGGCGGAGCGTACGCCTATGTGGCGCAGTCGCTTTATCATGCTGGCGCTGGCACTGGCCTTTTTGGGTTTGATCGCACGTGCAGCCTACGTGCAGGTGGTGGGTAACGATTTCTTCCTGCGCCAGGGCGAGGTACGCTTTGCTCGCACGATTGAGCTGCCCGCTAATCGGGGGCGTATTTTGGATCGCAATGGTTTGATCCTTGCATCTAGTGTGCCAGCAGCCAGTATTTGGGCAATCCCCGAGGATGTGGATCAAGACGATCCCGCTATTCAAGGCAAGCTGCGTGAAATCGCCAAGCTGATGGGTATGCCCTTTGTGCAGCTGGATGCCAAGCTGGCTGATGAAGACAAGTCCTTTGTCTGGGTCAAGCGTCAGCTTGATTGGGATATTGGCCAAAAAATCAAAGCATTGGATGTCAAGGGCATCTACCTGCGCAAGGAATACAAGCGCCAGTACCCCGAAGGGGAGTCTGCAGCCCACGTCGTGGGCTTTACCAATGTGGAAGACCATGGCCAAGAAGGCATGGAGCTGGCTTTTGATAAAGAGCTAGCTGGCAAGGCCGGTTCGCGACGTGTTATCAAGGATCGCCTGGGCCGAGTGGTCGAGGGCGTTGGTGTGGAGACGCCGCCGCAAGAGGGGCAGGACATTCAGTTGTCGGTTGACAGCAAGATCCAGTTCTTCGCTTACCAGAAGCTGCGCGATCAGGTGGCGGCCTTCAAGGCAAAAGCAGGCTCGGTGGTGGTGCTTGATGCCCGCACTGGCGAGGTGCTGGCGCTGGCCAACTACCCCAGCTACGATCCCAACAACCGCGCTCACCTTACCGGTGAGCAACTGCGTAACCGCGCCATTACCGACACCTTTGAACCAGGCTCGACGATGAAGCCGATCACTATCGGCACTGCGCTGGAGCTGGGTCGTGTCAAGAATACGACGATCATCGATGTTTCGCCGGGGCGTTATGCGATTGGCGGTTTCACCATTTCGGATACACACAATTACGGCCAACTGACGGTGGAGGGCGTGATCCAGAAGTCGAGCAACATCGGCTCGCTCAAGGTGGCGCAGAAGATGTCAGCGCAAGAAATGTGGAACGTGCACTCGGCGCTGGGTTACGGTCAGAAGCCGCAGATCTCTTTCCCTGGCGCGGCCAGTGGGCGCCTGCGCCCTTGGAAGAGCTGGAAGCCCGTGGAGCAGGCGACCATTGCTTACGGTTATGGGCTGGCTGCTTCGTTGTTTCAGATGGCGCGCTCCTACACCGTGTTCACCAATGATGGCAATGTGATCCCTGGAACCATGCTCAAGACCGACGACCGCCCTGCGGGCACGCCGGTGTTTTCTAAGAAGACTGCCGAACAGGTGCGCCACATGTTGTGGATGGCGGCCGGCCCCGGTGGTACCGGCCAGAAGGCCCAGACCGTGGGCTACTCGATCGGTGGAAAATCAGGGACTGCACGTAAACAGCAAGGCAAGGGTTATGCGGCGGGCAAGTATCGCGCATGGTTTACCGGCATTGCACCGATTGAGAATCCACGCGTGATTGTGGCGGTGATGATTGATGAGCCAACCCAGGGAAGTTTCTATGGCGGTACCGTCGCAGGTCCCGTGTTTGGCGAGGTAGTGCAGCAAACGCTGCGTTTGCTGGGTGTGGCGCCTGATATGGCCGTCAAGCCGCAAATTGTGGCCAACGATGTGGAGGAGCCAATATGAGCGGCGCTCCTTTCGTTGTGCAAAACCCCGCAGAAGCCGTGCAGTGGCTGCGCGATCGCGTGAGCAACGGCACCTTGCAAACTGATAGCCGTCAAGTGAAGCCTGGCGATGCTTTTATTGCCTGGCCAGGCGGTGTGAGCGATGGCCGCGCCTATGTGGCGCAGGCGGTCGAGCGTGGTGCTGTTGCCTGCTTGGTAGAGCTGGCTGGCGCCGAGCAATTTGATTTTGAGGGCCTGCCTGTCGCGGCCATGCAGTCGCTTAAAGCCGCTACGGGCGCTATTGCTGATGAATGGTTTGCTGAGCCATCGAGCACGCTCGAAGTAATGGCGGTAACCGGCACCAACGGCAAGACCAGTATCAGCTGGTGGCTGGCGCAGGCAGTCACGCATTTGTGCGACGCTAAGGTATTTCCTCATCGCGGTTGCGCCATGGTGGGCACACTGGGTGTGGGTATTCCGCCGCATCAGCTGACGGTGACGGGCATGACCACGCCCGACCCGGTTTTGTTGCAGCGTGCCTTCCGCGGTTTTGTGAATGCAGGTTACGGCGCTTGTGCGATCGAGGCTTCATCCATCGGCATCGTTGAGCACCGATTGGCTGGCACGCGCATCAAGCTTGCAATTTTTACCAACTTCACGCAAGACCATCTGGACTACCACGGCAGCATGGAGGCCTACTGGGCTAGCAAGCGCGAGCTGTTTAGCTGGTCTGGTTTGCAAGCCGCTGTTGTGAATGTGGATGACTCCAAGGGGGCTGAATTGGCGCAGACGCTTGCTGCATCTGCACTGGATGTGTGGACGGTGTCTTTGCATGCTGTATCGCAAGCGCGTTTAACGGCGCAGGCGGTTCGCAATGGTGCGCGCGGGCTGGTGTTTGACGTGGTGGAGGCGGGCCAATCGGTCACGCTGCACAGCCAGGTGATTGGTCAGTACAACGTGCTCAATTTGCTCGAAGTCATCGCCAGTCTGCGTGTGCTGGGTGCCAGCCTGCAGCAGGCGGTCGATGCTTGCGCGGGATTGGTGGCTGTCGCGGGGCGGATGGAGCAGGTGACTGAAGCGGGTGCGCCATTGGTTGCTGTCGATTACTCGCACACGCCCGATGCATTAGACAAAGCGCTGCAAGCCCTGCGCCCTTTGGCGCAACTGCGCGGCGGCAAGCTGTGGTGTGTGTTTGGCTGCGGCGGTAACCGCGATGCCGCCAAGCGCCCACAGATGGGGCGTATTGCGCAGGATTTGGCTGATGAAGTCATTGTGACTAGCGACAACCCCCGCCATGAGCAGCCGCAGGCCATCATTGATGACATCGTGCGCGGCATGTCGCCCACTGCCCATTGGCATGTGCAGGCGGATCGTGCTGCGGCGATTGATGAGGCAGTAAGCCGCGCTGCCAGCAATGATGTGGTGCTGGTGGCAGGTAAAGGGCATGAGGATTACCAGGAGATTGCAGGTATCAAATACCCGTTTCTCGACACAGCGCAGGCCAAGGCCTCGCTAGCTAAGCGGAAAGTAGAACTATGAAGATGATGACCCTGCACCAGGCGCTGGGGATCATCCAGCAGCAGATTCCGCAAGCCCATTTAGTAGGCGATGGATCGGTGAGCCTGGAGCGCGTGCACTCGGACACGCGCAGTCTGCAGGCGGGTGATTTGTTTGTAGCCTTGCGCGGAGAGCGCTTTGATGCCAACCAGTTTTTGCCGCAGGCGCGCGAGGCGGGTGCTGTTGCGGCACTGTGTAGCGAAGACCCGTCGGCTGCTGGCCTGCCCGGCATCGTGGTGCCAGATGCTTTGAAGGCATTGGGTGCACTGGCAACGGGCTGGCGCAAGCAATATGCGCTGCCGATGATTGCTGTGACCGGCAGCAACGGCAAGACCACGGTGACGCAGATGATCGCATCTATCCTGCGTGCCTATGCTGGTGAGGCAGCGTTTGCAACGCGTGGCAATTTGAACAACGAAATTGGTGTGCCGCTGACCTTGTTGGGTTTGCAAGCAAGCCACCGCATTGGTGTGGTGGAGCTGGGCATGAACCACCCGGGCGAGATTGCCGTGTTGGCTGCCATGGCCCTGCCGACCGTCGCCTTGGTCAACAACGCCCAGCGCGAGCACCTGGAGTTTATGCACACCGTAGAAGCGGTGGCGCAGGAGAATGGCTCGGTCTTCGCTGCTTTGTCCGCAGCCGGAGTGGCTGTGTTTCCTGCTGGTGATGCCTTCTCCCCGTTGTGGACGGATCTGGCTGCAAGCCGTGCCATCTTGATGTTTGGCGAGCGGATGGATGGCGCACATGTGTTTGCGTCTGATGTAGCTTGGGCTGATGGTTTGTGGAGCTTTGTGCTGCATACGCCGCAAGGTCAGGCACCGGTGCAGCTGCATATTGCGGGCCGTCACAACGTGCGTAACGCACTGGCGGCAGTCGCTTGTGCTGTGGCTGCGGGCGTTCCACTAGTCGCCATTGCACAAGGGCTGACTGCATTTGAGCCCGTCAAAGGCCGTTCGCGCGCCTTGGCCGTGCAATATGCGGATCGCCAGATCACCGTGGTGGATGACAGCTACAACGCCAACCCGGATTCGGTTGCTGCGGCGATTGCTGTACTGGCCGAACTACCTGCGCCGCAGTTGTTGGTGCTGGGCGACATGGGCGAGGTGGGCGACAACGGCCCTCAGTTCCACGCTGAAGCAGGCGCATTGGCGCGGCAGCAAGGTATTCCCCAGTTGTTTGTGCTGGGGGCGCAAAGCGCTTTTGCGGCTGAGGCGTTTGGTCTGGGTGCTAAACATTTTGAGAGCATGCAGGCCTTGCAAGATGCCGTGCGTGCAGAGATGCCCCACGCGGGTAGTGTGTTGGTTAAAGGTTCGCGGTTCATGAAGATGGAGCAAGTAGTGCAGGCGATGGAGTCTGCCAACAAAGAGCAATCTGTCTGTGAGGGGGGCGCATGCTGATCCTACTTGCTAGCTGGTTGCAAAGCCTGTCGCCGGAATTCAGTTTTCTGCGCATCTTTCAGTACCTGACTTTCCGCGCCGTGATGGCCGCGTTGACATCGCTGGTGATTGGCCTGGCCTTAGGCCCCAAGGTGATCAGTACCTTGAGTGCGCTGAAGATTGGGCAGCCCATTCGTGGCTATGCCATGCAAAGCCATTTGAGCAAAAGTGGCACACCCACCATGGGCGGTGTGTTGATCTTGCTGTCCATCGCTATCTCCACTCTGTTGTGGTTTGAGCTGTCGAACCGCTTTGTATGGGTGGTGCTGGTGGTGACCTTGGGTTTTGGTGCGATTGGCTGGGTGGACGATTGGCGCAAAGTTGTCAACAAGGATCCGGAAGGCATGCGCTCGCGTGAGAAGTACTTCTGGCAGTCGGTGATTGGACTAGGTGCCGCGCTGTACCTGGTGTTTTGCATTTCAGAAAACACGAATGCTCAGGTGTGGACGCTGTTCGTCAACTGGATCAAATCCGGCTTCTCGCTGGATTTGCCGTCGCAAGCGGGTTTGATGGTGCCCTTCTTCAAAGAAGTGAACTACCCGTTGGGCGTGCTGGGCTTTGTGGTCCTGACTTATCTGGTGATCGTGGGCTCTAGCAATGCCGTCAACTTGACCGATGGCTTGGATGGCCTGGCCATCATGCCGGTGGTGATGGTGGGCTCGGCGCTGGGTATCTTTGCCTATGTAACGGGGAGCATCAATTTCTCGCGCTACCTGCTGTTCCCTCACATTGGTGGCGCAGGCGAGCTGCTGATTTTCTGCTCGGCCATGGCGGGTGCTGGTTTGGCGTTCCTGTGGTTCAACACCCATCCGGCCCAAGTGTTTATGGGTGATGTAGGTGCGCTGGCTTTGGGGGCCGCGTTGGGCACCATCGCCGTGATTGTGCGCCAAGAGATTGTGCTGGCCATCATGGGCGGCGTGTTTGTGGCGGAGGCTGTCTCTGTGATGCTGCAGGTGGTGTGGTTCAAGTACACCAAAAAGCGCTACGGCGAAGGCCGCCGTTTGCTGAAGATGGCGCCCTTGCACCACCACTTTGAAAAGAGCGGCTGGAAAGAAACGCAGGTGGTCGTGCGCTTCTGGATCATCACCATGTTGTTGTGCCTGATCGGCCTTTCTACCTTGAAGCTGAGGTAAGCACTATGTCTACCGACGACTTCAAAACCGCAAACTCAGTACCCTTGGTGTCAGTGGATGTTGATCTGTCTACAGCGCAAGGTGCAGAGCAGTCGACTGCGGAATTTGAAGAGAGTATTGCTACAGCGCCCGACCAGAAGGCGCTGGTTGCTATTGAAACAATAGTGCTTATTGAGAGCGATGATGCGCCAGCTGAGGAGCAGGTCGCAGGGCCTGTGGCTGTGGACGCTGTGCCGGTAGTAGAGGCGATCCCTGATGTTTCTACCCTCACCGCGGCCAAAGATGCAGCTGCTTTTGTTGCGCAGATTTTTGCCGATCCCGGTGTGTCGGATTCGGCCAGCAGCGAAGTAACCGCTGTCGACGTGCAGGCCGCTGAAGCAGTCGTGGAATATGCGCCGGTGCCCGAGCAGTGGCCCCAGGGCGAAGCTGCGTATATGTCGCAGCAACGCGTACTGGTGCTGGGCTTGGGCGCATCTGGTTTGTCGATGGCGCGTTGGTGCGCGCGCGCAGGCGCTGAGGTGACGGTAGCTGATACGCGTGATGTGCCGCCTCAGCTGGCGCAGCTGCAACTTGAGCTGCCCGCGGTGCGCTTTGTGGCAGGCGCATTTAACGCAGCCTTGATTGATGGCCAGAACGTGAGTGCGGTGTACCGCTCACCAGGGCTAAGCCCTGCGGACGTTGCCCCTGTGGTCAATGCCGCACATGCCATTGGCCTGCCCGTAGGGGGCGAGCTGGATTTGTATTCCCAAGCACTTCGTAATTTGGAACAAGCCCATGGTTACCAGCCCAAGGTGCTGGCCATTACTGGCACCAACGGCAAAACCACAGTGACATCGCTGACCGGCCAATTGCTGGCACATGCGGATATTTCGGTAGCCGTTGCCGGCAATATTGGCCCCGCCATGCTGGATACCTTGTCGGCACGCATTGATGCGCAAGACTTACCCCAGGCCTGGGTGCTGGAGCTGTCCAGCTTTCAGCTGGAGGACGCACACCACTTTGAGCCGACAGCTGCCACGGTGCTTAATATTACGCAAGACCACTTGGACTGGCACGGCACCATGGATGCATACGTGGCAGCCAAAGCCAAGATTTTTGGCGAAAAGGCGTTGATGGTATTAAACCGCGACGATGCCGCGGTGATGAATATGTTGCCGCCGCCGGTGCGCGTCAAATTGCAGCGACCACAGCTGCGTGCTCATGTCACTTTTGGTGTGGATGCCCCCAGCCGGTCTGGTGATTTTGGTCTGGATGTGGTCAATGGGATGGCATGGCTGGTGCGTGCGCAAGACGATGGCAATAGCGTTAGCAATAAGCGCGGCCAAAGCCAGAGCGACGATGTTTTTATGCAGCGCTTGATGCCTGCGGATGCACTGCGTATTCGCGGCCGGCACAACGCCATGAATGCACTGGCGGCCTTGGCGCTGGGCCATGCAGCAGGTGCAGGCTTGGCTCCCATGCTATTTGGCCTGCGAGAGTACCGAGGCGAGCGTCACCGTGTCGAGCCGATCGGCATGGTGGACGATGTAGAGTACTTTGACGACAGCAAGGGCACCAATGTAGGTGCCACTGTGGCCGCTTTGATGGGCTTGGGTGCTGATCGCCAGATCGTGCTTATTTTGGGTGGAGATGGCAAGGGCCAGGACTTTTCACCGCTGGCTGCACCTGTGCTGCGTTATGCGCGTGCTGTGGTTCTAATTGGTCGTGATGCCCCGCTGATTGAAGAAGCGCTGCAAGACACGCAAGTACCGTTATTGCATGCTGGCAGTATGGAAGCGGCAGTGCAACTGGCCAGCCAAAAAGCACGTGCAGGCGATGCCGTACTGATGTCACCTGCCTGCGCCAGCTGGGATATGTTCAGGAACTATGGCCACCGCGCCGAAGTCTTTTGCCAGGCCGTCGTGGCCATCGCGGAAGAAAAGGGCACCACGCTGGAGGTGCAATCATGAGCGCCACCACCGGATTACGCGGCAAGTTCAGTGGCTGGTTCAAGCCTGCGGGTGAAAAGCCGGTGGGCATTTTGCCGGTGCGTGTGGGTGGTAATGAATATCGCCAAACGCCTACCAACACGGCCAGCTTTTTTGGTGCTGACCAGGTACTGATCTGGCTGGTGGTCGCCATCCTGTCTTGGGGTATGGTGATGGTGTTTTCCGCATCAATCGCCATGCCGGACAACCCGCGCTTTGGCAAGATTGCGCACTATTACTTCTTTCAACGCCACTTGCTGAGCGTCGGCCTGGGCTTTGTAGCTGCTGTGCTGGCCTTCCAGATACCGATGAGGCTGTGGGAGCGCTGGGCACCGTGGATGTTCATCGGCTCTATCTTGTTGCTGATTGCGGTGTTGATTCCTCATGTGGGGACAGTGGTCAACGGTGCACGTCGCTGGTTGTCGCTCGGCATCATGAATTTCCAGCCGTCTGAGCTGGCCAAGCTGACCGTCATCATCTACGCATCGGACTACATGGTACGCAAGATGGAGGTCAAAGAGCGCTTTTTCCGTGCCGTGCTACCTATGGGGCTGGCCGTGGGCATCGTTGGCGCTTTGTTGTTGGCCGAGCCTGACATGGGTGCCTTCATGGTGATTGCCGTGATCGCCATGGGTATTCTGTTTTTGGGTGGCGTCAATGCACGCATGTTCTTCATCATCGCGCTGATCTTGGTGGCTGCCTTCGCGCTGATTGTGATGACGTCTGAATGGCGTCGTGAGCGTATTTTTGCCTACCTCGACCCATGGAGCGAAAAGCACGCGCTGGGCAAGGGCTACCAACTGTCGCACTCATTGATCGCGATTGGCCGTGGGGAAGTGTTTGGCGTGGGCTTGGGCGGCAGCGTAGAAAAATTGCATTGGCTGCCTGAGGCACATACCGACTTCTTGCTGGCGGTGATTGGCGAAGAACTGGGTCTGGTGGGCATTGTGCTGCTGCTGGGCTTGTTCTTCTTCATGATTCGCCGGATTGTGGAAATTGGTCGCCAAGCCATCCGCATGGACCGTATTTTCTCGGGCTTAGTGGCACAAGGTGTGGCCATTTGGCTGGGCTTCCAAACCTTTATTAATGTAGGCGTGAATTTGGGCGCTCTGCCTACCAAAGGGTTGACGTTGCCATTGATGAGTTTTGGTGGATCGGCGATTTTGATGAATTTGGTGGCGATTGCTGTTGTGCTGCGTATTGACTGTGAAAACAAGGCCATGAGCGCGGGAGGCAGTCGCGCATGAGCAAGAAAACCGCACTCATCATGGCTGGTGGCACGGGTGGCCATATTTTCCCCGGCTTGGCGGTCGCGCACGAGTTGCGTGCACGCGGCTGGACCGTGCATTGGTTGGGCGCACCGGACAGCATGGAGGAGCGCTTGGTGCCGCCGCAAGGATTCAAGTTGGAGACGGTGGAGTTTTCAGGCGTGCGCGGTAAAGGCTTTGCATCTTTGCTGGGCTTGCCCATGCGCATCGTCAAGGCGCTGTCGCAAGCGCGTACTGTGCTGCGCCGGATAAAGCCCGATGTGGTGGTGGGGCTGGGTGGCTATATCACCGTGCCTGGCGGCCTGGCGGCCAAGCTGGCTGGCGTGCCTATCGTTCTGCATGAGCAGAATTCGGTTGCAGGCATGTCTAACAAGTTACTGGCACGCTTTGCCAAGCGTGTGTTTAGCGCGTTCCCGGATGCTATCCCCGGCGCGGCTTGGGTGGGTAACCCGCTGCGGGCGGAGTTCACGCTGCAGGCTACCCCTGCTGAACGCTTTGCTGGCCGTACGGGCCCCTTGCGCTTGTTGGTAGTGGGCGGCAGCCTGGGTGCAAAGGCGCTGAACGAGGTGGTTCCGCAAGCGTTGGCACTGATGCCAGAAGCCCATCGCCCTCAGGTATTGCACCAAAGCGGCGCCAAGCAGATTGATGCGCTTAAGTCCAACTATGCAGCCGTGGGTGTGCAAGCAACACTTACGCCCTTTATCGATGATGCCGCGCAAGCCTATGCCGATGCGGATGTGATCGTCTGCCGCGCGGGTGCCAGTACGGTGACCGAGCTGGCTGCCGTGGGGGCAGCGGCGGTGTTTGTTCCCTTCCCGGCGGCGGTGGATGACCATCAGACTGCGAATGCGCGTTTCTTGGTGGATGCCGGCGCTGGGTGGTTGGTGCAACAAAGCGTACTAAGCGCACCAAAGCTGGCTGAAATGCTAGAAAATATGCAGCGCTCCACGTTGATGGAGAAAGCGCAAAAGGCAAAAACAATGCAAAAACTGGAAGCTGCACAACGTGTGGCGGATGCATGCGAGGAGGTGACGCAATGAAGCACGCCATCCAACGCATTCACTTTGTAGGTATCGGTGGGGCTGGCATGAGCGGCATAGCTGAAGTGCTGCACAACCTGGGCTATGGCGTGTCGGGCTCTGATTTGAGCGACAGCACTACCATGCAGCGTCTGCGTGATGTGGGTATCACTACCTTTGTGGGCCACGACGCGGCGCATATCGCCACTGCCCAAGCCGTGGTCACCTCCACAGCCGTGCAGGCCGATAACCCTGAAGTGGTAGCTGCACGCACCAAAAATATTCCTGTAGTACCCCGAGCCCAAATGCTGGCTGAGCTGATGCGCTTGCGAAAAGGCATTGCTATTGCGGGTACGCACGGCAAGACCACGACCACCAGCTTGGTGACCAGCGTGCTGGCCGAGGCTGGGCTGGACCCCACTTTTGTGATTGGCGGCAAGCTCAACAGTGCGGGCGCCAATGCGCAGCTGGGTAGCGGGGAATACATTGTGGTGGAGGCGGATGAGTCCGATGCCTCGTTCCTGAATCTATTGCCGGTGATGGCTGTGGTGACCAATATCGATGCCGATCATATGGAAACCTATGGCCATGACTTTGGTCGCCTGAAGTCAGCCTTTGTCGATTTTCTCAATCGCATGCCGTTCTACGGCAACGCGATTGTCTGCACTGATAGCCCTGCAGTTGCCGA
Organism: Comamonas sp.; assembly: GCA_036646255.1. Lineage (GTDB taxonomy): Bacteria > Pseudomonadota > Gammaproteobacteria > Burkholderiales > Burkholderiaceae_C > Comamonas. The sequence continues at coordinate 35,210 of JAVXMM010000042.1, forward strand.
GATTGTGGATCGCGTGGCCTGCACGGTGACGAGCTACGGCATGAACGAAGGTGCGCAGATCCGTGCGATCAACGTTCGTGCGGTTGATGGGCAAATGCACTTTACTGTGCAGCGCCACACCTCTGCAGCCTTGCCCGACCTGGAGGTGGTGCTGAACTTGCCTGGTGAGCACAACGTGCTGAACGCACTGTCGGCCATCGGCGTAGCCATGGCGCTGGGTATTGATGATGCAGCACTGCAGCGCGCACTGCAAAACTTCAAGGGCGTGGGCCGGCGTTTTCAGCGTTATGGCGAGGCTGTCTTGGCCAATGGCGGTGAATTCACTCTTATTGACGATTACGGCCATCACCCGGTGGAAATGGCTGCCACCATTGCGGCCGCGCGTGGCGCGTTTCCGGGGCGCCGCTTGGTGTTGGCCTTCCAGCCACACCGCTACAGCCGCACCCGTGATTGCTTTGAAGATTTCGTCAAGGTGATTGGCCGCGTAGATGCCGCTTTGCTGACCGAGGTGTACGCCGCTGGCGAGGCGCCGATTGTGGCCGCTGATGGCCGTGCGCTGGCACGTGCAGTGCGCGTGGCAGGCAAGGTTGAACCAGTGTTTGTCGAGCAGGTGGCCGATTTGCCGCAAGCGATTGCTGACCATGCGCAAGCGGGAGATGTGCTGCTGTGCATGGGAGCAGGCTCCATCGGCGCAGTGGCAGGTAAAGTAGTGGATTTGCTATCTAAAAATGAGCGTATTGCGCAGAAGGGGAGCGCGGTATGAACGAAAAAATGATGAATATTGATGTGAAGGCACTAGGCAAAGTTGCCGTCCTGCTGGGTGGTAGCTCGGCTGAACGTGAGGTCTCGCTGATGTCCGGCAAGGGGGTGCTGGCGGCGCTGCAATCCAAAGGTGTGGACGCGCATGCGTTTGATCCATCTGAGCAAGACCTGGGTGAGCTGCGCAAACAAGGCTTTGCACGCTGCTTCATCGCGCTGCATGGTCGCCATGGTGAGGATGGCACGGTGCAAGGCGCGCTGGAGTTGCTGGGCATTCCCTATACCGGACCGGGCGTAATGGCATCCAGTATCGCCATGGACAAGATCATGACCAAGCGCATTTGGCGTTTTGAAGGCTTGTCCACCCCTGAGTGGCGCATGGCTGCCAGCACAGAGGACACGACCAATGCGTTGGCCGTGCTGGGCGCTCCGATGATTGTGAAGCCAGCACGTGAAGGATCCACCATTGGCTTGTCCAAGATCAGTACTCCAGAGGAGTGCGCCAAGGCGTACGAGTTGGCTTCGCGCTACGACCCAGAGGTGCTGTGTGAACAGTTCATCGAGGGTGCCGAGACTACCTGTGCTGTGCTGGGCCAAGGCCGTGCGGCCAAAGCGCTGCCTGTGATCAAGATCGTGGCGCCAGAAGGTAACTACGACTATCAGAACAAATACTTCACCGACACCACCAAGTACTTCTGCCCGAGCGAGTTGCCAGCAGAGATGGAGGCGGCCATCCGTGAGCTGGCCGAGAAGGCCTTCCGTACTTTGGGTTGCCGTGGCTGGTCGCGCGCAGATGTGATGGTGCGAGCATCCGACAACAAGCCCTTCTTGCTGGAGATCAATACCTCGCCAGGTATGACCAGCCATTCACTGGTGCCCATGGCTGCGCGTGCTGCAGGCATGAGCTATGAAGATCTGTGTTTGCACCTTTTGGCGTCTGCATCGACTGATGCAGCCCAGGGCGCGGAAGTTTAAGAGAAGGAGCTCGAATCCATGGAGCAGACCATGCCAGTCCCGTTTGACGTCAAGCTGATGAACGTGCTCGCAAGCGCACTGTTCGTGGGTTGTGGCGCGCTGGCTCTGGCTGTTGCTGCTCGCTGGGCTATCCATCACCCGGCGCTCAGTATTGCGCGCATCGTGGTGCAGGGAGAGTTGGAGCACAACAGCGCGGTTTCGCTGCAGGCCAATGTGATGCCTGCGCTCAAGGGCAACTTCTTCACCATGGATCTGGATGAGACGCGCAAGATTTTTGAGCAGGCGCCTTGGGTGCGCCAAGCCCGGATCAAGCGCGAGTTCCCGCATACGCTGTCGGTCACTTTGACGGAGCAAGATGCGGCAGCGATCTGGGGAGCAGAGGGTGAATCGCGCTTGCTCAACAGTGACGGCCAAATGTTTGAAGGAGATTCTGCAGACCCTGATCTGCACAACTTACCGCGTTTGTCTGGCCCACAAGGCCGCTCGACAGAAGTGTTGGGCATGTACCGCGCCCTGCAGCCCATCTACACCAAGCTGGACAACCCGATTGTCTCGCTGAGCGAATCGAACAGCGGTGGTTGGAAGGCGGTCTTGCAATCGGGTGCCACGATTGAAATGGGGCAGGGCACCGTGGCTGACTTGCGCGAGCGAGTGAGCAAGTTTGCGATGTCTCTGCCGGAAGTGACCGGCATGTACAAGCGCAGCGTAGCGTCATTGACATCGGCAGATCTGCGCCATGCAGGGGGGTTTGCCGTACGTATGCAGGGTGTGAGTACCAGCACCATACCTGCAACCAAACCAGCACCTAAAAAGTAAAACAGAGAGATGCGAAACATGAACCATACCAATCACCGAATCAGCGAGGGCAACTAACCATGGCACGAGACAGCAAAGATGTAGTGGTGGGGCTCGATATCGGCACGGCCAAAGTCATGGTTGTCGTGGCCGAGGTGCTGGGCAATGGTGATCTCAAGCTGGCAGGTCTGGGTGTAGCGCCCAGCAATGGC
>JAVXMM010000043.1:0-37784 GCA_036646255.1 Comamonas sp.
CCAACCACTTGGACTTGGACGCCCTGGTCTGGCTGGAAGCCTGGCTCAAGCGCTATGCCGGCACGATGATCGTCATCAGCCACGACCGCGAATTTCTGGACGCCATCACCAACGTCACTCTGCAAATCCAGGGCGGCCAGCTCACACGCTACGGCGGCAACTACAGCCGCTTTGAAGAGCTGCGTGCCCAGCAACTTGAATTGCAAGCCACCAGTTTTGCCAAGCAGCAAGAGAAGATGGCGCACTTGCAAAAGTTTATTGACCGCTTCAAAGCCAAGGCCAGCAAAGCCAAGCAGGCGCAAAGCCGGGTCAAGCAGCTGGAGCGCATGGAGAAGATCGGCCCTGTGTTGGCCGAGGCCGAGTTCACCTTCGAGTTCAAGGAACCCGCCAACCTGCCCAACCCGATGCTGGCGATCTCCGATGCATCATTTGGCTATACCGACGACGAAGGCAACGCCACCACCATCCTCACCGGCGTCAACCGCTCGGTGCTGGCTGGGCAGCGCATCGGTATCTTGGGCGCCAACGGCCAGGGTAAATCCACTTTGGTCAAAACCATTGCCCGCACCATGAAGGTACAGGCCGGCACAGTAACCGAGGGCAAGGGCCTGAACATTGGCTACTTTGCCCAGCAAGAGCTGGACGTGCTGCACCCGGCCGACAACCCGCTGGAGCACATGATCCGCCTGGCCAAAGAGTTGGGCCCCGACGCCAAGCAACCCAGCCGCGAGCAGGACCTGCGCAGCTACCTGGGCAGCTTCAACTTCACCGGCGACATGGTCAAGCAAGCCGTAGGCACCATGAGCGGTGGAGAAAAAGCACGCTTGGTGCTGGCCATGATCGTGTGGCAACGCCCCAACCTGCTGCTGCTGGACGAGCCAACCAACCACCTGGACTTGGCCACCCGCGAAGCGCTGGCCATGGCACTTAACGATTTCGACGGCACCGTCATGCTGGTATCCCACGACCGTGCGTTACTGCGCTCGGTCTGCGAGGACTTCTGGATGGTGGGCCGCGGCGCAGTGGGGCCGTTTGACGGAGACCTGGACGACTACCAGCGCTACCTGCTGGAGGAATCCAAACGCCTGCGCGAAGAGGCCAAACAAGAGCAAAATAGCGCCCCTGCAACCAAAGCAACGGCTTCCCCTGCACCCGCTGTTATTGAGAAAAAAACAGCCCTAGCCCCCACCCTGCAGGCGCCAGAAGCTCCTAAAACAGAAGCATACGTTGATCCCAAAGAACAACGCCGCCAAGCCGCCGCAGCACGCCAGCAACTGGCCGACAAGACCAAGCCCTTCAAAAAAGAGCTAGAGCAAATCGACAAACGCCTGCCCCAGCTGAACCAGGAGCGCGCCGCGCTTGAGGCCAAACTGGCGACGCCCGGCCTGTCTGGCAGCGACATCGTCGAAGCCGGTAAGCAACTGAGCGCAGTAAACGGCGAAGTGGAAAAGCTAGAGGAGCGCTGGCTGGAGCTGTCCGAGCAAATCGAAGCAATCAGCCAAGAAATGGGTGCCACCGCTTAATCGATGGTGGCCGCATTCAAGATGCTAATGCCCCGCCTTGCCACTTACCAAACCTGTGGCAAGGCGCGTTGAACAAAACAACGAGTAGCAACATGCACCGCATCACCCGCAGCAAAGACTTCACCGCCAGCCGCGCCTGGGGCGCGCAAGACATCGCCCAGATGAACGGCACCAGCGTACGCCTGCACTGGACGGACCAGCCCTACATCTGGCATGTGAACGACGGTGAAGAAGTCTTTGCGATGATGGATGGCACGGTAATCATGCACTGGCGCGAAGCCGGTACCGAGCACCAAGCCACCCTGCAAGCCGGCGACATCTTCTATGCCGGCGTGGGGTGTGAACATGTGGCCTACCCGCAGGGCGCGGCGCGGATTTTGGTGGTGGAGAAAGCAGGCAGCGTATAGCGCTCGCCTGACGGCCTCTGTGACGGTGCAGCGCTACACTGTTTCATCCCACTGCATACACCGCCATGGATAAAGACCCACCCCGCGACGCCGCAGAGCGCAATGTCCGCATCGGCTGCGGCAGTTTGCTTGGCTTTGTTCATTGCAAGCGCGATCGGCTTTCAAGCCGCGCCCAGCTGGGCTGCATGGGCTCTGCTATGCGTTGTCTGCATCGTCTTGTGCGCTTGGGCGGCTGTGCGCTTTGGCGATGCTTTTTGGTACAAGGTACTAGATTGGTTGCGCTGGTGGTAATGGAGCCAGCCTAACGCTAAGCCTTAGCCAAGGCACTGCAGCTACTCTTTTTCTTGCAGCAACCGCCACATCACCTTGCCACTGCCGCTCTTGGGCAGCTGATCTACCAGTTGCACCACACGCGGGGCTTTGTAGACGGCCATGTGTTCGTGGCACCAAGCGATGATGTCTTCGCTAGTGGCTTTGCCCACAAACTCAGGGCGCAGTACAACCACCGCTTTCACCGTCTCGCCCCGGTACGGGTCTCTGGCGGCGATAACGCAGGCCTCCAAAATCGCAGGGTGGCGATACATCAGGCTTTCCACCTCGGCTGGCCAGATCTTGAAGCCGCTGGCGTTGATCATGCGCTTTAAACGGTCGGTCAAAAAGAAGTAACCGTCCTCATCACGATAGCCCAAGTCACCAGTGCGAAAGTAACGTTGGCCGCCCACTTGCACAAAACTAGCTGCAGTGGCGGCGGGCTGCTTCCAATAAGCTTGCAGCACCTGCGGGCCTGCTACGACGATCTCACCAGTCTCGCCTGCAGGCAGTTCTTGCAATGTTTCAGGGTCTATCACCAGTGACTTCATGCCGATGTGCGGCACGCCCAGGCACTGCTGCTTGGGGTGCTCATACGGGTTAGCGTGCGATGCACCGCAGGTCTCGGTCATGCCATAACCCTCGATGTAATCAAGGCCCCACACATGCTTCACGCGCTGCGCCACTGCCTGCGGCATGGCAGCGCCACCACCGCCGATATAAACCAGACTGCGTTTGTCAATTTGATCCAAGGCAGGGCTGGCCAGCAAGTCCACCACCATGGTCGGGATGTTCGCCCAGTGCGTCACGCGCCAGCGCGTCATCAGGCTGCCTGCCAGCGCGCGCTCCCAACGCGGCATGATGACCAAGGTAGAACCAGCACCAATCAGCACATGCATGATGGACACCATGCCTGTGATGTGGAACATGGGCGCCACCACCAGGTTCACGCTCTCTGCCGTCTGCCTGCCCCATACCGTGCCCGCGATGACGGCATGCTGGATATGACTGTGCGCATGCACGCAGCCCTTGGGCTTGCCCGTGGTGCCACTGGTATACGGCAAGATGGCCATGTCTTGCGCACCCACATCCACAGGCGGCACTGCATCGCCACACTGCATGGCCTGCTGCCAGGTGGCAACGGTGGCGCCCGGCAGCAAGGCTGCATCCGGCTGGGCGTGCTGGGTAAGCAACCATTTCTGCCAAGCGGGAGGAAAGTCGGGCTGCGCCGCCGCATCAACGGGCATGGCATCAGAGAAATGGGTGATCAGCAAATGGCGCAGTTGTGCATCAGCGGGCACGGCGTTGTTAGCCTGCGCCAAGCCAGCAGCCAAGTCAGCCGTGGTGATGGCAACGCACGCATCCGCATCGGTAATGTAGTGCTGCAGCTCTTCCGCCGTGTTCATGGGGTTGACGGGCACGACCACCGCGTTGGCACGCAAGATGGCGTAATGCGCAATCACCAACTGTGGGCAGTTTTGCATCAGCAGAATCACCCGATCACCCTTGCGCACGCCCTGCGCATGCAGGTGAGCAGCCAGACGCTCGGTCATGGCCAGCATTTGTGCATAGGTCACCACCTGCTCAAAAAACACCAGCGCAGCGTGGTCAGGGTAACGCCGAGCGTTGATCGCCAGGTTATCCCACACCGACGTCTGTGGCACGCTGATGCGCGTGGGCACGCGGCCAGGCCAGTAGCGAGTGGGGGCTGGCGGCGCAGCCGGTACGGAGCGGGGAAAGCGGACAGATTCGGTCATGACAGTCGAGGTAATACACGCAGCCCAATGCAGCGAGGCGGCCTGTAATTGCGCCACAAAACCAGTATGCCGACACCTGTGACATGCCACTCGTCGCCTTGGGGACGAGTGCATTCCCAACACCCAGTAATTTATAAAAAGTGGTCGCCAGCGCCGCACTTGCGAAATAGACAGCGCGCTAAGAAACACGCATCACCTCAATCATTCGAGCCACTTGTAACGCGCCCGCAAAAGTAACACTACAGAGCTAGAGCCGACACTTCCCTTTTTGAAATTGATGCACCCACTCCATTCAGCGTTAACGCACCGCACCGATAACGACTGAAAATGCCCATCTCGCAGCAATCTCTGAGCGGCCTGGCCTTCTCGATTGACTTTGGGGCATAACGGCATGGCGAAGCGCCTTGAAGCACAGCGCCCTATGCCTCGGCATTAGGTGAGCAGTGCCGCAGGGCTAAGGCATGTAGTGTGTCAATTCACCGCCTATGAGCGGATCACCACGCAAAGATGGAGACTGTCTCGACAAGCACCTTTTTCAATACGAAACTACTTACTGGAGAGAGCAGCGCAGCATATAGAGATAGAGTTTGAGCAACTCAAGCTTGCAAAACTATCAAAATAGTAGCAACACAAATCTACCAGCCGGCCTCCAGCTACCTATTCACCTCTGTTAAACGCTCCCCTCCACTACAGGGGGCCTCCTGCACACCCACCACCAAAGCGCTCAGCAGCGCCCAGCCCAACGGCCACTCGCTATGGCCAGATTCGATGTTGATGTGGCCTGCGTCTGGTAAACGCACCAAGGTGCTGCTCCAGCTTTTAGCATAGGCGCTGGCCATGCGGATGGGGCAATACGGATCATTGCTGCTGGCAACCACGATGCTGGGAAAAGGTAGCGGATCGGCGGGTACGGGGGTGAAGTCCTCAAACAAAGCGCGGCGCTCTGGATCTGCCGGAGCTACCAACAAGGCACCCGCAATGCGCCCCGCCTGCCTTGGCGATTGTTTTTGCAGCTGCGCGGCGGCATGCACGCTGGCAATGCAGCCCAGCGAATGCGCGACGATGATGACAGGGTGTTGCGCTTGCTCAATGCTTTGCACCACCGCCGTCACCCAGGGCTCGCAACGGGGTTGTTGCCAGTCTTGCTGCTGCACACGGATGGCGCCCGGAATGCGCTCAGCCCAACAACTTTGCCAGTGGCCGGGGCCAGAATTGCGCCAGCCCGGCACGATGACAATGCTGGCTGTAGCGCCCTCGCCAACCCCATCCCATGGTGGCATGGCCACGCCACCATGGGCCGCAATGGCTAGTGGCTGCGTGGGGCTTTGTGGGTAGTGAGGCGCGTATCGCGCGTCGTGACTGACTGGCATCGGCGCATTGTGGGCGCTCGCCATTAAAACTACAACGAATGATTTTTTGTATTGTTATGCGAATTAGCTATTTGAAATACTCAGACTGGCTACCACAACCCAGAAAATCGCAGATTTTGGGTTGCAGCTAAGCTTGAAGCCGCAGACGGTACCAGCGTACGGCAAGCCGACGCACCAAGGATGACGTTAGCCGCTCTTAAAAGGCATAACACGCCATCAAGCTTGGTAGCTTGGCGGCAGCTTGTCTCCCAAAAAGTCCAGAAAAACGCGTAGCGCGGGTGCCATGTTGCGGCGCGATACAAAGGCGGCGTGAAAGATGCCTTCTGGCAGGCACCAACCGGCCAGCACCTCCACCAAATCACCGCGCGCCACTTCGTCGCGCACCATGTAGTCGGGCATCCAGTACACGCCTATGCCGTTCAACACGGCGTATTTCAGCGTTACCAAGTCATCGGCCACGTAGCGGGCTTGGTGGTGGATGACCAAGGGCTCGCCATCCGGGCCATGCAGTTGCAAGGTGGAGTTGCCATCCGCGCTGTTGAGCGCCAGCGTCGGGAGTTTGCTGCCCAGGTCTTGCGGGCTATCAGGCACACCGTGGATGGCGAGCAGCTCAGGGCTGGCCACCAAAATCTGCCGTGTGGTGCCCAAACGCTTAACGACCAGGCTGCCGCTGTCCTCCAGCGATACGCGCACCCGCAGGGCAACGTCGATCCCCTCTTCTAGCAAGTTGATGGTGCGGTTGCTCACCATCATCTCGATACGTACCTTAGGGTAGCGGCGCAAAAACTCAGGGATCAGCGCCCCCACCGAGCCTTGCGCCAAGGTGATGGGGCAAGACACGCGCACCGTGCCTGTGGGCTCACGCTGTGTTTGCTCGATGGCGGCTTGGGCGTTTTGTGCTGCCTCGCGCGCGGCCTGGGCATGGCGCAAAAAGGTCTCGCCAGCATCAGTGAGGGACAGGCGGCGCGTGGTGCGCTGCAGCAGGCGCACACCCAGCTGGGCCTCTAGCTCGGAGATGCGGCGCGACAGGCGTGACTTTGGCACGCCCAAAACACGGCCCGCAGCCGCAAAACCGCCGCGCTCCACCACCTCGGCAAAGTAGTACATGTCGTTCAGGTCATATTTCATGGTCGTGCTACCGCTACGAAGAAAATTAGCCTCTAGCGCCCACCCATCGGGCGCCAGCAGCTACAAAAAAATGAGTGCGTGACGGAACTGCTGATCAAGCACACAGACAGGTATAGGCACCGCCACAGTTCCAAAAATAGAACAATCTAGCATCATTTTGCCGGCGAATGGCGGATTCTGCAGATGAGACAATTCAATACACCAAGGCGTCAGCCAGAAAGCCGCCAACCCCTTCTATCGCAAAGAAACAAACACTATGAAGATCCTGCACATCGATTCGTCCATCCTGGGTACCAACTCGGTATCGCGACAGCTGACCGCTGAAGTGGTCGCCACCCTCACCGACGCCCAAACCAACGCTAGTGTTGATTACCTGGACTTGGCTGTGAACGCCCCCGCCCACCTGAGCGCAGAATCCATCGGCTTTCGCACCGGCCAAGCCGCTGCAACCGACGCCGAGCGCACCCAAAACGCGATTAGCGAGCAGTTGGTAACCCAGTTTTTGGCCGCCGATGTGCTGGTGATTGGCGCCCCGTTCTACAACTTCACCATTCCCAGCCAGTTGAAGGCCTGGATTGATCGCGTACTGCAAGCGGGCCGAACCTTCCGCTACACCGCTAACGGCCCAGAAGGCCTTGCAGGTGACAAGAAAGTGATCGTGGTGGAGAGCCGTGGCGGTGTTTACTCGACCACCGAAGCCGGTCGCGCCATGGAGCACCAAGAGACTTTCCTGCAGACGATTTTTGCGTTTATCGGCATCACCAATGTGCAGTTTGTGCGCGCAGAAGGCCTGGGCATGGGCCCCGAAGCCCGCGCTGCGGGCATTGCCGCCGCGCAAGCCCAGATTGCCCTCCTGGTAGAAGAGACTGCCGAGGCTTGATAGTGCTTTCACGTGCCAGCCTGTAACAGGCTGGCACAACAACGCCGGACTCAAGCCTCCTCTCCTCCCTCCCGCGCTGGGTCTGTGCGCCGCAGGTGCCTCCCCCACGCGCCTGCAACTTGGCCGACCAATGTGCTTTTGCACCGGTCGGCTTTTTTGCGCCCGCCTCGCGCCTGCACATGCATGCCCGTCGCACAGTAGACGTCCGGCTATCAAAGCCATAGCTACAATTCCTTACCTCATCTGCGTCAATCCTGATTTTTGCTATGAACTTCGTCGGTATCGCCCTGCACGTCTGCGGGCTGTGGGTCCTCTCCAGTCTGGATGCCAGCGGCAAGCTGCTCGTCATGGCGGGCGTACCGGTGTTGATGCTGGCGTGGTTCCGCTACGTGGGCCATATAGTGCTGATGGGCGTTTTTGTACTGCCGCGGCGCGGGCGTAGCCTGTTCAAAACGCAATCGCTGGGGCGCCAGTTACAGCGATCGGTACTAATGATTGCCACTACCTTGTTGTTCTTCAAGGTACTGAGCCTGGTGCCGCTGGCCGAGGGCACGGCCATGAACTTTATGGCACCGCTCCTGGTAATGGTGCTCGCGCCCTGGCTGCTGGGCGAGCGCCCGCGCTGGCACCGCTGGGCAGGCGTGCTGCTGGGGTTTGTGGGCATGCTGATCGTGGTGCGCCCTGGCGGGCAACTATCTACTGAGGGCGCGATCTGGGGCGTGGTGACGGCAGTGGCGTTTGCTCTTTTTCAGATCAGCACACGCCGCGTGGCGGCTGATGACCCGTTGACCAGCAACTTCTACGGCGGCCTGACAGGTGCGCTGGTGCTCACCGCATTGCTGCCATTCTTTTGGCAGCAGCTGGATTTGGCACCGTGGCAATGGGCACTGTTGCTATCGACCGGGCTCACGGGTTTTGCGGGCCATTGGTTGCAAATTACCGCCTATAGCAAGACTGGCGCAACCTTGCTCGCACCATTTAACTACCTGCAAATCGTATCGGCCACGACCCTGGGTTGGCTGGTGTTTGGCCAATTGCCTGATACCACTACGGCAAGCGGCATGGCGCTGATTTGTGCGGCGGGCCTGGCCGTGGTGCTGGTCGAGCTATGCGGCCAGCGCCGCAATACAAGCGCATAAAGATACATTTCATGCGCTTGTGACGGCACTTTGTCATCAGCAAAAAACCTTGATTACCAAGGCGTTGCAGTAGCTCTTTATTTTTTCAGAAGGCTGCCTTCTCCATTCGTGCATACAGGGGAAACCCATATATAAAATTGATAGCTATATCTGCGCACCAGATAAGTGAATAATTGGGTTTTAACCAGCCATTTTTGGGGGTGAAATAGGCCATTTCGCATTGTCGGCCCTGCTAGGGCCCCTGGCGACATTTAACAATCTGCCAGCAATGCTATACATTCAGTCCTGACCGTCGCGCAAGCGACAAAACACAAAATTCAAGTCACCGAGACGACACACCATGGACGACCCCATCCTTACGCAAGAAGAGCGCGAAGCTATCAACGCTGGACGCTGGTTCCAAACCCTCTCGCCGACCCTGCGCCATGACATTTTGCGTTGCGCCTACGTCAAGCGATACAAGGATGGCGCGCTGATCTTCTCGCGCGGCGATGAGCCGGAGGAGTGGGTCTCGGTTGCACGCGGCTCGGCCCGTGTCAGCTCGGCATCGCTCACCGGCAAGCAAATCACCCTCACCTATGTAGAGCCAGGCACTTGGTTTGGCGATGTGGGCCTGTTTGACGACGACAGCCGTACCCACGACGTGTATGCCCACGGCGAGACCACGCTGGTATGCGTGGGCAAGGCCGACTTCCAGCGCATCTTGCAAACGCATATGGAGTTCTACCAAGCTCTGTCGCGCATGCATGCACGCCGCATCCGCAGCCTGTACGGCATGGTGGAAGACCTGAATACGCTGCCGCTGCGTGCCCGCCTAGCCAAGCAACTGCTGCACCTGTCGCGCAGCTACGGTGTACCCGGCAAAGAAAGCACCGAAACCCGCATCGGCCTGCACCTGGCGCAAGAAGAGCTGGCTCAGCTGCTGGGCGCCTCCCGCCAGCGCGTGAACCAGGAGCTGAAATCCATGGAGCGCGAGTCTTCCATCCGCATCGAGCCATCAGGCCTGATCGTGCGCGATAGCGCCGCGCTGCGCCGGATTGCGGCGGCTGAATAAACCCAGCGCGCCCTCATAAAGCAAAAGCCTGGTGGTTACCGACCACCAGGCTTTTCTATTTGCCACAGCGTGAGAGCTCAGAACACGCCATAGCGATAAGCAACATACAACGCAGCTACCACGCCTGCTACCGCCAAGATTGTCATGATGCGCCCCATATTTACTCCTTGATGTGGGGTGAATTAGCGCGCCGCCTTCAGCGCTATCTCCACGCCCTTGTTAGCCAATCCATCGGCACGCTCATTGCCTGGGTCGCCTGCATGGCCCTTCACCCAGTGCCAGCTGATGCGGTGCTCTCCGCCGTGCACCAGCGCATCTAGCTGCTGCCACAGATCAACATTTTTAACCGGCTCTTTGCTGGCGGTGCGCCAGCCTTTGGCCTTCCAGCCACTGATCCATTCAGTAATACCTTTGCGTACATACTGGCTATCCAGGTACAGCGCTACATCGCAGGGGCGCTTTAAGGCTTGTAGCGCCTGGATGACGGCCATCAGCTCCATGCGGTTGTTGGTGGTGTTCAGCTCGCCGCCGCACAGCTCCTTTTCGGCCTGGCCTGCGCGTAGCAGAGCGCCCCAGCCGCCCGGGCCCGGGTTGCCTTTGCAGGCGCCGTCGGTATAGATCACAACTTGGTTCAAACCAGCTCCTTGGCATTTGCCAATATCAATGGCTGCGACTATAAGCGTTTTTTCGCGCTACGTCGCTAGCATAAAACTACAAAATTCATAGCTGCTAGTGACCGTCTATCGGGTGCTAGCGTCGCTTTTCTCTCGGATCCCATCACGTGCAGCCACCGGACGGGCTGCGGGCTTGGGCGTTGCGGCTCGCCATGGCGCAGTCAGCATGTGTACGCCCTCCACTTTCTTGACGGCTTCTATAAAGTAGACGCCACCCAGTACCGGCCAAGCGGTGGGGCCCAGGGTATCCATCCAGTCCCAGCGTACCAGCCAGGCATCGCTGCGCATGGCAGGGCGGTAGCAGCCAAAGCTGGCTGACTGCAGCTCCAGCCCTAACAGTTTGAGCCAGTCACGCAAGCGCCCATAGCCAATCAGGCTTTGATCGTCAGGCATGGGTTGCAGTTTTTGCAGACCGGGGATGCGGCGACTCCAGGTGTGCATGCCCCACAAACTGGCAGGGTTGATGCCGCTGATAAGCACGCGGCCTTCGGGCACCAGCACACGGGCAACTTCGCGTAGCACCGCGTGCGGGTCATCTGCCAGCTCCAGCGTATGCGGCAGCAGCACCAGATCGAGCGCATTGTTGGCAAAGGGCAGCGCTTGAGGGCTGCAAGCCAAACTGGCAGTAGGCGCTGCATAAGACGGAGCGGGATCCGCGCTTGCCTGCTGCGCCGCAACATCGCATTTTTGTAAAGCCTGTGCAAAGCTGTTTACATCTACAGACGTTTCGCGCGCCATTTGCTGGAGTTGCGCCGTCGAATCGAGCGCTAGCCAGCGGTGCGGCATTCTATTAGCGCGGAGGCCCTGTAATGGGAAAAGCCCTAGCTGCAGGCTATGGAAGCCAAAAAGGTCCACCACAGCATCGTCGTAACATGTTTGCTCCCAGGCCAGCATGTAGCGGCCCAGAGGCAGATTCCACCAGTTTTGCGTGCCTATAATTTGTTCATTCATGCACTTGCACCCTTTACCCGCGTTCGCTGACAACTACATCTGGCTGCTGCACAACGACAGGCAGGCGCTGGTTGTCGACCCTGGCGATGCGCAGCCCGTCATCAACGCGCTCGCGCAACACGGCTTACAGTTGCAATCCATTGTAGTGACCCACCACCACAACGACCATGTCGGCGGTGTGGCGGCGCTGCGGGATGCGACGGGCGCCACTGTCTACGGCCCAGCACGCGAGAACATTCCCACACCCTATCAACCTATGCACGGTGGCGACGAGCTGCCGTTATTAGGATTACGCTGGCGAGTCATCGATGTGCCCGGCCATACCGCCGGGCACATTGCTTATTACTGCCCAGATATGGATGGCGCGCCGCTGCTGTTTTGTGGCGACACCTTGTTCTCTGGTGGTTGCGGTCGCCTGTTTGAAGGCACGCCGCTGCAAATGCATGCATCACTATCCACTCTCGCGGCCCTGCCTGGTAACACCCGGGTGTGCGCGGCGCATGAGTACACCTTATCCAACCTACGTTTTGCGCAGGCGGTAGAGCCGGATAACCCCGACCTTGCCGCCTACACCGCGCATTGCGAGCAATTGCGCGCACGCGGCGAGCCCACTCTGCCCGCACAGCTTGGCAACGAGCTGCGCATCAACCCCTTTCTGCGCAGTAGCGTGCCCGCTGTGGCACGTGCAGCGCAGCTGTTTGATCCATCTACCCCCAGCAGTGACGCAACCGCTGTGTTTGCCGCACTGCGCCGCTGGAAAAACCAATTTTGATGAAGCACCTGCACCTGTGGAGCCTGAGCGCCCTCCTCGTTTTGACTGGCTGTGCCACCACCGGCCAAAATGAACCGCCACTAGACGTCCCCGTCTCAGCCTCGCAACCCACAGGGCCCCACACACCCACCTATCCTAGCGGGCCACTCAGCCCTATTAACTCAGCCAATATCAAGCGTGGCGATGTCGCCAGCCTGGCCGTGCCCGATGATTTGTGGGATCGTATCCGCCGTGGCTTTGCCATGCCCGATCTGCAGAACGAGCTGGTCGTCAGCCAAGAGCAGTGGTACTCCAGCCGCCCGGACTACATCCAGCGCATGACGCAGCGCTCCTCCAAGTACATGTTCCACATCGTCGAGGAGCTGGAGCGCCGCGGCATGCCGACCGAGCTGGCCCTGCTGCCCTACATTGAGAGTGCCTACAACCCGCAAGCCGTGTCCAGCGCCAAGGCGGCGGGCATGTGGCAGTTCATGCCAGCTACTGGCACCTATTTCGATCTGAAGCAGAACATGTTCCGCGATGATCGACGCGATGTACTGGCATCCACCCGCGCCGCGCTGGATTACCTGCAAAAGCTCTACAACATGTTTGGCGATTGGCACTTGGCGCTGGCCGCGTACAACTGGGGTGAAGGCAGCGTGGGCCGCGCCATTGCCCGCAATCAAAAGCAAGGTCTGGGCGGCGCCTATACCGACCTGAGCATGCCGGACGAGACACGTAACTACGTGCCCAAGCTGCAAGCAGTCAAAAACATCATCGCCAATCCCGAGCAGTTCCAGGCCGAGCTGCCGCTGATCGAGAACCACCCCTATTTTCAAGCCGTCGCACTGAATAGTGACATTGACACCGCGCAGGTGGCAGAGCTGGCGGGCGTTTCCATGGACGAGTTGAAATCCCTCAACCCCTCGTTCAACAAGCCCATCATCTTCAAAGCCGGAACGCCGCAAGTCCTGCTGCCGTGGGACAACGCCATCGCCTTCCGCCGCAACCTGCAAGCGCATGAGAAAGGCCAGTACGCCAGCTGGACCGTTTGGTCCGTACCCAGCACGATGACCGTGGCCGCTGCCGCCGCCATGGTGAACATGAGCGAAGGCGATCTGCGCAGCGTCAACAACATCCCGCCGCGCATGATGGTCAAGGCTGGCTCGGCGCTGATGGTGCCACGCTCGGCCGCCGTCAAACAAGACGTGTCCAGCCATCTGGCCGACAACGCCCACCTGGCGCTTACGCCCGAGGTTGTCACCCGCCGCACCACCGTCAAGGCACGCAAGCATGACACCGTGACCCGCGTAGCCCAGCGCTACAACGTCAGCGCCTCGCAAGTCGCCGACTGGAACGACATCGGCGCCAAAGCTGCCTTAAAGGCCGGCCAGCAAGTGGTCTTGTACCTGCCCATGCGCGCAGGCGGCGCACCTGCTGCCCGCAACAACCGCAGCGTAAACAAATCCAGCGCTAAAAAGCCTACCGCGCGTCAAACCAGTACCAAAGCAGCCCCCTCCAAACGCAGTACGGCTACTGTCAAAAAGAAGCGCTGAGCACCCCGTTCACTGCAACACCAGCCCCATTGCGATGGGGCTTTTTTGCGCCTACAGATTTGCGCACACAACAGATGCGGATAAGCACGCAGCGCTACAGTGGCTGCAGCAAAAAGGAGTTACTGCTATGCGCCAAGGATTAGAACAATTACTAGCAAAGGGCCAAGACAATGCCCTGCTGCGCTTTGGCCTGGGCAATGCCTGCTTCAAAGATGGTGACTACGGGCTAGCCGCAGAGCACTTGCAAAAGGCGGTAGAGCACAACCCGCAGTACTCCGCCGCATGGAAGCTGCTGGGCAAAGCCTTGCTAGAGACTGGCGACACCGCCCAAGCACAAGCCGTGTGGCAGCAAGGCATGCAGTCAGCAGAGGCCAATGGCGACTCTCAGACAGTCAAAGAGATCGCCGTATTTTTGAAGCGGCTAGCCAAAGCGCAGCAAACGCCCGCTGCCTAGTTCTAAAAAAATAACCACCAGCGCCCTCCAGGTAGGGTCTACGGCTTTTATTTTGATAGCACCAACACCCTGCTTGATCCGCATCTAGGAACAAGCCTTCTGGCACCACTATAAAATCAGCGGCTGCCCTCAATACGCAGTGATCGCGATCTGCCAAAGCATGGCTACCGGCCAGCGCTACTTGGCCTGCAACTATTCGCTCACCAGCCACTGCCCCCCTATCCTGGCCGCCTCGCGCCAGGACTGTTCGCATTCATGTCTTCTCTCCCATCCGCTGGAGCGCAGCCGCGCTTTTTTAATATTGATGTGTTGCGTGCCGTAGCCGCCTTGCTGGTGGTGTGGATGCATACCACCGAGGTGTTTGCGCCGTTGGTGAACGCTGGCCAGGTGAAAGGCATGTGGCTGTACACCATGGCGCGATCTATGGAGTTTGGCTCGATGGGCGTGGTGGTATTTTTCGCCATCAGTGGCTTTGTCATCCCCACCAGCTTGCGTGGCACGCCCAAGCTAGACGCAATTCGCCACTTTGGTATTGGGCGCATTTTTCGCCTCTACCCGGCATTTTGGGTGTCGATCTTGCCGGGCGCTTTTGCACATTACTGGCTGTGGGGCCGTACTTTCTCTGCGCAAGATGTGCTGCTCAATCTGAGCATGCTGCCCCAGTTGCTGGGTGCCCAGCCTGCCCAAGGCCTGTACTGGACGCTAGCGATTGAGCTGGCTTTCTACCTGCTGTGTGCCCTGCTGTTCGCGCTGGGCTGGTTACACCGAGCATCACGCCTGATCACGGTGTGTTTTGCACTGCTGCTGGCGTTTTGCATTTTCCGTCGCACCGAATACGCCAACGCCTTCGCGCATTTATCCACCATGTTTTTTGGCGCAATATGCCGCCAGTTCGTCGACAGCAATGCGTCGCGCGTACGCCGCCAACTGGGTGTGGCGATCGGCCTGGTACTGTTCTTTTGGCTGGTGTTTATGCCCGGCTACGGCGTGTGGGCGATTGCCACGGGCCGCGCAGCGCCCATATACAGCGGCTTTTTTATCTCATACGCCGCTGCCATCACACTTTTTTGCCTGGCTTTGGTATTGCCCGCCGTTCGCCCTGGCACCTGGACTTGGCTGGGCCAAATCAGCTTTTCCATCTACGTGCTGCACCCGGTCGTGTTCTACCCGCTGCTGTGGCTGCTCAAGCACTCGCCATCGCTGCAATCGCTGCAACTGCACCTCGGCATTTACTTGGCAGCCACCATCGCGGCCACGGTTGCACTGGCTGCCGTCAACTACTATGGGGTAGAGAAACCAGCCATCGGTTTAGGTCAGCGCTTGCGCAGGCACAAGTTTGCAGCAAGCACACAAAAAAGCTGCTAGCGCCCATCCATCGGGCGCTAGCAGCTCTTATTTTTATAGTACAGATATCTTTTTAATCAAGCTTGGGGTCCAGCGCATCGCGCAGGCCGTCACCCAGCAGATTAAAGGCCAGTACCGTCACAAAGATTGCCAAGCTGGGGAAGAGCGCGATGTGCGGAGCGTTCAGCATATCGCTGCGCGCCTCGTTCAGCATGGCACCCCATTCTGGGGTGGGCGGTTGTGCGCCCATGCCCAGGAAGGACAGGCTGGCAGCGGTGATGATCGACGTGCCAATACGCATGGTGAGATACACCACCACCGACGACACGGTACCTGGCAGCAGATGGCGCAGCATGATGACGCGGTCTGGTGCGCCAATGGATCGCACGGCCTCAATATAGGTTTGCTGCTTAAGCGCCAGTACATTGCCGCGCACCAGCCGGGCAAAAGCAGGCACGCTGAAAACGGCCACCGCCATGATGACGTTGATCATGCCGTTACCCAGAATGGCTACAACACCAATTGCCAACAAGATGCCAGGGAAGGCGAACAGCACATCGGACATGCGCATGACAATGCGATCCCACCAGCCTTCGTAATAGCCCGCCAGCAAGCCCAGCACTGCGCCAATAACGGCCCCCAGCGCCACCGAGACAAAGCCCGCCGCCAGCGAGATGCGCGCACCCAGCAAGATGCGGCTGAAGATATCACGCCCCAGCGAATCCACACCAAACCAGTGCTTTGCCGTGGGGGGAGAGTTCAGCGCGTCGTAGTCAAAAAAGTTCTCTGCGTCATACGGCGCAATCCACGGCGCCAGGATGGCAATGATGACCAGCAGCACGATAAAGCCGCCCGCCCACAGTGCCAGTTTTTGGCGCTTGAACTTGCGCCAGAACTCAGCCATTGGTGTGCGCATGCGCGTTGATGCGGCCAAGTTGGCGGGTAGCGCTGGCGCAGCGATGGCAGCGGCCTCGTCCAAGGGCGCGAGGGGGCTGTCTGGCCCAATCGCAGCGACAGCGGCATTTTGCATCTGCACGGCACCTTTTAGGCTGCCTGCAGTGTGGGGAGCATTTGGATTAGTCATGCCGATGCTCCTACTTGTAGCGAATGGTGGGGTTGATCCATGCATACATCAGGTCAACCACCAAATTGATCAAAATAAACTCTAGCGAGAACAACAGTACCAGCGCCTGGATGATGGGGTAATCGCGCATCTCCACCGCATCCACCAGCAAACGGCCCATGCCCGGCCAGTTAAAGACCACCTCCACCACGATAGAGCCGCCCAGCAAAAAACCAAACTGCAAACCCATCATGGTGACGACGGGGATCAGCGCATTGCGCAGACCGTGCTTGATGACGATGATGGTCTCGCTCAAGCCCTTGGCGCGTGCGGTGCGCACGTAGTCTTCTTTCAGAATGTCGATGAAGGAGCTGCGGGTAAAGCGCGCCATCACCGCAGCCACCGCCGCGCCCAGTGTGAGCGCAGGCAAGATGTAGTGCTTCCAGCTATCGGCCCCCACCGTAGGCAACCAGCCCAGCTTGACCGAGAAATACTGCATCAGCAGCATGCCCAGCGCAAAAGAGGGAAAAGAAATGCCCGATACCGCCAGCGTCATGCCCAAGCGGTCTGGCCATTGGTTGCGCCATACGGCTGAGACAATACCCAGCACCAGGCCCAGCAACACAGACCAGGCCATAGCCACAATGGTCAGCCAAAACGTGGGGCCAAAGCGCTCGGCAATCTCTTGCGAAACGGGACGTTTGGTGCGGATAGACTTGCCAAAATCACCCTGCAGCGCATTGCCAAAATAGCGAATGAACTGCTGGTGCATGGGCAAGTCCAACCCCAGATCCTTGCGGACGAGCTCAATGGTTTCAGGACCAGCCTCGGGCCCGGCGGCCAGTCGCGCAGGGTCACCGGGCAGCATGTGTACAAAGCCAAACACCAGCACCGCTACGATTAGCAGCGTCGGAATCAGCCCCAACAGGCGTTTTAAAAGATAGCGGTGCATGGATGCCAGCGATGTACGGTTACTTCAGGTCGATGTCAGTAAAGTTGAAATTGGCGTCAGGAATCACGTAGAAACCCGACAGCTTTTTCGACTTGGCATACACCAGCTTCTCGGTGTTCAGGAAGATCCAGGGCGCATCCTTCCAGATCTTTTGCTGTGCATCCGCATAGATCTTGCCGCGCTCGGCTTCGTCCGTGGTCACCAGAGCCTTGGCGATGTCGGCATTAACTTCAGGGTTGCTGTAGTACGCCGTGTTAAAGCCCCTGGGTGGCACGCTTTCGCCAGCCAGCAGCGGGCGCATGGCCCAGTCTGCCTCGCCGGTGGAAGACGACCAGCCCACGTAGTACATGCGCACCGCAGCCTTGGCCGCATCTTGAACCGACTCCACCTCGGCCACGCGCTGGCCAGCTTCCAAAGCCCGCACGGTTACCTTCACCCCCACCTGCGCCAGCTGCTGCTGCGCAAACTGGATCACCTTTTGCGCTGTGGAATGGTTGTACGCTGACCACAGCGTCGTCTCAAAACCATTGGGGTAGCCTGCTTCCTTCAGCAGCGCCTTGGCCTTGGCCGGGTCGTAAGGCCAAGGGCCCAGCTTGGTTGCAAACTGCACGCCATTAGGCAGCACGCCTTCCGACGGAATGGCCTTGCCAGCAAAAGCCACCTTGGACAGCGCTTCCTTGTTGATGGCGTAGTTCAACGCTTCGCGCACCTTGGGGTTGTCAAAAGGCTTTTGCGTCACGTTCATCGAGATGTAGCGTGCCACGATGGAAGGCGCTGTCACCACATCCAGATTCGGATTCTTCGCCAGATTGTCTGCGGTCTCAGGGGGCACACTGTAGACAAAGTGTGCTTCGCCCGTTTGCATCATCGAAGCGCGGGTGTTGTTGTCCACCACCGGGCGCCAGGTGATCGAATCCACCTTAGGCAGGCCCTTTTGCCAGTAACCGTCAAACTTGGCCACCTTCACGTAGTCCGATGGTTTCCACTCCACAAACTTGAAAGGGCCGGTGCCCACGGGGTGCTGGGCGATGTCTTTACCGTACTGCTTAAGCGCGGCGGGCGAGATGATCACACCCGATGGATGGGCCAGCGAGTTGACAAAAGGCGCGAACGGCTCCTTCAACGTGAACTTGACCGTGGTCTCATCCACAGCTTCGGTCTTGGCAATGTTCTTGTACAGGTTGTAGCGCTTGAGCTTGTTGTCCGGGTTGGTCACGCGGTCAAAGTTAGCCTTCACCGCTTCAGCGTTGAAAGGCGTACCGTCCTGGAACTTGACACCGCTGCGCAGCTTGAAGGTGTAGATCAGACCGTCCTTGCTCACATCAAAGCCTGTGGCCAGTACGGGGATCATCTTCATGTCTTTGTCAAAGCTGTACAAGCCTTCGTAGAAGGACTTGGCCATGGCTTGCGACAAGGTGTCATTGGCATCGTAGGGGTCGGTCGTAGTGAAGGACGAATACACGGCCACCACCACATCTTTTGCCGCGTGTGCGGAGAACGCGGTACCCGCCAGCAGCATGGCTGCGGCGATCGAAGTCAAACGTCGTTGCATAGAACTCTCCTCATCAAATATATGGCTGGCCTGCAAACACGCACACCAACCCCCGGTCAAATCGATTCTTTAAGCGGCAACCTGGTCAGGCGCACTGTTTTGTGCCGCAGCGGCGCTAGCATCCACGGCAACAAAATGGCCGGGGCCTGCTTCACGCATGGGTAGCACCCTGGGTGGGTCGTCCACGCCGCGCACAGGGCTGGGGATCTCAGCCACATTCAAGGTGTGCTTGCGGCGCTGCGTGGGATCGGCAATCGGCACGGCAGCCATCAAGCGCTTGGTATAGGGGTGCTGTGGGTTCTCAAACACCGCGCGGCGCGGGCCGATCTCCACAATCTGGCCCAGATACATCACAGCTACACGGTGGCTCACACGCTCCACTACCGCCATGTCGTGCGATATGAACAGGAAGGCAATGCCAAACTCCTGTTGCAAATCCATCATCAAGTTGATGATTTGCGCGCGGATGGATACGTCAAGCGCCGACACTGCCTCGTCCGCAATCACTACCTTGGGGTTGAGCGCCAGGGCGCGCGCAATCGCAATACGTTGGCGCTGCCCACCTGAGAACTCATGCGGATAACGGTTAGCCGCCACAGCGGGCAAGCCCACCTTCTCCAGCAGCCATTCCACCTTTTTCTCGGCCTGCTCACGCGCCAGCAGGTTGTGGATCAGCATGGGCTCCAAAATGCTGTAGCCCACCGTGAGGCGCGGGTCCAGCGATGCAAATGGATCCTGAAAAATAAACTGAATATCGCGGCGCAGCGCCTGCAGCTCAGCTCCTTTGAGCTTTGCAATATCTCGGCCCGCCACCTGTACATCGCCAGCCTGGAAGTCGATCAGGCGCGCCAGCGCACGCCCGGTGGTGGATTTGCCACAGCCCGATTCACCCACCACAGCCAGCGTCTCGCCGGGTTGCAGGCTAAAGCTCACCTGCTCTACCGCATACACCTGGCGCTTTACGCCGCCAAACAAGCCTTCTTTGATGGGAAAACGCGTGACCAGCTTGTCCACCTGCAGAACAGGTGCGCCACCTTTCACGGTAGAGGGCATGCTGGCTTCTGCGGCGTCTGCGCCCACCAGCTGAAAGCGCTCGGGCAAATCAGTGCCGCGCATGGCGCCCAGTTGCGGAACGGCGGCCAGCAGATTACGGGTATAAGGTTGCTGCGGATTCGCAAAGAGCTGCGTGCAATCCTGCTCCTCAACCTTGTCGCCCCGGAACATAACCAGCACACGGTCTGCCACCTCGGCCACCACACCCATGTCATGGGTGATAAAGATCACCCCCATAGACATTTCTTTTTGCAGCTCTTGCACCAGCGCCAAAATCTGCGCCTGAATGGTCACATCCAGCGCCGTGGTGGGCTCATCCGCAATCAAAAGTGACGGCTTGCACGACAGCGCCATGGCAATCATCACGCGCTGGCGCATGCCGCCCGACAACTGGTGTGGGTGGCGGGTGAGCACATTGCGTGCCTCGGGGATGCGCACCAGCTCCAGCATGCGCAGCGCCTCAGCCGTGGCCGCGCTGGCGGATTTGCCCTGGTGCAGGCGGATGGATTCGGCAATCTGCTCGCCCACGGTAAATACGGGGTTCAGCGATGTCATGGGCTCTTGGAACACCATGGCCATATCCGCGCCGCGTACCTTGCGCATCTGCGCCGATGTGGCAGTGGCCAGATCCAGCTGGCCTGCATGGCGGCCATTCAGCAGCATGCGGCCGCTGTCGATCTTGCCGCCGCCGTTTTCTACCAAGCGCATCAGCGCCAGCGAGGTGACGGATTTACCCGAGCCGGACTCGCCCACCACCGCCAAGGTCTGGCCGGCATGCACGTCAAAGCTCAGGTTCTTGACCACCTGCACGCGGCCCTGCTCCGTCTTAAAACTGACCGACAGATCGCGTACCTGCAAAACAGGCGACGACGAGACGTTCTCGGCAGAGGGGTTGGCTGGGGTGGTCATAAAAAAGAGGTTGTAGCGCACAGCCCGTGGGCTATGCATGCTATGAATAGAGGACTGGTGCGGTAACCCGCTGCGATCCACGAGACACTATCCTCACTGTGGCAAGACCGCGGGGGTCTGCGCATTCACCTTGGAGACAGGACAGTATGGGTATTGTAAAAAGGCATGAAAGCGGTTTCTTACGAAATTACCCCAGAGCTTTCACCTAGGTAATTACCCTTTTACGAATGCAATAAAGGCTGCAAATGCAGCCTTTTTTTGTTCAAAATCACGGGCAATTTTGTCGCTTAGATCACGCGATGAGCCTTAAACCGCTGCAGCCAGTTCCTCGTTGGCATAAATGGCGACCAAGGGCTCGCCTTCTACACCGACTTGGCCACGGTACATGCCTTCTGAATTAAAACTCAGCGACACATCACCCTTGGCTCCCACTGCAATCAAGCCGCCATCGCCACCCAGCGGGGGCAGCACGCGGTGGATGATGGCGTCCGCCGCCTCGCCCACGCTGGCGCTCAGAAGCTCTATGCGCGCCGCCACGCCATGTGCTGCGGTTCCGCGGATAAAGGCCTCGCCCACGCCTGTGCACGACACCGCCACCACGCCGTTTTTAGCGTAGGTACCAGCACCTACCACGGGTGAATCACCCACGCGGCCGGGCTTTTTGTTGGTCAAGCCGCCGGTAGAGGTGGCGGCTGCCAGATTACCCTGCATATCCAGTACCACGGCGCCCACGGTGCCCATTTTTTTGCGCTCATCCAGCGGGGCACCGTCTTTGGCGGCCAGGCTTTGTGCGCTGTGATCCAGCGCCATGGCATCACCGCCCGAAGCCTTGGCGGCCGCTTGCACGCTGCGCAGCTGCGTCAGGCGTTGCTCGGTTGAGAACCAATCTCTGGCCACCATCTCACAGCCCGCGTTGCGCGCAAACTGCTCTGCCGCCGCGCCAATCATAAAGACAGGGCCACCTGCATCCATCAAGGCCTGGGCAGCGATGACGGGGTTGCGCACAGTGCTGACGCCGGCGAGAGAACCACAGGCCAAATCTTTGCCGCGCATCACGCATGCATCCATCTCATGCGTGGCATCAGCCGTGAAAACAGCGCCGCGCCCGGCGTTGAACAGGGGGCACTCCTCCAGCAGGCGCACAGCTTCAACCGCAACGTCTTCAGCCGGTGCGCCAGCGGCCAGTTTTTGCTGTGCACCCAACAGCACATCGCGTAAAGCCTCGCGGTAGGCCAACTGCTGCGCAGGCGTAATGGACGAACGCGTGATAGTGCCTGCGCCGCCGTGGATGGCGATTACGGGGGTAAAACTTTTATTACTCATAATTTGATAGCTACTAGCGCCCGCTACACGGTCGCCAGCAGCTTGTTTTATTTAAATTTAAGAGGAGAGCAAGGGCAGCAAGGCCTGCATAAATCGCTCGGCTTGCTCGTACTGCACCCAGTGGCCACTGCCCGGCACCAGGATGAAATCTGCCAACTGCGGCGTGACCGCACGGTACTTTTCTTCGACCGCACCCATATAGGCCTTATACAGCGCATCGTGCGCACCGTATATCGCCGCCACCGGCACGCTAATCCTGGGCAGCGACTGCGCCAGGATGTCGGTATTGGACAGACGCCTGCGCGGCAGGCGGTCACGGTGCACATTTTGCTGGTGCAGGGCCAGGGCCTCATTGTCGATCTTGGAGGTGTCCCACAGCATCAGCGCGCCCAGGTTGTAGCGGTGCACTTCGCGCTGCTGCACGGCATCGAATAGATGACGCCAGCCTTTCAGGCTGAACTGCTTCTCCGGCACTACACCCATAGCAGGCGCGCCCACAATCACCACGCGCTCGGCGGCATCGGGGTGGGCCGCAGCCAGCATGCCCGCCGTCATGCCACCAAAACTAAATCCAATCAACTGGCAAGGCAGTAATCCCAGTTGCTGCATGCCTTGGTAGAGCGGCTCCACCATGGCGTCGGCATCATGCCCCACGGGCGGCGGTGCGGAATCACCAAAACCTGGCAAATCAGGCAGCCACAGCTCAAAGCCTGCGGCAACCAGGGCATCAATATTGCGGATCCAATGCGTCCAGCTGCCACTGCCTCCATGCAACATCACCACGGGCAGTGCGCCAGGCCTGCGTGTGCCCCAGCGGTGCCAAATAACATGGCCATCGCCACAGGGTGTATGGTGCTGCGTGGCGCTGGCCAGCAGCGCAGCGTGGGCGGCGGGCAGCGGTAAATCGTCGGCGCTGCGTTTCTCTTCTTGCTCAGTCATATGCAAGCTTTAGGCAGATTGGCCGAGCAATACCTGCGCTACCGCATCAATCGCAATGCTATAGCCCTGCACACCCAGGCCGCAGATCACGGCTTTGGCAACGGGGGCAATGTAGGAGTGGTGGCGAAAGGCCTCGCGCGCATGCACGTTGCTGATGTGCAGCTCAATCACCGGCACATCGGCACCTTTGATGGCATCCATCAAAGCCACGCTGGTGTGGGTGTAGGCGGCTGCATTGAGCACCACACCTGCTAATTGGCCATTGCGCTGCATCTGGCCGGCCTCATGCAGCCAATCAACCAGAGCGCCCTCATAGCTGCTTTGGTGAAAGCGCAGTGCCAGCTGATTGCGGGCAGCTGCCTTGGCGCACAGTTGCTCCACATCTTGCAAAGTGAGTGCGCCATAAATGGCAGGCTCACGCAGTCCCAGCAGGTTCAGGTTCGGTCCATTCAGTACAAAAACGGTTTTCATCACACATCCCGTGGCAAGCCAAAACTGCTGGGATTATCGGAGCAAACTATGCCCCCACCATTGCTGCGAGTGACAAGCGCAGCCCGGTCGCCCATAAAAAAACCCTGACCATGAGGCCAGGGTTGGGGAACTCGCAACTTACGCTACGTGATCAGTAACGATAGTGACCGTGACCACGCTCGCCACGGTGGTGCCCGTGGCGGTAGTAGCCGGGAGGCGGGCCGTAGTACACGGGAGCCGGGCGATAAACCGGCGCGGGGCGATACACCACGGCAGGCGGTGGCGGCGCGTAATAAACAGGAGGCGGTGGTGCGTAATACACCGGCTGGGGCGGTGCCACATACACAGGCTGCGGCGCCACATATACCGGGCCTGGAACATTAATGCCGACCGACCAAGAAACGCGGTTGGCATGTGCTGCGCCAGACACCAAGGCCAAGCCAGCAACCGCCGCTGCGGCCGCCCAGCGGGTGCATTGTTTCAGCAACGAATTGGTCATGTAAATCTCCTTACAGGGGTCGCCCCAAAGACAGTGATTGCAACTACAACGCACTAGGGTGCCCAAAAGATACTAAAGCCTCTGCAAATTGTGGTTTCAAGGCAGGGTATCCTGTTGCAAATCGTAAACCTCAGGGTAGTCCCGTAGAATAACGCCTTATGAATGCACCTGTGCCCAGCGCTTCGCACAATGGTAGTGACGAAGTGGTCAAACCCACCAATTTCCTGCGACAAATCATCGAGTGCGACCTCGACAAAGGGACCTACGCCAGCCGCCACTGGGGTGGCACGCCGGGCGATGCCCAGCACCACCAAAAAGGCCAGGTCGATGCGGCCAAAATCCGCACCCGTTTCCCGCCCGAGCCCAATGGCTATCTGCACGTAGGCCACGCCAAATCCATCTGCCTGAACTTTGGCTTGGCACGCGATTTTGACGGCGTGTGCCACCTGCGCTTTGACGACACTAATCCAGAAAAAGAAGATCAGGAATATGTGGATAGCATCATTGATGCCGTCAGATGGCTAGGCTTTGACTGGAAGGATCCGGACGGCCACGAGAACTTGTACTTCGCCAGCAACTACTTCGAGTTCATGCACCGCTGCGCGGTCTACCTGATCGAGCAAGGCGTGGCTTACGTGGACGAGCAGTCCGCCGAAGACATGAAGGCTAACCGAGGCGACTTCACCCGCCCAGGCATCAACAGCCCCTTCCGAGGCCGCTCGGTGGCCGAGAACCTGCAGCGCTTTGCCGACATGAAGGATGGCAAACTACCGGACGGTGCCGCCGTGCTGCGCGCCAAGATTGACATGGCCGCGCCCAATATCAATCTACGCGACCCTGCGATTTACCGCGTACGCCACGCTACTCACCACAACACAGGTGATAAGTGGTGCATCTACCCTATGTATACCTTTGCGCACCCGATCGAGGATGCGTACGAGCACATTACCCACTCCTTTTGCACGCTGGAGTTTGAGGACCAGCGCCCCTTCTACGACTGGCTGCTGGATCACCTGCGCACCGGTGGCCTCATTGATGCGCCCCAGCCGCGCCAGTATGAGTTCTCGCGCCTGAACCTGACCTACGTCATCACCAGCAAGCGCAAACTCAAGCACTTGGTGGACAACAACTTTGTCACTGGCTGGGACGACCCCCGCATGCCTACCGTAGTGGGACTGCGCCGCCGTGGATATACGCCCGCATCTATCCGCAACTTCTGCGAACGCATTGGCGTGACCAAGGACTACAGCTGGATTGACTACTCCACACTGGACGGTTGCCTGCGCGAAGACCTGGAGAACCAAGCCTACCGCGCCATGGTGGTGCTTGACCCCGTCAAGCTCGAGCTGACCAACTGGGCCGAGGTGTTCGGTAGCGCCGACCACCTGGAGCCATGCAGCCTGCCCGCCCTGCCCCATGCAGCTGAAGGCGAAGCAGTACCCGAGCGCCACTTCACCATTGGCCGCGAAGTGTGGCTTGAGCGGGAGGACTTTGTCGAGGTACCGCCTAAGGGCTACAAGCGCCTGTTCCCCGGCAACAAGGTTCGCCTCAAAGGCGGCTATGTGATCGAGTGCACCGGCGCTGAAAAAGACGCTGACGGCAATGTAACCAAGGTGCTGGCCACCGTGGTGCCCGACACCAAGAGCGGCACACCAGGTGCCGATAGCGTTAAGGTCAAGGCCGCTATCACCTGGGTGGGCGCAGCCAATGCGGTAGAGGCCGAAGTGCGCTTATACGACCGCCTGTTTACCGATGCACAACCTGACGCGGGCGGCAAGGACTTCCTTACCCTGATCAACCCCGACAGCCTCAAGGTCGTGACAGCCTATGTCGAGCCATCGCTCCAAACCGCGCAGCCAGATGACAAATACCAGTTTGAACGCTTTGGCTATTTTGTAGCCGACCGCAAGGACCACCGTACTGACAAGCCTGTGTTCAACAAGATCACAGGGCTGAAGGATTCGTGGGGTAAATAAGCGCCTGCGCAGCAGCACCAGCAAAGGGTCGCCACAGGCGGCCCTTTTTATTTTTTGAATCAACAGGCCTCTAGCGCCAGAATACTGGGCGCAAATGCTATCAATTGAATAGCAAATAACAAAACTCGCCCGCACCGCCTTGTTCAAGCCGGTGGCGTGCTGGCACAGTGCCCGTCTACAATGCGCGGCTTGTAATCGGCACGGCCTGCTCCACAAGGACAACAAGGTGCGATGCCGGCAAAAAAATTTGCAACGAGGGGATTTATGAAAAAACTGGGAATCGGTATTGCAGCCGCCGTGGCTGCGTTGGTAGTAGGCGGCGCAGCCACCAGCTATGTCATGGGTGGCAAGCTGCAAGAAGGCTTTGAGAGCACCGCCAAAGATTGGAGCAAGCCACCTCTCGGCATTGAAGTACAAAGCTATGAGCGCGGCCTGTTCTCATCCACCGCCAAAACACTGTGGACGGTGAACACCGGTGATGAACAGGTGCAGTTCACCGCTCTGCACGAGATGAAGCACGGCCCCTGGCCACGCGGCCACGCGGCAGAGATCGCAACAACCTTCGCCATCAATGCCGATGCACCACCCGAATGGGTAACCGCCTATAAGGACAAAGCCCCGTTGGTGTGGAACGCCACCGTGGGATGGTCCAAAAAATCTCAACATAACATCGCATCGCCCGCTATCAGCGGCAATTTTGATGGCGAGAAATTGAGCTTTGGCGGCTTTACTGCTGATTTTGAAATGCCGGGCGACCTGAAGGGGATGAAAGGCACGGCCACCATGCCATCCCTGCTCATCCAACCCGGCCCGGATTCCGCAGACAAGGCAGAAGTTCAGCTAGGCACCAGCAACATGCGCTTTGATGTCAAGCAGGCTGCAGGCCAAGAGTTCATGGTGGGCAGCTTTAACTGGGCGCTGGACAAGCTGGCCGCCACTAGCAAGGGCAAGAACGAAACCACCACGTTGGTCGGTTTTGTGATGGACACCGACACCCAGCTGCAAGGCGATGTGGTCAACACCACCGTCAACACCAAGGTGCAGTCTTTTGCTGCACCAGACACCAAGGTCAGCGACATTGCTGTAGACCTTGCCCTGCGCAACCTGGACGCAGCCTGGCTCAACCAGGTCACCAAGGCATCGCAAGAGGCGCAAGGTAACCCACAGTTGTTGCAAGGTCTGCTGATGGGCGGCTTGCAACAACTGCTGGCCAAAAAGCCTGAGCTGGAGATCAAACGCATCAGTTGGCGCAGCGATGAAGGCGTGAGTGAGGTGGCTGCCTCAGTGACCTACCAGGGTGACCCGGCGACATCGCCCAACCCGCTGGCCGACATCAAAGCCAGCGCACGCCTGTCCATGCCCAAGCCCGTGCTGTACGCGCTGATGACCAGCAGGGTGCGCGATGGCTATCTGGAACAACTGGACGATGGCGAAGAGCCAGACGCCCAAATGCTGTCCAGCGCTGTGCAAGAAGACGTGGATGCACGCCTTGGCATGCTGCTGCAATCGGGCATCTTGGTTGAAAAGGACAACCTCATGACCACCCAGCTCGACTACAGCGCAGGCAAAGTACAAGCCAATGGCAAAGAGCTCAACAATGAAGGCATGATGGGCTTGATGCAAGCTATGCCTTAATCCGCACAGCCGCTATTAAATAAAAGGTCTGCCCAAAAGGCAGACCTTTTTTATGACGAACGCCAGACAGGCATATGCGTCAAAACCCGCATCATCGCCCACCTAAACTCATTTATTCAATATCATTTTTGAATCGTAATCAGCGATATTTCCAGTCAAATACAGGGATAAAGATGCGCTGCTGGAACGTGCCATCCCACTGCGTATGCAAGCCTGCTGCCGCCAAGGCGCGCACCACGCGCTGGCCAACTTCTAGCCCTAGCGTTGACTCCAGCTTCGCATCCAGCGAGCCAAAAGCCAACCTCAAACCACCGCCACCCAGTACACGCTCCAGGTCTTGTCCGTGGAAGAAGCAGTAGCCGATAAACCCATCGGCATCGTCCCGCTCGCGCAGCGCTTGCTGCACATCCTCAAAACCCTCACTTTGGGTATAGCCTGCATTCAGCATGCAGAGCACACCCTGCATATCCATCTGCGCAAAGGCCTGGAGCAGCCGGTCACAATCCGTCACGGCGGGCCAGTGCGCCTTGCTTTGCTCCAGCGCCGCAAAAGACTGGGCTACAAAGGCCTCTACCTCAGCCTCATCCAGCTCGCCGGGCTCATACATCTCTTCGGTCAGTATCTCCACGATGCGCTCGGCATCCTTAAAACCACCATGCACCAGCACATGGATCTCGCTGCGTGTTTCATTCGTCAAAGCCATATCAAGCCCTTCACAATGTACGAAGCGATTGGCTCGCATCGCCCCTTGTTTGTACACGATTCACTCAGAAAATCCGTATCCAATTGGTACGCAAGAATGCAACGCGCACCCTCATCACACGTCAAAAAAAACCGACCATCAAGGTCGGTTGCATTTGAAACAGCTTGCTGGCTATTCCTCGTCGAGCTTGCCCTGCTCGACCGACGCCTGATCTTGGCGCAAAAAGGTTTTGATCAGATCAAAAAAACTGTCGTAGAACATGGCTGAACTGACCGTCTCGCTGCCCACCTTGATCATGGAGTCATTGCCTGCCGAAAACGGCAGCGACAAGGAACCTAACGCGCCTACGCCTACGCTGGCGGAATTGCTGCTTTTCTTCAGGTTGTAGGTGTCTTTGAGAGCTGACACAAAGCCCAGGCTCACCTTGCCATCATGGCTGTCGGGCGCGCAAACTACGCGGATAGTGATGATTTGATGGTTATCCGGCGCTGGCTGGAAGCTCTTTTGCCCCTCTACTTCTTTGCCCTTGGCCACATTAATCAAATAGCCTTGACTCAGTAGCGCGCGGCGTGCTGCCTCGCAAGTGCGCTCCGGGGCTGCGTCAAAAAGGCGCGAATAAGTGGACGATGAGCCAAAGGTTTCATTCGCTACCACGTTGTAGTGGCGGCTCTCGTACGGACTGACGCTGGCGCAGCCCGACAGCAAAGCAACCAATGCTGCAGCCACACCCCATGCCAATGTGGTGCGATACGGTCTTTCTGAGTGCAAGCCGGACATGAACGAAACGAACTCCCGAATCAACTTGGGTCTTCAAAGACTGACCACCACCTCGCGGTTCTCGCGGTGTGGCCTACAGCCTTACAGTCTGTCATAACTCTAGCGGATTTACGCGCCCCCGTAGCCACAGGAAGGCAGCGGCCCGTCCGCGATGGGCGCCACGCTAGCAGCGCCTTTTGTTATCAGGCAAAAAGCATAGCATCAAATGTGCTACCTGCTGCCCCTCATCGAGGCGCTCACTGGTAGCAGGTTTACCATTTTTTGCATATTCAAGCCCGTGTTCCCACTCATCATCCAAGTGCCCGCTGCTATGCTTTTGCAAGCATTCTTTATGGCACAGTCCTGTCCATGCTCCATCCTCTGCATTCCTTAGCTCCTGTCCAACAACAGTCCACTTCTAGCCGCCGCCGCTTTGTGATCGGCTCCAGCGCATTGCTTGCTACACCGTGGTGGGCCAGCGCTGCACAGACGGCCGATGGCTGGCCTGCAGATTCGCAAGTGCCCGGTGGCGTGGCGCGGCTATCGCTAGGCCCGGCGGCAGATCGCCCACAGGCTTTTAGCGGCGATGTGCCGGTATTGGTAGTGGGCGATGCGATTGAGTGGACGGCTTTGGTCGGTATTCCGCTATCCACCCCTGTGGGTGCGGCCAGCATCCGCGTGCAAACAGCGGCTGGCACACGTAACCTGGCCTATACAGTCCGAGATAAAAAATACAACGAACAGCGCCTCAAAGTCGCGCCCAAAACCGTGGATCTCTCTGAAAGCGACAATGCCCGCTATGAGCGCGAGCGCGATCATCAAAAAGAGGTGATGGCGACTTTCAGCATGCCGCTACCCAGCAACTTCACCTTGCCGGTGCCTGTACCAGGGCGCCGCTCCAGCTCGTTCGGGCTGCGCCGCGTCTTTAACGGCCAATCGCGCAATCCGCATAGCGGCATGGACATTGCTGCGCCCACAGGCACACCCATAAAAGCGCCCTTGGCCGGGAAGGTAATTGATACGGGCGACTACTTCTTCAACGGCCACACCGTGTGGCTGGACCATGGCGGCGGCTTTTTAACGATGTACTGCCACTTGAGCAAGATTGATGTGGCACTAGGCGACCACGTGCGCGCTGGCGAGGTGATTGCCAAAGTAGGAGCAACCGGCCGCGTAACAGGCCCGCACCTGCACTGGGGAGTGATGCTGAACCGCACCATGGTGGATCCCGCCTTGTTTCTGCCAGCTTGATTGATTGCCCACCAAATCTCCATCCACTGCGGGCCGGCATCTGGACAAGACTTGGGCAAGAAAACCAACCACGATCATCGCAGCACAATTTACACTTGTTAAAACTCTGGGCAGAACCCAGAGTACACAGGACAATCGAATTAACCCACAGGGAAGGCGACCTACACCCGCCCCCCGCTCATCCACCAGGATGACGCAACCGCTCTTACCGAGCCACGAAAACCACAGCCCGCAACCATGTGGCTGTCACAAGAAAGGAAAGCCTTATGAAACGCTGGACCCTGGCTGCTATCAGCGCAGCAACCTTGTTGAGCCTGGCAGCTTGCAGCACCCCGAACAGTGCAGGTAGCAGTTCTGCTGCTAATTCTTCGTCCAATACGGCCACTTCCATGAACGCACCGTCCCTCAATACAACGTTGCAGTCCTTCCACTGGGATCTGCAAAGCGCACATGACCAGTCTGGCAACGCCCTGCCAGCCTTTACTGCGCTGGCGCCCAAGACTGTAGTGCGGCTGAACTTTATCGCTGGCGAAAAAACTGGCCAGCAAATCATCGCCACCAAGGTCTGCAACAACATGAGTGGAGGCTACCAGCTTGAAGGCAACAAGATTGCCGTCAGCAAGCACCTAATAGCCACCCAAATGGCCTGCGCCGAGCAAGGCATGATGCAGCTGGAGCAAGCAGTGGGCGCACAATTGCCACGCGCTGAAAGCGTGATGGTGGCGACTGACGCCAACACACCCCGCATGACGCTGCGCTTTAACGACGGCAGCCGCTGGGAGATGAAGGGCGTACCGACCAATGCCACCAAATACGGCAGCGCTGGCGAAACCATATTCCTCGAAGTAGGACCACAGCTGAAGCCTTGCAACCATGGCGTGATGCGCAACGCACAGTGCATGCAAGTGCGCGAGATCAAGTACAACCAATCGGGCATTAAAACCAGTACTGGTGAGTGGGGTAACTTCTTTGGCAATATCGAAGGCTACCAACACGAAGCAGGCATTCGCAATGTGCTGCGCGTGAAGCGCTACACCATCCAGAACCCACCGGCAGATGCATCGCGCTACGCCTATGTACTGGATATGCGCGTAGAGACTGAGCAAGTCAAGTAAACGCAGGCAAACCCATTGTGAAACCACCCCGGCTGCCCATGCACCGGGGTTTTTTTACGCCTACATTGCTATAAAAACAGGAATTACCGAGCCCACTGGGCATGCGCTATCGGCTTATTTTTGCAAAATATTCAGCGGACTGGAAAGGACTTATGCCCACGATCTGTGCCCCGGTCTGTGGACAAGCACTGTATGAAACGCCAAGCCCCTTGATTCGCAAACAGCTTTTCACCCTGATCATTTTTTAAGCACATCAAACCACCCTTAGCCATTACACATAGTTATACCCAGAGTGCGGGGATGCCTCTGTGCATAAACCTCTGCAAAAGTCTGCAATCCCTTGATCTACCTATATTTTATGATCTCGCCCATTTTTTAAGCACACCTGGTCTTATAGAAAACCGGGGGCATGGCGCAATCAGTGCATCACAAATATTCATAACACTGCGATTTAACCAGCGCGCCCGCAAACACATGGCTTGCCGCCGCGCCAGCTCCTGCTCCATCACAACGGCACAACCAACACAGGGGTTTTCAGACCTTTTAGTCACCCGTTTTTTGGCTTTGTGTGCCACGCAAACCCAGACCTGAGTGGCGCCCTGTCAGACGTATGCGTTACCCCGCAACCCGGTGACAAGATCAGCATTCGCCTATATCGGGCTTGCGCAGTTTTTACCCAGGTAGCACCTGCTACTGACCGCTGGAGATTAAGTCGACCAACCGCTGCGCAAACAACTTTCAGCCATTAAATGGGCCCTTGACACCAATAGCATTGGTGATGCGTTGCGCCGCTATTGACGCTCCTGGGCAGTTTTTGGTGCGCGACTGGCGCTGCGCAATAGGCGTACGGTGCCCGCATGGCGGCACTGACCATAGACACACCTGCAGCTCTCTCACGCGAAGGTGACGTACGCCACCAAAGTCAAGGCGGCGCTCGCCGATACCACCACAATCGATGACGCCGTCTGACAGCGCTTTGGCACGGGCACTCGCTTTATCTTCAGCCGCCTCATGGCACGAGGCACCATATTGCCGGATTGGTTTAGCGTTCAGCCAGGCGGCCAGATAGCGCTCTTGCCGATCTACGCGCATGAGGTACCGCCTGTATGAGCGGCCTGTGCGCCCTGGAGGTAGTAGATTGGCGGGCTATAGGCCCTAGCCCCAGCTTGTGGGCGGGGGAGCCGCCTAAGGATGCGCGGCACCGGTCTGTTGGCCGCTGGCCCCCTCTAAAAGCGATTAATTGGCAGCTTAAAAAAACGCCGCCCCTGCGCATCTGCCTCTGGCAGCTTACCTGCGCGGATGTTGACCTGCACCGCAGGCAGCATCAGTGCTGGCATATCAAGCGTAGCATCGCGCGCCTGACGCATCTGCACAAAGTCCGCCTCGCTTACGCCGTCATGCACGTGGATATTGTGCGCACGCTGCTCGGCCACCGTGGTGTGCCAGCGCATGGCGCGGCCTGTGGCAGGCGGGTAGTCGTGGCACACCAGCAGCGGCGTATGGCCTGGGTAGGCCAGTAGCTTGCGAATAGATTGGTAGAGCGCGTGCGCATCGCCCCCCGGGAAGTCGCAGCGTGCCGTGCCCACATCGGGCATGAACAGGGTGTCGCCCACAAATATAGCTGCGGCCGCTCCATCAGCACTCAGCACCACATAGGCTAAATCGGCCGGCGTGTGGCCGGGCACGCTCACGGCGCGGATGCTCGTTTTACCCAGCGCCAGCACTTCGCCATCGGCCAGCAAGCGGTCAAAATCTGCACCGCCCGGCTCTATCGCACTCTCTATGCCATAGATGCTTGCAAACACTTTTTGCACCGTGGTGATATGCGCGCCAATCGCCACAGGCGCAGCTTGGTGCGGCATCTGCGCACGCAGCCATTGCGCGGCAGACAGGTGATCGGCGTGTGCATGGGTCTCTAGCACCCAAGCCAGCCGCAATTGCTCGCTCTGCAAATGCTTTAGCAGTTTTTGCGCCGATTGCGTGCTGGTACGGCCGCTTTTGGCATTCAAATCCCACACAGGGTCAATCACCGCCGCCAAGCGTGTGGCATGGTCATGCAGCACATAGCTGACAGTGCCCGTAGCCTCGTCGTAGAAGGCGTGAACGCTGAACGACGCAGCAAAACGAGCGGTAGCTGGGGTTTCCATGGCAGATAGACACTTTCACAACAAATAATATATATTTAAATATAATATAAAAATCAATCTTGTCTACAACCCTTTTCATGCCTGAACTTGTTGTTGAGCCCCCCAGCCTGTCGCCCTCCGCCCTTCGCGATGCGGCCGATCAAGCCGTAGCCGCTCTCAAGGTGCTCGCCAATACTGATCGCCTGCTGCTGCTCTGCCACTTAAGCCAATGCGAATGCTGTGTCAGCGATATGGAAGCGCACCTTGGCATCACCCAACCTACGCTGTCGCAGCAGTTGGCCGTGCTGCGGCGCGAGAACGCCGTTACTACCCGGCGCGACGGCAAAAACATTTACTACCAGATCGCCGACCCGCGCCTGATGGCCTTGCTGCAAACCATGTATGCGCAGTACTGCCCAGCGCCTGCCGCTGAATCCACCCCTCGTGAGGAATAAGCAATGCACATAGATCTTTCCGCCTTTACGCCTTGGAGTGCCCTCATTGGCGGGGCGTTGATTGGCCTGGCCGCCGTGCTGCTCGCGCTGTTTAACGGCCGCATTGCCGGCATCAGCGGCATCGTGGGCACCTTGCTGCCGCCATACCAAAGCGGCAGGCGCACCTGGCAGATTGCCTTTGTGCTGGGCATGCTGGCAGCACCCTTGCTCTACAGCCTGTTCGCGCCAGTATCTGCGGCCCCCAGTCCGGCAAGCTGGCCGGTGTTGATCACAGCAGGCTTGCTGGTCGGTTTTGGCACGCGCCTGGGTTCGGGTTGCACCAGCGGCCATGGTGTGTGCGGTTTGTCGCGCCTGTCGCTGCGATCGCTCGTTGCCACGCTGTGCTTTATGGCGACCGGCTTTGCCACCGTATTTATGGTGCGCCACGTTTTATAAGGGGAGCCGCATGACTGTCATCGTTGCCACTATCGTTGGTCTGATTTTTGGCCTGGGACTTATCGTCTCGGGAATGGCCAATCCGCAAAAGGTGCTGGGCTTTTTAGACTTGGGCGGCCCCTGGGATCCATCGCTCGCCCTCGTCATGGGTGGCGCCATTGCCGTTGGCCTGATCGGCTTTGCACTGATGCGCAAGCGCGAGCGCAGCATGCTGGGCGAGCCCATGCAGCTACCCACACGCAAAGATATAGACGCCCCGCTGGTGATCGGCGCTGCGCTGTTTGGCATAGGCTGGGGTTTGGCTGGATACTGCCCAGGCCCCGCGCTAGTGGGCGTTTCGGCAGGCATGGGTTCTGCCATCGTCTTCACGCTGGCGATGCTGGCAGGCATGCTGTTGTTTGGATTGTGGCAACGCCGCAGAGCCTGAGGCATTACATACTCTAAAATCCATAGCTGCCAACACCCACCAGTCGGTCTTTAGCAGCTATTTTTATGCATAAATCACCAAGCACTAATACCGCTGTAGAGAGCGATTTACCAAGCCCTGTTGATGCTTCGCTGCCTATCCTCTGGCGTGACGAGCACCTGGTCGCCATCTACAAACCTGCAGGCTGGCTGGTGCATCGAACCGGGCTGGATGCGGGCGAAACCCGCTTTATTGTGCAAACCCTGCGCGACCAACTGGGCCAGCATGTCTACCCACTGCACCGCTTGGACAAGGGCACCTGCGGCGTGCTGCTACTAGCCTTGCACCCCGAGGCCGCCAGCAAAACCCGCGCCGTTTTTGAGAGTCGCTGTATTCACAAACGCTACCTGGCCCTGGTGCGCGGCTGGGCACCTGAGCACTGCGACGTAGACCATGCCCTGCGGCCCGACGATGCACCGCCCGATGCGCCTGCGCAAGCCGCACAAACCGCCTTTGAACGCATCGCCACGCTAGAGCACCCCGATGCCTATGACCCGCACTTTGTCACCACACGCCTGTCTCTGGTGCAAGCCACGCCGCATACGGGGCGCCGACACCAAATCCGCCGTCACCTCAAGCACATCGCCCACCCCATCATTGGTGATGCTACCCACGGCAAAGGCCCGCTGAACCGCTGGTGGGCAGATCGATTAGGCCTGCAGCGCCTGTGGCTGCATGCCTGGGAGCTGGGTTTTACACACCCCTATACCGGCCAAGCGCTGCAACTGCACAGCGGCTTGCAATTACCGTGGGTTGATGATCACGCGGCCGACCAAGCCGCACACACCAGTCTTGCCAACTGGCAAGCGCTGCTGGCGCACAACGGCTGGCAAACACGGTAACGACGGACGTTTGGGCCTGGCACCATGGCGACGGTACGAGTGCTTGCATTGCAGGCGTCTAGATTGCCGAACTCAGCCTGCTGGCGCTGCTGGCTGACCTACATTTGTCGCGCATTGCAGCAGCCATTGCTGCATAAACTTCTCAGTCCTTCTACTGACTGACGCACACACAAAAGCGGGCCACAATAGGAGTGGCGCACAGACCGCAGACCATCCATAGATATAAACAGAAGTAGTAATGAGCAACCGCATAATTGCAGACCACTCGGTATGCAGGCGGTTGCGCCACCGCCGATCCGGGAGAT
This sequence comes from Comamonas sp., assembly GCA_036646255.1. GTDB lineage: Bacteria > Pseudomonadota > Gammaproteobacteria > Burkholderiales > Burkholderiaceae_C > Comamonas. The sequence continues at coordinate 36,124 of JAVXMM010000043.1, forward strand.
TTCCGCATGTACCTCGACCAAGACAACGCCCCTAATATCAACCAGCTCACCGCGTTCCGACGCGACCTGCACATGCACCCCGAGCTGAAGTATGAAGAAAGCCGCACCGCTGACAAAATTGCCGCCTACCTGACAGCATTGGGCGTACCCATGGCGCGCGGCCTGGGTACCACCGGCATCGTCGCCAGCATTTACGGCAAGGGTCGCAGTGCAGAGAACCCCGGCCCGGCCATCGGTATACGCGCAGATATGGATGCACTGCCTGTGCAAGAGACCAACCAGTTTGGCCACATCAGCCAGTATGAAGGCCGCATGCACGCCTGCGGCCATGACGGCCACACCACCATGGTGCTGGGTGCAGCCGAGCTGCTGGCCGCCAAGCGCGATTTTGATGGCACGGTGCACTTGATCTTTCAACCCGCCGAAGAAGGCGGCGCCGGTGCCCGCGCGATGATGAACGACGGCTTGTTCACCCGCTTCCCCTGCCAGGCGATTTTCGCCCTGCACAACTGGCCCGCACTGCCGCAAGGCGAGATGGGTGTGCGCGTGGGCCCCATCATGGCCGCCGCGCTGCGGTTTGAGATTGTGGTGCGCGGCAAAGGCGGTCATGCAGCGCTGCCTCACACTACGGTTGATCCCATCCCCGTGGCCTGCTCCATCGTGGGCCAGTTGCAAACCCTGATCTCACGCGGCACCGATCCCCTGGATGCGGCCGTGCTGACCATTGGCAAGATTGAATCGGGCACGGTCGAGAACATCATCCCCGACGAAGCTCGCATCTATGGCACCTGCCGCAACCTGACGAACGAGTCGCAGCAGTTTTTGATTGATGGCCTGCACCGCATCAGCAGCCACATCGCCGAGGCGCATTTCGCCAACGCCGAAGTCATCATCAAACCTGGCTACCCCAACACCACCAACCACAAGAAGGAAGCCGTGTTCATGGGCGAGGTGATGCGCGAGATGGTGGGTGATGCCAACGCCCACACCGATGTGCTGCCAGCCATGACAGCCGAGGACTTCGGTTTCATGCTGGAGGAAGTGCCCGGCGCCTATGGCTGGATCGGCAACGGCCCTGACGGCAAACCCGGCGTGGGCCTGCACAACCCCGGCTACGACTTTAACGACAACAACCTGGCTTTGGGCGCCCAGTTCTGGGATCGCCTGGCACGCCGCTGGATGGATACGCAAGCCATCCGCTAAACGCTGCAAAGCTACCTTTTAGACCGCGAACTCTCCATGTCTATTGCTCTCTCTCGCCGCCAATGGCTGCAAACCAGTGCAGCGCTTGCCGCAGGCCTAGCCACCGGCACCAGCTTTGCAAGCACCAAGGCCTGGCCCACGGCCCAGCCTGTCCGCATCATCGTGCCCTTCCCTGCAGGCGGTGTGAACGATGTTGTAGCGCGCCAGCTAGGCGACTTGCTCTCGCCAGTGTTGCAGCAGTCTGTCATCGTGGACAACAAGCCCGGCGCGGGCGGCAGCATGGGCATGGACCAGTTGGCCCGCTCGCCAGCTGACGGCTACACGCTGGCCTTCTCGGGCATCAGCACCCTCACCCTGCTGCCGCATGTGATGAAGGTGGGCTACGACCCGATGAAGCAGTTCCGCGCCGTGGCGTCTACCATGTACGCGCCGGTCTACCTGCTGGCCACCAAATCTTT
>JAVXMM010000044.1:0-35737 GCA_036646255.1 Comamonas sp.
CGCATCCATCGGTCCATGAACGCAAAGGCAAAGCCATAGTTGCCGGCCGGGCGTGCATGGTGCAGATGGTGGCGGCGGCTGGCAGCGAGCGGGTGGCGTGGGCCGACTTTGGGGAAAAACTCGTAGTTGGAGTGGCCGATGGCGTTGAGTATCAGACTGAAGACGGGCACCGATGCCAAGGACCAGAAGGCAAAGTCATGCACTACCATGGGCAGCAGAATCACATTACCCATCATCATGGCTTCCACCGGATGAAAGCTGTAGGTGGACCATGGCGTGACTACCACGGAGCGGTGGTGATCACCATGAAAGCGCTTGAACCATCGCGTATGCAGCAGCCGGTGGTTGATCCAGAAGTGCACGTCGTTCCAGATCAGCAGCGCCCAGATCTCGATGGCGATCTGCCAGCTACTGGGGTTGACAGCGAAGTGCGCCCAACCCAGTTGGATGAAGCCCCAAGGCACGATCATGCCCAGGCCAAACACCAGGATGGAATGGAAGGACTGACGCCGTTCGCGTTGAAGCTGATCGGGTTTGAGCTGCCGCGTATCCAGCACTTTGCCAATGCCGCGTTTCGCCAAAAAATGGGTTAACGCTGTCATGCCAACGCCGCCCGCTATATACAGCGCGCTAAAAAACAGCAGACCCCAAGCCATTACTTGCCAGGCATTCAGATCTGTAAAGGCTTGGGCAGCTGTCATGCGGTTTTATTGCGCGCGAATGTTTTGCTCTTTGATGATGGAGCCTAGGGCTTTCACATCGGCATCAATGCGGTTCTTCAAACCCTCGGGCGAGCTACCAACGGCTTGCCAGCCTTGCTGCGACAGTTTTTGGCGCATTTCGGGCGTACGCACGATATCGCTTACGGCGGCGGCTAGCTTTTCGACATGAGCCTTGGGCATAGATTTGGGCACGGCTACGGCGTTCCAGATTTCCAGGTCATAGTTGTTCACGCCTAGCTCTTTCAAGCTAGGCAAGCCGGTTGCCAACGGGCTGCGGGCCGCTGAGGTTACGCCAATACCGCGCAGCTTGCCCGCTTGGATTTGTGCCATGGCCAGTGCGGGAGGCAGCATAGATAGTTGCAAGTCACCGCCTTGAATGGCATTGAACACTTGGGGGTAGCCAGGGTAGGGGATGTGCTCAGGCTTGATTTTGGAGCGGCTTTTGAGCAGCTCCATGCCCAAATGGCCCACGGTGCCCACGCCGGGCGATCCATAGCTCCATTTATTGCCAGCAGCGGCGGCAGCGTCAAAAAACGCTTTGCCCTCGGGCGCATTGGCAGGCGCCACCAGCACCAACGGTGCCACGCCGATCAGACTGACTGGTTGCAGATCAGTCAGAGGATCGTAGCGAACAGCGGGGTTGAGCAGCTTGGCAATTGTCATATTGCCGTTGATCATCACGCTGAAAGTGTGACCGTCGTTGGCCTTGGCAACATACTCACCTGCAATATTGCCGCCAGCGCCCACCTTGTTTTCCACGATGATGGTCTGGCCAAGGGCTTTTTCCAGGGGCTCGGCCAATGCGCGTGCCGTTAAGTCAGGCGACGAGCCTGCGGGGAAGCCCACAATCAGGTGCAAAGGCTTGCTGGGCCAATTGTCGGCTGCAAAGGCGCCGCCCGTAGTAGCAATACAGCTGGCAGCGATAGCGATTGCCAGCAGGCCGCGGCGGGGTAAGGTGACGGTCATGAATAACTCCAAATGCACAAACGAGGCCTGCCGGGGTGGAGGTTTATCCGGTTGTTCGTCCGCCGATTCCTGAGCAGGCCACAAAAAAGCGCACAGCCTTTGCAGGCGGTGCGCTTTAGATTATCGCCAATTGTGGATCGATTAACTGATCCACTGTGGCGCGAGCATTGCATTATGCGTACTCAGCCAAAGCCTTGCGCATTTTTTTCATCGCGGCCGATTCGATCTGGCGGATGCGCTCGGCGCTGACGCCGTAGACGGCAGCCAGATCGTGCAGGGTCATACCACCCGAGCCATCGTCGTTCACCTTGAGCCAACGCTCTTCCACAATGTGCCGGCTGCGCTCGTCCAAGGTGGCCAAAGCCTCTTGAATGCCATCGGTAGCCAGATAGTCGCGCTGGCGCGACTCAATCATGGAAGTGGGCTCGTGCGATGCATCGGCCAGGTAGGCGATGGGACCAAAGGCCTGCTCGCCGTCGTCCGATGGACTGGGGTCCAGCAGCACGTCGCCACCCGACAAGCGGGTTTCCATTTCCATCACGTCTTCGCGCTTGACATTGAGCTTTTCAGCCATGGCGTCGATTTCGCTCTCAGACAGTGTCTCGCGGTGCATCACACCGTCTTCCAGACCGGCATCCGCCTTGAAGCCTTGCTTCATCGAGCGCAGGTTAAAGAACAGCTTGCGTTGACTCTTGGTGGTGGCCACCTTGACCATGCGCCAGTTCTTCAGAATGTATTCGTGGATCTCGGCCTTGATCCAGTGCATGGCGTAGCTCACCAAGCGCACGCCTTGATCCGGATCAAAGCGCTTGACGGCTTTCATCAGGCCGACATTGCCTTCTTGGATCAGGTCGCCATGAGGGAGACCGTAGCCCATGTATTGGCGGGCAATGGACACGACCAAGCGCAGGTGCGACAGCACCAAGCGGCCAGCGGATTCGACGTCGCCATCGGATTTGAGCTTTCGGGCGTAGTCGAGCTCTTCCTCTGGGGTTAGCAGGGGAATACGATTGACCGCAGTGATGTACGCGTCCAGGTTGCCCAATGGTGGTACCAAAGACCACGGATTTGCAGGAGCCAGTGCATTACTGAGGTTTGCGGCTCCAGTATGAGTTGTCACGCTAGAAGTCCTTTCGTCTATGCGATGCATAGTAACACCGGTAGGATTCCCTCCGTGGGGTAGGAGTTCCTGGATAGTGTGATCCGTTGATATGGTGCAAAAACCTGCTTTTCCGCTTGTTAGGCGGGCGCTAGCAGCTATTCTTTTAGAAGCGCTTAATGATTCTTTACCAGACGGCGCAACGCGATCACCGATCTGGGTTTTGGGTTATGCCCTACACAGGCGGCTGGGCGCCTGGCTGTGAGAGGTATTGCAAAGAATCTTCATGTGCGGTTGGATGCTCGTATATAGGGAAAGTTCCCACTTTCAGCAACCGAAGGCTGGAAATATACACAGTAGTATGGATTTGGTGAAAATAACCGCTAGCGACCGACCAGCAGGCGCTAGTAGCTTTTAAAAATATAGCAATTTCACGAGGTAATCGATGAGTCAACCTACAGCCCATCTCAACCCGCGCCAAGTTGCCTGGCTGACCACGACGGTGGACTGTGAACCCACGGCCAAAGCGCTAGCCGCAGCGGGTGTAGGCCCACGGTTGGCAGCTTGTGCGCAGATGGAATCTATCCATTCGACCTATTGGTGGAACGGTGAATTGCAAAATAGTGTCGAGTGGCGCATCACCTGGAAAACCACTCCCGCCCAGCTGCCTGCGCTGCAAAAAGCGCTGCAGCCCTTGCACCCCTATGATTTGCCGCAATGGCTACACGGTCAATGCGATGCCAGCCCGGCTTATGCGCAGTGGGTTTCGGCTGAGGTGACTGCGCCATTGCAGGTGTGATTGGCACCTAAGCCCATGCGAGCATGGGCTTAGGTGGTGATATGAAGGGTTACGTGCTTAGCTGCGGCGCTGGCGGCGCATCACCAAGCTTGCCGCTCCCATCAGGCTGAGTATGGAGGCCAGCCAGCTAAGTGCGCCCCAGACCGGTACGGATTGGGCATTAGCAGGTATGACAGGTGGAGTAGCCCTGGGCACGCCAATGACTACGGGGTCGACGATTGCGCCATTAACAGTGCCGTCTTCGTCCAGTTCACCGCCGTCGGTGACGGTATAGCGGATTTGGCCTGCGCTGATGCTGGCGTTAACGCGGCTCCATTTACCGGTGGCTGAGTGGTGCTTCCATAGCTGAGCATCGGCTGGGATGCTTGCGTCCTGCAAGGCGATATCGGCGCTAAAGCCAGGTACCTGGCAGCCTTGCAAGGCAAAGCCCAAGCTACCAAAGGGGAAGGCGAGATCTGCGGGCGCATTGGCGGGCACGGGGCTGCGCTTGGCGTCGGCCAGCGTGCACAGCTCAGGCGCGCTCACACGCAGCTCCAACGTACCGCTGCTGTTTTCTTCGCCATCGCTACCTGCTGGGGGCGGTACTTGGGTTGCGATATCTTTGGTTGGTATTTCGTCTTCGGGATCGGGTTGGCCCGGGTTCATGGGAGCGACCTGGAAGCGCCCGCGCTTGCTCCAGTCCGACCAGTTCAAGTGCGCATCACGCACGCGCACACGCCAGTACCAAGTCTGGTTGGGCGCTAGAGATAGGGCAGGGATGCTGTCCATGCCATAAAACGGACTGTGTGGCGAAGCTTTTTCGCCGTTGACCGTGACGCGTGCGAAGCACTGGCGACCGCCTTCCTTTTGCGCGCTGGGGTTGGCATCGCCTTCATGGTCCCACTTGCGGTCGCATTGCCAGCGTTCTAGCAAGTCATTGCCGCCTGGGATGATGGCGGCCTTAAGTTTGGCGTTCGAGGCTATTGTGGTGTTGGGGTAGACGGCGCGTGGGTTGGCCAACATGTTGCCCAAGGCCAGCGTGCTGATGTCTACACCTGCCTGCGTGTCTTTGCGTACCCCGTTGATGTAGCTGTAGCTGCTTTGGCGCGTGGCATCGCCCCATACATCAAACACGGTGCCGCTAAAGTCCGGGCTACGCGATACCTGCCACTGTGCCTCGTACACGGCGGCTTGGTCGGCCACTTGGTAATGCAGGGCCAGTTGGGCTGGTTCTACTGCGCCCAGGTTGCTCTTGGGTAGCAGTGGTTGGTTGTTGTTGCCGTTGGTGGTGATGTCGATTTGATCGGTGGGCTGCAGGCCACCGTTTTGGATGGAGCGGCGCAGCCAGGTCGCTTCGGGCTTGTCGCCGAACTTCAGCGTCATCACGCCGTAGCCAAAATCTAGCTGGGTGTTGACGAAGATGTCTAGATCGCTTTCGTCGCTCATACTGTTGGGTTCTAGCCCGCCGCTGGCCGATGCCACGTTCAACCACAGTGTGCGGCTGTCCATGGAGTGCCCACGCTCATACGCGTGAACATGGCCGTTGAAGATGCCGGTAATGCGCTCGCCTTGGCGGGCGTAATCTTCAAGCTGGCCCATCATGTCGCAGGTGGCCAGTACTTCGCCCTGGCGCCACTTGGTGGTCAGGCATGGGTGGTGGTTAATCAGTAGCACATGCGATTTATTGTGTGCTTTGGCGTCTTGGATGCTGGCGCTGAACCAGTCCAACTGCTCTTGCATATAGGCTTCTTGGAACAAGGCGCGGCCCTTGTCGTAGGCGGCGGTGTTCCAGTTGCTAGTGTTGTGCATGGCACTGGACGGGTTGGAGTCTGTGCTGATGAGGCGCAGGCCCAGGTAGTCCAGCGAGTACCAGTGCAGCGGGTGCTTGGCTGAGCCGTTGTCTGGCAGGCGGTTAAAGTACTTCCGGTAGGTGGCTGCCCAGGTTGTGGTGGCTTTGCCGGGCTCAGACGCCTCACCAAAATACTCGTGGTTGCCGGGCGCAGGGATCAGGGGCACATAGGGCGAAAGCGCTGCCATGGGGCCAAAGAACTGGTCGCGCCATTGGCTGCGTGAATTTCCCGAACCAACCAAATCGCCTGAGATGATGATGCCCGCCAGCTGGTCAGCGCAGGTTGCGGGGTTGGCGATGTCGCACTCATACTGCATCACGCCTTTTTCGGTGATGGTTTTAAAGCGCGATTCCAGGCCATCTTGCGAGTCGGAGATTACGACAAACTGCGCGGCATCAACTGCATCGCCCGCCTTGGGCCAGGTTTTAAAGGCGTAGAGCGGTGAGACCTTGGGAGCGTCTGCCGTGCCAGTGACTACGGCGTATTCGTACAAAGTGTTGGAGTTCAGGTATTGCAGATCGGCAAAGCGGATGCTGGCATCGCTGAACGCACCGCTGCCCGTCGCCATGGGTATGCGGCTAAAGGTCGTGCTGCTGCCTTTTTTGCGTAGCCAGACACTGGGTTCGGCCTCGTTGGTTTCCACCATCACCGACATGCGATCGGTGCCAGGGTGTTGCAGCGTAGGGGAGACGAGGAAGCTGGGTGCGTCGCCGGTGGGCAGCTTGCTGGTGTCCCACGCTGCGTCTGGTGCGCGCTCGGTCACTTTGACATCGTCCAGTGCCCAATACCAGTTGTTGTCGGCGTCTTGGTAGCTAAATCGCAGCTTGGCGCCAAGCACATCGGCGGGCGCGGTAAATGACAGGCTCTCGGTCTGGTTTAGGCGCGATGCGGCGGTCTCATCCAGCAAGGTAGCGGTGCTGCCGTTGCTGAAAAGGGCTTCCACCTTGATGTGTTCGCGCTTGGTTGTGCCCATCTTGAAGTGGTTGCTAAAGGCCAACGTATAGCGTTTGCCGCCTTTTAACTCAAAGTCGGGCGTCTCCATCACGGCGTTGAAGTATTGGCCTGCTACAGGGCGCAGGCCATCGGATTCGGTCACGGCGATCTTGCCGCTGGCCTTGGTCAGTAGTTTGCGGTCGCCGTCGCTGAACTGACTGTTCCAGTAGGTGGTGGTGACAAACTTCCAGCCCAGCCAGGGCAGCTTGGCTGTTTTGGAGCGGCCGCTGGTGGGTACGGTCTCTGCATTCTCTAGCCGCAGAACCCAGCCTGTGGGCGGTTGGTGACCCAGGCCGTTAGGGGCATCGGTGCTCGCATTGTCAAAATTCTCAGAAAACACCACGGCTTGCGCCATGGCGCTCCACGGTGCGGTGACCATCAGTGTGGCCAAGGCAACGGTATGCAATCTCAAAACTATCTCCCAGATATCTGCCCACGTAGGCGTTGCAAAAGACTGGAAGGCTAAATTGTGAGTATGAAGATGCCATGACGCACCTGCTGCGCAACACTAGTTTGCTATGCATTTAATATTGTTGTCACCTGTATGCAGTAACTTACGGGTGCGCGCGTTGCATGCATTTGGCCCATGCTTGAGTGCATAAAAAAGCCCCGCAATGCGGGGCTGGTGGAAGATGAGCAAGCGTTTTTTATGTCAGCAGCGCCTGTGCAAACTCTTTGGCGCTAAAGGTTTCCAGGTCTTCCACTTTCTCACCCACGCCGATGAAGTACACGGGGATGGGGCGCTCCTGCGCAATCGCGGCCAGCACGCCGCCCTTGGCCGTGCCATCGAGCTTGGTGACGATCAGGCCGGTCAGCTGCAGCGCATCATCAAAAGCTTTAACCTGGGTGAGCGCGTTTTGGCCGGTGTTGCCGTCAATGACCAGTAGTATCTCGTGCGGCGCCGTGCCATCGGCCTTGGTGACCACGCGTTTGATCTTGCGCAACTCTTCCATCAGGTGCAGTTGGGTGGGCAGGCGGCCTGCGGTGTCGACTAGCACCACGTCTTTGCCGCGCGCCTTGCCAGCAGTCACCGCGTCGTAGCTGACTGCAGCGGGATCACCCCCTTCTTGGCTGATGATTTCGACCGTGTTGCGGGTGGCCCATACGCCTAGCTGTTCGCGCGCGGCCGCACGAAAGGTGTCGGCTGCCGCAAGCAGCACGCTTTGTTGGCTGTCGGCTAGGTGCTTGGTCAGCTTGCCAATCGATGTTGTCTTACCAGCGCCGTTTACGCCAGTCACCATAATGACCGTCGGGCTGTGCTCGCCAATAACCAGTGGCTTCTCCAGCGGGGCCAGCATGTCGGCCAGGGCATCGGCCAGCAGGCCTTTGACGGCGGCGGGGTCGGTGGTCTTGGTGTCTTTGACGCGTTGTTTCAGGTCATCGAGCAAATGCAGGGTGGCTTTGACGCCAGTGTCAGCCATCAGCAGGGCTTCTTCCAGCTCCTCGTATAGCTGATCGTCGATCTTGGTGCCGGTAAAGACGGTAGCGATGCTCGAACCCGTCTTGCGCAAGCCGTTTTTCAGGCGGCTCATCCAGTTACCCCGGTCGCCGGATGGCTCGGGTGCTATAGTGATAGGAGCTGTTGGCGCTTGACTGGCGGGCGCTTGTGGCGTATTTTGCTCTTGGCTTGCTGGTGTCTCTGCCTTGCCGCCCATGCCAAAGGTGTTGCGTAGCCAGCTTGGTTTAGCGGGCTCGGCAGCAGGCACTGGTGGGGATACAGGGGCGGGTGCAGGCGGTGGTGCCGGGGCTGGTTCAGCCTCGGGCAGGGCAGGTGTGCTGGGTGCTGCTTCGGCAGCGGGAGATTTTTTCTTGAAAAAACTGAACATTGTTAGCTACGTAGAATCAGCCTATTCTATGAAACGTTCCATGACATTGCTGGCCGTGATGGCCTCCCTGGGCGCTGGGGCTTCGCAAGCGCTGGCTTTATCGCCCACCCCACCTGCCGTTGTCACTGCCAATGCGGCAGGCGCGCAGCAGTTTTCCCTCTCAAACGGCATGACCTTAATTGTGCAGCCCGACAAGCGAGCACCTACGGCTGTGCATATGGTGTGGGTACGTGTGGGTAGTATGGATGAGGTCGATGGCCGATCGGGTCTGGCCCATGTGCTGGAGCACATGATGTTTAAGGGCAGCAAGACTGTGCCGCCGGGCGATTTTTCGCGCAAGGTGGCGGCACTTGGGGGCCAAGAGAATGCCTTTACCAACCGCGACTACACCGGCTACTACCAGCAAATCCCTGCCAATAAACTGGAGGAGGTGATGCGGCTCGAATCCGACCGCTTTGCCAACAATGCCTGGCCGGATGAAGAGTTTAAAAAAGAGATTGAAGTCATCAAAGAAGAGCGCCGCATGCGCACCGATGACAACCCCAGATCCAGCTTGATGGAGCAACTGAACGCCGCGACCTGGCAGGCATCGCCCTACCACCGCCCCGTGGTGGGCTGGATGGGTGATCTGGAATCCATGCTGCCGAATGATGCGCGCGACTTTCACCAGGCCTGGTATGTGCCTGAGAACGCCGTGGTTGTCATCGCGGGTGATGTGGATGTAGAGAAAACTCGCCAATTGGCCGAAAAGTACTACGGCAGTATTGCCAAGCGCGCGCTGCCTGAGCGCAAGCCCCGCCCCGAGCCGCTGCAAAAGGGCGTGCGCCGCGTGGACTTTAAAGCGCCCGCTGAGCAAGCCTATGTGCTGATGTCGTTCAAGGTGCCCAACTTGCGCAACCTGCTGCAGCCCGAGGCGGCTGACAAAGATGCCATGGCGCTGATGATGCTGTCGCAAGTGCTGAGCGGCTACGACGGTGCCCGTCTGGATCGTCGATTGACCCAAGGCACTACCCGCGTGGCTGATGCGGCCTTTAGCGGCGCTAGCGTGGTCAACCGGGGCCCGTCCACCTTCATGCTGGGCGGTATCCCTTCGCAAGGTAAAACCGCCAAGGATGTAGAAGATGCCCTGCGTGCAGAAGTAGCGCGCGTTGCCAAAGACGGTGTAAGCGACACCGAGCTGGCGCGTGTGCGCACGCAGTGGATGGCATCCACCGTGTATGAGCGCGATTCGGTCTTTGGCCAAGCGAATGACCTGGGATCAAACTGGATCCTGGGCTTGCCGCTGGATGCCAATGACCGCATGTTGGCCTTGTTGAAAACGGTGACTGCTGCCCAAGTGCAAGACGTTGCAGCTCGCTATTTTGGTGATGACCAACTGACGGTGGCTACCCTGGTGCCCCAGCCTTTGACCGATGCCGATCGTGCTGCGCAAAAGCGCAGCGCAGGCCAGGGCAAAGATGGCGCGGTGCACTGAACTGATTACTATTGTTTTAGTAGCTTTTGGCGCCCATCAATAGGGCGCTAGAGGCGAAAATTGTTTTAAACCGATGGACCGTGACTTACAAGCAGGCGCCATCGCAACCGGTGCAAACCCATGTTGAACACCACCCATAAAACCCTGATCGGCGGCGCCGCGGCGCTGCTGTTCACCCATTCCGCCTGGGCTTTGTTGCCTATTGAGCACTGGACGCAAGAAGGCGGCGCCCAGGTCTGGCTGGTTAACAGCCCGTCCATCCCCATGGTGGATGTGCAGATTAGCTTTGACGCCGGCAGCCGTCGCGACCCGGCCGCGCAAGCCGGCCTGGCAGGTGCTGCCGCCTTGATGGTAGCCAAAGGCGTGAAGGCCGAAGGTGCCAACCCCGCGCTTGATGAAAACGCCGTGGGTGAGGCCTGGGCTGACCTGGGTGCATCGTTTGACGCCAGCGCAGGCAATGATGCGCTGACCTATGCGCTGCGATCGTTGACCGACAGCGCCTTGCTGAGCAAAGCCGCAGATTTGGCCGCCCGTCAAATCGCTCAACCCAGCTATGACGACACTGTGTGGCAGCGCGAGCGCGAGCGCTGGAATGCCGCCATCAAAGAAGGCAACACGCGCCCGCCCGTGGTGGCCGCTCGCGCTTTTAACAAAGCAGTTTTTGGCACTCACCCCTACGGCCGCCGCGCGACGGAAGAGACTCTGGCACAGATCAACCCCGCTGCCATGCAGCAGTACCTAGGCCGTTATGTAGATGCGTGCCGTGCAAAGGTGACCTTGGTGGGCGCGATGGATAAGGTGCAGGCGGATGCTCTGGTCAAGCGCCTGCTGGCCAAGATGCCCGCTACGCCCAAAGAGCAATGCGCACCGCTGCCTGCCGTACCTGCGGTACAGCCGCTGGCCAAGGCTGAAGAGATCAAGATCGCATTTGACTCGGCACAGGCGCAGGTCATCATCGGCCAGCCCGGCATTCGCCGCGCTGACCCAGATTTTTTGGCCGTCATGGTGGGTAACCACATTCTGGGCGGCGGCGGGTTCGCATCACGTCTGATGGAAGAGGTTCGTGAGAAGCGTGGCCTCGTGTATGGTGTGTACTCCACCTTCAACCCGGGCTTGGACGCTGGCGCCTTCCAGATCGGCCTGCAAACCAGGCCTGACCAAGCGGCAGAAGCGCTGAAAGTAACCCGAGAAGTGTTGGCCAAATACATTGCCGAAGGCCCTAACGACAAAGAACTGCGCGACGCCAAGGACAACCTGATTGGAGGCTTTGCACTGCGCGTTGACAGCAACGCCAAGCTGCTGGGTAATGTCAGCAATATCGCGTGGAACGGCTTGCCGCTGGATTATTTAGACCACTGGAGCGACCGTGTGGAAGCTTTGAGCAAAGACGATGTGCGTAGAGCTATGGCACGCATGGTGCAGCCAGAGAAGGAAGTGACTGTAGTGTTAGGAGCGAAACCGTAATGGGCCGTAGTACGATTAAAGACGAGCGCGCATTGCGCGCCTTGGTAAACCCCGCAACCACCGCAACGCCAGAGCGCGCCGCGCCATCGCCCAGCGCTAAACGCTCGGCCCGCGTTGCGACTACGGCGGCGGGCGAGATCCGCATCATTGGCGGCCAATGGCGCCGTACTAAGCTTGCCGTGCTGACCAAGCCCGACCTGCGCCCCACGCCCGATCGCGTGCGCGAGACCCTGTTCAACTGGCTGGGCCAAGATTTGGCGGGCTGGCGTTGTCTGGATGCCTTTGCAGGTACCGGCGCGCTGGGGCTGGAGGCTGCTTCGCGTGGCGCTACCCAGGTGCGCATGGTCGAGTCCGATATGCAACTGGCCGCTCAGCTCAAGCAGTTGACGCAAAAGCTGGGCGCCACCATGGTCGATGTGGTTCGTGGCGATGCCATTGCTGCGCTGCAAGCCTACAAAGCGCACTGGGATGTGATTTTTATCGACCCCCCGTTTACTGGCAGCCTGTTTGAAACGGCATTGAAGGCCGCGCAGACCGGTGTGACGGCAGATGGTTTTATCTATCTGGAGGCTCCAGAAGCCTGGGATGATGAGCGCTTGCAAGCCTTTGGCCTAGTGCGGCACCGCTATTTGAAAGCGGGCGCTGTACATGCCCACTTGCTGAAAAAGATCGCCTAGCCAAGCGCAGGTGTCTGCAATGCGCTTGTGCCCTTGCTGAAATGGTTTATGCTGCGCTGCAACGCGCGTCGAAACAGGCGCGGCTTTGCAGTGATAGCAGGAGACGAGCATGACCTTGGCCATCTACCCCGGCACTTTTGACCCCATGACCCTGGGCCACGAAGACGTGGTGCGCCGTGCCTACCAGTTGTTTGGCAACGTGATTGTTGCGGTGGCAGAAGGCCACCACAAAAAGACCATGTTTTCACTCGAAGAGCGGCTGGAGATGGCACGCGAGGCGGTGAAACACTACCCCAATATTGAGGTGGCTAGCTACTCGGGCTTGCTGCGCGATTTTGTGGTGGCGCGCGGCGGTAATGCGATTGTGCGCGGCCTGCGCGCGGTGACGGACTTTGACTACGAGTTCCAGTTGGCGGGCATGAATCGCTCATTGATGCCCGATGTGGAGGCCGTGTTCCTTACTCCCAGTACGCGCTACCAGTTCATCAGTAGCACCTTTGTGCGCGAAATCGCCATGCTGAGCGGCGAGGTGGACAAGTTCGTATCGCCGTATGTGGCTGAGAAGCTAATGCAAAAAGTGGTGAAACGCCGCGCTGAAGATAACTAAGTTGTTGTTGCTTAATTAATAGCTGCTAGCGCTTGATAGACGGGCGCCAGCAGCTATTTTTTTGCAAATATCCACCACGTTGGGCTTACGCCGAGCCACTTGCCCAGCCGTGTTGCTGCAGCCAGCGCGTGATATGCACCGCGACAGCCTCGGGGTGTTCCATGGTCATCATATGGCCGCAACGGCCTATCCATCGCAGCTCGGCATGGTGGATTAAATCGGCAATCTCTTGCGAGCAATCGGGTGGTGTGAGCTGATCGCTGTCGCCACACAAAATCAAAGTCGGGCAGGCGCATTGCGGCAGATGCAGCCGTGCATTAGGGCGATGGGTAATGGCGCGGTTTTGGCGGGCCAGTTGCGTGCCACCTGCGGGCAGAACCATGTCTAAATAGCGCTGCACCAATGCGGCGTCGCTAGCCGCATCGGGGTGGAAGGCCATAGCCACGTTGGCGCGTATCAGGTCTTCACAATCACCCGCCTCAAACATCTCAATCGCTGCCTGGCGAAGCGTCCGCATCTCGGTGCCTTCGGGCTTGGCAGTGCTACCGCACAGGGCGATACCCGCTATGCGCTCGGGCGCTTGGCGCATTGCTTCCATTGCAATAATGCCGCCCATGGATGCACCGCACAACACCAAAGGACCGGGATTGTTGGCTAGCAGGCGAGTAGCCATGGCGGTGATGCTGGTGTCATCTTTGTGCATGTGCACCAGGCTGATCGTGGTGGGCATGCTCCGGGGCAGGTGGGCGGCTACGGGTATCCACAGGCGCTCGTCGCAGCCAAGGCCAGGTATCAAGATCAAAGAGGCTGGCATCATGGCTGGGGCGGTATGGCGCTTGTGGCAGTAAATACGGTGACAGGGTTGCTGTATGGTGTGCGCGGGCGGTGCACCAGCTCGTGCACATAGCGCAGCTTACGCAGCGCGCCGCCCGATACCGCGAACGGATAGGCATCGAGCTGGCCCAGGCTGCGGTTCAAACTGTTGAGCAGCAAGGTAAGTGGTACCCACTGGGCCACCATATCTTCAAATTGCGGGGTAGGGGATGAAAACGGATCGCGGATGGGCGTGGCTGGTGGTGCACCGCGCTCTGGGAGGGTGACTTGGGTGCCGTAAGTGGCAGCCGTCTCTAGCAAATCCACCATGTGCAGGTAGTGCGCCCAGGATTCGGCCCAGTCCTCCCACGGATGGGCGCTGGCGTAGGCACTGACAAAATTGGTGCTCCACTGCGCATAGCCGGGAGGGTTGGCGTAGTAGTGCTGCAGCGCTTGGTTGTAATCTTTGCGTTCATCGCCAAAGGTCAGGCGAAAGCTGTCCAGCTCACCGCCATCACGCACCAATCGGTCCCAAAAGTAGTGGCCGGACTCGTGGCGCAAGTGGCCGACCAAGGTGCGGTAGGGCTCATGCAGTGCCACGCGTCTACGTACACGTTCGTCATCATCAGCCTCTGCAATATTGATGGTGATCAGGCCGCTGGCATGCCCGGTGATGACGGGTGGCTGGTCTGCCATATCGGCCAAAAACTGGTAGTGCGGCGACCAGTTTGGGTCTTCAGGGTGAAGGCCTAGTCGCGCCAAGGTGTAGTAGAGGCGCTGTTTGGCT
Source organism: Comamonas sp. (assembly GCA_036646255.1). GTDB lineage: Bacteria > Pseudomonadota > Gammaproteobacteria > Burkholderiales > Burkholderiaceae_C > Comamonas. Next base: position 14,057 of record JAVXMM010000044.1, read on the forward strand.
GATTCCAACTTCTGCCAGCGCAGCATATTTCCATCGACCGACAAATCCGGTAGCACCAAGGTCTGGCGGCAGGCACTGCACAGCGTATACGGCTCATCGGCGCGAATGGCAAAGTTGCATGCTTGGTACTGCAGGCGGTTGCCGCACATGCGATAGGGCTGCTGCGGTGTTGGGGAGGCTAGAGATGTATGGCGAATGTAGCGTTGCGTTTGCGGGCTGTCAGCCGGCGGGGCGGTAGGCCTTAGTGCAGCTACCTGATCGCAATCAGGCAGGTAGGCAAGCGTGGCGCCGCAGTGCACGCACTGCACGCTGTCAAAAAAAACCAGATGACCGCATTGGTCGCAATGAAAAAGCCGCATCGCACAAGCTTACTGTATGAGGCTAAAAAACCTTGTAAGACCTTCTATGAAGAAAGCGATGTCAAAAAAAGGCCCATAAGGGCCTTTTTAGAGAGTGGTGGAAGCCGCTTATTGCTTGACGATCAAGCTGTTGCGCACTTCGGTAACACCCTTGACTTCGCGGGCCAGTTGGCCCGCACGGTCTTTCTCGGCTTGCGACTTGGCAAAGCCCGACAGTTGCACGATGCCGCCGTCGATGGTCTTTACATTGATCGAGGTGGCGGAGGTGGTCTTGTCTTCGGCCAGCTTAGCTTTGATGGCAGCAGTTACTGCCGAGCCATCAACATATTCGCCGACGGTTTCTTGCTTACGAGCGACGGAGCAACCAGTTGCTATGACTAAGGTGGCAGCGGACATAGCGGCAATAGCTATAGCGCGAGAGAATTTCATGGTGTTTCTTTCTTGTGCTGTGAACCAGTGCTTGCGCGAAGACGCACTACACCGGGGGTGTGTTGCAGGTGAAGAATCCAATTAGTCGCGACGGCGGGTGGCCATAATGACCAGTGTTGCCAAGGCCGCACCTGCAGCCATGGCGATAGCCATGGACTTGCCGGGTTGATCAGACACGTATTCAGTAGCTCGCTCTTGAGCGCGGTAGATTTGTTCACGAGCGCGGTGCGAGCTGTCTGCAGCATAGGTGATGCTGCGTTCCGCCAACTCTTGTGCACGGGCAGCAAGGTTGTCAATCGCCGGGCGTTGCTCATTGCCGAACTCGTCAATTGCACGCTCTGCCTTGTTGGCAGCGGAGTACACGGAGCGGCGAGCCTTTTGAACCGTCCCTTCAGCGCCATCCAACACATCGTTGGCGACATCCTCCACTTTCTCAACAACGTCCTTAGCGGCTTTCTCTGTACTCATGGTGACCCCTTTCTACTTGTTCAATGGATATGGTGCAGTGTACGTTGACCTGCGGTTAACGATCAAATGTATCTGTAGGTGATTAGAGATACAAGTGGCTGCGCTGGGCTATTTTTTCAACAATCCCATCAGGAAGGAGATGACCGCCAAGATGATGAATACGAAGAACAAAATTTTGGCAATGCCGACTGCTCCTGCCGCAATACCACCAAAGCCAAAAATGGCAGCGATCAAAGCAATGACTAGAAATACAACAGCGTAATGCAACACGATATTTTCTCCTTTTGAGGCGCTCGGCAACAAGAATGAGCAATGACTTCATTCTTATTGCCAATGGGTGGGCGGAGTGAAAGCTGGGGCGGCCAATCTAAGTAGGAGGATTCTGTCAGTGCATAGGTTTGAGTTTTTTGGAAGATGCTCGCGCTCAGGCCTTGTTGTTATTCGTGGGCGCAGGTTCCATCGCCGTGGGCTGCGGCAGCACGGCAGATACTACTGAGCCTTGGTGCCTGACGGAGCTGATGTGAAGTCTGCCGCCAATGGCTTCCACCCTGTGGCGCATGCCCGCCAAGCCGTGCGACGAGGGGTTGATGTCGTCAGGGTCAAAACCAACGCCGTCATCGCGTACCTCGATAGATATATGCTTTGGGTAATTCAGCACATTGACCGCCACATTGCGCGCTTTGGCGTATTTACCAATATTCGTCAGCGATTCCTGGATCAGGCGGTAGATGGTTAGCTGAGTCGCTTCGGGAACTTGGATGGGCTCTAGGTTCAGCTCTACGTTGATGCTACTGCTCTCCGAGAACTCTCGCGTCAAAATCTCCAGCGATGCGTTCAAACCCAGATTGGACAGCGAGGAGGGGCGCAAGTTTTCGATGATGCGACGCTTGAGCGCGATACCGTGGTTCAAGGTGTCAACGAGGTGCTGCACGCGCTCGCTAATGTCGGGCAAATTCATGTCGATTTTGGACTTGAGCCGGGCGACATCTAGCTTGGCTGCGGTCAGCAGCGCACCCAGCTCGTCGTGCAATTCTCGGGCCAAGTGGGCGCGCTCATCTTCGCGCACTTGCTGCAAATGGGTTGCCAGCTCTGCCAATGTGGTGGTGCGCTGGCGTACCTGAATTTCTAATTGATCGCGTTCGTCTTCCAGTAATTTTTGCTCGCGCAGCATCAGGTCGGTCAGGCGGTTGGTTTGCCGCAAATAAAGGGCGAATGCAATCAAGCCAATCACACTGACCATGGCAATGCCAATGCGTCCCAGGGTGAGCGATTTCAAGATTTCCGCTTCGTTATGCATGCGGCGCTCATTGCTGTGGGTGATGAGCTCAGCACCCAAGCGACGCACATTTTCCATGGCAACCTTACCCTCTGGGCTGTTGTTCATGTAGCGCCAGGCATCATCAAAGCCTTCGCGGCGCAATTGAATATTCAGATCCAGCTCATTCAAGCGCTTGGCTACTTCGCGCCCCAGCATGGAGGAGGTTTGCAGGTCCTCGGGAAACAGGCTGTAGATGGCGCGGAGCTCATCCAAGGCATTGCTTACGTTGGTTGTCGCACGCTGATAGCTCTGTAGGTGGTTGTTCTCTCCCGTCAACAAAAATCCACGCACACTAGTTTCTGCATCAACAATTTGTTGCATCAGTTTGTCAAGCGTCGTGCGGGTTTGATACGTAACTGTCAGGTTCTGCAACGACTCATGGGAGCGGTAGTAACCCGCTTCATTGATGCCGATGAGAACGACTGTTGCGAAGATGGCTGCGGGCAAACTAATAGCCCATTTGCGCAAGCGTGACCAACGCATTTGCATCCTTTTTAAATGATTTCGGTTTATGCTATTCATAATAGAACAAATGCTATGAGTGCATAACAGTGAATAGCGATACTTGTTGCGCTGCGCAACCCTTAGGAGGCTTATGATCAAAGTAGGAATCGTCGATGACCACGCGATTGTGCGCTCCGGCTTGAAGCAATTTCTAGCGGAGCATGTGGATTTGCGGGTGGTGGGAGAGGCATCGAACGGCCGCGAAGCGATCGACCTTGTGCGCAAGGAGGAGATTGATGTGCTGATCATGGATTTGTCCATGCCCGGCCAAAGCGGTATTGACGCGCTGGCCATGCTGCGCGCTAAGGCGCCTGATATGGGCATCCTGATTTTGAGCGGCTACCCTGAGGCGCATTACGCGATCAACCTGATCCGCCAAGGTGCGAGTGGTTACCTGAACAAGGAGTGCGATCCATCAGAGATCGTCGAGGCGATTCGTACCATCTCGCTGGGAAAGCGCTATCTGACACCTACCGTTGCCGATTTGCTTGCGCAGCAATTGCACCGCAAAGATGATGTTCCACCCCACGAGCAACTGTCTGAGCGTGAGTTCCAAGTGTTCCTCAAGCTAGCACGGGGCGAAACTGCTGGGAACATTGCGGATGAGTTGTCGCTAAGCGTTAAGACGGTGAGTACTTACCGTACTCGCTTGATGGAGAAGATGGGTCTGTCATCCAATAGTGACTTGACCTATTACGCGCTCAAGAATGGGCTGATCGACTGATCGACTGATCGACTTACTTGAATGCAAACGGCGCCTAGGGCGCCGTTTTTAATGGTGGGCAGGAGTCACTGCAAGGTAGATGCACGATCCACGCAGTAGTCGATCAAGGCATCAATGTCATGTGATTTGTCGAAAACGTGGTTAGCGCCTAGCTGGGTACAGCGCTCGCGCATGCTGGGGGTGGCATAGTTGCTTAAGATTACTAGGTGTTGGTTAGGCGTGCGTTTGCGCATCTTTTCCAGCACCCCAAGGCCACTGCCTTCCAGCAAGAAAATATCGACAATCGCCAAATCCCACTCCGACGTATTGGCGTCTAGCCAGGCGGTAGCTGCAGACTCAGTGCTGGCGTGGCCTACGGTTTCAACGCGTGCCAAATCCTCCAGCGCTGCGACCAAGTTATCGCGGATGGTTTTGTTGTCTTCTACCAAATAAGCTCTTAGGCGGCGTTGCATCGTACGGGTAACCAGAAGTTGTTTCTTGCTGTAACAATGATACCAACTGCTGTGATCAATTCCATCGGTAGGTTGACAGCACCTAGGTAGGACAAGATCGCCAGTTAGCGGTGACTGACGCTGGATTCATGACCACTGCACACCAAGCACTGCGGGTTGGCAGACACGTTCATCGTGCTCCACTCCGTATGTTTTGCGTTCAGCATCATCAGCCGGCCGTCGAGGCTACTGCCAATGCAGGCGATGAGTTTCAGAGCCTCGGCAGCCTGCAGAGCACCGATGATGCCCACTAGTGGCGAAAACACACCCATGGTGGAGCAACTCACTTCGTCAAACTGCTCGTCCGGCGAGAACAGGCATGCATAGCAGGCCGTGCCTTGGCGTCTGCGGTCAAATACGCTGATTTGCCCATCAAAACGGATGGCGGCGCCGCTGACCAAGGGGACGCCATGCTGCACGCAGGCCTGGTTGATGGCCTGGCGTGTGCGGTAGTTGTCGGTGCAGTCCAGCACCACCGTCGCATTAGTGATCAGGGCGGACAGTGACTCTGCACCAATGCGCTCGGTGATCGTGTTTATGGTGATCGTTGGGTTGATCTCATACATCGCTGCTGCGCAAGATGCGACCTTGGCTTGCCCCACACGGGCCGTGGTGTGGGCAATTTGACGCTGCAGATTGGTCAAGTCCACGGTGTCGTGGTCGATCAAGGTGATGGTGCCCACGCCGGCTGAAGCTAGATACAGCGCGGCCGGGCTACCCAAGCCACCCGCACCCACGATCACCGCATGGGCGGCCAGTATTTTCTCCTGGCCTTCGATACTGATTTCATCGAGCAGGATATGCCGGGAGTAGCGTAGCAGTTGATCGTCGTTCATGGCCGCTATTGTGGCTAAAAACAAAGGCCGGAGCAGGTTGTCTGCTTCCGGCCTTAGGGCTAGAACATGCGCGGCTTAGTTTTTAGGCTTGATGTCTTTGCCTTCTTCCTGCTTGTTATCAGGCTTGACTTCGTCACTCTTCTCGTCGCCATCCTTCTTTTCGGCAGGGCGCTCGGTCTTGGTCTTGCTCACTTGCACGGGCTCGCCCTTCAAGTGGTGCAAGGCTTGCTGCAGTTGGAAGTCCTTGTCCGAGCCAAACTCGGGCGGACGGCGCTCAGATGCAGGCTTTTTGCTCTCTTCGTCTAAGCGCTTCAAGGCTTCTTCCCGCGCTTTTTCGCGGGCTTCGTCCTTCACCTCGGCACCTTGGCCGCTGGAGAGGTGCTTCTCCAGATCCGCTTCGCGGGTACGCAGAGCTGCGTACAAGTCGCCTTCGGCCGTTTCGTCCACCATGACGTCGGGCACGATGCCCTTGGCCTGAATGGAGGTGCCGTTTGGCGTGTAGTAACGCGCTGTGGTCAGCTTGATGCCAGTGTCTGGCCCCAGTGGGCGCACGGTTTGCACCGAGCCCTTGCCGAAAGTCTGGGCGCCCATGATGGTGGCGCGCTTGTGGTCTTGCAGCGCGCCAGAGACGATCTCCGATGCGGATGCTGAGCCTTCGTTTACCAGCACCACCAGAGGGATGTTCTTGACCGCTGCAGGCAGCGATTTGAGCGGATCCACGCCACGGCGGGCATAGAACTCAGGTGTTGCACGGAAGGTAGCCTTGCTCTCGGCCAGCTGGCCGTTGGTTGATACGACGGTCACATTGTTAGGCAAGAACGCGGCTGAGATAGCTACGGCGGCATCCAGCAGACCACCTGGATCATTGCGCAAGTCCAGCACCAAGCCCTTCAGGTTGGGGTCTTGCTTGTACAGCTCGTCCACCTTGCGCACAAAGTCTTCCACAGTGCGCTCTTGGAACTGGGACACGCGCACCCAACCGTAGCCCGGCTCAATCATCTTGGCTTTGACGGACTGGGTCTTGATCTCGGCGCGGGTGATGGTGACGGGGAAGCTACGGCTCTCATCCTTGCGCAGAATGGTCAGGGTCACCTTGGTGTTGGGCTCGCCGCGCATGCGCTTGACAGCTTCGTTGAGTGGCAAGCCTTTGACGGCGGTGTCGTCGATCTTTGTGATCAGGTCGTTGGTTTTGAGGCCAGCCTTGTCAGCGGGCGATCCTTCGATCGGCGAGACGATTCGGATCAGGCCGTCTTCTTGTGTGATCTCGATGCCAACGCCGACAAATTTGCCGCTGGTGCCTTCCTGGAATTCCTTGAACGACTTTTTGTCGAAGTACTGCGAGTGCGGATCGAGGCCCGACACCATGCCCGAGATAGCATCGGTGATCAGTTTCTTATCGTCTGCAGGCTCGACGTAGTCGGTCTTGATCAGGCCGAAAACTGCTGACAGTTGCTGGATCTCCTCCAATGGCATCGGCGCCATAACGCCCCGTGCCACAGTTTGCAGGGACACGGTGGTGAGCGCGCCGGCCATTACGCCCAGTGAAACCCAACCGGCAATCTTCAATTTTTGGCCCATATTGCTCAAAACTTTCTATAGCACGCCAATATACACCGAAGACTTGAGGCAGCGCTTAGGCGCGCGGCCTTTCGTGCCAATGTGACAAGTCTTTACTATCAGTATTGCGAGGATGGTGTGGCGGGGTGGTGCGGGTAATTTGAATAAAAACCAGTATTAGCGACCGGCTGTATTAATAAGTATGCTATCAAAATAATAAAGGCTGCCCGAGGGCAGCCTTTATATCGTCAGCCAGCAGTGCGGTATAAGCGCTGCTGCTTGTTTATGCCTTGCCTTGCGATGCCACGGCAGCAGCAGCCTTGGCGGCGGCTTCTGCATCGCCCAGGTAATAGTGGCGGATGGGCTTCAGGTTCTCGTCCAGCTCATACACCAGCGGGATGCCGTTGGGGATGTTCAGGCCAACGATGTCACCGTCCGATACGCCATCCAGGTACTTGATCAGGGCGCGGATGGAGTTGCCGTGCGCTGCAATTACTACACGTTGGCCGCTTTTGATGGTGGGGGCAATGGATTCGTTCCAGAACGGCACCACGCGCTCGACCGTGTCCTTCAGGCACTCGGTCAGCGGCACGCTGTTAGCGTCTACGTTTGCGTAGCGGCGGTCGCTGCGTTCCGAGCGTGGGTCATTGGCCTCCAGTGCAGGTGGTGGCGTGTCATAGCTGCGGCGCCACACCAGCACTTGCTCGTCGCCAAATTTCTTGGCGGTCTCGCCCTTGTTCAGGCCTTGCAGCGCGCCGTAGTGGCGCTCATTCAACTGCCAGCACTTTTGCACGGGCAGCCAGGTGCGGTCCATCTCATCCAAGGTCAGCCACAGGGTGCGGATGGCGCGCTTCAATACGCTGGTGTAGGCCACGTCAAAGTCATAGCCGTCAGCCTTCAAGAGCTGGCCTGCTTGCTTGGCTTGCGCTATGCCGGTGTCGGTCAGGTCCACATCGGTCCAGCCGGTAAAGCGGTTTTCCAGGTTCCAGGTGGATTCGCCGTGGCGAATCAGTACGAGCTTGTACATGCGGTCCTCATGCAATGGTGAAAAACTGGGTTTGCGACCGCCTGGTGTGCGCTAGCAGCTATACATTTGATAGTTTTCCGCGCATTGCGTGCGGCTGGGCGGCGCAACAATGGGCCAGATTGTAGGGCTCTCGCTGATTCCCGATATGTATATGCGGACAGTAAAGCGCGCCGCGGCGATGGTGATAAACACGTTCTAAAGGCTTTTGTGCTGCGCCAGAGGCGCCGCGCTTTTAGAATAGCTGGCTACTCTGATTTATTGAACAAGGGACTGGTGTGAACTTTTTTATCGATAACTGGTATTTGATTTTGCTGGCGTTGGGCTCGGCCGCGCTGCTGCTGATGCCTGCCATGAAGAATGTGGGCGGCGGCACACTATCGCCCGCCAATGCCGTGGCACTGATCAATCGCGAAAAAGCCGTGGTGATCGACGTGTCGGAGCCCGATGAGTTTGCTGCGGGCCATGTCACTGGTGCCAAAAACATCCCCCTGGCGCAGCTGGAAGAGCGCCTGCCCACCACCGCTAAAAACAAGGCCTTGCCGGTGATCTTGGTGTGTGCATCGGGCAAGCGCGCGCAAAGCGCTGTTACCACGGCTACCAAGCTGGGTTATGTCAATGTGCAGGCCCTGGCAGGTGGCATGCGTGCATGGCGCGCCGCGGATATGCCAGTCGAAAAAGCCGCCAAGGCTTGATTGGTACTGTTTAGGCCCTATCTCAACCCTATTCGGGTGCTGGCGGATCAATGCCCCAGCACCCTTTTTTATTGATTTACCGCGATAAAAGGATTCCCATGCAAGCCGTCAAGATGTATACCACCGCCGTTTGCCCTTACTGCATCCGCGCCAAGCAGGTGCTGAAGGCCAAAGGGGTGGAGAACATTGAAGAAATTCGTATCGACACCGACCCGGCCCAGCGCGACCTGATGATGCAAACCACCGGCCGCCGTACCGTGCCGCAAATCTTTATTGGCGATACCCATGTGGGCGGCTGCGATGACCTGGTTGCACTGGATCAGCGTGGCGAGCTGGCCCCCTTGCTCAACAGCTAAGCTTTTTAAGCCTGCCGCCTAGCCATTGCATAATGGCAGGCTGTATGTGGAGGAGAAGCCCGCGCTATCACCCAGTGGCGGGCTGCACTCACAACATTCCGATTTCATTCCAAAACCGAAAGACAGACGACCATGGCGGAGCAAGAAAATCCCGTTTTCCAGATTCAACGCGTGTACCTGAAGGACGCGTCGCTTGAGCAGCCTAACTCCCCAGCCATCCTGCTGGAGCAAACCCAGCCAAGCGTGGACATCCAGTTGGGTGTGGAAGCCACTCCTGTGGCTGAAGGCATTTTCGAAGTGGCCGTGACCGCCACCGTGCAAACCAAGATCGAAGACAAGACCGTGTTCCTGGTGGAAGCCAAGCAAGCCGGTATTTTCGAGATTCGCGGCATCCCAGAAGACCAAATGGGTGCTGTGATTGGCGTGGCTTGCCCACAAATCGTCTACCCCTATCTGCGCGGCAACGTGGCGGATATCGTGACCCGCGCTGGCTTCCCGCCTGTGCACCTGGCTGAGATCAACTTCCAAGCCATGTACGAGCAGCAGCAAGCCCAGGCCGCTGGCGCTGAAGGCCAACTGCCACAGTAAAAAATACCGGCTGCACTTCATGCGCAGCAGGGCCGCCAAAAGGCCTCGCCACCATCCGGTGCGAGGCCTTTGTTGCATCTGTACTGTGGTAAAAATGCGCTGTTGCGTAGATCACAACTGGGTTGATTGCTATGAAAATTCTAGTCATTGGTGCAGGCGCTTGGGGCACGGCCCTGGCCATGAACGCTGCCGCACGCCATGCCGTACAACTGTGGGCCCGTGATGCCGCGCAGGCCGCGCAGATGCAAACCGCGCGTGAGAACACTCGCTATCTGCCGGGCATCCCCTTTCCGCCCGCCTTGCAGGTGGTGAGCGGGGATGTTCAGCCCTGGGTTGTGCAGGCCGATTTAGTAGTGCTGGGCACGCCCATGGCCGCGCTGCGCAGCGGTTTGACCACACTGCGCGACTGCCAGGTGCCCATTGCCTGGCTCAGCAAAGGTTTTGAGGCTGTGCCTGATGACGCGGCCGCTGGTAGCCACGGCCTGCTGGGCAACGAGGTGTGCGCTGCTGTGGCGCCTGCACTGCATGCTGGCGTGCTGAGTGGCCCCAGCTTTGCGCAAGAAGTTGCCCTCCATCAACCCACGGCCCTGGTCGCCGCAAGCCAGCACGCCGATGTGCGCGATGCACTGGTCAATGCCTTTCACGGCGATCATCTGCGCGTCTACGCCAATGACGACATCACCGGCGTAGAGGTAGGCGGTGCCGTCAAAAACGTACTGGCGATTGCCACTGGCCTGTGCGACGGCCTGGATTTGGGCCTGAACGCCCGCGCAGCCCTCATCACCCGGGGGCTTGCCGAGATGACGCGCCTGGGCGTGGCCTTGGGCGCACAACAAGACACGTTCATGGGCCTGTCGGGCCTGGGCGATCTGGTGTTGACTGCGACTGGTGATTTGTCGCGCAACCGCAAGATTGGCTTGCTGCTGGCGCAGGGCAAGAGCCTGGAAGACGCCGTGCAATCGCTGGGCCATGTGGCTGAAGGCGTGTACAGCGCCCGTACCGTGCTGGCGCGTGCGCAAAAACTGGGGGTGGAGATGCCAATCACCGAGACGGTGGTGGCGCTGCTGAATGGCAGCATGTCGGCGCGGGATGTGGTGCAAGCGTTAATGGCCCGCGACCCTCGGTCGGAGTAGGGCGGGCTGCATACAGCGGCCGAAATATCCGCTGCACCACCTCACCATAGCTTCTGCACAGCTAGCAATGGCAGGGTTAGCCAAAGGCGCCGCATTCACTTCTTAATAAGACTTAATTTTTCAAAAAATAGCTGCTAGCGCCCGAAAAAAGGGCGCTAGCAGCTATTTCTATTTAAATTTCTCTGGAGCCGCTCAGTACATCAGCGCTGGGACAAAAAGGCAATTGTCTCGGGCAGCATGGCATCGCCGTGGCCTGCGTCCACTTCGGCTTTTAGCGTGGCTGCTGCGGCGTCGGCTACTTGGCTGGGGGCTTGCGCATCGTGCGCCATTTGGGCGTAGTAGCTCAAATCCTTGGCTGCGTTGGATATGGAGAAGGCAATACCTGATGGGTCGTCGGCCAGGATGAAGCTCTTAAATCGGTCCAGCGCCACGCCCGCCCCGCCTCCGCCCGCCAGCACATCGTAGAAGGCTTGCATGTTCATGCCCTCTTTGCGTGCGCAGGCTGTTGCCTCGGCCAGCAAGGTCATCTGGCCGATGGAGACAAAGTTGTGCAGCAGCTTCATGCGGTGCCCATCGCCCACCGTGCCTACATGGGTGATTTTTTCGGTAAACGTGGCCAGCAGAGGCTGTACCTGGGCCAGCACGGCGGCATCGCCGCCTACCAGCAGGTTCAGCGTGCCGTCATGGGCTGCCTTCGATGTTTTGGTCATGGGCGCATCAATAAATTGCCCCCCAGCCGCCTGCACGGCCTGCGCCATGCGTACGGTAGATACAGGCACGGCGGTAGAGCAATCAATGATAACGGTGCCGGGTTTGATGGCCGATAGCACGCCTCGGTCGCCCGTCAGCACAGCTTCTACCTGGGGTGATCCGGTCACGCAGAGGATGATCACATCGCAATGCGCCGCTAGCTCGGCCGGGGTTTTGCAGGTTTGGGTACCTAGGGCAAGCAGTTCATTCAGAGGCTGGTTGCCGGGGTGCTCCAGCACATAGAGCGAAAAGCCCTTGCCCGCCACATTGCGGGCAATGCCGTGGCCCATCAGGCCAACGCCGATCAGGCCGACTACGGGTTGCGATGCCATTTGAATATCTCCTAGATGTATGGGGGCAACCGGTGTTTTGGCTGCTATGGGCACAGCGTACCGCAAAGCCTTATCTCGGCTGAGGCTGCGCAGGGGGGATGAGTCAAATCGGCGACGGCAGCGTGCTGCGCAATTACCCATGCGTCCGCACAATGGCTTGCGCTGACTGGCGTTGGTGCCACCCAGGTACGAGGCCGGATTCCGCATTCATGTCAAGAAATAAACCGGAGACACACCAAGATGACACACCGCATCCGCACCATTGCAGCCGCCGCTGCCTGCGCCTTGCTGGCCACTGGCGCGCAAGCCCAAGTAGGCGCCAAAACGCCCGAGCAAAAGCGCTTCTACACCATCTACAAAGAACTGGTCGAGATCAATACCACCAACTCGGTTGGCAACAACACCGAAGCAGCACAGGCCATGCAGAAGCGCCTGGCAGAAGACGGCATTCCCGCCGATGCGATGCAGATTTTTGAGCCTTTCCCCAAAAAGGGCAACCTGGTCGTCAAGTACAAGGGCAGCGGCCAAGGCAAGCCGCTGTTGCTGATGGCGCATATCGATGTGGTCGAAGCCAAGCGCGAAGACTGGAAGAGCGACCCGTTCAAGCTGAAAGAAGACGACGGCTACTTCACCGCGCGCGGCTCGTCGGACGACAAAGCCATGGCTGCTGCGTTTGTCTCCATCCTGGGCCAGCTCAAACGCGAAGGGTTTACGCCCAGCCGAGACATTGTTCTGACCTTGACCGCCGACGAAGAGCAGGGCGATGTGCCCAGCAACGGTGCGTACTGGCTTATCAACAACCAGCGCCCATTGATTGATGCGGAATACGGCATCAACGAAGGCGCAGGTGGCCAGCTGGAGAACGGCAAGCCCGTGCTCAACCGGATCCAGGTGGCCGAGAAGATGTATGCCACTTACCAGCTGGAATCGATTGACAAGGGCGGCCACAGCTCGGTGCCCACCACGAGCAACCCGGTGTATGCGTTGTCTACAGCGCTTACTGCCTTGGGTAACCACCACTTCCCGGTGCATTTGTCGGATGTGACCAAGACTTATTTTGAGCGCAGTGCTGGCTTTGCGCAGGGCCAGCAATCGGCCGACATGAAGGCCGTGGCTGGCGGCACCCCGTCTGATGCTGCCCTGCAGCGCCTGTCCACCTCGCCGCTGTATAACGCTACCTTGCGCACCACCTGCGTGGCAACCGAGGTGAACGCAGGCCATGCGCCCAATGCCTTGCCACAAGCTGCGCGCGCCACCATCAACTGCCGCATCCTGCCGCACGATGACCCGGCTGCAATTGAGGCACAACTGCGCAAGCTGACGGAGAGCGAGCGCGTCAAGCTCAAAGTGCTCAACTCGCCGCTTAAGAGCCCTGCATCGCCCATGCGCCCTGATGTGATGAAGGCCGTGGAAGGTATCACCGCGCAAATGTGGCCCGGCGTGCCTGTGGTGCCGGTGATGAGCACGGGCGCTACCGACAGCCGTTTTATGCGCAATGCGGGCATCCCGATGTACGGGGTATCCGACATCTTTACCGAGCCTAGCGACGCCCGCGCACACGGTCTTGATGAGCGCGTTGCCATCCCTCGTCTGTATGACGGACGCGAGTTCCTCTACAAGCTGGTCAAGCAGTTGTCCCAATAAGGCTTTGAGCAGAGGCGAGGGGGCGTGTTTTAACATGATCCCCCAGCCTTTGAACAGCTGGCGTACTTGTAGCCGCCGATGGAAAGGGCCCGCTCGTCATGACTGCTAAGAAATCTTGGATCTGGGAGGCTTGCGCCACCTTTGTGGCAGTGGTGTTGTTGTTTGCAGGGCAGCCTGTGCTGGCAGGTTTGGTCTGGTTAGCAGGCACCGCACTGGCCCTGCTGCTGGCGATGCTGACGGGCAAGCAATCTAACGATGGCATGCGCTGATGCTCGTTTCAGCAGATAAAAAACAGCACCTTTCGGTGCTGTTTTTCTTTGCCTTTTTGATAGCTATGGGCGCTTTTCTATTGTGTGCAAGACATCGAAATAGGGTGCATTCATTGAAGAGGGCGCCGGTGCCTCAAGCTGAACGCCTGCGGCTGCGAGCAATGCCAAATACAGCGAGCAACGACGACAAGGCGATCAGCCCCAATACTCCCAGAGATGGGACAGGCGTAACCCCTGCAACTGCTTGTGAGCCATCATCTTTGACAATGACCTGCGCAGGCGTGCCTGCCACGATGTAGGTATCTGCAAGCGTAGGTGCGGAGACTGAAAGTTGTGCGGTGGCGCTTCTATCGCCGGGTGCCATGTTGGCCACAGCCGTGATAGTGCAAACCGCAGTAGTTGCATTGGCCGCCACCGTGATGGGTGATGCACAAGTCGTACTGTAGCGCGGGCTTGTAGCTGGCAAATCCAGGTTGACACTCGTATCTTGCGCAGAGACTGAGCTGAGCGTTACGGTGCAGGTGCTGGCCTGGCTGGCTGCATCGGTTAACTCCGAAGGGTACAGGCCACACTGGCTTCAGGCACTGGAGCGGCCGTGAAAGTCAGTGTGATCGCCCCATCTCCACCGTCTGCCTGAACCGCTCCCCCATTTGATGCTGCAGCAAAGGAGGTATTCGCTCCCGCAGAAACGCTGCCACCTCCTTTTCCACCGCCGCCTCCCACCGATACGTCGCCTCCAAAGCCGCCGCCATCGCCGCCAGCCTGGCTGGTGCCGGGGTTCTGTTGGCCTACGCCAGCTTCGTTGCCAACGCCAACTGCGCCACTTGCACTGTCTGCGCATAAGACATTGCCATTTCCACCAGGGCTGCCATTCCCGGCGACTCCTGTACCTGGTCCGCTGAGGCCAGGGGGCGGCGCTATACCTAATGCGGTACTTCCGCCACCACCTCCTCCAGCAATGACTTGATTACCGGTGGCGCCCGCGTTGACATTGCCGCCACCGCCTCCTGCGCTAAACCCCTTGCCTCCGCCTCCGACAAATAGCGGCAAGGTAGTTCCTGGCGATACCGAGATGGTGCCTGTAAGCAAGGCGCCTGCAGCCCCGGCCTTGCCTACGCCGCCTCCACCATCGCCACCGGTCGCAGAAACCGAGGCCGAGCTGACACCAGCAGGAACCTGGCAATCGTTTGCCACGGTGGTGTAGGGAGCGCCGCTGACACAAGGGGTGGCCATTGCGGAGCCCCAGGCAATACCAAACACTGTTTGTCGCATACACATTTCACTATGAAGAGAAGGTGCTGGCAATGCGTCTGGTTGATGTAGAAATAAGTGCCTCGAATGAATGAACCGGTTCGGCTGGAGGCTGGTTCTGAATGGGCTTGCGCAACCGGCCAAAGCCGGTTTTAGGTGGGAATGATGAGCTTTGGTGGCTTGCCGATGCCTGGACACCAGGAGCTGCCAAGGTTCTCATGCCCAGCCCGGGAGCGGCTGCCTTACAGGCCCAGCTCCAAAGCCAGCAACTCTTCTACCGTCTGGCGGCGGCGGATCAAGCGGGCTTGGCCACCATCGACTAGCACCTCAGCCGCCAGTGGGCGGGTGTTGTAGTTGCTGGACATGGAGGCGCCATACGCGCCAGTGTCGTGGATTACCAGCAGATCGCCCACCTGCGCATCGCCCAGCGCGCGGGGCAGCACCACGCCGCCATCGCCTTGGGTAAATACGTCGCCCGATTCGCACAGCGGGCCGGCCACCACGGCATCGCCCTTGGGCGGCAGCACGCCTACGCCGCGGCGCTGTATGTGCATGGCGTGGTAGCTGCCGTACATGCTGGGGCGCATCAGCTCATTAAAGCCGGTGTCTACCAGCACAAAGTGGTTGTTGCCCGCGTTTTTGGTGGCGCGTACCGCGCCCAGCAGCACGCCAGATTCGGCGACCAAGTAGCGGCCAGGTTCAATCTCCAGCCCCAGTGGGTGGCCCATGATGGTTTCAGCTTGCTTGCGCGCTGCGTCCCACAGGCCAAAGTAGTGTGTGGTGTCGATAGTGGCATCGCCCTCTTTGTAGGGGATGGAGAGGCCGCCGCCTGCCGATATGGCGTGCAGATCGTGGCCAGCACCCTTGGTTTGCTGCACCAGTTGCACCATGGCGCCACACACTTCCTGCAAGTGGCCGTAGTCCACGCCCGATCCAATATGCATGTGCAAGCCGATGAGCTTGAGCCCGCGCTCGGCAATAACAGCCAGCGCCATCGTTAAATCGGTATGCCAGATGCCATGCTTGCTGTGCTCGCCTCCGGTGTTGGTTTTGTTGCTGTGGCCGTGGCCAAAGCCTGGGTTGATGCGCAGCCACACGCCGTGGCCGGGCGACGCCGCGCCCAGCTGGTGCAGCATGTCGATCGAGCCCGCATTTACGGGCACTTGGTGCTCGACTACGGTGGCCAAGGTCGCCTCATCCATCACATCGGCGGTAAAGACGATGTCGCTGGGCTCGCCGCCTGTGGTGTAACCCGCCGCCAGCGCGCGCAGAATTTCACCGCGCGACACGGCATCCACCTTCACGCCCTGGCCGCGCATCAACTCCAGAATATGGATGTTCGAGCAGGCTTTTTGCGCAAAGCGCACGGTGTCAAACGCCTTTAGCTCGGCAATGCGTTGGCGGATGGTGGCCGCGTCATATGCCCACAGCGGGGTGCCAAATTCATCGGCCAGCTGCCACAGTAGATCGGGGGAGAAAGGGTTGCTCATCTTAATTACTATAAAAATAAGAGCTACTAGCGCCCATTGGGTGGGCGCTAGTGGCCAAAAATACTTAAGACTGCTATGAAGCACAGCCTTGGATGCTTGGCAGTGTGCAGGCAAGAGTTTATTTAGTCGAATACTTTAAATTGGCTGGGTCATTCATAATTGATATGTGTTTGTCGCCATTGCCGCCATGCCTCGCCCATCAAATCCATTACCCGCAACGCCTGTTGAGACCACCGATCTACCGCGCATACAGCACCGTCATATTGAGGTGTTCCGCGCCATCATGCTCGCGGGCGGTGTTACCGGGGCGGCGGGACTGCTTTTTACCTCGCAACCAACCATCAGCCGCGAGCTGGCGCGCCTGGAGCAATTGCTAGGCTACGCCCTGTTTGAGCGTGCCCAAGGGCGCCTGCGCCCCAATGCCCGCGCTCTGGCACTGTGGGATGAAGTACAGCGCAGTTGGCAGGGGCTGGATAGGGTAGTAGAGCGCGCCGTGGCATTGGGTCGCCCGCAGGGTGCGCGCATCAGCGTGCTCAGCATGCCCGCACTTAGCCACGCTCTATTGCCCGCTGCACTGGCGCACATGCAAGCCACGCACGGCGCGGTGGCCGTCAGCGTGGCGACGCAAGAATCACCGCTGCTACAAGAGTGGATGGGCGCCCAGCGCTACGACCTGGGTCTGACCGAGCAGGGCGAAGCGCCACCCGGCACCCGTGCAATAGCGCTGCCTGCAGTCGATGAAGTGGCGGTGCTGCCAGCGCAGCACCCGCTGGCCCGCAAGCGGGTGCTGCAGCCTGCAGATTTCGCGCAACTGTCTTTCATCAGTCTGGCCGAAGGTGACCCCTATCGTACCCAAATTGACGCCGTATTTGCAGCTGCCGGTGTAGAGCGCCTGCAACTGCTCGATACCCACAGCGCCATCGCCGTCTGCGCCCTGGTGCAGCAGGGGCTGGGTGTAGCCATCGTCAACCCGCTTACGGCCCGCGCTTGCGCCGGGCCACAGCTAGTTGTGCGGCCGCTGGCGTTTTCCATCCCATTCCAGGTACAGGTGCTGCTGCCGCTGCACCGGGCGGCGGTGCCGGAGGTGGAGGGGTTGGTACAGGCTTTGCAAATGGCTGTGGGGAGGGGCTCAGAAATTTAGAATAGCAACCTGCCCACGCGCGTTGACCTGCTGATCGATTCCTGAGATCTAGCCAGAGCGATTAATAGAGCCCTTGGTACATCGTTGCTTCGCCTTGCCGTATGTTTGTACTGCCTGCGGCTGCGCACCTTGTCTCAAACGTAAACCTGCGGTTTGCTGGCTTGTGTTTGCCGCTCTTATTGGGTTGGTGTGCGTGGTTTGTATGCGGTGCGTTTTGCGCTGAAAGGTTTTGTCATGGTTTCTCATCCCTCATTCGCCCAAGGGCGACGTATTGCCACGCTGGCGCTGGCTGCTGCTGGTAGTGTGTTGCTCACCGCTTGTGCCACGTCCGGCACAGATCAAAAAACGGCTTCTGCTGCTGGCATGCAAGCAGCGCCGGTGCAAGTCAAAGTGTTTATTGCCGCCATGTTTGAGATCGGCAAAAACACTGGCGACCGCGCAGGCGAGTTCCAGCATTGGTATGAGCGCTACTTTAAAGACGCCAAACCCATCACCGTGCCTGGTGCGTTAAACCCGGTGTTCTGCAATGCCGATGGTGTATGCGGCAGCGTTCTGGGCATGGGCAAGGTCAATTCGTCGGCATCGGTGCAGGCCATCGTGCTGAACCCGCAGTTCAACTTTGACAAAGCGTATTACGTGATCAGCGGCGTGGCCGGCACACCGCCATCTCGCGGCACGATTGGTGATGTGACCTGGGGCAGCTGGCTGGTGGATTACGACCTGGGCCACCGTTGGGCTCCAGAGGAGGGCAAGCCCGGCGAGCCCGTGTTTGTGCCGCGCAAGGGCTATGAGGACTACCGCCGTTTTGCGCTTAACCCCGCCTTGGTCAAAGCCGCGTACGAGATGACACGCAACGCCACGTTGCAAGACAGTGAATCCGCCCAGCGCTACCGTCTGCGCTACCCTGACGCTGCTGCCCGCAAGGCGCCCAGCGTGCACGTGGGAACACATATCAGCGGTGACACGTTCTTTCACGGCCCAGGCTTGTCGAAAGAGGCCCAGTACATTGCCAAGCTGTACGGTGCAGATGACTATGTAGCCACCGAGATGGAAGCCGCCCCTATCGCCCTGGTGCTGAACCGCACGCACGGCACTGATCGTATTCTGAGTCTGCGCGGCTCTGTCAACTTTGACCAAGGCAACCCCAACGAAACGACCCAAGCCCACCTGGATCCCAAGCCTGGCGAGACGGCTGGCGGCTTTGCGGAGACGGTGGCCAATGTCGCGGTTGTAGGTGGCACAGTAGTAGACACCATTGTGGCCAACTGGGCGCAGTGGAAGGATGGCGTGCCAGCGGGCGGCAAGTAAGTCCGTATTAGCTGCAGCGCTGCTGGGCGATGCCCGCAGCCTGCAGCGCCAATTGCGACTGAATCAGTGCATTAAAACTGTGCTGTAAGGCCGTAGCTTGTGGTGCATCTGGCGCCCACCGCTCCAGCTGGGCCAACGCTTGGGCGACTGCCTCCATGGTTGATAACTGGTCTGCGCGGTGTGCTTTGCGGATTTGGTACTGGCCGGGTGCCACATCATCTAGTGCCAATCGTGGCAAGGCCTGCAATAGCGGGTTGGCGTAGAGCATTTTCCGGCTTTTGCGCCAGGTGCCGTCGATGACGACGAGGCGCAACTGCTGGGGAGCGATGCCCGAGGAAGGCACTTGGGGAGCCGTCTGGATGCTTGTTGCGTCTGTAGCATCGTTTGCTGGGTAGAGCAGAACGGGCTGGCGCGTTGCGTTACCCGCTTTCCAGGGTGTGTGCAGCAGGGTGTGCAGCTGCTCGGGCGCAAAGGCTTCGCCTACTTCGATCCGGCTGCTGGCGCCCAGGCACAGGTGCAGCAGGCGGGCGGTTCCTTTGGCTTCGTGCACTTCCATAGGGTGCTGCAGGATCAGCACTTGTACATCGCTTTGCACTGGTTGTGCCAAGGCGCAGATGCAGGTGCTTTGCGCGCGCAGGCATTGAGAGCAGCGAAGGCGGGTAGTAGTCATGGGTGGGTTTGCTATCAAAATAAAAGCCGCTAGCGCCTATGAATGGGCGCTAGCGGCTTTTTCTTTTAAAGCAGCTTACAGCTTTTCTTTGGTGTAGGCAGAGCGGTCCATGTCAACGATGTCTACGCTCAGTTGCACCAGCATGCCTTCGGGCTTGGGGGTCAGCTCGCGCAGCACGGCGGCGATACGGTCGGAGAGATCGCGCTTGATCTCGGGGGTGCGGCCGGCCAGCAAGCGTAGCTCGGCGTGCACAAAGCCGCGCGATGCTTCGCGGTTGGCACCGATGACAAATTGCGATGTACGCACGGTGCGGCTTTTCAGGTCAGTTTCGTCTTGCACTTGGCCGCTGGCGATGACGGCGGTGTTCAACTCGGCCAGGATTTGCTTGGCAGGGAAACCAGTGAGGTTGTCGCTGAACTCTACGATGAGATGGGGCATGGATGTCTCCGGTTGCTTATAAAACAATAGCTGCTAGCGCCCAGAATGCGGGCAATAGCGAGCTATTTCATTCAAAAATGCTGTAACTGCACCATGCTACACCGGCGTGTAGGCCAGGCGCACATAAATGGGAGCAAAGGCTTCCGCTTGGGTGATTTCGATCAGCGTTTCTTTGGCGAGCTCTAGCAGCGCGATAAAGGTGACGACCAGAACGGTACTGCCTTTTTCGGGCTCAAAAATATCTTCAAATTCTACAAAACGGCGGCCTTGCAGGCGCTTCAAGATAGAGCTCATGTACTCACGCACCGACAGCTCCTCGCGCGTGATTTTGTGGGTTTGCACGAGCTTGGCGCGCTTCAAGATATCGCGCCATGCGTCTTGCAGCTCACCCATGTCTACGTCGGGGAAGCGCGGTTGCAGCGCCTGCTCGATAAACACCTGGGCTTTGATAAAGTCGCGCCCGTACTGCGGCACCCGGCCCAGTCCCTGGGCGGCCAGCTTCATTTGCTCGTACTCCAGCAGGCGGCGTACCAGCTCGGCCCGAGGGTCTTCAGCTTCGTCGCCTTCGGCCTGCCTTTTGGGCGGCAGCAGCATGCGCGATTTGATCTCGATCAGCATGGCGGCCATTAGCAAATACTCGGCAGCCAGCTCTAGATTGCGGCTTCGGATCTCGTCCACATAGCTCAGGTACTGGCGGGTGACGCTGAGCATAGGAATGTCAAGAATATTGAAATTCTGCTTGCGGATCAGGTAGAGCAGCAAGTCCAGCGGGCCTTCAAAAGCCTCGAGAAAGATCTCCAGCGCATCAGGCGGAATGTAGAGATCCGTGGGCAGCGCAAACAGCGGCTCGCCGTACAGGCGGGCCAGCGCAACCTGGTCCACCACATCAGGCATGGCAGCCTCAGCCACGGCGGTGGCAGGGCTGCCGACGGTATCCAGATCGCTGGAAATGGCCATGCAAGTGGTTTTAGCTATTGAAAAGGTAGCTGCTAGCGCCCGCTAGTTGGGCGCTAGAGCAGTATTTTGCTAAAACGCCATGCAGGCAGCACAGTGGCAGATCAGTCGTGGTTGGTTTGGTAGACGTAGGGCTTCTGTGCAACGCGGGCAGCCTTGAAGTCGGCCTGTTCTTCGCGGTCCAAGTCCTTATCCCACAGCAGGTCGCGGCCTTCGCGCTGGCCAGCCTCCAGTTGGGGCTTTTGCTCCTTCATCTTCAAGATGAATTGGGTGACGTCGGATTGATAGTGGGGGCGTTGGAAGAATGACATAGCTTATATTTACCTCTTTCCCCGATTCTACCGAACCCAACCATGTCCCTCGTCACCAAACTTGCAATGACCGCCGCGGCGCTGGCCGCTACTGTGTTTTTGGTGGGCTGTGACCAACAGCGCATCAAGGAGTTGGAGGAGTTTGTATCTACCGAACAAGATGTACGCGAGAAATTTGGCCAGCCCAATCAGATCTGGGATGAGACTGACGGATCGCATACGCTGGAGTACACCCGCCAGCCCATGGGCGCACAAAACTACATGATCACCATCGGTAAAGATGGCAAGATGACGGCGCTGCGCCAGGTGCTGGCACCTGATTACTTTGCCAAAGTGCAGCCCGGCATGGACCAGCAGCAAATCCGCCGTCTGCTGGGCCAGCCTGCCAAACGATCGAGCTACCCGCTGAAAAATGAAGCCGAGTGGGACTGGAACTGGATCGACCCGCCTAACACCAAAAAACTGTTCACCGTGGTGTTTGACGCTCAGGGCAAGGTGCTGCGTAGCGGCAGCACCGTGGTGATGCAGGACAAGTAAGCGGCACTAAGGCTTACCCAGCGCGACTGCAGCGCAGTAAAAAAGGAAGGTCTGGCATTCATTTTTTTTTATTGGCTCTTCGCCAGTTGCTGGTGTTTGCCTGG
>JAVXMM010000044.1:35747-37684 GCA_036646255.1 Comamonas sp.
TGTTTTAAACGTTGAATGAAATGAAAAAGATTCTTCCTTTTTTATTATTGGTACCTTGCCAGTTGCTGGTGTTTGCCTGGTGCTATCAATAGAGAAGCTGCTCACGCCTATTGGTCAAGCACTAGAGTGAAATTATGGTGTCATCACCGGTGGCTCTACGCTCTGTGCTGCAGGGCGTGGCGCGGGCGGCTGTGGTGCCGCGGCGGGTTGCGGCTCAGATGCGTCTGCATCGCGTGTATTGCTCATGCCTGGCCCGGGCCGCCAAGGGCGATTCGGGTCACTTTCGCGGTATTTGATGCTGAGGCCGCTGTTGTCGGGTTTGTCGTCCGCCATGGCACCATAAGCCGCGCCCACTCCTTTACCCGCTAACTTGGCCGTGCCCACGGCCACATCGGCAGCTACGCCCACGGCCGATGCAGCAATGCCGACCGTGGCAGCGCCGACGGCGACCACGGTGCAGCCCGAGAGCGAAAACAAGGTGCACAAAAAAGCCCCTGCGGCCAGGTGGCGCAAGGGCTTTGCAGCGCGTTGGGATATCAACGCGCGGGCCATTAGTTGATGCGCATGCCTGGCATGGCACCAGGGAAGGGCTCCAGCACGTACACGCCGGGGTTGGTCTTCTCGTCCGCATGGCTGGCGGCCAGCACCATGCCTTCAGAGATACCGAACTTCATCTTGCGTGGTGCCAGGTTGGCAACCAGCACCGTGAGCTTGCCTTGCAGTTGCTCAGGCTGGTACATGCTGCTGATGCCGCTGAAGACATTGCGCAGTTTTGGCTGGCCGTCTTCGTTCTTTTCGCCAGCGTCCAGGGTCAGTTGCAGCAACTTGGTCGAGCCTTCAACGCTTTTGCATTCCACGATTTTGGCAATGCGCAGATCAACTTTGACGAAGTCGTCGATGGTGATGGTCTCGGCCAGCGGCTCGCCGCCGGGTGCGTTGGGGTCGATCACGGGCTCGGCCTTCTTGGCTTTCTTGTCCGCCTTGGCGGGCACGGCTGCGGGAGCCGGCTGGCCAGCGGGGGCTTCAAACAGTGCCTCGAGCTGCTTGGGGTCCACGCGCTGCATCAGGTGCTTGTACTCGCCGATCTGGTGGCCTTGGCCCAGGGGCTTGGCCACATCATCAAAGCCTTCGGGCGGCACGATGAGGAAGTTGGCAACCTCTGCAGCCACGCCGGGCAGAATGGGTTTGAGGTAAATGGTCAGGACGCGGAAGGCTTCGATGCAGGTGCTGCACACATCGTGCAGGCGCGCTTCCATGCCTTCTTTCTTGGCAAGCTCCCACGGCTTGTTGGCGTCCACATAGCTGTTGACCTTATCGCACAACAGCATGATCTCGCGTGAGGCACGGGCAGTGTCGCGGGCTTCGTAGGCGGCAACGATGGCGGTTTTTTGCTCGCGCATGGCGGCAAGCAGGGCTTGGCCGTCTGCCGACATTTCACCTAGTTTGCCTTCAAAGCGCTTGGTCAAAAAGCCTGCGGCGCGGCTGGCAATGTTGACGTACTTGCCGATCAAATCGGAGTTGACGCGCAGCATGAAGTCTTCGGCGGTGAAGTCGATGTCTTCGTTCTTGCCATTGAGCTTGGCGCCCAGGTAGTAGCGCAGCCACTCGGGGTTCATCTTGAGCGCCAGGTACTTGAGCGGGTCAAGGCCGGTGCCGCGGCTCTTGCTCATCTTCTCGCCGTTGTTCACGGTCAAGAAGCCGTGCACGCAGATCTTGGTCGGCGTCTTGCGGCCGCTGAACTTCAGCATCGCAGGCCAGAACAGCGTGTGGAAGGTGATGATGTCCTTGCCAATGAAGTGGTACTGCTCCAGGGTCGGGTCGGCCATGTAGGCGTCGTAATCTTCGCCGCGTTTGGTGAGCAATTCTTTGAGCGATGCCAGATAGCCCACAGGCGCATCCAGCCACACATAGAAGTACTTGCCCGGTGCATCGGGAAT
>JAVXMM010000045.1:0-36894 GCA_036646255.1 Comamonas sp.
CTTTTATATAGAAAACCCCGTAGCCCAACAGCTGCGGGGTTTTTGCTTTTGGGTATTGGTGATTTACAGCTGATAATGGTTTTTAAAATCTCGAGAAGATGCCATGGATCTAATAGTAACTACGTACACCATTAGCCAACTTGCCAGTGAGTTTGCTTTAACTACGCGCGCGATTCGTTTTTATGAAGATATGGGTTTGTTACACCCAGAGCGTGCGGGTGCTAGCGGTAAACAGCGCATTTACTCGGCGAAAGATAGAACGCGGCTGCGCTTGACCTTGCGTGCTAAACGCCTGGGGTTAAGTCTGCAAGAGGCTAAAGAGATCATCGATCTTTATGAGACGCCTCGGGACACTGGTGTTCAGTTGTATCGATTTACGGAAGTTCTCGCTGTTCACCGCGCTCGCTTGCTTTCCCAGCTGGCAGATTTACAAGCCAATTTGGCAGAAATTGATGAGCATATGCGCGAAGCACAGGACTTGCTGCAGCGTCAGGCCTCAAAAAAATAACTTATATTTGACGTTGACGTAAACGTTATTTTGACCGTCACGCCACCGGGCTCTATGCTGGTGCGTTTTGCATAAGCCGATATTTAGGAGACAACGCCATGTCAGGATTGCCAGGACTGAACTTCCAACTGGGTGAAGATATCGATGCACTGCGCGATGCGGTGCGTGAGTTTTCGCAGGCCGAGATTGCGCCGCGCGCGGGCGAGATTGACCGCTCCGACCAATTCCCTATGGATCTGTGGCGCAAGTTTGGTGACTTGGGCGTGTTGGGTATTACCGTTCCTGAGCAGTATGGTGGTGCTGAGATGGGCTACCTAGCGCACATGGTGGCGATGGAGGAAATCTCGCGTGCAAGCGCATCGGTTGGCCTGTCATACGGCGCGCACAGCAATTTGTGTGTCAACCAGATCAACCGCAACGGCAACGAGGCACAAAAGGCCAAATACCTTCCCAAGCTGATCAGTGGTGAGCATGTTGGTGCATTGGCCATGAGTGAGCCAGGCGCCGGATCCGACGTCATCAGCATGAAGCTGAAAGCTGAAGACAAGGGTGGTTACTATGTGCTGAATGGCAACAAGATGTGGATCACTAACGGCCCAGATGCAGACACCCTGGTGGTGTACGCCAAGACTGAGCCTGAACTGGGTGCGCGTGGTGTGACCGCATTTTTGATTGAGAAAGGCATGAAAGGTTTCTCTATTGCACAGAAGCTCGACAAGTTGGGTATGCGCGGTAGCCATACGGGTGAGCTGGTGTTCCAGAATGTTGAGGTACCAGCCGAGAACGTGCTGGGCACGCTTAACGGCGGCGCGAAGGTGTTGATGAGTGGTTTGGACTACGAGCGCGCCGTGCTGACCGGTGGCCCACTGGGCATTATGCAAAGCGTGATGGACAACGTGGTGCCATATATCCACGATCGCAAGCAGTTTGGCCAGAGCATTGGTGAGTTTCAGCTTATCCAAGGCAAGGTGGCCGACATGTACACCGTGTTGCAAGCCGGTCGTTCTTTTGCGTATACGGTCGCCAAAAATCTGGATCTGTTGGGAACTGATCACGTCCGACAAGTCCGCAAAGACTGCGCCAGCGTGATTTTATGGTGTGCCGAAAAGGCCACCTGGATGGCTGGCGAGGGCGTACAAATCTATGGTGGCAATGGGTATATCAACGAGTACCCGCTCGGCCGACTGTGGAGAGATGCGAAACTCTACGAAATCGGCGCCGGCACCAGCGAAATTCGTCGCATGCTGATCGGACGTGAGTTGTTTGCAGAAACCTGCTGATCAAGCACGTTGCGCCGTCCTTGAGTTAACAATAAAAAGGATTGCTATATGAGTACAACCTCCATCGAAGATCTGTTTGCTCACAATCGAGAATGGGCAGAGCAGATGGAGCGTGACCGGCCCGGTTTTTTTACCGGGCTGATGGCGCAACAACATCCGCGCTATATGTGGATTGGCTGCTCGGACAGTCGCGTACCTGCCAACCAGATCACCGGTTTGGAGCCGGGTGAAATTTTTGTCCACCGCAATGTGGCAAACGTAGTGGTACCCAGTGATTTGAACTGTCTGTCCACCATTCAGTATTCAGTAGATCAGCTCAAGATCGAGCATCTGATGGTTGTTGGTCATTACGGTTGCGGCGGGGTTTTAGCTGCGTTGACCAATCTGCGTTTGGGCTTGGTGGACAACTGGACGCGCCATGTGCGTGATGTGCGCGATAAGCACATCGCATTGCTGGAACGTACTCCCATCCAGTTCCGTCACGATGTGCTGTGTGAGCTAAATGCCATTGAGCAGGTGATGAACGTGGCGCAAAGCACCGTGCTGCAAGACGCTTGGGCCAGCGGCCAGAAAGTGACTTTGCATGGTTGGTGCTACAGCCTCAAAAACGGCTTGATCACTGACTTGGAAATGACGGTGCCGGGCGTTGGTGGGCTGGATGAGGTATATCGGCGAGCTATTGATTTGGTAGCATCTCGCGACCGCCAGTAGTGCGCTAGTGTCGGTTTCCATTCAAATCATTTGCTAAGAATACAAGCCCTGTGGCAAATGCCATGAGGCTTCATCTAACCGAGAACGGAGACAAAGCCATGAATGATCCAATCGTAATTGTCGGCGCAGCGCGCACGCCTATGGGTGCCTTTATGGGCGACTTTGCTGAGTTGTCAGCCAATGATTTGGGTGGTGCTGCCATTAAGGCAGCTGTTGAGCGTGCAGGCGTGAAGCCTGAGTTGGTGGAAGAAGTGCTATTTGGCAATTGCCTGATGGCAGGCCAAGGCCAGGCACCTGCGCGCCAAGCGCTGTTCAAAGGCGGTTTGCCTAAGAGTACGGGTGCGGTCACGCTGTCCAAAATGTGCGGTGCGGGCATGGAGGCAACCATCTTGGCGCATGACCAGCTGGTGGCTGGAAGCCGCGATGTGATGGTTGCGGGCGGTATGGAGAGCATGACCAATGCGCCGTACTTACTGAAGAAAGGCCGCGCAGGCTATCGCATGGGCCACGACAAAGTTTTTGACCACATGATGTTGGATGGTTTGGAAGACGCTTATGAGCCTGGTCGCTCTATGGGCACTTTTGGTGAAGACTGCGCAGCCAAATACAACTTCACTCGCGAAGCGCAAGATCAGTTTGCCATTGCCAGCGTAGAGCGTGCGCAAGCAGCTACTAAATCAGGTGCGTTCAAGGACGAGATCACACCCGTCACTGTCTCTACCCGCAAGGGCGATGTGACAGTTTCAGAGGATGAAGGTCCTGCTAAGGCCAAGCTTGACAAGATCAAGAGCTTGAAGCCTGCGTTCAAAAAGGACGGCACAATTACCGCGGCTTCTAGCTCCAGCATCAACGACGGCGCCGCCGCATTGGTGCTGATGCGTGAATCTACCGCCAAGGAACTGGGCTGTAAGCCACTGGCGCGTATCGTGTCGCACGCTACCTTTGCGCAAGAACCCGAGTGGTTTACCACCGCACCCGTGGGCGCTACGCAAAAGGCGTTGAAGAAAGCCGGGTGGAAGGTGGAGGACGTAGATCTATGGGAGATCAACGAAGCCTTTGCTGTGGTTCCCATGGCGCTGATGGCCGATTTGAAAGTGCCGCACGACATCGTTAACGTCAATGGTGGTGCCTGCGCCTTGGGGCACCCGATTGGTGCAAGCGGCGCCCGCATCCTGGTGACCTTGCTGCATGCGCTGAAGGCACGAGGTAAAAAACGTGGTCTGGCGACCCTGTGTATCGGTGGTGGCGAGGCAACGGCGATGGCGATTGAGTTGGTGTAAGCCATCTTGCTTAGCAAGGCAGGCTGTGCGTGTTTGATCGTGAGCGCGTACGGCCAAGTTTTACACCGTTAACACGCGTTTAGATCACAGGCCCGCAATGGGCTGCACCATGTGATCTGAGTCCATATCCTGCACAATGCACTGGTAAAGGAGGCTCGCCATGACTGACGACGCGCAAACCAACCAGCCAGAGCTGCTGGACGCCACCACTATCGAAGCCTTTTGGCAAGAGCTGGTTTATGAGGAGCGAAACCTTGCGCTCATGCCTGATCAAGAGTACGTGGCTAAGGCCAACGAAATGCTTGCACGCTACGCGCCTGATTTGGCGCTGGAGCTAGAGCGTGCTGATGGCAGCTTGTTCAAGCGCATTGTGATCAGCGCCCACGGCAATGCTGAACAGTTTGAAAATGCCATGGCCTTGGTGCGTGCTGCCCCCAGTTTGCCGGGCTATAAGGTACAAGCCTTTCGAAACCGCACTTTGGGCAGTGACTTCAGCATGGGCATGGATAGCTTTGAGCTGGCCTGCTCTGACTTGCTAGTGGGCCACTACGATGCCGGTGGCATTGTGGGGCTAGAGCTGGCGTTTGAAAAAATCATTCCTGCTGACATGCTGGAGCACGCCCGCCACATGAGCTTCATCATGCTTGACCATGTGCTGGGTGAGTGGGATTTTGCGGTGCGCGTGGGGCCTGTGGATTTTGTTGATGGCTTCTCGCAAGGTGTCAGTGGTGCTGCGCCGCTGTCGGTTTTCCCCGCCATTTTTGATGCCTTCCAGCATGAAGAGATGGGGCGCACCTACCGATTCCCCAAAGATGATGAGGACTGCTGGTCGACATTTGAGGTGCGCCAGCGGGATGCAGCTGATGACGCACCGGCTGATTTGTTGTCGCTTCGTGTGGGCGCTAATGCAGTTGCCACCCGTGCAGACTTGCCCAATTACTTGGAAGTGAAGATACCCGTGGTCCATGCGCAGGAGTTGGACTTGGCCAAACAGGTGCAGACAAGCCTGCAAGCCGCGTGGGAGCAATTAGAGCAAGGCATTCTTACCTTCAGCCGCGTGAACGGTTCTGGTGAGCTGGTATCTGGCTTTTATGTGGAGAACCTAGATACTGCGATGTCCCAGGTGCTCGCGGCTGCCGAGCAACACGCTGAACAGTTGGATGTGGAAATTTCCACCATGTTCGATCCCTCATGGCAAGAGTATTGCGCGCTGTACGCTGCGGTGCTCCCGTGTGATGGAGACGGCGACGCATGATCACCACATTGGATCAATTGCGCATCATCTATGCACAGCCCGCCGAGCGAGCAGTGCGAAAGCAACTTGATCACTTGGATGTGCATTGCCAGCGCTTTATTGCGCTGTCGCCGTTGTGCGTTTTGGCCAGTGGGGGCATTGATGGCGCGATGCTGGATGCATCACCGCGCGGCGGCCTTCCAGGCTTTGTCAAAGTAGTAGATGACAAGCATTTGCTGCTGCCTGATGCGGGCGGCAACAACCGGCTCGACAGCATCAGCAACCTGCTGCACGACCCGCGCGTAGGTCTGCTGTTTATGGTGCCGGGTGTGGACGAAACCCTGCGCGTAAATGGTGTGGTGCGCCTGCGTGATGAGGCAGACTTTATCAACCGCTTTGTTGGTGAGCGCCAATTGCCCAAGCTGGTGATGGAGGTTGAGGTGCACGAGGCCTATCTGCACTGCGCCAAAGCGTTGATGCGATCCAAGCTATGGAGCGTTGAGGCACAGGTGGAGCGCAGCGTATTGCCAACACTCAACCAGATCATCCATGACCAAATTGGGCAGCAGGCTGTGCCTGAGGCGCAAGCAGACATGGTGGCTCGCTACCAGCAGCAAATCGCCCAAGAGCAGGGCGTACTTAAGTGAGTGCGCCGTCTATGTCCACGATCCTCGTTATTGGAGCATCGCGCGGAATTGGCTTGGAGTTGGTGCGCCAATATTGCAATGCAGGCCAGCGGGTGATTGCCACGGTGCGCGATGCTGCGGGCCGTGCGCGGGTGCAAGCGCTGGGTGCCGAAGTACACCAGGTCGATGTGGCTGAGCCTGCCAGTGTGAGCAGCTTGGCCTGCTTGCTGGATGGCGAAAAGATTGATGTGGCGCTGTATGTTGCAGGCGTGTGGAGCGATCTGCGCGCCGATACACCGCCTTCGCAGCAAGCGTTTGACCGTGTCATGCACACCAATGTGCTGGGTGCGATGCAAGTGCTGCCCCAGATTGCACCACGGGTGCAAGCGGCGGGTGGCGTGTTGGGCTTTCTGAGCAGCGAGATGTCGCGCCTGGATGAAGCCGAGCCCGACGCCTGGTTATACCGCATCAGCAAAGCGGCGCTGAACATGGTGGTGGCCAGCAGCCACGCTCAATGGCCGGGTGCAAGCGTGGTGGCTTTGGATCCGGGTTGGGTGCAGACCGACATGGGTGGTGCCAGTGCTCCTCTGAGTCTGGCGCAAAGCGTGCAAGGCCTGGTGCAAACTTTGGCGAGTGTAACCAGTGCTGACACAGGCCGTTTGTTGCGCCATGACGGTGTGCGCCAAGCATGGTGAACTATAAAAAAAGAGCTCCTAGCAAACGCTGGAAGGGCGCTAGCGGGCTTTTTACTAAATAAATTAAGAACGGCTGGAGACTAAAGATGTTGCTGAATGATGACCAGAAAATGATCCGCGATGCGGTGCGGGATTTTGCCCAAGCCGAGTTGTGGCCCAATGCTGCGCGTTGGGATAAGGAGCACCACTTCCCACGTGATGTGCACAAAGGCTTGGCGCAACTGGGCGCCTACGGCATTTGCGTGCCAGAGCAGTATGGCGGTGCCGCATTGGATTATTTGTCGCTCGCTTTGGTGCTGGAAGAAATCGCCGCAGGCGATGGTGGTACCAGCACAGCGATCAGCGTAACCAACTGCCCCGTCAATGCTATCTTGATGCGCTACGGCAGCGAAGCGCAGAAAAAACAATGGCTGACACCGCTTGCCCAGGGCGAGATGCTGGGCGCCTTCTGCCTGACTGAGCCGCATGTTGGCTCAGATGCCAGCGCGCTGCGCACTACGGCGGTTAAGCGGGGCGATCGCTATGTCATCAACGGAGTCAAGCAGTTCATCACCAGCGGAAAAAACGGCCAGGTGGCGATTGTGATTGCAGTGACCGACAAAGCGGCGGGTAAAAAAGGCATGAGTGCCTTCATTGTGCCGACCGATGCCACGGGCTACCAAGTAGCTCGGCTGGAAGAAAAACTGGGCCAGCACAGCAGCGATACCGCACAAATCAATTTTGAAAACTGCGAGATCCCGGAAGAGAACCTGATTGGTGCCGAAGGCGAGGGCTACAAAATTGCGCTGGGCGCACTAGAGGGTGGGCGCATCGGAATTGCCGCGCAAAGCGTGGGTATGGCTCGCAGCGCGTTTGACGTGGCCGTGCAATACGCCAAAGAGCGCGAGAGTTTTGGCACCGCCATCATCAACCATCAGGCCGTGGGATTCCGCCTGGCCGATTGCGCCACACAGATTGAGGCGGCGCGCCAGTTGATCTGGCATGCCGCCAGCTTGCGCGGCGCAGGCCTGCCTTGCTTGAAAGAAGCCGCCATGGCCAAGCTGTTTGCCAGCGAGATGGCCGAGCGTGTCTGCAGCGCCGCTATTCAAACCTTGGGCGGCTACGGCGTGGTCAATGACTTCCCTGTAGAGCGCATCTACCGCGATGTACGCGTTTGCCAAATTTATGAAGGCACCAGCGATGTGCAGAAGATTTTGATCACGCGCGCCTTGATGTAATTGCTATCAATTTAGATGCCATGCCCTACTGTGGATGCGCGCAGTGGGGCATTTTTTATGAGGCCACGCTACACCACATCATCCTTGCGCACGCTATCGCGGTTGCGCATCACGATGGTGATTTGACCATTGGTCTCGATCGTGGCCTGTTCCACCTCGTAGGTATGCAGGCAGCCGGCGGCGCGCAGGGCGGCATTCAGGTCCTCATTGGTGATCAGTTCACGGTCCATGATCTGATGGTTAACAGTGCCGTCTTTGATCACTTGCTTGGGCAGGCCGTCTACCCAGCGCGATACCCAGGGGCTCCGGTAGCTCAACTGTGCCATCAGGGCGTGGCAGGCGATCAAGGTGGTGGCGGATATCAGTCCACCAATCAGCGAGTTGTCACCCGCGTTCATGGAGTTTTGCACCGCGTTCGACAGGATCAGCAGCAGGATCAAATCAAAGGGGTCGTACTGGCCATACTGCCTGCGCCCGGTCAGTCGCAGGAAAATCAGCAAAAATGCATAGACGGCAATGCCGCGAACGACGAACTCCCACCATGGAACGCTCATTGAAAACATGATTTCTCCGGTTGGGTTACTGGGACGCGGCTGCTATGACCTTGGAGAGAATAAATGAAGCAGAACTTATCGACCAGCCCCACGGTGGTATTGCGCAACGGTGTATCAATACCCCAAATCGGCTTTGGCACCTGGCCGCTTAAAGGGGGAGAGGCGGTGACTGTCGTCAAGAGCGCGTTGGCCGAGGGTTACCGCCATATCGACACCGCAGAGAACTACCAAAATGAAGAGGCCGTTGGCGAGGCTATTCGCCAGTCTGGTGTGCCGCGCGAACAGATTTTTGTTACCACCAAGTTCAACCGCCAGTGGCATAGCGTGCAGGGTGCCCGCACTGCGTGCGAGGCGAGCTTGAAGCGCTTGGGGCTGGACTATGCGGACCTGCTACTTATTCACTGGCCCAATCCAGACCAGAACCGGTTTGTGGATGCCTTTGATGGCCTGCAGCGTTTGTTGGATGCCGGCTTGGTACGGGCGATTGGTACATCCAATTTCAAAACAGAGCACCTGCAGCGTTTGGTGGATAACGGTATGGTGCCGCATGTTAACCAGATCCAGCTGGCGCCCTACCACCAGCGGCTGGCGTTGCGAGCGGTGCATGCGCAGCACGGCATCGTGACGGAATCGTGGAGCCCGTTAGGCAAGGGTACGGCTATGTTGCAAGAGCCCGCCATTGTCGTGATGGCCGCAGCACATGGCAAAACGCCTGCACAAATTGTGCTGCGCTGGCATGTGCAGCAAGGCTTGGTGGCGATTCCAAAATCCAGCGATGCGCAGCGCCAACGCGAAAACTTGCAGGTGTTTGATTTTGCGCTGGGTGACGTTGATATGGCCGCGATCAACGCCTTGCAAAATGATGGGTCGCCCATCATGGATGCAGATAGCTTCGGGCACTAGGAGAGGTGCTATTGTTAAAATAGCTGTTGGTGCCCACTAGTCAAGCGATAGCGACCAATTTCCCACAATAGGATTCACCCATTTCGGGGGCGTCAGCCTATGTTGAATAAACCATTGATCTCATCTACTCCCCTGGCGCGCCGCGCAGCCATTCTGCGTGCCGCTGCGTTGCTGGCGGCATCTGGCGCCGCGCTGCCTAGCTATGCCTTGTCGTTGGCTGATTTGACCAATGCCGATGCCAGCAGTGGCATCAAAGCAGTGCTCACGCAAGGCGCGCAAGTGGCGATTAACCAGCTAGGTCAGCAAGGCGGGTTTTTAAACAACCCTCAACTACGTATACCGCTGCCTGGCTACTTGGGAGATGCCGCCAAACTGATGCGGCGCCTGGGCCAAGGCCGCTATGTGGATGAGGTGGAGCAGGGCATCAACCGCGCAGCCGAGGCAGCCGTCCCCATGGGCAAAGATGTACTCTTGGGTGCGGTGCAAAGTATGACAGTGGATGATGCCAAGCGCATTCTGTCGGGCGGCGATAACTCGGTGACTGCGTTCTTCATTGGCAAAACCCGTCAGCCCCTCTCGCAACGCTTTCTGCCTGTGGTGACCGAAGCCACGGGGCAAGTCGGTGTGGTACAGCAGTACAACCAATTGCTCAGTAAGGCATCAGCCTTTGGTATGAGTAGTAGTGGGCTGGACCTGAACCAGTATGTGACGGAAAAAACCCTGGACGGCCTGTACACCGTGATTGCTGAGCAAGAGCGCAAAATTCGCCAAGACCCTGTTGGCAGCGCCAGTGCCGTTGTGCGTAAAGTGTTTGGCGCTATTCAATAGAGAAACCCATGGCTAAGAAAAAAGCAGTGCAGGGCGTAGACGCAGATCTGTGCCCCTGCGGTAGCGGTGCGGCCTATGCAGCATGTTGCGGTCGCTATATTGACGACTTTATCAACACCCCAGCGCCTGATGCGCAGCAATTGATGCGATCACGCTATACCGCCTTTGTACAAGAGCGCGCAGCGTATTTGATGGCGACCTGGCAGGTGGGCCATCGGCCGCAGACCTTGGATTTTTCGCCATCTTGCCAGTGGCTTGGCTTGCAGGTGAAGGACTTTATGCAGACATCGGATGCTACTGCTGAGGTTGAATTTGTAGCACGCTATAAAGTACAGGGCCGCGCCGTGCGCCTGCACGAGCGCAGTCGTTTTGTATATGAAGAAGGCCGCTGGTTTTACGCCGATGGCGACCAGTTTTAAGTGGGCGTAGATGTCCGCAATCCAAGGAAGTTTTATGACCGAAGTCACCCGCTTTGACGCGGTGTTGTTTGATTGTGATGGCGTGTTGGTGGACAGCGAAGTCATCACCAACCGCGTGTTGTGCGCGATGCTGAATGAGGCTGGCTGGGCCTTGTCGTCGGAGGAGTGCCTGCAGCTTTTCATTGGCAAGATGGTACGCAGCCAGAAGGATTTGATCGAGGCTAATACCGCCAAGCCCTTGACCGATGCCTGGATGGAGGAGTTCTACGCCCGCCGCAATGCCGCGCTAGAAAAAGACGTGAAAGCCATTGATGGCGCAGTAGAGGCGGTGAAGGCACTGCATGCGCAGTTCAAGGGCCAGATCGCCTGTGCCTCCGGCGCCGATCGCAAAAAGGTAGAGATGCAACTACGCCTGACGGGATTGCTGCCGTATTTTGAAGGACGCATTTTTAGCGGCCATGAGATGCCGCGCACCAAGCCCTTCCCCGATGTGTACTTGGCAGCGGCATCCGCATTGGGTGCTGACCCCAAGCACTGCCTGGTGATTGAAGACAGCGTGACAGGCACGCAAGCTGGTGTGGCCGCTGGCGCTACGGTCTGGGCCTATCATTCACCGCTGCACGCCGTGTGCCCAGCGCAAGATTTGCTGGATGCAGGCGCTGCAAGCTGCTTTGCTGACATGGGTGATTTACCAAGGCGTACACAAACGGTGTAGCCGTTTGTTGAGTCCTTTTCAAAAGCGCGTTCAGCGCTTTTTTAGTGCCCGCATATCCAGCACATTGGGAAGCGAGCGTGGGTCTTGGCCCGCGCTCAAAATGCGATGCTTCTGGATTTTTTGCGTTCCGGTGGTGGGGATCTCTGTGGTAAACCACCACCAGCCGGGTACTTTGTAATAGGCCATTTCTTGGCGGCAAAAATCAAATAGCTCTTGGCAAATTGCGGTTCCCGATTGCATGCCTGGCACCAGCACAATGCTGGCCAGTACTTCTTCTTCGCGGATGTCGTCAGGTGCTGCCAGCACCGCTACCTGCTGCACCTTGGGGTGTGATAGCAGCACAGCCTCTACCTCGGCGGCGGCAATATTCTCACCCGATCGACGGATGATGTTTTTGCGACGGTCCATAAAGTGCAGAAGCCCATCGGTATCTTGCACGACCACATCACCGGTGTGGAACCAGCCGCCTTCCCAGGCCGTGGCGGTGGCGTCGGGGTTGTCCAGGTATTCGGTGAAGAAATGCTTGCGCGGCGTTTCGGCGGAATGGCGCACCAGCATTTCACCTGGTGTGCCGTGGGGCACGGCTTCACCAAACTCGTTAGCCACCATTACCTCTAACCCCGGGCCGCCGCGACCGAAAGAGCGGGTGCCGACCTGGCGGTTCTCCATATGGTCAGACAGCGTACGCACAATCTCAGTCATGCCCCACAACTCGATCAGCGGAAAGCCAAAGCGCTGCTCAAAGGTGGCGTGCAACTGCGGCTCAACTCCCGCGCCGTAGCCAAAGCGCACGCAGTGTTTTTTCTCCCATTCGGATTCGGGTTGCTTAAGCAGCAGCGGAATGATGACGCCCAGGTAATGCACGATGGTGGCGCGGCTGGTGGCCACCTCCTCCCACCAACGGCTGGGCTGAAAGCGATCGGTTTGGACTTGGCAGCCGCCCGTCAGCAGCATGCAGTAAAACGACAGAATCGATGCGTTGACGTGGAATAGCGGTAGCGGGTTGTAGAGCCGCTCTTGCCCTTCGCGAATGGAGATAAACCCCGGATGCTGCGCATACCATTTGCCTGCAGCCAGCTCGTAGGCATGCGACAGCACACAGCCTTTGGGTTGGCCAGTGGTGCCTGATGTGTAGAGGATGCTGGCGGGTGTGTCTGCGTTCAGCACGCCGGATGGCATGGTGCGCGCAGCAGGCAAGGCCAGCGCGGTATAGCAGGCTGGGTCGGTAGTGACTACTCCGGGCTGGGTGCGCGTGTCTTGCAGCGATTCTTGAATGGCGGCCAAGCGCTCAGGTAAGCAAATGATCAGATCCAGCTGGGCGTGGTCGATCAGGTAGTTCAGCTCGCGGCGTTTGTAGTCGGGGTTAATGGGAACGCAGCAAATGCCCAAGCTGTTAATCGCCAGCTTGTGCAGCATATGCTCGGGCCGGCTTTCCAGATACAGCCCAATGCGGTGGCCGACGCCATAGCCTGCTGCCTGGTAAACGGCTTTGAGTTGCTCTACCAGCGCGCCCACCTGCGCGTAGCTGAACTCTGCGCCTTCGGGCAGATAGCTGCGCTTGGGGTTGCCCGGGACTGCTAGCAAGCTATTGCCCGCATAGCGTGCTACGGCGGCACTTAGCGCATTGCCAATAGTGCTGTTGTCATCAACTGCAATCATCTCTCACTCCGATAGGCGGGTTTTTAGGGGCGAATCAATGGCGATGGAATTGGATCCACGCCTTGCGCGATGGCTGCAGATTTTTCTGCCTCCAAGCTGCGCAAAAAGGCATTGCGTTGTTGCAGGCCCATCCAATAGTTTTGCGTGGCTGGGCCCCATTGGCTTGACATGCCCAAGTAGTCTGACAACATCAGCGCATAGCCCACGGCTACGTCGGCTGCAGTAAAGCGATCGGCACAGAGATAGCTGCGATCCACGACAGCGCTTTCTACCGCGCGCAGGCGGCCTAAAAACCAGCGTGTGTAGTCTTCAGCCACTTGCGGCTGGCGGCGTGGGCCGGGCTCAAAATACTGGTAACGCAGCAACAGTGTTTGCGGAAAGGTGAGCGTCGCATCTGACATATGCAGCCAGTTCAAGTAGCTGCCATAGGCCTGGTCGCTCGTGGATATATCCAGATGCTTGTCTGCTGCTTTGCTTGCCAGGTATTGGCAAATCGCGGCGGACTCGGTCATGCGCGTGTCGCCGTCAATGAGCAATGGCACCGTGCCAAGCGGGTTGATGTCCAGATAATTTTTAGCCAGCGCGCGCGGTGGGAAGGGCAGCATGTGCAACTGGTAGGGCAGGCCCAGTTCCTCCAGCATCCACAAGGCACGGAATGAGCGCGCGCTGACGCAATGGTAGAGCTCGATCACGACGATGTCTCCTCGTATTTTTGCCCTATCTTGGCATGGTTTACCGGGTGGCCGATGCGCCTGTGTGCCAGAGTGGTTGCTTTTTATGCCGGTGGACGCGTGTTCTTGCGGTATTCGGCGGGTGACATGCCCATCCAGGTGCGAAAGGCGCGGATAAAGCTTTTGTCGTTGCTGAAGCCCGCTAACTGAGCGATTTGTTTGATGGGCCGGTTGGTGCGGTGCAGCAGGGTCAAAGAGCGTTCGCGGCGTACTTCGTCTTTCAGCATTTGTAGCGATGCGCCTTCGTCCTTTAACTGGCGGTGCAGAGTGCGCAGCGAAAGATGCAGTTTTTTTGACAGGGTTTCGGCACTGTGCATGGCCGAAGGGTCGGCCGCCAAGAGCTGGCGTACGCGCTGCACCATTAGCCGGTCACGCCGATAAGGGCGCACGGTCAGTGGTAATGCGCGCTGCAGCATGCGCTGTAAGGCGGCTTCGTCACGGGCAATCGGCAGAGCAAGGTAGCGTGCATCAAACTGCATGCAGGTGACGGGGGCATCAAATTGCACGTCTCCTGGGAAGAGTAGTGCATACACGTCGGCATGTGCGGGTGCTGCAAACGGGAAGGAGACTTTGAACAGTGGCAGCGACGAGTCGACAAACCAGCTCGACAGCCCGTGGATATTGCGCAGCATGGAAACGAGACAAAATTCACGCAACTCACCCAGGCCTGCGTGCTCGATGATCTCTAGCGTGGCGGTGTCGCCCTGGACTTGCAGGTTCAGTTGCAGGTCGTCAGTCAGTAAACCGTGGTGGCGGCACCAGCGCTTGAGCGCAATGCCCAGGTTGGGGCTGGTGAGCGAAGCGCGCGCCAGCATGCCGTAGCTGCCCCAGGGTAGACGGCGGCTGAACCAGCCCAAGGCTTCATCGTCTAGCTCTTGCATGGCTGCGTCGGACAAGGCTTCAAACTGCAGGGCGGTGATGCCGGTCTTTCCTTCTTCGATCACCAAGGGGTCAATTTGCGCCAATTGCAGCGCTTTGTCAGGGCTCAAGCCCCGGTGCTGGTATGCCCGCGCAATCGCCCGCACAAAAGCCATGGGCGTAACGGCGGGGTGGTGCACAACGGCAGAGGAGGGAAGTGGTTTGGCCATGGGCAACAGGGTAGAAAACTGCCAGCAAAGGCTAATTGTACTGGCGACTTTTGCAACCTCGCTGCCATCATTTGCGCGATGGGCTGGCGTATGCTGGGGTGATATCAAAGATTCGATGCGGTCACGGGTGAAATGTAGAGCCCTGGCCCCAGGCAGACAGGAGACAGGCATGAGCGACAACGCTTCGTTTATCAGCTATGCGCGCGGTGCATCCGAGCCGCGGTTGCTCGACAAAACCATTGGCCAGCAACTGGCCGACACCGCTGCACAGTTTGGCGACCGGGATGCACTGGTCAGCCGCCACCAAGGCGTTCGCCTGACATACACACAGTTGGTGCAGCAATCCTCGCAACTGGCCAGTGCCATGCTGCGTGCTGGTATTGGTAAGGGTGATCGCGTTGGTATCTGGTCGCACAACAATGTGGAATGGGTGCTGCTGCAAATTGCTACGGCCCAAGTCGGCATCATCCTCGTCAATATCAACCCCGCTTACCGTACCTCTGAGCTGGAATACGCACTAAACAAAGTGCAGTGCAAGGCGCTCTTTGTGATGGAGCGCTTTAAAACCAGTGACTACCTGGGTATGGTGCGCGAGTTGGCGCCGGAGCTGGCCACCAGCCAGCCGGGCCAGCTGCACAGCCAGGCCTTGCCGGATTTACGCTGGGTGGTGTGGATAGATGTCGCGGGCAAGGGTGA
The DNA here is from genome assembly GCA_036646255.1 of Comamonas sp. Classification (GTDB taxonomy): domain Bacteria; phylum Pseudomonadota; class Gammaproteobacteria; order Burkholderiales; family Burkholderiaceae_C; genus Comamonas. Next base: position 15,145 of record JAVXMM010000045.1, read on the forward strand.
TGAACAGCCGGGTATGGAGCGCTTTTCGCGGTTTACCGCCACGGGTAATGCACAAGATCCGCAAATCGCCCAGATTGCCAAGACTTTGACGCCTTATGACCCGGTCAATATCCAGTTCACCAGTGGTACCACAGGCTTCCCCAAGGGCGCTACGTTGACGCACCGCAATATCTTGAACAACGGCTTCTTCATTGGCGAGGCGATGAAGCTGAGTGAGAAAGATCGGTTGTGCATCCCCGTTCCGCTGTACCACTGCTTTGGCATGGTGCTGGGTAATATGGCATGCATGACGCATGGCGCCACCATCGTCTACCCCAACGATGGCTTTGATGCAATCACCGTGCTGGAGGCCGTGCAGGCAGAAAAATGCACCGGCTTGCACGGTGTTCCAACCATGTTTATTGCCGAGCTGGATCATCCGCGTTTTAAAGAGTTTGACCTGTCCACCTTGCGCACCGGCATCATGGCTGGCTCGCCCTGCCCGATTGAGGTTATGAAGCGCGTGGTCAGCGAGATGAGTTTGTCTGAGATCACCATCGCCTATGGCATGACGGAAACCAGCCCGGTCAGTTGCCAAAGCTCGACCGATACACCGCTGGACAAGCGCGTGTCCACGGTAGGTATGGTGCAGCCGCACCTCGAAGTCAAGATCATCAGCCCCGATACTGGCGAGACCGTTGCGCGCAACACCTCTGGCGAGTTGTGCACGCGCGGTTATTCGGTCATGCACGGCTACTGGGGTGACGAAGCCAAGACGCGTGAGGCGATTGACAGCGAAGGCTGGATGCACACGGGCGATCTGGCCACCATGGATGACGAGGGCTATGTCAACATCGTCGGCCGTATGAAGGACATGGTGATCCGTGGCGGCGAGAACATTTACCCGCGTGAGATTGAGGAGTTCCTCTACACCCACCCGCAGGTGCAGGACGTGCAGGTGGTGGGCCTGCCCGACAGCCGTTTTGGCGAAGAGCTGTGCGCCTGGGTGATCGTCAAAAAAGACCAGCAACTGGATGAGGATGCACTGCGCGCCTTTTGCAAAGGCAAGATTGCGCATTACAAGGTGCCGCGTTATATCGAGTTTGTTGATGCCTTCCCAATGACGGTGACGGGCAAGATCCAGAAGTTCAAGATCCGCGAAGCGATGATTGAAGCGCTGAAGCTGGAGACGGTAAAAACCGCCTGATCAACATCACCCAATCATGTTGCGCGTTACTTCTGGATCAACGACATCACAGCTTGGCCGCCTGCTTGGCGGCAGCGCGTCGTGCCACGTCCAGGCGCTTGCGCAGCGTGATCTCGCTCAGATCCAGCTCTTGCACCAGGCTGCGCAGCGATTCGTCGTTGATGCGGTTGTTGTGTCGCTCGGCGTAAATCGTGTGGCGCTCCACCTTGATGCACTGCAGGCGCAGCTCCAGCTCTGCCACATAGCGAAGGCGGCGCTGCTGCACAGCCTCTGGCGTGCTCATGTCCTGGGCGTCAGCCGTCTCTGGCGTTTTGTCGTCGTCCAGCAGGTCAATGCGGTTGCGGTACTCGCGCGCAATGCGGCCTTCAATCTCATGCTGCTGGGCCTGCCATTCGGTGGGCTGCTGCGCAGCATCTTCTTCGCTTACTGTCAGGCTGTTAATTGCGGCGCGACACGCGGCAATGCGGGCCTGGCGCTCTTCTGTCACCGATTCGGGCTCGCTGTTAGGCGGCAGCTTGCGCAAAACCAGGGGCAGGCCAATGCTGCCGACCATCAGCGTAAACAAGATGGTGCCGGTGGCCAAGAAGATCAACATGTCACGTGCCGGGAAGGGCTGGCCGTTGTTCAGCAGCAGCGGCACCGACAAGGCGCCCGCCAGGGTTACCGCGCCGCGGATACCCGCCAGCGTGGTTGCCAGGTTCAGCCAGCGGCTGGGTTTTTCGGCCATCTTGCCGGCGCGGTGGGCCTTGTGCAGGCTGCGCGCTACGCTGATGGATACCCAGATCCAGCGCAGCAGAAGCAGGGCGGTCGAGATAATGCAGACATAGCCCACCAAAATCCACCAGTCGTGGCCCGCGTCACGCAAGGTCACGCCGATGATCGAGGGCAACTGCAGGCCCAGCAGCAAAAAGATCGCGCCGTTAAAAGCCGATTCAACCATGGACCAGGTGCCTGCAGTTTGCATGCGCTCCGAGATGTAATCGGCCCGGTTCAAGTCACCAAAATTGGTGGCAACACCAGCCGCCACGGCGGCCAAAATGCCCGACACGCCAAATTTCTCGCCCAGCAAATAGGCCGCAAAGGGCAGCAACACCAGCAACAGCACCATCTGCGTGGCGGCTACATCGCCCAGGCGGCGGGTTACGGCTTCGCGCAGGTAACTAAAGCCCCAGCCCACCAAGGCACCAATGCCCAGGCCGCCCAAGGCGATCCACAAAAACTCGCGCGTGACCTGGGTCCACGAGAACACGCCGGTCAAGGTGGCTGCAATCGCAAATTTGAGAGCCACCAGGCCCGATGCATCGTTCAACAGCGACTCACCCTCCAGCACATGCATGGTGTGGGGAGGCATGCCCAGGTTGCGTGTGATGGCGGATACCGCTACCGCATCGGTGGGCGATATGACGGCGGCCAGCGCAAAGGCTACGGTCAGTGGCATTTCGGGGATCATCCAATGGATGAGGTAGCCCAGACCAATCACGGTAAACAGCACCAACCCGAATGCCAGTTTCAAAATGGGCTGGTACAAAGCAAAGAACTCGCGCTTGGGAATGCGCCATCCATCGGCAAACAGCAGCGGCGGGATAAACAGCAGCATGAACAAGCCGGGGTCGAAGTCGATATGCAGGCCCTTCTGGGGCCAGGACAACACGGCGCCTATGACGATTTGGATCAGCGGCAGTGGAATGGCTCGGATATAGCGGGCGATGATGCCGGTAACGGCACCAATCATCAGCACGAGCAGAACGGTTTCAACGGTATGCATGGTCTGGGGTGGCTTTATAGCTGCAGACTATTTTTAGATAAAAAAGTGATTCTGTTAAGAACGCTAGAACATTCAAGAGGACAAGCATGAGCAAACTTGCAACACAGCTGAACGCACGATCGGCAGATTTCCAGACGAATGCGGAGGCCATGCATACGCTGGTCGATGATCTGCGTGCCCAGGCCGCCAAAATTGCCCAAGGTGGCGGCGAGGCTGCCCGTGCCAAGCATGTGGGCCGTGGCAAGCTGCTGCCGCGTGATCGCGTGCAAATGCTGTTGGATCCTGGGACGCCATTTTTGGAACTGGCGCCACTGGCCGCGCTCAACATGTACAACAACGATGCGCCGGGTGCTGGCCTGATCGCTGGCGTGGGCCGTGTGAGTGGCGTGGATTGCATGGTTGTCTGCAATGATGCCACGGTCAAAGGGGGTACCTACTACCCCATGACGGTAAAAAAGCATTTGCGCGCACAAGAAATTGCAGCGCAAAACCGTCTGCCCTGTATTTATCTGGTTGATTCGGGCGGCGCTAATCTGCCCAACCAAGACGACGTTTTCCCTGATCGCGAGCATTTTGGCCGCATCTTCTACAACCAGGCCAATATGTCGGCGCAAGGCATTGCACAGGTGGCCGTGGTTATGGGCAGTTGCACCGCAGGCGGCGCTTATGTGCCGGCGATGAGTGATGAGTCCATCATCGTTAAAAACCAGGGCACCATCTTCTTGGGCGGCCCCCCACTGGTGAAGGCGGCAACGGGTGAAGTGGTGAGTGCCGAAGATCTGGGCGGCGGTGATGTGCATACACGCCTGTCCGGCGTGGCTGACCACCTGGCTGACAACGACATACACGCGCTGGCGCTGGCACGCAAAGCTGTCAGCCACCTCAACAAGGCCAAGGCCCCCAACCCGGCTGACAAGGCGCCTGTCGATCCAGCCTACCCCGCCAGCGAGCTGTATGGCGTGATCCCTGTTGACACTCGCAAGCCGTTTGATGTGCGCGAGATCATCGCCCGTGTGGTGGATGGCAGCGATTTTGACGAGTTCAAGGCTCGCTTTGGCAGTACCCTGGTGTGCGGTTTTGCACGGGTCGAAGGTATGGAAGTCGGCATCATCGCGAACAACGGAATTCTGTTCAGCGAGTCGGCGGTTAAGGGCGCGCACTTTATCGAGCTGTGCTGCCAGCGCAAGATCCCGCTGGTGTTCTTGCAAAACATCACCGGCTTCATGGTGGGCCGTAAGTATGAGAACGAGGGTATTGCCCGCCACGGTGCCAAGCTGGTGACGGCGGTAGCTACGGCCAGCGTGCCCAAGTTCACCATCATCATTGGTGGCAGCTTTGGCGCCGGCAACTACGGCATGTGCGGGCGTGCGTACAGCCCGCGTTTCTTGTGGATGTGGCCAAACGCTCGTATCAGCGTGATGGGGGGCGAGCAAGCAGCCAGTGTGTTGGCGACCGTTAAGCGCGATGGTATTGAAGGCAAGGGTGGTAGCTGGAGTGCGGACGAGGAAGAGGCTTTCAAGGCACCGATTCGCCAGCAGTACGAAGAGCAAGGCCACCCGTACTACGCATCGGCCCGTTTGTGGGATGACGGCGTGATCGACCCGGCTGACACGCGCCGCGTGCTGGCGCTGGGCCTGGCCGCCACGCGTAACGCACCGATTGAAGACACCAAGTTTGGCGTGTTCCGCATGTAAGCCGTTGAGGGTTTGAGATGTTTTGGCTTGCTAGCGACCGCTGTATCTCAAAGTTTGCTATTAAATAGATAGTGTGTGGACAAACCGCTGCTGCAAATCAACCCTGCAGCAGCACGAGAGGTAAAACATGAAAAGTACCTACCTGACCGTAGAAGCCACCGGGCCTGTTGCCACCATCACCTTGACCCAGCCTGAGGTGCGCAATGCCTTTAGTGACGAGGTGATTGCCGACATCACCAAGGCCTTCCGCACCGTAGGCCAGATGGACAGCGTGCGCGCCGTGGTGCTGGCCGCCGAAGGCCCGGCCTTTTGTGCTGGCGCCAACTTGAACTGGATGCGTGCCATGGCCGACTACACCCGGGACGAAAACCTGGTGGATGCGGGCAAGCTGGCCGATATGCTGCGTGTGATCTACGAATGCCCCAAGCCCACGATCGCCCGCGTGCAAGGCGATGTATACGCCGGAGGCATGGGTCTGGTGGCCTGCTGCGACATGGCGGTGGCCGCGAACACCGCAGGCTTTTGCCTGTCTGAGGTCAAGATTGGCTTGATCCCTGCCACCATCAGCCCTTATGTCATCCGAGCCATGGGGCCCCGTGCCGCACACCGTTATTTTTTGACGGGCGAGCGTTTTGATGCTGCCGAGGCATTGCGCGTGGGCTTTGTGCACCAGGTGGTGGATGGAGATGCGCTGGATGGCGCCGTGGATGGTTTGCTCAAACACCTGCTGTCCGCAGGCCCCGCTGCCGTGCGCGCTTGCAAAAAACTGGTGCTGGATGTGGCTGAGCGCGAGATTACTGCCGAGCTGATCAAGGCGACGGTAGAAGGCATTGCCGATATCCGTGCCAGTGACGAAGGCAAGGAAGGCGTGCAAGCCTTTTTGAACAAGCGCAAACCTAACTGGTTGGCGGGCTAGCATGCATCACTTCCTGAGCCGCTGTGCGCCTTCCCCCTCAAGAGGGTCACGGGCATCGCTGAGAGGCGGCCCTTGTTGGACGACTCTCAGCTGGGAGCTCGCCAGCCGGTTCAGGCATTGATTTTGTAAAGGCTAGCCATGGATATCTGGAACACCATCGTCAACTGGCTGCACGGCGTAGGCGTGCATGTGGACAAAGACACGGCGCAATCCGTGGGCCAGGCTGCGGACCAGGTGGGCCAGGTCGTCGCGCAGGCAGGTCAAGCGGTGTCGCAGTGGGACTGGTCATCGCTGATGGCGTTGGCCGCTGCGTTGGGCTGGGCCAGTGGATTCCGTCTGTACGCCGTGGTGTTTGTTATGGGCTTGCTGGGCAGTACAGGCTGGTTGCAGTTGCCGGGTGGCCTGTCGGTGCTGCAGCAACCGGTGATCATGTTTTTGAGTGGCGCGCTACTGTTTGTGGAGTTTTTTGCCGACAAGATCCCCGGCGTTGATTCGGTCTGGGATGCCATGCAAAGCGTAGTCCGCGTGCCTGCTGGCGCTGCTCTGGCAGCCAGCGTGTTTGGTGCGGATAACGCCACCATGGCCACGGCCGCTGCGCTGATGGGCGGCACCTTGGCTTTCAGTAGCCAGGTCGCCAAGACCACAACACGCGCAGCTATCAACACCAGCCCGGAGCCATTCTCCAACTGGGGGGCGAGCTTGCTGGAAGACGGTGTGTCGATAGGCGCAGTCTGGTTGGCTATCAACCACCCACTGGTATTTGCGGTGGCCTTGGTCGTGGTGCTGGTGGTGATGTGGGTCATCACCTGGATGCTGTGGAAGTTTTTGAAAGCGGTGGTGCACAGGATTCGCCGCTTTCTGGGATATGACGAACCGGTGCCTGCGGCAGCAGGTGTTGGTAACGATATAAATCGATATTGATAGCGCAAGAACCAATAGAGGCGAGCGCTAGTGGCTAAGAAATACTTAGGAGAATAAAGCGATGTTTACCAAAATTTTGATTGCTAATCGTGGAGAAATCGCTTGCCGTGTGGCGGCTACGGCGCGCCGCATGGGGATCAAGACTGTCGCTGTCTATTCAGACGCCGACGCAAATGCCAAGCATGTGGCGGCTTGCGATGAGTCGGTGCACATTGGTGGCAGCGCACCCAAAGATAGCTACCTGCGCTGGGAGCGTATTTTGGAAGCCGCAAAGGCCACTGGCGCACAAGCCGTTCACCCTGGCTACGGCTTCTTGAGCGAGAACGAAGACTTTGCCAACGCCTGCGCCGCAGCTGGGCTGGTCTTTATCGGCCCGCCTGCCAGCGCCATTCGTGCCATGGGCCTCAAGGCTGAATCCAAGCAATTGATGGAGAAAGCGGGTGTGCCGCTGGTGCCTGGCTATCACGGTGCGGGGCAAGACCCGGCCATGCTGCACAAAGAGGCTGATCGCATTGGCTACCCCGTGCTTATCAAAGCCAGCGCGGGTGGCGGCGGCAAGGGCATGCGATTGGTGGAGAAAAGCGAAGACTTTGCCGCCTCGCTCGAATCCTGCAAACGCGAAGCAATCAACAGCTTTGGCAACGATGCCGTGCTGATCGAGAAGTACGTGCTGCGCCCGCGCCACATTGAGATTCAAGTGTTTGGTGACACGCAGGGCAACTGCGTCTATCTGTTCGAGCGCGATTGCTCGGTGCAGCGCCGCCACCAGAAGGTGCTGGAAGAAGCACCCGCACCCGGAATGACCGAAGCCCTGCGCAAGCAAATGGGCGAGGCCGCAGTCGCCGCCGCCAAGGCAGTGAACTACGTGGGTGCAGGCACAGTGGAATTCATCGTCGAGCAACCCGGTGGCTACGAGCAGCCTGACGCCATGAAGTTCTACTTTATGGAAATGAATACCCGCCTGCAGGTGGAGCACCCAGTGACCGAGGCCATCACGGGTGAGGACCTGGTGCAGTGGCAATTGCTGGTGGCCAGTGGCCAGCCGCTGCCCAAGAAGCAGAGCGAGCTGAAGATCATCGGCCACGCGATCGAGGCACGTATCTGCGCCGAGAATCCCGAGAACAATTTCTTGCCAGCGACGGGTACCTTGCACGTCTACCGCAAACCTGATTGCACCAGTTTTGCCATCAGCAATGTGCGCATTGACGACGGCGTGCGTGAGGGCGATGCCATCAGCCCGTTCTATGATTCGATGATCGCCAAATTGATTGTGCATGGCGGTGACCGTGCACAAGCGCTGGCGCGTCTGGATGCAGCGCTGGCTGCCGTGCGTATTGTGGGCCTGCAGACCAATGTGCAGTTCCTGCGCCATATTCTGGCCACACCATCGTTCGGCCAGGCCAAGCTGGATACTGCCTTGATCCAGCGCGAAGAAGCATTGTTGTTCAAGCAGCGCACGCTTGGCGCTGATACGGCAGCGGCAGCTGCAGTGGTGGCTGAGCTGTTGGCTGAGCGCGATACGCAAACCGCCGACCCGTTTAGCAACCGCGATGGATGGCAGTCGCACGGCATTACTGCGCGCCGTTTTGATTTTGAGTTTGGCGGCGACAAGCTGCAGGCCGAGCTGCGCTACGCACCCGAAGGTTTGCACTTGACTGTGGGCGATGCCCAAGGCCCGCTGCAGTTTGCAGCACAGACCGATGCGGTTGATCTCCAGTTCAACGGCCATCGCGATACGGTGCAGACCTGGCAGCAAGGCGAGGTCGTACACGTTTTTGCAGCGCGCGGTGCAGTTGAGATCACCGCCTTTGACGCACTGGCCCATGCCGGTGATGCCGCCAGCGAAGGCGGGCGCCTGACGGCACCTATGCCAGGCAAGGTGGTGTCCTTTGCCGTTAAGGCAGGCGACAAGGTCGAAAAGGGTCAGCCGCTGGCCGTTATGGAAGCGATGAAAATGGAGCACACCATTGCCGCCCCTGCTGATGGTGAAGTGGTTGAGCTGCTGTTTGCTCCTGGCGACCAAGTGACCGAAGGTGCTGAGTTGCTCAAGTTAAAAGTAGCGGAGTAAGCGTGTGGCTGCCCCGTTGATGACGGGGTTGCTCGCTTATATGTGCTGAAATGCGGCCCATGAAAATTGTTGTTTATTCAGAAGGGGGCAACCCTGATGCATGGCTGGCCGCGATAGGCCAGCACATTCCACAAGCCCACGCGTGGAAGTGGGAGCCCGGCGCACCACAGGCTGATTACGCCTTGGTATGGCGCCCTCCCCAGCTATTGCTGGATGAGCAGGGCGCGGGCTTGAAAGCGATCTTTAACATGGGGGCAGGTGTTGATGCTCTGCTGGCGCTAAAGCTACCCCAAGGCGTGCCTGTGGTGCGGCTGGAGGATGCAGGCATGTCGGTGCAGATGGCCGAATATGTTTGTCATGCGGTGATCGACCACTTCCGTGGGCTTGACCATTACCGCAGTCAACAACGGGCTGGTGAGTGGAGGCTGCAACCGCTGCGCTCACGCGCGGACTACCCTGTAGGTGTGATGGGCTTGGGTGTGCTGGGCGACCGAGTGGCTAAGAGTGTGGCGCAGTTTGACTTCCCGGTGCGCGGCTGGAGTCGCTCGCCCAAGCACGTAGAGGGCGTGCAGACTTTCCATGGCGCTGATCAGTTTGCTGATTTTTTGCAAGGCACCCGAATTTTGGTCAACCTGCTGCCGTTGACGCCGGAGACCGAGAACATCATCAACACCAAGCTGTTGAACCAGTTGCAGCGCGGTGCCTACATCATCAACGTAGCGCGCGGCCAGCATTTGGTGGATGCCGATTTGCTGGCTGTGATTGCTAGCGGCCAGGTTGCAGGCGCGATGCTGGATGTGTTCCGCACAGAGCCTTTGCCGGGCGAGCATCCATTTTGGCGCTGTCCACAGATCAACATCACACCGCATGGCTCAGCGCGCACGCTGCCGGAAGATACGTTGCTGCAAATTTTGCAGAAGCTGCAGGCCTTTGCTGCCGGGCACGCGGTGACCGGCGTGGTCTACGCGGATCGCGGATATTAAATAAATTGGTTTTGAAAAGCCAAGGAGCACGACTATGAATTACCCCAAGCACGTCAATTTGATCGACGTTGGCCCACGTGATGGCCTGCAAAACGAGAAATCACCCGTGCCAGCCGCCGTCAAAATCGAGCTGGTGCACCGTCTGCAAGACGCGGGTGTGAAAGAGATTGAAGTGACCAGCTTTGTCAGTCCCAAGTGGGTGCCGCAAATGGGCGATAACACGGAGGTAATGGCGGGTGTGGCACGTAAGGGTGGCGTGCTGTATTCGGTACTGACGCCCAACATGAAGGGCTATGAGGCAGCGGTTGATTCAAAGCCCGACGAGATCGTCGTGTTTGGCGCGGCCAGCGAGGCATTTAGCCAGAAAAACATCAACTGCAGCATTGCCGAAAGCATTGAACGCTTTGCGCCCGTGGTGGCTGCTGCAAAGGCTGCAGGCATCGCCGTGCGCGGTGCGATGAGCTGTACCGTGGGTTGCCCCTATGAAGGCGAAATTGCACCATCGCGCGTAGCCTACCTGGCCGAGCTGATGAAAGGCATTGGTGTGGAGCGCGTGGACGTGGCAGACACGATTGGTGTGGGAACACCGATCAAAGTACAAAAGGCGATTGAAGCGACTTTGCCGTACTTTGATATCGACCATGTTTCCGGCCACTTTCACGACACCTACGGCCAGGCCCTGTCCAATACCTTGGCAGCGCTGCAGATGGGTGTATGGAACTTTCAGTCTTCCATAGCAGGCCTGGGCGGCTGCCCGTATGCCAAGGGTGCGACTGGCAACGTAGCGACCGAAGACGTGGTCTACATGCTGCACGGCATGGGAATTGAGACAGGTATTGACCTTGACAGGCTCGTCGATGCGGGCATTTTCATCAGCGATTTTTTGCAGCGAAAGCCCAACTCGCGCGTGGCGGTGGCGTTGATGAATAAACGTGCGGGTTAATCGTTAGCAAGCTTGGTTTTTGAATTAAAGAGACTGCTAGCGCACGTTCAGCGAGCGCTGGTAGCTATCAAAATAAAAGCATAAGACCGCCTGCCTGCAAGCGTGCTTGCAACTCGGCACAATCGGTGCGCAATTGATTCAAGGAGTAGAGCGATGTGTGGAGCGGAATTGTCGAGCTTGCCAGAGGGCGTGCAACGGGTAAGCAAGGTCTTGCAGGACAAGGGGCACCCGCATGCGCCGCAGATGCTGAGTGAATCGGCACGCACCGCACAAGAGGCAGCTGATGCGCTGGGTATCGCCGTTGGGCAGATCGCCAAGAGCATCATCTTCAGACGCAAAGAGGATGACGCCTGCGTGCTGGTAATCACCTCGGGCGACCGCCGCGTGGATGAGAAAAAGGTCGAGGCCTTGGTTGGCAAGGTGGGCAAGGCCGATGCTGATTTTGTGAAAGAGCGCACCGGCTTTGCGATTGGCGGCGTATCGCCCGTAGGCCATGCACAGGCGCCGGTGGCTTTGATTGACCGTGAGCTGTTCCGTTTTACCGAGGTATGGGCGGCGGCAGGCCACCCGCATGGCGTGTTCCCGCTGGCCCCGCAAGATCTGGAAAAGCTAACTGGTGCGCCCGTGGCCGATGTGGTGAAGGATGCAGCATGAGCGAGTTGGATACAAGCACCGTGAACGTGGTGGCCGAGCCCGTCTATACCAATGCCCCGTTGGCGGCACGCACCAAGGTCGTCAATGCCAGTGGCGCGTTTGCGGCGGATTATGCAGATGTAGTGCCATCACCTTGCGTGAACATTTGCAAGATGAATGCGGACCGCTCGCTGTGCCTGGGCTGCTATCGCTCGATTGACGAGATTCGTGCCTGGTCCAAGGGCGACAGTGAGGTGCGCTTGGCGATTTGGCAGCAATTGCTGGCGCGTGCGGGGCTTACGCAACAGGGCCGTGCGCTGCCTGCATCGCAAGATTGAGTGAGTATGTCGCCCAGCGTGGCGGCAAGTGCATGGTGAACCCGGGAGTGGTGCATGAAAACCATTGATTTCTACTTGGACTTTGTCTCGCCCTACGCATGGCTGGCTTTTCATGAACTGCCTGCAGCCTTGCAAGGCCACAGCGTGCATGTGCGCTACACGCCGGTGCTGCTGGGTGCCTTGCTCAGCCAGCACCACAACCCCGGCCCCGCAGGCATCGCTGGCAAGCGGGAGTGGACATACCGCCACGTCAGCTGGCTAGGCCATTCGCTGGGCTGCGGTTTGAGCATGCCTGCGCAGCACCCGTTTAACCCATTGCCACTGTTGCGCAAGGCGCTGCAAACCAGCCGTGATGGCACGATCAACCGCTACGTGGCTGACACGATCTTCCGCCATGTCTGGCTGGGAGGCCATGACGCTTTGGATGCTGCGCGGCTGATTGAGCTGGATGTGCAATTGGCCGAGCAATGGCAAACCGATGCGGCTGCTGCGCAACGCGCCAAAGACCTGCTGCGCACCAACACTGATGCGGCTTTGGCCGCTGGTATTTTCGGCGTGCCAGCGATGGTGGTTGATGGCAAATCGTTCTGGGGCCTGGATGGCTTGCCCATGCTGAAAAGCTATCTAAACGGTGATGCCTGGTTTGCGGGTGATGACTGGGAAAACTGCGTAAATCGCCCCTCAGGACTTACCCGCGGTTGATGCTGCGGTGCAGCGATTTATCGCATCGCAAAATATTTTCTTCGGGTTGCTGTGGGGTTTGTCAGCAAGTAGTCAGCCAAGTGCAAGCTTGTGTTGGCAAACCGTCAGACTAGGGTCAGCGTCTGCTCCAAAAATGAATTGTCCGTAAAAGTAAACAACGGTCATTCATTACAAGGAGACAAACTATGGCTACCAGTGCCGCCGCACGGCCGATGTCGAAGGAAGAACGCAAAGTCATCTTCGCATCGTCGCTGGGTACCGTTTTTGAATGGTACGACTTCTATCTCTATGGTTCGCTGGCAGCCATCATTGCCAAGCAGTTCTTCTCGGGACTGGATCCAACATCCGCCTTTATTTTTGCGCTGCTGGCGTTTGCAGCCGGTTTTATCGTGCGCCCGTTTGGTGCGCTGGTGTTTGGCCGCCTGGGCGACATGATCGGCCGCAAGTACACCTTCCTGGTCACCATTTTGCTGATGGGCGCATCGACCTTTATCGTCGGTATCTTGCCTAACTACGCCAGCATTGGTGTGGCCGCTCCCATCATCCTGATTGTGCTGCGCATGCTGCAAGGCCTGGCGCTGGGCGGTGAGTATGGTGGCGCTGCTACTTACGTGGCCGAGCACGCACCGCATGGCAGGCGCGGTGAGTACACATCGTGGATCCAAACCACGGCGACGTTGGGTTTGTTCTTGTCGCTGTTGGTGATTTTGGGTGTGCGTACCGTCATGGGCGAGCCTGCGTTTAACGACTGGGGCTGGCGTATTCCATTCCTGGTGTCCATCGTTTTGCTGGGCGTTTCGGTGTGGATCCGTATGACGCTGTCTGAATCGCCTGCATTCCAAAAAATGAAGGCCGAAGGCAAGACCTCCAAGGCCCCGCTGAAAGAATCCTTTGGCCAGTGGAAGAATCTGAAGATCGTGATCTTGGCGCTGGTTGGTTTGACCGCCGGTCAAGCCGTGGTTTGGTACACCGGCCAGTTCTACTCGCTGTTCTTCCTGACGCAGCAGCTCAAAGTTGATGCTGTTACTGCCAACCTGATGATTGCTGTGGCGCTGTTGATTGCAACGCCGTTCTTCGTGATCTTCGGCAAGCTGTCGGACAAGATTGGTCGCAAGCCCATCATCATGGCCGGTTGCCTGTTGGCCGTGTTGACCTACTTCCCCGCGTTCAAGATGCTGGCTGAAGCGGCTAACCCTGATCTGTCCGCTGCGCAAGCCAAGAACAAGGTGGTAGTGGTGGCAGACCCGGCTGAGTGCTCGTTCCAGTTCAACCCAACAGGTACATCCAAGTTCACCAGCTCATGCGATGTGGCCAAGCAATTGTTGGCCGCCAACTCGGTGAGCTATGACACGGAAGCCGCACCTGCGGGCACACCTGCGATCGTCAAGGTTGGTGATGACAGCATTCCTAGCTACAGCGCCAAGGGTATCGCGGGCGATGAGCTGAAGGCGAAGGACGCTGCGTTCAAGAAGGCTGTGGCCGACACGCTGGCCAAAGATGGCTACCCCACCAAGGCTGATCCCGCCAAGATGAACAAAGTCATGATGATCGCCATCCTGGCTTATCTGGTGCTGCTGGTGACCATGGTGTACGGGCCTATTGCCGCCATGCTGGTGGAGATGTTCCCGACCCGCATTCGCTACACCTCTATGTCGCTGCCGTATCACATTGGCAATGGCTGGTTTGGCGGGTTGCTGCCCACTACGGCGTTCGCCATCGTGGCGCAGACAGGCAATATGTATAACGGCCTGTGGTATCCAATCATCATTGCGGGTATCACCTTTGTGGTCGGCACGCTGTTTGTGCGTGAGACCAAGGACGTGGATATCTACGCCGACGATTGATGTCGCGGCGGGCCAGAGCCCACCCTCTGGCCTCTTCAAACTACAGCGCCTCCGGGCGCTGTTTTTTTTGCGTGAATTTCCTATGGTTACTACTTAGGCTTGTCATTGAGGTGTGGTATGCGCGCATCATTTCTCTAACAACTGTCTAGCAAACACCGGTTTATTCAGTGCCTGCATCCTAAAATTTGCGGATGTGCAAAGCAGGTTTCAAGCGGTAACGCAAAGCCATCTGCCCTGCCAAAACTTTAAACATACCTATCCCCGAGGACTCTATGCGCACACTGAATCGTATGATGATCGCCGCTCTGGCTGTTGCTGGCTCTACTGCCGCGCTGGCCCAAAGCAGCGTGCAGGTTTATGGCCGTATCAACACCACGGTGGAGCACCAGAAGTCGGGCGATCAATCGGTGACTGGCTTGTTCAACAACTCGTCGCGTATCGGCTTTATGGGTACTGAAGACCTGGGCGGTGGCCTGAAGGCTGGCTTTGCGCTGGAGTCGGGCTTCAACTCGGATACCGGTGCTGGCGGTACGAGCGGCGGCATGGCCTTCAACCGTCAAAGCGAAGTGAACCTGTCGGGTAACTTCGGCCAGATCCGTCTGGGCCACTGGACACCTTCTTCTTACTTTGCAACTGCTGACTACATCAGCATGCATAACCACGACACAGGCTCTTCGGCTGATGCGTTCTACGCCTATGTGTCCAATGACGCAAAATCGCCTTCCTACATCTCTAACGGTGTTGCCTACAAGACCCCCACTTTTGGTGGCTTTAATGTCGAAGTAGCAACCGGCCTGTACGAGAAGAACCCACAGTTCGGCAGCAAAAACCTGTATGACGTAGCTGCTAACTACGAAAACGGTCCTCTGGCTCTGGGTGCTGGTTACACCAAGCGTGGTGATTCGGATCAATACGCGATCCGTGGCTTCTACAAGATTGGCGCTTCCTTCCTGTTGGGTGGTTACGTGCAACGCAGCAAGAACATGGGCTTTGACCAAGTTTTTGCGGATAACTCGGGCTCCCGTACCGCTTACCGTTTGGCCGGTGCTTACTTGTTGGGCAACAATGAGTTCCACCTGAACGTAGGCAAGGCTGGCAAGATGAAGAACGTGGACAACAGCTCCGCTCTGCAATACACCCTGGGCTACAACTACAACCTGAGCAAGCGCACCAAGGTGTATGGCTACTACACCAAGGTTAACAACAAGGCTGGCGCTGCATACATGACCGGCGTGGCTGGCGACGACTTCAGCTCGTTCGCTGTGGGTATCCGCCACAACTTCTAATTTGGTTAGCAGGCGCGCAGCCATCGGCGGCGCCCTCACCAAGCAACCCACATTCGTAAGAATGTGGGTTTTTTCATGCCCAAGTTTTG
The DNA here is from genome assembly GCA_036646255.1 of Comamonas sp. GTDB lineage: Bacteria > Pseudomonadota > Gammaproteobacteria > Burkholderiales > Burkholderiaceae_C > Comamonas. The sequence continues at coordinate 30,513 of JAVXMM010000045.1, forward strand.
CGGATGCGGGGTATCCGTGGTGATTAAAACTGTATATTTACACAGTTGTTTAAGGGCTATGCATTCAGCGGACCTCGCTGCCAAGCGAAGTCCCTAGAATGATTGCTCTCGACGTTTTGGCCCCCCTTGCGCTCCGCATTCACCTCTGCCCAGTTGGCAGCGGTGTGATGGTGTGAGAGCTGGAATCAATAGGTAGCCCGCAGGTATGACACAGGAAAACATTCGCATCCGTGGTGCGCGTCAGCACAACCTCAAAAATCTGGATTTGGACATCCGAACCGGTGAGCTGACAGTAGTGACTGGCCCCAGCGGATCGGGCAAATCCAGCCTGGTGTTTGATACCTTGTATGCCGAGGGCCAGCGCCGCTATGTTGAGACCTTCAGTGCCTATGCGCGTCAGTTCCTGGACCGGATGGACAAGCCCGCCGTAGACAAGGTTGAGGGCGTACCGCCCGCGATTGCGATTGACCAGACCAATCCGGTGCGCAGCTCGCGCTCAACGGTTGGTACCATGACCGAGCTGAACGACCATTTGAAGTTGCTCGTCGCCCGCGCCGGCCATTTGTTTGACCAGCAGACCGCGCTGCCCGTACAAAATGACACCCCCGAGACGATTTACGAGCAACTGCTGCAGCGTACGCAGGCTAGCGATCCGCGCATTGTCATTACCTTCCCAGTCGAGCTGCCTGCCAACACCAGCGCTGAGGAGGTGGCGCAATGGCTGTCCGCCAGTGGTTTTACCAAGGTGCAGGCTGAAAGGGAAATTGACGCACCAGCGTCTGCCAGTAATGCGTTAGCAGCTATCAAAATTAAAGCAAAAGCTGGTGCCAAACCCAAGGCCGTTAAAGCCGATGCTGCGCCAGCACGCATCAAGCTGCTGGATGTGGTTGCTGACCGTTTTCGCATCGGCAAGGCCGAGCGGGCCCGGGTGATCGAGGCGCTTGAAGTGGCGCTCAAACGCGGCAGCGGCACCATGACTGTGTACTGCTTGGCCGATGCCGCAGATGATGGCACCGTGCCTGAGCCTGAGCTATGGAAGTTCTCTGCAGGCTTGCATTGCCCCGAGAGCAGCCTGCACTACCACGCGCCGATTCCGTCCATGTTCTCGTTCAACTCCGCCGTCGGCGCCTGCGAGGCCTGCCGAGGCTTTGGCAGGGTCATTGGTGTGGACTGGGGCTTGGTAATACCTAACGACAAACTGACCGGTGTGATCAAACCGATCCAGACGCCAGCGTGGAAGGAGATCCAGGATGATTTGATGCGCCATGCCGAGGCGCATGGAATTCCCCGCGACACCAGCTGGGCCAAGATGACGCAGGCGCAAAAAGACTGGGTCATCAACGGCGAAGACGGCTACAAAGACGGTAATTGGAGCCGTCAGTGGTACGGCATCAAACGCTATTTTGAGTACCTGGAGACCAAGGCCTACAAGATGCACATTCGCGTCTTGCTGTCCAAATACCGCAGCTATACGCCATGCCCCGCTTGTGGCGGTGCGCGGCTGAAGACCGAGAGCCTGCTGTGGCGCGTAGGCAGCAAGCAAGATGCCGATGTAGGTTTGCCGCCGGCCAAACGTTTTATGCCGCACGGCGTGGGCTGGAGCCGTGAGCAGCTCGAAGCCCTGCCGGGCCTGAGTCTGCACGATTTAATGTTGATGCCGATTGAGCGCTTGCGCGACTTTTTTGCCAGCATGGACATACGCCGCAGCAACGATGGGGATGCGCAGGCGCTCAAGCTTTTACATGAAGAGATCAGCAATCGACTGAAATACCTGTGCGAGGTTGGTATTGGCTACCTGACCTTGGACCGCCAAAGCCGTACCTTGAGCGGCGGCGAGGTGCAGCGCATTAACTTAACCACGGCGCTGGGTACCTCTCTGGTCAACACCTTGTTTGTGCTCGATGAGCCATCGATTGGTCTGCACCCACGCGATATGGACCGCATCATCATCGCGATGAAGCGCCTGCGCGATGCGGGCAATACCTTGGTGGTGGTGGAGCATGACCCGGCCGTGATGTTTGCCGCCGACCGCATGATCGACATGGGCCCTGGCCCGGGCGAGAAGGGCGGCGAGATTGTGTTTGATGGCACTCCCGCAGCGCTACGCCAGGCCGATACCCTGACCGGCGCTTATTTGGGCGGGCGCAAGCAAGTCGGCATGGGCGCCAAGCGCATGGTGACGGAGAGTACGCCGCGGTTGATATTGGAAGGCGCGACCGAGCACAACCTGCAAAACGTATCGGTGGATTTCCCGCTGCAGCGCATGGTGGTGGTGACCGGCGTGTCGGGCTCCGGAAAATCTACGTTGATCCAGGATGTGCTGGCGCCCGCGCTGATGCGCCACTTTGGTAAACCTACCGACAGCCCCGGTGCACATGAGCGCCTGCTGGGCGCTGATCATTTGAGTGATGTGGTGTTTGTGGACCAGTCACCGATTGGCAAAACAGCACGCTCAAACCCGGTGAGCTACGTGGGTGCCTGGGATACTATCCGCGAGCTGTTTGCTACCGCGCCAGTATCTCAGCAGCGCGGATATACCGCGTCCAAATTCAGCTTTAACAGTGGCGATGGGCGTTGCCCGACCTGCGGCGGATCAGGCTTTGAGCATGTGGAGATGCAGTTTCTGTCCGACGTCTACCTGCGTTGCCCCGACTGCGATGGCAAGCGCTACCGCCCCGAGGTTTTGGAGGTGCGCATCGAGCGCGGTGGCCGTTTGCTGAACGTAGCCGATGTGCTGGATTTAACGGTAAGCGAAGCCGCCAATCTGTTTGCCAAAGACCGCGATGTAATCCGCGCCCTGCAGCCCATTGTGGATGTGGGGCTGGAGTATGTGAAGCTGGGCCAACCCGTGCCCACCTTGTCGGGTGGGGAGGCGCAGCGGTTAAAGCTGGCTGGCTTTTTGGCTGAGGCAGCCAAGACGGCATCCAAATCCAAACAAGCCATTGCACGCAAAGGCACCCTGTTTTTGTTTGATGAGCCCACCACCGGCCTGCACTTTGAAGACATTGCCAAGCTGATGCGCGCACTGCGCAAGCTGCTGGAGGCGGGCAACAGCCTGATCGTGATCGAGCACAACCTGGATGTGATCCGCGCGAGCGACTGGTTGATCGACCTGGGCCCGGATGCGGGTGACAAAGGTGGTTGGGTGGTGGCCGAAGGCACACCGGAGGAGGTGCGTAAGAGCGGCGAATCACACACCGCCAAGGCACTGCGCGACTACGAAGTGAGCATGGCGGGCGGCACATATAGCGATACCGCGCACAGCGTGCAAGAAGGCAAAGTGCTCTATAAAGCAGAGCAGCTAGCGCCTGCCGGGCGGGCGCTTTTGGCCAAAAACAGTATTGAAATTGTCAACGCTAAAGAGCACAACCTCAAGAATTTGTCCGTTGACATTCCACGTGGCAAGTTCAATGTGGTGACGGGCGTCTCCGGTTCTGGCAAATCCACCTTGGCGTTTGATATTTTGTTTAACGAAGGCCAGCGCCGTTATCTTGAATCGTTGAATGCCTATGCGCGCAGCATTGTGCAGCCTGCCGGCCGGCCCGAGGTGGATGCCGTTTATGGCATACCACCCACGGTGGCGATTGAGCAGCGGCTATCACGCGGGGGCCGCAAATCCACGGTGGGTACGACGACCGAGGTCTGGCATTTTCTGCGTTTGCTCTACGTCAAGCTCGGCATTCAACACTGCACCAAGGATGGCGCTGCCGTGCGACCGCAAACCATGGAGAGTATCGCCGCCCAGCTGATGACGCAGTACCGAGGCCAGCTGATCGGCTTGCTGGCGCCGCTGGTGGTCGCGCGCAAGGGCGTCTACACCGAGCTGGCCGACTGGGCGCGCCCACGCGGCTACACGCATCTGCGTGTGGATGGTAATTTTTTGCCAACCACGGGCTTCCCGCGTCTTGATCGTTTCAAAGAGCACACAGTGGAGTTACCCGTTGCCAGCATTGCGGTAACGGCAGATAACGAAACTCTGCTGCGCGACAAACTGGCCACGGCGCTGGAGCTGGGCAAAGGTGTGCTGCATGTGCTGTCTGCCATCGACACGCTGGAGTCGAGCATGCAAGCCGGTGACGACACCGCAGGCATTGGCCAGTTGCAAGTGTTCTCCACCAAGCGGGCCTGCCCGGTGTGTGCGACGAGTTATGCCGAGTTGGACCCTCGGCTGTTTAGCTACAACAGCAAGCATGGTTGGTGCCCTGACTGCGTGGGAACCGGTGTCAAGCTGACCAAGGAGCAACGCAAGGTCTACGACGATTCCGTCATGGCGCAAGATAACCGGGGCCGCGAACAAAGCTTTGAGGAGCCTGAGGCCGAAGACGTGGCCGAGACTGCTTGCCCCAAATGCCAAGGTAGCCGTTTGAATACGACAGCCCGTGCCGTGCAGTTTCACGGGCGCTCGATCTCGGACATCGCTCAGCTGTCCGTCGTTGATGTGCGCCTGTGGGTAGAAGGGTTGGTGTTGTCTGGTCGCGAGAGCGATATCGCCCGCGATCTTATCCCTGAAATCCACAGCCGCTTAAGCTTTCTCGAAGAGGTGGGCCTGGGTTATCTCACCTTGGACCGTGGCGCGCCTACGCTCAGCGGTGGCGAGGCACAGCGCATTCGCCTGGCTGCGCAGTTGGGTAGCAATCTGCAAGGCGTGTGCTATGTGCTGGATGAGCCGACCATTGGCCTGCACGCGCGCGACAACCAGATCCTGCTGAACGCGCTGCACAAGCTGGGCGAGAAGGGCAATACCTTGGTGGTGGTAGAACATGACGAGGATACGATCCGTCGTGCTGATCACATCATCGACATTGGCCCGAGCGCCGGAAAACGCGGAGGTCATTTGGTGGCCGAAGGCACGGTGGCAGACATCATGGCTGCAGCTGATTCGCAGACTGGGCGCTATTTGTTGCACGCTATGCGCCACCCCTTCCAGCCGCGGTTGCCCGTGGCGGGTGTGGCAGAGGTTACTCCTGAGTTGATAGCTGCTAGTGCACAGCTGGAGGTCGCTGCCGTCAAAAAACGTACTAAAAAGCAGATCGCAGCAGATGCCGCTGCTGCTTTGGCTGCTGACAGCGTGCAGGCCAATGCAGCGCTGGCCGCGCCCGCGCGGGCCGATGCCACAGCACCGCTGCATTGGCTCACGCTGCGCGGCGCGCAATTGCACAACCTGCAAAATGTGGATGTGCGTGTGCCGCTCAAACGCTTGGTGGCGGTGACAGGGGTGTCGGGCTCGGGCAAGTCCACCTTGGCGCGTGATGTACTGCTGACCAATGTGGCCGCCTGGGTGGGCCAACGATCAACCAAGGCGGGTCGTGAAGAGATGGACGTGGGCAAGGCTCCCAAATTAGTCGGGTGCACAGGCCTGCAAGGCTTTGAAGGCATTGACCGCGTGCTGGAAGTGGACCAAACGCCCATCGGCAAAACGCCGCGCTCCTGCCCTGCCACCTATATCGGTTTTTGGGACACCATCCGCAAGCTGTTTGCCGAAACGCTAGAGGCAAAGGCGCGTGGCTATGCAGCTGGCCGTTTTAGCTTTAACACTGGCGAAGGCCGGTGCCCAGGCTGCGAAGGCCAAGGCATGCGCACCATCGAAATGAGCTTTTTGCCTGACGTGAAAGTACCTTGCGAGGTCTGCCACGGCGCACGCTTTAATCCGGAGACCCTGGCCGTCACCTGGCGCGGCAAAAGCATTGGCGATGTGCTGCAGATGGAGGTGGACGAGGCGGTGGAGTTCTTTGCCTCCATGCAGAACATTGCCCACCCGCTGCAGCTGCTGAAAGACGTGGGCCTGGGCTACCTCACGTTGGGCCAGCCTTCACCCACGCTCTCTGGCGGCGAGGCCCAGCGCATCAAGCTGGTGACCGAGCTGACCAAGGTGCGCGACGACGTCACCAAGCGCGGCAACAAGGCGCCGCACACCTTGTATGTGCTGGATGAGCCCACGGTGGGCCTGCACATGGCCGATGTGGACAAGCTGATTCGCGTGCTGCACCGTCTGGTGGATGCCGGCCACAGCGTGGTGGTGATCGAGCACGACCTGGATGTGATTGCCGAGGCGGACTGGATCATTGACCTGGGCCCCGAAGGCGGCACCGGCGGTGGCCAGATCGTCGCGGCGGGTACGCCGGAAGATCTGGTCAAGGCTGGCACGCATACCGGCAAGGCCTTGGCCCCGGTGCTGGCGCGGTGAATTGGAGTACCCCCTGAGCGACTGCGTCGCTTCCCCCTAAAAGGGGGACGACAGCAGTGCGGCGGGGCGGCCCTTGCGCGCTGTCTCTGATGGGGGGCGCGTGTGGCGGTCTTTTACGTTGGCGTAGCGCTCAGGCGTTGACCAGCGTGGACGATGCGGGCTGGCGGGAGGGCAGGCGTTGGCTCCCACCCACCAGGG
>JAVXMM010000046.1:0-36759 GCA_036646255.1 Comamonas sp.
ATATAAGCTCAACTGCAGCCAACTTGATATTAATACGATGTATATTATGTTAAGTTATGGAGAGCAATAGAACTACCCCAGATCAGATCATCCTGCAATTCGCGATACGGATCGCGTCACGATCCGTTACCAGCAAGGGTTAACACCGGGTAATTTATTGAACTTGAAGGCAATTTTGCGTTGTCAATCTCTGACAATTTCCGCTTGGATTGTCCAAGGAGAGAAAAACACATGCGAAACCCTCGTTCCCCCATCCCGGCGCGCTATAGCATTGCGGCGCTTGCATCGATCATTGCATTGACTTTGGCTGGCTGCGGCAGCTCTGGCAGCGATAGCGACAGCAATAACAACCTGATCAGCACCGCCTGCGAAGCTACTACCGATGGCGGCTCCGTCGTTGTGGGTTCTGGTCTGCCCGGCGATCCTTCGTTCCCCGAGCTGGCTTCGGGCTACCGCACGGGTAAAAAGGTGCTGGAAGGCAATAAGTACATGGTGGTTACCGCCAACCCGCTGGCTTCTAAGGCGGGCTGTGAAGTGCTCAAGTCTGGTGGCTCAGCCGTGGATGCGGCCGTTGCAGTGCAAATGGTATTGGGCTTAGTTGAGCCACAATCCAGTGGCATTGGCGGTGGTGCCTTCATGCTGTACTACGATGCAGCTAGCAAAAAAGTGACAGCTTATGACGGACGCGAAACCGCACCCGCTGCTGCTACGCCTGATTACCTGCGCTATATCAGTGATAGCGAAAAGACCGCGCCACTGCCTAGTGCCCGTGCCAGCGGCCGTGCCGTAGGCACGCCAGGCGCCGTTCGCATGCTGGATCTGGCCCACAAGGACCACGGCAGCAAGGCTTGGAAGGAGCTGATGCAGCCCGGTATTGACCTGGCGACCAACGGCTTCAAGATCAGTGGCCGCATGGCCGATGCGCTGGCCGGTGCCAAGACCGCGCTGCAGGCCGATGCCGACGCAAAGGCCCTGTACTACAACGCTGACGGCAGCCCCAAGGCGCTGGGCAGCACCTTTACCAACCCAGCTTACGCGGCTACTTTGAGCTCCATCGCCAACAACGGCGCTGATGCCTTCTACACCGGCTCCATTGCCCAAGGCATTGTCGATAAGATTGGCGTGACTCAAAACGTGACTACTGGCGCGCCTATTACCCCTGGCGCAACTACCATGGCTGATTTGGCGGGCTACCAGGCTAAAAAGCGTGACGCCCTGTGCACTACCTACCGTGCCAAATATGTGATCTGCGGCATGCCGCCGCCATCATCCGGCGGTATTGCTGTCGCATCGGCCATGGGGGTGCTGGAGAACTTTGACTTGGCGCAACACAAGCCAACCGCTATGGATATTGAAGGTGGCAAGCCCACCGCCATGGGCGTGCACCTGATCAGCGAAGCTGAACGCATGGCCTACGCCGACCGCGACATGTATGTGGCCGACACCGACTTCACCCCCCTGCCCGGCCCGGTACACAGTACTTTGCTCAGCAAGGACTATCTGAAATCACGCGCAGCTCTCATCTCGCCCACCACGAGCATGGGTGTGGCTACTGCAGGCCAGTTTGGCAACACCCGCTTGGGCGTGGCGCCCGTGCAAGAAAACGGCACCACCCACCTGACCATCGTTGATGCCAAGGGCAATGTCGTCAGCATGACCACTACGGTAGAGGCGGGCATGGGCTCTTACCACGTCACGCAAGGCTTCGTGTTGAACAACCAGCTTACCGATTTCTCGGCAGCCCCGGTATCGGCCGACGGCCTGCCTGTGGCCAACCGCGTAGAAGCTGGCAAGCGTCCGCGCAGCTCGATGGCTCCAACCCTGGTGTTTGAGGCCAATACGGATGGCACGCCTGGAGCATTCAAGATGGCAACTGGCTCGCCCGGCGGCAGCACCATCATTCAGTTTGTCACCAAAACTCTGGTGGGAGCGCTGGACTGGGGCATGAACGCCCAGCAAGCCACGTCAATGGTGAACTTTGGTGCCGCCAATAGCAAAACCACCAATCTGGGTGGCGAGCATCCCAACATCAACGCCGCCAACGGTGGCGATGCTGATCCGCTGGTGATCGCGCTACGTGGCATGGGCCACACCGTCTCCGTCAACGCCCAATCCAGTGGCGTGGGCACCGTGATCCGCACTACCAACGCTTCAGGTGAAGCCCGCCTGGCAGGTGGTGCAGATCCCCGCCGTGAAGGTGTGGTACTGGGCGATACCTACAAAGCCAAGTAAGCTGCTTCGCGCTTGATAAAAAGCCGCTGCGAGTTAAATCGCAGCGGCTTTTTTATACCCAAATCAGCTTCTATCGCTTACCCGGCGCGCGCTGGCAGCTCCTCTTTTTGGACGTGTGTGTTGATCTGCTTGATTACCGGCAGCAGATCGGCCACGCTGTCGATCACAAAATGCGCACCTGCCTGTTGTAATTGTCTGGTTGCGGATACGCGGATGGCAGCTTGTTCAGCTGGAGGCAGTGCTTGCCATTCGGGCAACGACAGGCCGTTGGCGTTGCCACTGATAGCGACGCCTACGGTCCAGCAACCAGCATTCAGGCCTTCCGCTATGCCTACGCCGGTGTCATCAACTTTGACGACAGTAGATGCTGGCCATACGCCAAGGTCAGCAAAGCAGCGGTACATCATTAAGGGGCTGGGGCGGCCAGCGGCCAAGTCGCCTGCGCAGACGATGTTGTCCGGTGCATAGCCATTTTTGGCGGCGATGGGCTGCAGTACATCCATGATCGGGCGGTTATAGCCCGTGGTGCTGCCGATTTTGATGCCGTCAGCGCGCAGCTTGGCCACTACATCCAGTGCCCCGGGGATGAAGTCGGCGAAATCGCCCACGACTTTGGCGTTCATGGGCGTGAACACTTCGTACAAATGGTCTATATCGCTGCTGGCTACGGGCTTGCCGTATTTGCGCTCCCACTGCGCGGCCACTTCAGGTAGCTGGCACAGGGCGTAGATATGGTCCCATTTGGCAGCTCCCATGGGGCCACGAGCCTGGGCGATGGTGACATCTACACCAAAGTCTTTGAAAAGCTGCACAAAGGCACCCATGGGTGCGCGTGATCCAAAATCGACGATGGTGCCAGCCCAGTCAAAAACGACGGCTTGTATCCGATCTGGGTGATGGTTATGGTTGCTCATGGAGTGCTCTCCCCTCTTCTCAATCTTTAGTCAAATCAATTAGCTGGTCTGTTTTAGGCGTGCCCGCCTTAAAAACCCGTTACCAGTTGGCAAACGTGTCTTGAGCCACACCAAAGCCGGTACTGGCCCCGGTGCCGCTGGTGACGACGGCCACGCGGGTGGCGTTGTCGGGCGCTTCAATAAAGCAGTCCACTTGCGAGGCCGATGGGTAAATGCCTACCCAACGTTCAGTCACTTGGTAGTCGCTGATGTGTAGTGCCTCTTGCATGTGGCGCAGCATCAGCGCGTCCACATCGGCCATGGCAAACGGGCCGACATGGGCGCCGTAGTGGTGCGAATCACCGACAACCAAACTACCGTCCGCGCTTTGCACGGCGATCAGATGGATGCCGTGGGCAAGACTCTCGCCCTCTTCCTGCTGCAGCTGGTGTAACAAGGCCTGTGCTTGAGGCAGCTTGCTGTAGCCGTGGTAACGCACCAGGCTCAAATCGCCCATGACGGAGGCGTTCAGCTTAAAACCAGTTGGGGGCTTGATGCGCAGCATTTGCAGCTGGCACAGGCGAGTCTGGTGCTTGGCGAACACGTCAGCGTATAGGCCGTGGATGTCGGCATTGGTGCAGACCACCACGCGGTCGGCGTGCAAGGTGGTTTTGGCGGTCAACACTTTGGGCGTGGCAACTTCCAGTACGGCTTCGCCAAAGCGGAAGCTAACGCCATGCACTTCAGTCAGCCAGCGCGTTAGCTGAGCAATGGCTTCGCGTGATTCCACACGCAACTCAATGGGACTGTGCAGCACGGCTTGGGCATTGCCAAGCTTCAGCTCGGGCGCGTGCTGAGCGGCTTGATCTGCACTCCACAGCTCACAGCCCACGCTTTGTGCCATGTCGGTTTTCATAAAGGCGGCCAGCACATCCACGGCTTTGTCACGGGTGGCGACCAGATTCAGGCCTTGGTGCACCACGTTGATACCGGCTTGGGGCGCCACTTCAGCCCATACATCGCGGCTGTAGCGGGCTCGGCGCCATGTGTCACCAGCGCCCTGGCCTGTTACGGTGATAAAACCAAAATTGCGGATGGATGCGCTGACGCAGGCTGCATCGCGCTCCACCACACACACCTTCCAACCTTGGCGGGCAGCCTCATACGCATGGGCCAGGCCCACGATACCGGCACCCACCACAATCACATCAAAACTTCTGCTCACTATCCTGTCCTATTTCTTACGATTTGCTATCAAAACCAAAGCTGCTTACGCCCTTTAGGTGGACGCTAGAGGATGTTTTTATCTACATCAACGCTTGCGCCATGCCTGGGTGTTCTTGGTCAGCCACCAACCCAGCGCCTGGTACAAAACGGTCACCACGCAGCTGATGGCGGCGATCATTACAGCCATGGCGGCGGCGGCGGCCATGTCGCCGGCTTCGTCCAGGTTAAGGATGGCGACCGCGCCAAGACGCGTGTCCGGTGAGTACAGAAACACCACGGCCGAGATCGTTGTCATCGCTGCCACAAAAAAGTAGCGTGACACCTCCAGCATGGCGGGCAAGCACATGGGCAAGGTCACTTTGAACAAGGTGCGGTAGAACGGCACTTTGAGCGATGCGCTTACTGCCTCAAATTCGTTGTCGATGGATTTGAGTGCGGTCACCAAGGTCATATGGCCGGTGGTGTAGTAGTGCATCACCGTGCAAAGCACCATCAGCGGCATGGTTTGGTACAAAAAGTTCAGCGGGTTGCCCGGCGCGTTAAAAAAGAAGATGTAACCCAAGCCCAGCACCAGACCTGGCACCGCCATAGGTAGCATGGCCAGCAAGCGCAGCACGGGGCGCACGGCGTTCATGCCCTTGGTCTTCTCTAACAAATACGCGCCCGTAAAGACGACGATGGGGCCTGCAACCGCCGCGCAAGCCGCCATGGCCAGGCTGTTGAAGATGGCGGTATCCACACCTGCATCCACCAAGCCGCTGGTGTAGTGCGACAACGTCATACCAAGCTGGTAAGGCCAAAACTGCACCAACGATGCAAACACCGCCATACCGAACATGGCTACCATCAGGCCCGCCAGCACCCAGCAAAGCAAGGCGCAAACCCGGTCGGTAGCCGCATGTTTGCTGGGCTGCAGCACAACCGCACGCGATGTGAGCACCGAGGTTTGGCGCTTTTGCACATGGCGGTCGATCAAATAAGTCAGAACCGCAGGCAGCAGCAGCAGCAAGGCAACCACGGCGCCACGCTGAAAATCTTGCTGCCCAATCACCAGCTTGAACACATCAGTGGCCAGCATGTTGAAGTTGCCACCAATCACTTTGGGGATACCAAAATCGGTAATCACCAAGGTAAACACCACCAGCGCTGCCGACACCGCGCCGTAGCGCGCTGATGGCAGGGTGACCGTGAAAAACTGCCGCGTGCGGCTGGCGCCCAGCGCGGTAGCCGCTTCGTACAGGCGCTGGTCGCCCACGGCCAGCGCGGTGATCAGGATCATCAGCGCATGGGGGAAGGTGGCAAAACACTGGGCCAGCACAATGCCGGGCGCACCGTAAATGCTATTAAAACCCAAGGCTTGAACGGTATTTTTGAGAACGCCTTGGTTGCCAAACCAGTAAATAAGCGAAATAGCCGACAACAGCGACGGCGCCAAGAGCGGCAGCAAACTAATGCTGCGCAGCAGGCCCTTGGCACGGATGCCGCTGCGCGTAATGGCATAGGCAAAGGCGAAAGCCAGCGGGATGACGATGACGGTAACCGACAGCGATACCCAAAGACTGTTCCATAAACTGCCCAGCAGTGCCGGGGATTTAAAGTATTCAAAGAAACGTGCCATGCCCGCTTGCCCGCCTGCCTGCGTGGGGGCAAAGGCCTGGCTCAGCAAGGCTGCCAATGGGCCTAACAGGCCAATGACCAGCAACACGGTCATACCAATCAAGGCGATATGCGCAATGCGATCTGCAGGTGCGGTACGAATACTTGCGCCGTGTGCGGGGCCGCCTGCAGGGCCTGCGGCGGCGGTGGTGATCATTGCCATAAAACTCCGGTGCGCTCCGGTTTACAAAGACTAAGCAAAAATATGTGCTGGCGACCGGCTGACAGCCGCTACCAGCTACTAAATCTGATGTGGGAAAATTTTGAGCTGTGCGGCGTTGACCGAGAACTGCAACCAGCGACCCGGCTGAATATCGAGCTGGCTCCATTGCGCGGGCGATAGCTGCAGCTGCATGCGCTTCTCAGGCAGGCGGGGTATATCTAGGTGAGCAATGCAGATGGCGCCCAAAAACTCCAGGTGCTCGACCATACCTGTCCACACGGGCGTGCCATTGGTGGCAGGCGGCAGGCCTACGGGTGGGATGGCGGTGCAGTTGTGCACGCTGCAGTCTTCGGGGCGCAGATAGACATCCAGCAATTGGCCGGTGTAGACCTTGGGTGCTTGTGGGCAAAACAGGCTTTGCCCCGCCAAGGTGATGCCACCATCGCCTGCCGCAATGGCCTGCAATTTGTTGGCTTTACCGATAAATTCGGCCACAAAAGGCGTTGCGGGGCGCTGGTAAATCTCGCGCGGGGTGCCTACTTGCTCCACCACGCCATGGTTCATCACCACCACTCGGTCAGCAATGGCCATGGCCTCTTCCTGATCGTGCGTGACCATGATGGTCGTCACATACAGGCGTTGCTGCAGCGAGCGGATCTCGTTACGCAGATGCACGCGCACTGTGGCATCCAATGCGGACAGCGGTTCATCCAGCAATAACAAGCCTGGGGACATGGCCAGCGCGCGGGCCAAAGCCACGCGCTGTTGTTGGCCGCCCGACAGCTGTGCTGGATATTTGGGGCCGCTGCCGGACAGGCCTACGGTCTCCAACAGATCCAGCACCTTTTTGGCAACCAGGTGCCTGGGCTGCTTTTGGCTGACGAGGCCGTAGGCCACATTGTCTGCCACGCTCAAATTAGGAAACAGTGCATAGGACTGGAACACGATGCCATAGTCGCGCTGTGCGGGCGACAAGTCCGAAATGTTCTTGCCGTCCTGCCAGATCTGGCCACTGGTCTGCGCCTCAAGCCCTGCGATAGCGCGCAGCAAGGTGGTCTTGCCACAGCCCGATGGGCCGAGGAAGCAAACCAGCTCGCCCCGGTGGATCTCCAGATCCACCGATTGCAGTGCTGTAAAGCTGCCAAAGCGCTTGTGCAGGTGGCGAATGCCCAGGTAAGGCGTTGTGTCCTGCACTACCCTGCCCTTGGGCGATGGGCCATCTGCGGGGGCAAAGGCGTATGAAGTATCGCGCACTGGCAAGTTAGCAGCGGCAACGCTGGCGGTGTCCACGGTCATGCTCACTGTCTCCCGCTCGCTCACTTTTTCGCTTCGCTCTTAGCGTCGTAGCGCTTGCTCCACTCGCCCAGCACGCGCTCGCGACTATCGGCCATCTTGTTGAAGTCCAGCGGGATCAGGCGCGCTTCGTAGTCAGCGGGGATGTTGTCCAGCTTGGGCGCAACGCCTGGCATTGCGGTTACGGCGAAATTTTTGCCGTACAGCTCCATGGCTTCCTTGCTTACGGCCCAGTCCACCAGCTTTTGCGCGGCTTCTACATGCTTGGTTCCCTTGTAGATGCTGATGCCTTCCAGATCCCAGCCCAGACCTTCCTTGGGGAAGACCAGATCAATCGGCGCACCCTTGGATTTGTTGACATGGCCGCGGTACTCAAACGAGATGCCGGCCACGTATTCGCCCTGGGCCGCCATATTGCATGGCTTAGAGCCGGAGTGCGTGTACTGCGCAATGTTCTCGTGCAGCGCGTCCATGTACTTCCAGCCACCACCCTTGCCGTTGTCATCGCCAAACAGGTGCAACCAGGCTGCTACATCGAAGTAACCGGTACCGCTAGAGGCCGGGTTTGGCATCACAACCTGGCCCTTGAACTCAGGCTTGGTGAGGTCGTGCCAGCTGGTAGGCACGGGGATGTTGCGCTTCTTCGCCTCGAGCGTGTTAAAGCAGATGGTGGCGCCAAAAATATCCATGCCGACCCAGTGCGGAGGGTTCTTGCTATCGCGGTACTTGGCGCTGATGGCGGGCAGATTCTTAGGCGCATAGCCTTGCAGCATGCCGTTGTTGTCAAACAAAGCCAGGCTGGACGCCGCTACACCCATGATGACGTCCGCCTTTGGGTTGGCCTTCTCTGCCAGCAGCTTGGCGGTGATCACGCCAGTCGAATCACGTACCCACTTGATGGCAATATCCGGATTGCCTTTATTAAAGGCCGCTTCGTAGGCTTTCAGCTGGTCCATCTCCAGCGCGGTATAGACGGTTAATTCCGTTTTTTGAGCGTACACCGTACCAGCAGCCACAATACCCGCAACCGCGGCCACCAGTTTCTTCCAGTTTTGCATTCTGTTCTTTCTTGCGTCGATATATGAGAGACAACGAAAGCAGTATCTGAATGTTTTGTGGCGCCGCGATGACGGGCAAATGACGCTTCTATGACGCTATATTTTTAGATGACATCGTCCTCGCCTGTTGGGTGTTAATGACTCATTCCATTAAAGTAAAACGCGATCCATTGTGGTGTATGCATAAGCCAGATGCTCCATTAGCCGGTGTAGGCGAGAATTCATTGGCAACAAGGCGCATATCCAACTGGCGCAATCCACGATGCGCAGCTAAGCTGCATGAATGCTCCAAGCAATACCTTCTACCGATGCACAAACTGATGACACCTGGCTGGTTTATATAGACGGTAGCGCCCTGCCCAACCCCGGTCGTATGCGCATAGGTGGTATTGCCTACGCACCCGGTGGCACTACGTACACCTTTAGCCAAGCCATCAGCCACACCGGTTGCAACAATGAGGCCGAAGCCCTGGCCGCCATCCACGCTCTGCAATGGCTGCAAAGCCTGGGCGCACGGCAAGCAGTACTGCATACCGACAGCAGTATCCTGGCCGAACAACTCAACCAAGCCCACCCCAAACCCATTGCGCGTCTGCACCCTATCTACGCACAGGCACGCAGCGCACAGTCCCTGTTGTCTAGCGTGATGATCCGCTGGATACCGCGCCACAAGAATGAGGTTGCGGATGGCTTAGCGCGTGGGGATGCTGATTGATTGCAAGCAGGCTGGTTGAGTGTTAACTCAGAAGATGTTCAAAGCCTTTAGAACTGTCCTCGCCCGGGCCTTTGTGCATCGCTTTCACCTTGTTGAAGCAACCCGCTGATATAGGCTTCGTGGCTAGCCTCAACGGCAAATCTCCAATTTTCTGGACCGTCTGAGCAAATCTTAGACGCATAGACGATCTTGCTTGGAGGGCAGCCTGAGTTCACTTGCACAGAACGGATTACAGGCAGTGACTACCGCCACATAACCGCCGCATGCATGGTGCCTATCGTTTAGCCCGATGAACCCCTGCCCCCAGCTTTCGCGCTGTACGGGCAGATTGCGCCAGGCTGCGTGCAGGACGTGTGCTTTGTGAAAAATCAGTCGTCTTGTTATCAATACCAGCTTGCTTCAAGGCGGCGTTTTGCTGCAATAGCTGCGCTTTTAACTGCTCAATCTGCAACTGCATTTGCACACTTTGCGACTGGTGCTGCTGCGCCAACAAGGCTTGTTGATGGGTGTACTGGTCTGCCATCGTCTGAAGATTCTGCTGCAGCTGCTGTGCAACGGCCTGCGATTGGCTTAGTTGTAAATCTGCTTGGGCCACATTCGATTGAAGAGCATTGCGTTCGGTTTGCCATTCGGCATCTAGCCTGGCCAATTTCTCTTGCTCGGTACGCTGTGCGGCCATCCATTGCTTGGCTTCCTGGCGGGCGCGGTCAATTTCTTGCAGAGCACGGTGCTGCTGGGCAGCAGCGGCGGCTTGTTGATCGCGTAGTTGCTCGGCGTGCTGCTTGTCCGCATCATCGCGGGCTTTGCGACTGGTAAACAGCTCTTGCTCCAAGGCTTGCAGGCGTTGTTGTTGCTGGGCGGCGAACTGCTCTTTGGCACGAGCGGCTTGCTCCAACTCAGCCAGACGGGTATTTTGCATTTTGACCTGCGCATGGGCCACAGCCAGTGCTTGCTCTAGTGATGCGCGCTGTTGCGCCATCACCGTTTTTGCCTGCGACAAGGCTTCTTTTTCTGCCTCCAACGATTGCTGCGCTTCATCTAGCTGCATGCGCTCATCGGCCAGTGCTTCCTGGGCTGCTTCAGTTGCTTGCTGCAGAGCGCCATCCCAGATCTGCTGGGCGGCATGCAATACAGCCTGCGGCACACCAGGCGCCCCACTCTGCCCTGCAGGCGTGCTGCCACCAGGCAAAGCCACGCTGCCATTGCCCTGCAGCTGCGCAAGGCGCGGGCCCAGGGTGGCAAACCATTCCTCCAGCATAGGGCTTACGGTGTTGGGCGATCCACGGCCAATTTTTTGGCGTACACGCTCAATCGTAGGGCGCTTGCCTTCCAGTAGCAGGGCATCGGCTGCCTGCCACACGTCATCGCGCTGAATGGCACGAGGGCTACGCAAATTTTCCATTTTTGACTCTCAATTGGTATTACTATCGATAAGAGGTATTTATCGATAGTAATTTATGTTTGTATGTAATACATCATACATTATATGTAATATTTATTCAATATGAAATCACACAACATGCCATTACAGGCTGCAGATCGCATCCACCTGCCTGTCAATGCGAGTAATGAGGCGCCGCTGCAACCTGAATCAATCCCCGATGCCACGGTTGCTGCACTGCTGGCATTGCGGAAAGAGGCCGAATCGCCCAACACTACGCATAGCTACCAAGGTGCACTGCGTTATTGGGCGGCGTGGTATTGGCTGCGCTACCAACAAACTATCGCCCTGCCCTTATCAGAAGCCGTGGTGCTGCAGTTCATTGCAGACCATGGCGAACGACGGGATGCTGGCGCCCTGCGCCACGAGTTACCCGAGGCGATTGATGCGCTACTAGTGCAGCATGGACTGAAAGGCAAGATCGGGCCGTTAGCCCACTCCACTTTGGTGCACCGTATTGCGGTGCTATCCAAGGCGCATAAAAACAAGGCACTGAACAACCCGTGCCAGAGCTCCGACGTGCGCGAGGCGTTATCGCACCTGCGCAAGGCCTATGCCAAGCGAGGGCAGTTGGTGCAGAAAAAAGAGGCCTTAACGCGGTTGCCGCTAGAGCAGCTGCTTGCCACTTGCGATGACAGCCCCAAAGGCCTGCGCGATCGAGCTTTGCTGCTGTTTGCCTGGGCTAGTGGCGGAAGGCGACGCTCGGAAGTAGCCGAGGCGCGCATGGAATGGCTGCAAGCTATGGGGGCGGGTCAGTATTTGTATGACTTGCGCTTGTCCAAAACCAATCAATCAGGCGACGATCGTCCAGAAAATTTGAAGCCCGTCGTGGGAGCGGCAGGTGTCGCCTTGCAAAACTGGCTGCAAACGGCCGCTATTGTCGATGGGCCTATTTTTAGACGTATTTTTAAAGGCGGGCGTATTGGGGTCGAAGCGCTGAGTGCGCTTTCCGTCAACAACATCGTCAAAGAGCGCTGCGCATTGGCGGGGATCGAGGGCAATTTTTCTGCACACTCGCTACGCTCCGGCTTTGTGACTGAGGCAGGGCGCCAAAATATGGCGCTGGCGGATACCATGGCCATGACAGGCCATCAAAGTGCCGCCACCGTGCTGGGCTATTTTCGCGCAGAGGCGCCATTGGCTAACAAGGCCGCACGGTTGCTGGATGACAAGCCGGCAGATGCATAAAGCTTGTCGGCGGCAGATTTATCTAAAAATCTGCACAGCCAGCATTAATGTGCCCAGCAAAACCAATTGGTGCATCATGTAATACGGCAGACTATGGCGCCCCAGCCAGGCCAGGCCGCTTACCACGCCGCGCGCAGGTTTAGACCACCAAGCGGCCGCCGTCGGCATAGCAAGCACGCGCCTGCCTGCTGCAAAGCCCAGCAACATCACGCCCAACCAAGGCAGCAGCGGCACATAGTCTTCGGTGCGCGGCTTGATGGTAATCAAACCCAGTGGACTGAGTGCTTTGCTATTAAGCAACTGCACCAGTTGAGCGGGAGACTCAGGTGCCAGATAGCGGTACAGCGGCGGTAGCGCAATGGCGACGGCTGCCGCCGCAAGCAAGGCTGCCGCAGGTGTGCTTCGCATCAGTCGCAAAACAAGCAGCATCACGGCAATGCCGTGCAGCACACCAAAATAAATATAGCTATGCGGGAAGATGAAGTACGAGCCCGCGCTGACCAGTAGCGCGCAGCCCGCGATCGTGGCCCAGCGCCGCATAAACCGCGCAAGCGGCACGTGGCGCGCAGATGCCGCAGCCTGCCCCATACCCGCGCACCATAAGAACAGGCTAACGATGGCGGCACGTTGCCAAGTCCACAGCGGATCGTTATAGAAATCTTGCGGCCAAATGCGCAAATAGCTCAGATCAAATGCAAAGTGGAATACCGTCATCCACACCATTGCCAGGCCACGCAATGCATCTAGCCTGTCTAGCCGTGCAAATTGGTTGGTGCTAAAGGGTGGTGAGAGGGAGTGCATACGCAGATGGGCTTGCAAAGATGCAAACACTATAGCGGCCAGTGCCCACCGGGTGGGCGTTATCTGCGAGCGTTGCCCGCCGTCATTCGATGGGCAAAGAAAAACCCGCTGTAATTTCTTACAACGGGCTTTAATTAATGGTCGGAGCGGCGGGATTCGAACTCGCGACCCTCTGCTCCCAAAGCAGATGCGCTACCAGGCTGCGCTACGCTCCGACTAAGCCGTTATTATAGCCACAATTTTAGAGGTCGATTTCGGATTGCCGACTTCTTGTAAAAAACTAGCTTCAAAGGTTTTCACCCGCCAGCAGGCGAAGCAGGCCCGCTTCATCCAGCACCTTGACGCCCAGCTCTTCGGCCTTCGCCAGTTTGCTGCCTGCTTCGGCACCGGCGACCACATAGCTGGTCTTTTTGCTGACCGAGCCAGATACCTTGGCTCCTGCAGCCTCCAGCAAATCTTTAGCCTCGTCACGCCCCATCGTAGGCAGGGTCCCCGTTAGCACAATAGTCATACCGGCCAGGATTTGCGGTGGTTTCTCAGCAGGTATGCCCTCTTCCCAATAAATGCCAGCGGCGCGCAGCTGATCAACTACCTCGCGGTTATGCGGCTGGGCAAAGAAAGTGTGGATGCTTTGCGCGACCACCGGGCCTACGTCGTTCACCTGTAGCAACTCCTCCACCGAGGCTTCCATGATTGCGTCCAGCACACCAAAGTGCTTGGCCAGGTCTTTAGCGGTGGACTCGCCCACATGACGGATGCCCAGGCCAAACAAAAAACGGCCTAACGTTGTTTTCTTCGATGCCTCCAATGCCGCCAGTACGTTTTGCGCAGATTTCTCGGCCATACGCTCCAGGCCCGACAAAGTGGCGATGCCTAGCTTGTACAAATCGGGCAAGGTGCGGATCACGCCTGCATCCACCAATTGATCGACCAGCTTGTCGCCTAGGCCTTCAATATCCATAGCGCGGCGGGCGGCAAAGTGCAAAATCGCCTCTTTACGCTGCGCGGCACAGAACAGACCGCCGGTGCAGCGGTGGTTGGCCTCGCCCTTTTCACGCACCACGGTACTGCCGCATATGGGGCAGTTGCTGGGCATGTGGAAGTTAGGCACATAGGGCTTGGCAATATCAATGCGGGCATCAACCTTGCCTACCACCTCGGGAATCACATCACCTGCGCGGCGAACTATGACTTCATCGCCCACACGAACGCGCTTTTTGCGAATCTCAAACACATTGTGCAAGGTGGCATTGGTGACGGTTACACCACCCACAAAGACTGGTGCCAAACGAGCCACTGGTGTCAGCTTGCCAGTGCGGCCGACTTGCACGTCAACGCCTTCAAGCCGGGTCACCATCTCTTGCGCCGGGTATTTATGGGCTACGGCCCAGCGCGGTTCGCGGCTGACAAAGCCCAGCTCGCGCTGCAGCGCAAGGCTGTTGACCTTGTAGACCACGCCGTCAATCTCGTAACCCAGGCTGGCACGCTGCTCGCCCATGTACCGGTGAAATGCCACCAACGCCATAGCTCCCTTGGCAATACTGACCTGCGGTGCGACAGGAAAACCCCATGCCTTGATTTGCATGAGCATGTCGTAATGCGTCTTCCAATCGGGGCCGCCTTGCGCGGCAGGCGGTACTTCGCCCACGCCATAGGCAAAAAAGGAAAGTGGGCGCTGGGCGGTAATGTTGGAATCCAACTGGCGCACTGCACCGGCCGCCGCATTGCGTGGGTTGACAAAGGTCTTGCCGCCCGCAGCCTCTTGCCGTGCGTTCAGCGCATCAAAATCGTCGCGGCGCATATAGACTTCGCCGCGCACTTCAATTACGGCTGGTACGCCCGCATCAGCGGGCAAGCTCAGCGGGATCTGACGGATGGTGCGGATGTTGTGCGTCACATCCTCACCCATTTCACCATCGCCGCGCGTGGTGGCCTGCACCAAGCGCCCATCTTCGTAGCGCAGGTTCATTGCCAAGCCATCAAACTTGGGCTCAGCCACATACTCCACTGCAGGCGCAGATACCTCCAAGCCCAGCTCTTTGCGGATGCGGGCATCAAAGGCCTCGGCACCGCTGGCTTCGTTATCCGTCTCCGTGCGAATGCTGAGCATGGGCACAGCGTGACGCACTGGCGTCAAACCATCCAGCACAGCACCAATCACGCGCTGTGTAGGCGAATCGGGCGTGACCAGATCCGGGTGCTCTTTTTCTAGCGCCTCCAGCTCTTTATAGGCACGGTCGTACTCGCCATCAGGTACGCTGGGTGCGTCTTGCACATAGTACTCATGTGCCCAGCGGTTTAACTGTGTATGCAATGCTTTTATTTTGATAGCTGCTAGCGCCCGCTGGTCGGGTGCTGGGGCGTCAAAAAGGTCAAAATTATCAGCCATCAGGCTAGGCTCCAGAAATCAGGGGGATCAGCCGCTGTTGTGCGGCGTTTCGGCACATCAATGTGCTTGGACTATACGGCCAAACCAGGCTTGCAGCCGTAGAACGCGCCCAGCAAAAAGGGCTGCCCAAGCAGCCCTTCTGGTTTGCACCGCGATGCCAACGCTCTTAGCTGAACAAACGGCGTGCCGCCAGCGATCCCGCGCCCAGTTCGCGCTGCTCCAGCTGGTCATACAGGTTTTCCAGATCTTGCGCGATGGGGTCTACCACCATCACGGGCAAAGGCGTGCCGTTTTGGTCGCAGATGACACCGTCCATCTCGGCGCACAGGGCTTCGGCAGATGCACGCATCTTGTCGAAGGGCTTCTCAGCGCGGCTCACGTGAGGGACATCCAGGCTCAGCAGTACTTCGCGCAGCGGGCTTTGCTCGGGGTCATCGGCCAGTGCGGCTTGGGCGTCGTAGCTCAGCACCAAGATTGGTGGCATTTGCGACGTGCTAGATGGGATCACCATACGACCGGGGCCTGCAGCAATAAAGCCGTGCTTGGCGGCCACTTGGGTCACGTAACCCGGGCTCCATGATGCACGTTTGGCGCGCAGCATAAAGGCCAGTTGGGCATCGTGCTCGCTGGCAAACACATCCAGCTCGCGGGCACGGGCCACTTCTTGCAGCATGTCGGGCAGATCGGGCGATGCACCAATGGCATCGGCAAATTGTTGCACCTTGCTCACAAACTCCGAAAACTCGATCTCGTTCATCGCACCATGGCGGTTGGCCAGTTGGATGCCAGCTTGAAAGCTGGTGTAGCGTTCGCCAGTGCGGGGCAACTCCCAAACCTGGGAGGACTCGTTCAGGCCTTCAATATTGAAGGCCTTGTTGCCTGCACGAAAACTGCTGGGCATGGCGGCAATAGCCGCATTGCCGCTGACGATGCCATCGGTATGGATGGGCGCAATCGCATCGGTCAGTGCGTCCAGAATTTGCTGGCGGTCGCCCAGATAGGTACCAGGGTTGCCACTGCGTGCCACCGTGCCTGCGGGAAAGGCATCAGCACTGGCGGTGCCACCCAAGCGCGGGCCCTGGCCACCCAGCTGCGCATCCAGCACCGGATCGCCCGTGGCGCCAATGCCAGCCTGACCATCAAAACCCGGCTCGAAGCGGTCTGCGCTGTCTTGCGTTGGCGGGTTGGCCGAAAAATCCTCCGGCTTTGGCTTTTTGGGTTCGTTGCGGCGGGCCGACCAAGTGTTGTAGCCGATATACAGCACCAAGATGACACCAAAAGTGATGACTAGGGCCAGTTGAAAATTACTCATACATTCTTCGTTCTAAAAACCATCACGGGCCTATTCGGCCATCGACAGGGCAGATTCCATATCGACCGCCACGATACGAGACACACCTTGCTCTTGCATTGTTACACCAATGAGTTGCTGGGCGATCTCCATGGCGATCTTGTTGTGACTGATGAAGAGGAACTGGGTTCCTTTGCTCATGCTGGCTACCAGCTTGGCATAGCGCTCAGTGTTGGCATCATCCAGTGGCGCATCCACCTCGTCCAACAAACAAAAAGGTGCTGGGTTGAGCTGGAAAATGGCAAACACCAGCGCGATCGCAGTCAGGGCCTTTTCTCCACCCGACAGCAAATGGATGGTCTGGTTCTTCTTGCCTGGCGGCTGTGCCATCACCTGCACGCCAGAATCCAAAATCTCGTCACCCGTAATAATCAGTTTGGCCTGTCCACCGCCAAACAGTTCGGGGAACATGCGGCCAAAATGCTCGTTCACCGTGTCAAACGTACCGGACAGCAATTGGCGTGTTTCCGCATCAATTTTCTTGATCGCGTCTTCCAAGGTTGTCATGGCCTCGGTCAAGTCCTTCATCTGCGAATCGAGGAAAGTTTTGCGCTCACGGGCATGGTTCAGCTCATCCAGTGCGGCTAAGTTAACGGCGCCTAGCGCCTCAATCTCTCGGTGCAGTCGGTCAATCTCGCTTTGCAGGCCGGTCAGCCGCACATTTCCGTCTTTGATCGAGGCCTCAATTGCGGCCAAATCGGCCTCGGCATCGGTCAGCAAGGAGGTGTATTGCTCCAGCCCCAAGTGCGCGGCTTGCTCTTTTAGCTTGAACTCGGTGATACGGTCGCGCAGCGGCTGCAGCTCGCGCTCAAACTGCTGACGACGCTCGTCACTGCTGCGCAGGCGTGCGGTCAGGTCGTCGTACTCGCTTCGGCGTGCAGTCAGCTCTTTTTCGCGCTCCATTTTTAGATTGAGAGCGTCTTGCAAGCCCCCCTGGGCTGCGGCGTCGTTCAGCCGCCCTTGTTCCTCTTGCGCTCGAGTTTGCTCATCGGCCAAGGCTTTCGCCTGCTGCAGTGCAGTTTCCATGGTGCGGTTCAGCTCGGCACGACGCGCGTCCATGCTCCGCTGGCCAAATACCGCCTCTTGCGCCTGGCGCTCCAGCGTTCGCAACTGCTCGCGGGCGTTGGTCAGTTTACGTTCGGACTCGTAGACTTTCTCATCCAGCTGTGCGTGGTGCTCCTGGCTGTCGGCCAACTGCATATCCAGCTCTTCAAAGCGCGCCTCGGCGGCAACGCGGCGCTCTTGGATCTCTTCGAGCTGCATCGTCACCTCTGACAAATCCGCATCCAGCTGTTCGGTACGCGCACGCGCTTGCTCGGCCAGCTGGGTTTGGCGCAAGGTCTCCACTTGCAGCTCGTGGGCCCGATTGCGGGTCTCGGCCGCATCGTTGCGGGCAGCTACCAGGCGTTGCGATGCATCGGCATAGGCACTTTCGGCGCGCACCAAAGCGTTGCGTGCCTCGTCACCAATCAGCGATTGGGCGCGCAACTCTTTCTCCAAATGCTCAATCTCTTGCGCGCGAGCCAACATGCCGGATTGCTCGGAATCCTGCGCGTAAAAACTTACGCTGTGGCTGCTGACGGCATGGCCTGTAGGCACAAAAATCGTTTCACCGGGCTTAAGGCGCGAGCGCTGGGCCAGGGCTTCATCCAAAGTGGGTGCGGTGTAGCAGCCGTACAGCCAATCCACCAGCACAGCGCGCAAGCCTGCATCGTGTACGCGCAGCAAGTCAGACAGCTGGGCCATTTGGCCAGCAGGCGCTACGCCCGGTGCTTGCGGCGTGCTATAAAAAGCCAAGCGCGCAGGAGGTGCGTCATGGGCGCCTGCACCTAAAAAGCCGCGAACCATGTCCAAGCGGCTTACCTCTAGTGCCGAGAGGCGCTCACGTAGCGCTGCCTCTAGTGCGTTCTCCCAGCCCGTTTCAATCTGGATGCGGCTCCACAGCCCTTGCAGGCTGTCCAAACCATGTTTGGCCAGCCAGGGCTGCAGCTTGCCGTCGGTTTTCACCTTTTCTTGCAGGGCCTTCAAGGCTTCCAAGCGTGCGCCCAAGTCTGCTTGGCGGGCACCTTCGGTGTTGACTTGCTGCTGCTTCTCTCGGCGAGCATCGTCCAGCTGGGGCACGCTTTCTTGCAGCTCCAAGAGGCGGGCTTCGGCAATCTCGGCGGCCTCGGAGGCCTCGTCGTTTTGTTGTTTTAGGTTGACCAAGCGCGCTTCATCAGGCGCGGCCATGGCGTTGCGGTCGGTGCGCAGGCGTTCACTGCGCACTTCCAGGCCACGGCTTTGTTCGTTCAGACTGCGCTGCTCGGCGGCCAGCACCTGGATTTGCTGTTGAACCTGGGTGACCGAGCCCCGCTGTTCGTTTGCGCGCTGTTGGGCTTGGCGGTGCGCATCTTCCATATCGGGGATTTGCTGGTTTTGCTCCTCCAACTGGGCGGCCAGCATTTCGGCTTTTTCTTCCGCATCCATGCCTTGGCCGGACAGGGACTCTAGCTCGGCCTCTGATTCTTCCTGGCGCACGGTCCACATGGCGATTTGCTCGGCCAGTTGCACCAAGCGGTTTTCTACGCGCTGGCGGCCTTCCACCACGTAGCGGATCTCAGCCTCCAGACGCCCCACTTCGGCGGTCGCTTCGTACAACCTGCCCTGGGCCTGGTTCACGGTATCGCCTGCCGCATAGTGAGCCTGGCGGATGGATTCCAGATCAGCCTCTACATGGCGCAAGTCGGCCATGCGAGATTCAAGGTCGTTGACAGCTTTGAGGCCATCGATACGCACTTTCTCCTGGTCAGCCTCGGCATCAGCGCGCTTTAAAAACCACAGCTGGTGCTGCTTGAGCGTAGCGCTGGCGTTCAGGGCGTTGTACTTGGCGGCTACCTCAGCCTGCTTTTCAAGCTTGTCCAGATTGTTGTTCAGCTCGCGCAGAATGTCGTCGACGCGAGTCAGGTTCTCGCGTGTATCGTTCAGACGGTTTTCGGTTTCGCGACGACGCTCTTTGTATTTAGATACACCTGCAGCCTCTTCCAAAAACAGCCGTAGCTCTTCCGGGCGAGATTCAATAATCCGGCTGATCGTGCCCTGACCAATGATGGCGTAGGCGCGTGGGCCCAGGCCAGTGCCCAAAAAAACGTCTTGCACATCACGCCGGCGCACCGGCATGTTGTTGATGAAGTAGCTGCTGGTGCCGTCACGCGTCAGCACCCGCTTGACGGCGATCTCGGTGTACTGGCTCCACTGGCCGCCAGCGCGGTGGTCGCCGTTGTCAAAAATCAACTCTACGCTGGCACGGCTGGCTGCTTTGCGGTGTGTGGTTCCGCTAAAAATCACATCCTGCATCGATTCGCCGCGCAGCTCGCTGGCTTTTGACTCGCCCAGCACCCAGCGCACCGCATCCATGATGTTGGACTTACCGCAACCATTGGGCCCCACCACGCCGACCAGTTGGCCAGGAAGCAGAAAATTGGTGGGCTCCGCAAAAGATTTGAAGCCAGCAAGCTTGATGGAATTAAGACGCACAGTTCAACAAAGGGTGGATAAGACGGCAGGTAGCGGGCCAGTGGCAGGACGCGATAGCTTCACATAATAGCGCGCCCGCCTTGCAGCGCAGCATGAAATGCCCTGCCCGCGCCCACATTGCGCCCCATCTTGCTGCAGTATTGTTGCAACGGCACCGCGAGTGCCTGCCAACCCAGGCCCAATAAGCTTGTTTGCCCATGGGCATGGCTCAGGTTGCACAATTCCCGCTATGGAGCCAACTACGCTACCCCACACCCAAAGCAACCCCAAAAACGGTAGCACCGATCTGAACTGGATCAATCGCTACACCCAGCTAGCGCCGGTGCTCTACACCCGCACGCGTCCCACGCCCTTGCCCCAGGTCACTCTGCAAGCCCATAACGCGGATTTGGCCGAGCATATGGGCTTGTCCGCTGAGTGGATCACCAGCAACGAGGCCGCTCAAGTGCTAGGTGGTAACCACTTGCTGGAGGGCATGGACCCGATCGCCACTGTCTACAGCGGCCATCAATTTGGTCAATGGGCCGGTCAGTTAGGTGATGGCAGGGCCATCATGCTGGGCGAACTGGCCCTGCCGGGGTCAGCCATCGACGGCACCGAGCTACAGCTCAAAGGCGCAGGCATGACGCCATATTCACGCATGGGCGATGGCCGTGCCGTGCTGCGCTCGTCGATCCGCGAGTATTTGTGCTCCGAGGCCATGTATGCGCTGGGCATCCCCACCACCCGGGCTCTGTCCCTGGTCACCTCGCCCCAACCGGTCTACCGCGAGACAGTGGAGACCGCCGCAGTTGTTGCCCGCACGGCGCCCAGCTTTGTGCGATTTGGCCATTTTGAGCACTTTGCAGCCCGCGACCAGATCGCCAATCTGCGCGCCTTGGCCGACTACGTGGTGGAGCGCTACTTTGCCCCTGCCGCTCAGCACGCCAGCGGCACACCCGCCCGCTATGCCGCATTGTTATCGGATGTAGCCGAGCGCACGGCACGCATGATCGCCCAATGGCAGGCCGTGGGCTTTTGCCATGGGGTGATGAATACCGACAATATGAGCATTCTGGGCCTGACGATTGACTACGGCCCCTTCCAGTTTTTGGATGGCTATGACGCCAACCACATCTGCAATCACAGTGACACCAGCGGCCGCTACGCTTTTGCCCGTCAGCCGCAAATTGCCTACTGGAACCTGTTTTGCCTGGGCCAAGCCCTGCTTCCGCTGATTGAGGACGAGCAGCAAACCATTGCCGCCATCGATGCCTACAAGCCCGCGCTAGAGACAGCCATGCTGTCCGCAATGGCCACCAAACTAGGCCTGCCGGCTAGCACACCCGGAATTGCCGATATTGCCAACCCGCTTCTCACCTTGCTGCAAAAGCACCGCGTGGACTACACCTTGTTTTGGCGCGAATTATCTTCTGCCACACAGCTAAATCGTACCCCGCCCATAACCCACTGGTTTGCGGGCGACACGGCCTGGGATGATTGGTTGCTATCGTATCAAGAGCTTCTTACGCCTGATCAACGGGCGCTAGCAGGCAATTTAATGCTAAGGACCAATCCGCGCTTTGTACTACGCAATCACTTGGGGCAAACCGTGATTGAAGCAGCCCAACACGGCGACTGGGCGCCTTTTGCCCGCTTGCAAACCGTGCTGGCGGCGCCATATGACGAGCACCCAGGCTTTGACGACCTGGCCGCACTTCCGCCCGCTTGGGCGCAACAAATTGAGATCAGTTGTTCATCATGAGCTTTCCCATTCAAAAAACCGATGCCGAATGGCAAACCGAACTGGCCGCCAAAAATGCCGAGTCTGCGGCCTACCAAGTCACCCGCCATGCAGCGACCGAGCGAGCTTTTACTGGCAAATATGAGGCGCATTGGGCCGACGGTAGTTACCACTGCGTGTGCTGCGGCGCCAAGCTGTTTGACAGCCACACCAAGTTTGACGCGGGCTGTGGATGGCCCAGCTTCTCCGAGGCAATTCGCGGTGCGATTCAAGAAAACGTGGACCGCAGCCACGGCATGGTGCGGGTTGAGACTGTGTGTGCCCAGTGCGGCGCCCACTTGGGCCATGTGTTCCCCGACGGCCCACAGCCTACGGGTCTGCGCTACTGCATGAACTCAGCAGCGCTGGATTTTGACGATAGCGACCAATAAAGTGTGACTAAGAACGTAAACACGTTCTCAGGGCGGCAGTGGAACTTTTTGGCACCTGCTGCGTCCCACAAAGCGCTGGCCCTCAGCGCGGCTTAAGAAAGTCAGCTGGCGGCTCGCGTATCATTTGCGACTGAGTAAAGCACACAGACCAGCCACAACAACCAAGCTTTATAGATACGCACCGCGAGCCCTTCTAACCGTTGCGCGCCCCACGGCGGCGCACAACCAGCCCTACCCCCCATGAAATTTCTGATCGACTTCTTCCCCATTCTGCTGTTTTTTGTTGCATTCAAAGTCTGGGGCGTGTTCGTAGCGACTGGCGTGGCCATTGTTGCCACCTTTATACAAATTGCCTATTTGCGCTACAAAAATGGAAAGGTCGAGCCCATGCAGTGGCTCAGCCTCGCGATCATCGTGGTATTTGGTGGAGCTACCCTGCTCTTTCACAACGAGTCGTTTATCAAATGGAAGCCCACGGTGCTCTACTGGGCCATGGCCGCTGTGCTGCTGGTGGCGTACTGGATCATGGGCAATAACTTGATGCAAAAGCTGATGGGCGCGCAAGTCAGTTTGCCCCAGCCCGTGTGGAACAAGTTGAACTACGCTTGGGCTATCTTCTTTATCGTCATGGGCATCATCAATATCTGGGTGGCCTACCAGTTTGATCTGGACACTTGGGTAACCTTCAAGATGTTTGGCGGCTTGGGATTGATGCTGGTGTTCGTGATTGCTCAGGCGCTGTATTTGAGCCGCCATATCCAGGAAGCTCCAGAGACAGCCAAGCCACACGACTCACTGCCGAAGTAATATAAAAATAGCCCTCTAACGCCCATCTAATGGGTGTTGATTGCTACTGATTTGATAGTTAAGATTCGCCATGCAAGCCCACGACATCACCGCAGCTGCCATTGAGGCCGTGCTGCGCGACAAACTCAAGCCCACCCAGCTCGAAGTCATCGACGAAAGCTACCAACACGCAGGTCACGCCGGTGCAAATGGCACGGGTGTGGGTACACATTTCCGGGTGCGCATCGCTTCACCATTTTTTACCGGCGCATCACGCGTGGGCCAACATCGGCTTGTGTATGATGCGCTGCACACATTCATTGACGCGGGCCTGCACGCCCTTGCCATTGAAGTCCTGTAATACGCCAGATACCATAAATCACTGGTGTATATTTCATTTCATTGATAAACAGTTTGGATTTCGCATGAAAAAACAGCTCTTGTCTGGTCTGGTTGCAGCCGCTTTGCTGGGTTCTGCAGCACTGCCCGCCTTGGCTCAAAACATTGGTATCGTCAATGGCAAAGCGGTGCCTGCTTCGCTGCTGAAGACGTTCAAGGAACAAATGGAGCGCAGCGGCCGCCCTGTGACGGCTGACCAAGAAGCCCAGATCAAGGACGCCATCATCGAGCGCGAAATCTACGCCCAGGCCGCCAAGGCACAAGGCCTGGATGGCAGCGATTCCTTCAAAGGCCAGCTGGAGCTGGCGCGCCAAGGCATCTTGACGCAAGAGCTGTTTGCCGCTTACGAAAAGGCCCACCCTGTTTCGGAAGCAGATGCCAAAGCTGAGTACGACAAATTCGTGGCTGCCAACAAAGGCAAGGAATACCACGCCTTCCACATCTTGGTAGATAGCGAAGACAAGGCCAAGGCCCTGATCGCCCAAATCAAGAAGGGTGCCAAGTTTGAAGACTTGGCCAAGAAGGAATCCAAGGACCCAGGATCCGGTCAGCGCGGCGGCGATCTGGATTGGGGCAACGCAGCTAACTACGTTCCTGAGTTCTCGGAAGCCATGACCAAGCTGAACAAGGGCCAAATGACGGATAAGCCTGTCAAGACTCAGTTCGGCTACCACATCATCCGCGTGGATGACGTGCGTGACGCACAGCTGCCCAAGTTCGAAGAAGTGAAGCCACAAATCGAGCAGCAACTGCGCCAACAATCTATCCAAAAGTACCAGCAAGAGCTGCGTGAAAAGGCCAAGGTGGAGTAATCCCCCGCGCTGCCTGGCATGAAAAAGCCGGGCCAAGCTTACCCAACAGCCCCTGCCTAGTGCAGGGGTTGTGCGTTATGGCAGCTGTGGCCGCTAAACTAGCAGTTTGCCCCAGCGCTTACTAGATAGTTCAGCCCATTGAAAATAGATGAATGAGGCGAGGCGTGAAACCGCAGACAGCAGGCCGTAGTGGAGCTACGGGAAGGTTTCTGCAGTAACGCCTCAAGAACAAATAGATCGCGCCCCAAAAAGAAAGACACCATGCGTTTACTACACACCATGCTTCGCGTCGGCAACCTCCAGCGCTCCATCGACTTTTACACCCAAGTCTTGGACATGCAATTGCTGCGTACATCTGAGAACACCGAGTACAAATACTCGCTAGCCTTTTTGGGCTATGAGGGTGGAAATCCAGGCCAGGCGGAAATCGAGTTGACCTACAACTGGGGTACCGAGCGCTATGACATAGGAACGGCTTATGGCCACATCGCCCTGGGTGTGCCTGATGCCTACGCAGCATGTGAAAAAATCAAAGCCAATGGCGGCAACGTGACCCGCGAAGCTGGCCCCGTAAAAGGCGGCACCACGGTAATTGCTTTTGTGACCGACCCTGACGGTTACAAGATCGAATTAATACAAGAGAACTCAAGAGCTCACAATAACGGCCACCAAAATGCTGCAGACTCTTTGAGAAATTTGTAATTTATGGAAATTTGGGGTGCACATACCACAGTGTGCAACCCCTAACTAAGGCAGGTCTTGCTGCATAGCATGTTCACCGCAAGTCGATCGGCTCGCCGCGTAAGCAAGAATCACAGCTCTGCGAGCCGCTATCGCATCGCCAAAAGCCCTGCTACTAAAGAAGTGCAGCCTTGAAGGCTCGCGGTTCATTAGCGGCCTAGTTTGACAAGTGAATGCAGTAGTTCGCTGCTGACCGTGGCAAACACGAACGCAGCCCGGTTATTGCTGTCACTGCTATCCAGTTTTGCACAACTCTAAAGTACCCGTTCTATCTCGTGCTGCGTCAGACGATAGCCTTGATCGAATCTTTTTTACAGTTGCTGGCGCTGCATTACCCAGCTACTGATATCAGCACTGCTTATTGCTGGCAGCGCCGTTTACATGTTGAAGAGCCCTAGCGCACCTGTCAGTAAGGGCTGCATTCACGCATTGACATCACGAGCGCCAAGTTCCGGATCGGATTGAAATATAAACAGCAAGGGGCTGAACGTCATCGCCACTGGCGTAAGCCGCACATCGGCATCGATACGAGGAGATTGCTGATACGGTCGATTTACGTAAGCAGCAATGAAGTAAGTGATGAGGCTGTCGTTGCTGATCAACCGGAAAAAATCACCCCGCCATGTAACCCTGCTCTGTCTTATCGTAGGTGGCACGTGAGGGCTGAGGCATAAATGCCCCATGCAGGTCTCAGAACAAAATGGTGTTTGCGGGGCGAAGCGGTGGTCGCCGCACAACTACCTCCTGGTGCCAGTGGTTAGCTCAACATCTGACTGATTGATGTAGAAAAAACCACTTCACGCTACTACTCCCTCTTGGGAAATTATTTTCGACGCTTATTAAAAAATAGAGCTGCACTAAAAATTAGCATCGCCAAGAAACCTGCCGCCAGAATAGACATAGAAGGAACTGGTTTTGCTGATGCAACGGGGATAATCGCCTTTTCTTTTACCGTATCCGTATCTGTAGCAGTATTATTAATAAGATTTGGGTCGTTTATACCTGCATCAACTGTAGCGGTTGCGGTGTTCTCAATTGTCCCACTGGCATTCATTGCAACTTTAGTGACAATCGAATAAACCACACTAGCACCTGCTGGCAACTCAACTGCATCTGCAATATCCCCCGCTCCAGAAGGAGCGCAAATGCCTCCTGCGACTCCAGCGCATGTCCAGGCTGAATTCTCAAGTGTCACTGGCAGGATATCTGAAACAGTAGCGCGCGCCCCATTAGGTCCAGAATTAGTGGCAGTAACTGTATAAGTGACGATGCTTGCAGGTGAGACCTCATCCAATCCATTTGATTTTGAGATGGAAATATCGGCCTCTGGTGCGAATAGCTGTAATTCTAAACGGCGGTTATTGTAATAAGTTGTTCCTGGGGGTGAGCCCTCTCTCACTTGCGTTTGTGCTGTTACGTTGGCCTAGGTATAAGAAGAAAGTCGATGTATAGAATTTATATTTTTATCAGGCAAAATCCCAAGCAAATACTTTCGGCCAGGCAATAAATTAACAGGCATGGTGAAGTCAGGGGATTTTCTCCACTGGAAATCTGAATTGCTATTTGATGTGAAGTTGGCTACATCGGTTTGATACAACAACTTACCAGCGGGATCATCAGCAACTACTGAATAATCACCATTATCCAATCCGTTATCGTATACAAAAAATCTCAATCCAAAATCATCTACACCAACTAAATCACGAGCGACCCTCACACTAAAAGCATTTAATGAAATTGGTGTCGAAACAGTAACTACGGTTGAGCGAGTGGTTAAAAATGTTTGACGGATAACACGCACACCAGATCCGGGGTCTTCATAAAACTGGGCCGTTGCTTGAAAAGGCAAGATTAAAAGCCCCAGAAGTAGCATTAAGTTATTAATGCGCTTAATATTATCTATAAAAAATAAATGTGTCATAAATTTCCTTAATCTTGTTAATTATGTCACGAATATCAATATGAGACAACTTTTTTTAAATTGACAATTGATTACAAATAGTCAATTTGATTCAATTGACTTGGAAAAATGAATTTTTTTACAAAATATGACTAATTCTTGCCAACAAAATCTCAGGCGCTGCTATTACGTTGCAGCAGCCTGAAAAGTACCCGGCTTGGTGAATCGTTTAAAAATGAATTCGCGTGCATTACGCCCGGCCGCTTGCCGCTCAGTCGTCATTGCCATTAGCTGAGCGCTCCGGCACTTGAAACAAGCAATCTCGTCTCTACCAATGACCGATGAATGAAGGTGTTCGCTGCTCCAATGCTTCCTGACGGCGAGCCCTGCTTGAATGCATTGATGGCCTCTTTGTGTAGAGCGTACGTCAGCCCTGCGCTATCGCGCACCTTGCGCAGTGCGATGATGGAAACGTCTCCCCGCGGATGACAGGCTCTACTCATTAGCTGCCGTTCACACACTCAGTAGGCCGTTAAGTTAGGGCCCGTTTCATGGCTTGATAATTACCCCGGTAACTCGACAGCAGTGACGCATCACCCACTTCATTAGTGATTACAGCGATGTCTAGAACCTGCAAAGTGCCAGCAGCAATACCAAGGCACATTCGTAGCCGCCGGTGGCCATGTCATGTGCGGAGTTTTTGGGTTTTCTACTCTTCTTCACCAAAGAATTTGATGCCTGTGGAGCAGGCGCGCCAATACAGGCCATGCTCGCTTGGCTAGTGCCACTCTTGGTGCCCCGTTACTTCGCCTTGTCGCACACTTCACTCTTGTGCCGCCTGCGGTCTCGTGCCTGTCTCAAACGCAAATTTCCAGTTTGCTGGATTGTGTTAGCTACTCTGTGAATGGCTGGACATCTTGGCTTTTTCCCTGCGACGTACCGTGCTGTGGCCAGAGTTCATCCCAGGCAGATCTGCCATGTGCACCAGGGATTGCAGCAATCCATGCGTTGGGCACAGAACAAGGTCCAACAAACATTTGATGCGGGTGTTGGCACCTCAGATGGGTATCGCTGCATCTGTGCTTGCAGTCGGCTTGGGTCAATCACTGCATGTCCTTGTTCAATCAGATGCTCAAGACGATTTTGGTTTTTTATGCTGCATTGCGCGTCTACAAATTCGTGGGCCGGCAGTGCGCCCGCACCGCCCTGTTCACGCATTCACTGTGCCCTGTTGCAACAGATGTTTAGGCCCGCGCAACGGCTTTGGCTGAATCTGCCGTTCATCACTCTTCATGACAAGACCATGCGGCCACAAATCACGAACTAAACAGACGCCCCATGCACCCGAGCAGTCCCGTTCGGGCAGCACACAAAAAAGCTCGCATTCAGCGAGCTTTTTCTATTGTTTTGATAGCAACTATCGCCCGTCTGTTGGGCGCTAAAGTCTTATATAGCCAAGATCAGTCTTTGCGCGGCAGTGCAGCTGCTTCGCGGGCCAGCATGGTGATGTGTTCCCAATCGCCACGCTCCACGGTATCGGTAGGAACCAGCCACGATCCACCCACACAAACCACGTTTTTCAGCGCTAGAAAGTCGGGGGCATTGGTGGGAGTGATGCCGCCGGTAGGGCAAAAGCGTATTTCGCCGAAAGGGCCTTGCCAGGCTTTGAGCATGTTGATGCCGCCGGCTTGCAGCGCGGGAAAGAACTTCAGCTCTTTAAAACCGTCGTCCATGGCCTGCATGATCTCGCTGCTAGTGGCTACGCCGGGCAGCAGAGGCAAATTGGCGTCTCGGCAGGCTTGGCCCACAGCACCGGTGTAACCCGGGCTGACAGCAAAGCGGGCGCCTGCAGCGGCGGCTGCCTTGGCATCAGCGGCGCTGCGCACGGTACCTGCGCCGACGATGGCGTCGGGCACGGCTTTGGCGATGGCTTCAATACTGGGCAGGCCTTGGGGCGTGCGCAGGGTCACTTCAAGCACGCGGATGCCGCCAGCCACCAAGGCCTTTGCCATAGATACGGCATGGTTCACGTCGTGCAGCACGATCACCGGGATTACCGGTGCGTCCTGCATGATGGATAAAGCTGTCAGTTGAGCAGCCATGTGCAAGCCCCTTCTTCTGCGCTGAGCGCATTGCGCCGGAATCCGGCAAATAGTTCGCGGCCCAGTCCACGCCCATTGGCGCGCAGCAGCTCGGCCGATATGGTGGCATTTGCGCGTGCGCTCCACACGGCGTCCTCCACCTCGGCGTGCATGATACCGGTTTCAGCATCCAACAGGATGATGTCACCATCCATAACTTTTGCCAGCGGCCCACCAGCCAGAGCCTCAGGCGACACATGGATGGCGGCGGGCACCTTGCCGGATGCACCGCTCATGCGCCCATCCGTCACCAGCGCTACCTTGTAGCCCTTGCCTTGCAGCACGGCCAGTGGAGGAGTGAGCTTGTGCAGCTCGGGCATTCCATTGGCCTGCGGACCTTGCCAGCGCACCACGCACACCACGCCGTTGTGTCCATTGGTCTGGCAGATTTGCTCCAACTCGCCTGATTTGAATGCAGCCTGCAAGGCTTCTTGCGAATCAAATACTTTGGCCGGTGCGCGCAGCACATGGCGGTCAGCCGGCACGGCGCTCACCTTGATCACACTGCGGCCGATATTGCCTTTGAGTAGTTTGAGGCCCCCCGTGGGGCTGAATGGATCAGCCGCCGGGCGCAGCACGGTGTCATCACCGCTGAGCGCTGCATCCGTCCACACCAACTGCCCTGCTTCTACATGTGGGATGCGGGCAAAGGCCTGCAGGCCATCGGCACGCACTGTCAGCACATCTTCGTGCATCAACCCTGCTTGCAGTAGTTGGCCAATCACATAGCCTGGGCCGCCTGCCGCCTGGAACTGGTTCACATCGGCTGCGCCATTGGGGTAGACGCGAGCGAGCAGTGGCACCACGGACGACAGCTGCTCAAAATCATTCCAGTCAATAAGAATGCCTGCCGAACGCGCTACGGCCACCCAATGGATCAAGTGGTTGGTAGAGCCGCCAGTCGCTAGCAGTGCCACCATGGCATTGACGATACAGCGCTCGTCCACCACATGGCCAATGGGTGCAAAACGTTGCTTGTGCGTTATGCCCAGCACGGTGCGCATGGCTTCGCGCGTTAGCAGCTCGCGCTCGCTGTCGCCAGGGTTGATGAAGGCGGTGCCAGGCACGTGCAGGCCCATGGCTTCGAGCAGCATTTGGTTGCTATTGGCGGTGCCGTAGAAGGTACAGGTGCCAGCGTCGTGGTAGGCGGCTTGCTCGGCGGCCAGCAGCTCTTTGCGGCCAACCAGGCCTTGCGCGGCCAGCTCGCGCACCTTGGCTTTTTCACCGTTAGATAGACCTGATGTCATCGGCCCTGCAGGCACAAACACAGTGGGCAGGTGGCCAAAATGTAGCGCGCCGATCAGCAGGCCTGGCACGATTTTGTCGCACACGCCCAGCATCAGCGCTGCGTCAAAGGTGTCATGCGTCAGCGCTACGGCGGTGGCCATGGCAATCGTATCGCGGCTGAACAGGCTTAGCTCCATGCCCGGCATGCCCTGGGTTACACCGTCGCACATGGCGGGCACGCCGCCTGCAACCTGGGCGGTAGCGCCGTTCTTGCGCGCTTCATCTTTCAGAATGTCGGGGTAGGTGGCAAACGGAGCGTGAGCCGACAGCACATCGTTGTAAGCCGTAACAATGCCTACGTTCGGGCCTTTTTCTTCAACAATGTGAATTTTGTCTTTACCGGGCAGCCCGGCAAATGCGTGCGCCACGTTGGCACAACCCATGCTGCGCACCTGTGGTGGGCGCTTGGCCATAGCATCCACCTGGGCCAGATAGTCGCTGCGCGTGTCAGCACTTTTGCGGCGAATGCGGTCGGTGACCTCTTGAAGAACGGGGTGGATGGTGGTCATGGGGCAATCCTTGGGACAAATAGCAAAGCGCAGCACAGCGGCTACGCCCTCTTTTTTATCGATTTTTATAGCATAGGCGCTTTACGCAACAAGCGCAGGCGCCTATTTTCTCTCACATCAATTACTTGGTACGCGCTTGTTTGACTGCTGCCTGCACCGCATCCCAAGTATCTTGGCCTACGGTTTTGGCAATACCGTCGTTCACCGATGTTAGCTTCTCGCGCATACGGTTGGCTTCTGAGGCAGACAACTCATTCACCTGCATGCCCTTGGTCTTTATGTCGGCCAAGGCTTTGGCGGCTTCTTCGCGGGTGTCCTTGCGCTCAAACTCGCGGCTCTTGATGGCGGCGTCTTGCAACACCTTCTTCTCAGCTGCGCTCAGACCATCCCACCACTTCTTGCTCACCGTCATGATCCAGGGGCTGTAGACGTGGTTCGACACCGTCAGGTACTTTTGCACTTCGTAGAACTTGCTCGACAGCACGGTGTTGTACGGGTTCTCTTGGCCATCTACGGCCTTGGTCTCCAGCGCGGTGAACAGCTCCGAGAATGGTAGCGGTACGGCGTTGGCGCCCAGGGCCTTAAAGCTGTCGAGGAAGACGTTGTTTTGCATCACGCGCAGCTTCACATCGGCCAGATCCTCCACCTTGGCGATGGGGCGCTTGTTGTTGGTCAGGTTACGAAAGCCGTTCTCCCAATACACCAGGCCAACCATGCCCTTGGGCTCTAACGTGGCCTTCACCTTCTCGCCCACGGGGCCGTCCAGCACAGCGTCGGCCTCTTGCACACTGCTGAAGAGGAAGGGCGTATCCCACACGGCCATGGCGGGCGTCAGCCCAACCAAGGTAGCGGTCGAGCCGACCATCATCTCTTGCGCGCCGCCTACCAGGGCTTGCTGCATTTGTGTATCTGAGCCGAGCGATGCATTGCCGATGGCACGCACCTTCATCTTGCCGCCTGTAGCTTTTTCCACCTCTTTGGCAAAGAAGCGCACGGCGCGGCCTTGGTTGGAATCCTCTACCAAACCATAGCCAAAACGCACTATGCGCGGCTTGAAGTCTTGTGCCTGCACGGCGCCCGCTGCCAACATCGCGGCCATCAGTCCGGCTACTGCAAATTTGATACGCATGCTTGTCTCCTCAGGTGTTGGGCACTGTGCCCTTTGGTTAAATCAAAAAAGTGTTTAAATTGAATAGGCCTTCAGCGCCCGCGTGGCGGGCGCTAGCAGCTATAAATTTAGTAGCTCATCAATGCATCCACTTGAGTGGTGCTGTCACGATCTGCGGGAAGGCGACGAGCAATGCAGCGAGGAACACATAGGCCAGCAAGAACGGCGTGGTGCCCTTGATAACCACCTCCATGCGCAGTTTGCCCACACCAGCCACCACGTTTTGCACCGTACCTACAGGCGGGGTGATCAGGCCAATACAGCCCACGTAGATGAACATAAAGCCAAAGTACACCGGATCGATACCGGCCTTGGCGGCCAGCGGCGCGCATACGGGGGCAAAGATCAAAATAGTGGGCGTCAGATCCATGGCCGTACCCACCACCAGCAGGAAAATCATCATTACCGCCATAAACAGCTTGGGGTTACCCAGAAGGCCCGAGAAGCTATCGGCCAGCATGTTGGGCAGATCGGCCAAGGTAATCATGTAAGCGGTGACCGTGGCCGCACCGCACAGGAACATCACCACCGCCGTCGTCCTGGCGGCTGCCAAGAACACCTCGTACAGCCTGCCCCAGCTCATCTCGCGGTAGATGACCATCGAGACAAACAGCGCATACACGGCAGCCACCACGGCCGCTTCGGTCGGGGTAAATACGCCGCCCTTCAAGCCACCGAGGATGATGACGGGCATCATCATGGCCCAGAAGCTCTTGGCCAGCGCCTTCATGCGATCGCCCCAAGCCACGCGCTGGCCCGCCGCCAGTTGGTACTTGGCCGCAATACGCCACCAAGCACCAATCAAAAATGCGCCCATGATGAGGCCGGGCACTACGCCGGATAAAAACAGTTTGCTGATGGACGTATTCGTTGTCACGCCATAAATCACAAACGGCATGGAGGGCGGAATAATGGGCGCAATAATGCCGCCCGATGCCAGCAGGCCTGCGCTATAGCTATCAGGGTACTTCTGATCGCGCATCATGGGCAACAAAATGGTGGCCAGCGCCGCGGTGTCGGCAATCGCTGATCCGCTCATTGACGCCAGTAGCACGGCTGCGCCAATGGCTACATAGCCGAGGCCGCCCCGGATATGGCCTACAAAAGCCTGTGCCAGCTGAATGATGCGACGCGACAAGCCGCCTGCGTTCATCAACTCACCCGCCAAGATAAAGAACGGCACTGCCAGCAGCGGGAAGTTGTCAAAACCCGCTTGCAGGTTTTGCGCCAGCAACTGAGAGTCGAAGAAGTCGAGGTGCCACATCAGCGCGACACCAGTCAGAATCAGCGCATGCGCAATCGGCATGCCAATGACCATGCCGCCAATCAGCACCGCCAAAAAAATCAAAGTTACAACCATGGCGTGCCTCTTATTCAACCATCGCGTCTGCAACTGGCTCGGTAGGCGCGCCTCGCAGCGTATTGCGCAGTACTACCACCAGCATGCCCACGGCCAGCACCAAGGTGGCCGCTGCGCCGAGCGCCAGTGGGTAGCCCAGCACCGTGCTGTAGCTGGCCATACCGGCAATCACCTGCTCCCACGAACCCCACAGCAGCATGCCCATGCAGATGGCGATCAGGACCTGCGACACCCAGAACATGGCCTTGCGTACCGGCGGGCTGACGCGCGCAGTCACCATGTCAAAACCCAGGTGCGCACCTTCAAACGCCGCCACGATGGCGCCAATCGCTACCAGCCAGACGAAGAGCAATCGCGAAATCTCTTCATACGAGACGATGCTGGTGTGAAAAACGTAACGCAGCACCACGTTAACGAACACCGCAACCACCATACCCACCAGGGCCAGCACCATCAGCCCTTCGGCCAGGCGTTTGATCAAGGGCTTGGGCGCTTGCCCGCTTGCCGTTTCTGTTGTCATCACAGTCTCCTGTTCTCTGCTTTTATCAGGGGCGGGCCAGCCAACCTTGCACCGTTTGCGCAATCTGCGGCAGCGGTGTAGTAGCGTTGATGGTCAGCACATCGGGCTCGGTGCGCGGATCCTCTAGCGTGGCAAATTGGTTGGCCACCAGCTCGGGCGAGAAGAAATGCCCAGCCCGCGTCTGCACACGTGCCAGCGCCGTGTCGAAA
Organism: Comamonas sp.; assembly: GCA_036646255.1. Classification (GTDB taxonomy): domain Bacteria; phylum Pseudomonadota; class Gammaproteobacteria; order Burkholderiales; family Burkholderiaceae_C; genus Comamonas. Next base: position 33,907 of record JAVXMM010000046.1, read on the forward strand.
TCCAAATCTAAAAATACAAAACCCAGCCGTGGCTGGGCTGCGCGCAACTGGTCGCGGTACTTGTGCTTCAAGGCCGAGCAGGTCAGCACCAAGCCGCGCTCACTGTTGGCAGTGGCCAGCAATCGTGCCAGGCGCGCCAACCAGCCTTCGCGGTCGGCGTCGTTCAGCGGCGTACCTGCGGCCATCTTGGCAACGCTCTCGGGCGCATGGTAGCTGTCGCCCTCTTCCAGCGCCCAGCCCAGTTGCTGCGCAATCGCTTGGCCCGCGCTGGATTTGCCGCAACCCGACACACCCATGACAACAAGTGCCACCGTCGCCAGCCTGGTCGATGGTGCTGCCAGTGCCGCTGAAGAATCTGCTGCCGAATTCATTGTCGTGTTAGCGCTATCCAAGGTTACTAAAAAAGCGCAGCCGGTAGACCTGGGCGGGCGAAAAACGCTTGCTTTGCAGCCGCCAATGTGGGCGGTCTGCAAAGCCCTAGGGCTTGTACCAAGCTGCGGTGATTTCCATGCTTTGCCACATGGGTTAGCGCTATCATAAACGCTAACACTGCCATTTTTGACTAGGACAATCCCTTGCCAGCCACGCCACCGCTCTCTGCCACCGCAAAAGCCAGCCGCAGCCCCCGCGCCAGTGGCCGTGTCACCTTGAGCGATGTGGCCGGCGCCGTAGGCGTAAGCGCTATGACGGTATCGCGTGCGTTGCGTGGCGAGCGCCGTGTGGACCCTGCCCTGGTTGAGCGCATCCAGCAAGCTGCCCAGCACATGGGTTATGTGCCTGACCCGGCGGCGCGCGCCCTGGCATCGCAAAAAAGTACACAGGTGCTGGTGCTGATACCGATGCTGTCAAACACCTTGTTTGTCGATGTGCTGGAGGCCTTGCACAAAGAGCTGTTTGCCGCCGGCTACCACCAACTGATTGGCGTGACGCATTACGACCCGCAAGAGGAGGAAGAGCTGCTTCGCGCCTACCTGCCCATGCGCCCTGCAGGCTTGGTGTTAACTGGTTTTGACCGCAGCCCTGGCGCCGCCAAGCTGGTGGCTGCCAGCGGCATCCCTTGCGTGCATTTGATGGAGCTGCATGATGCGAATGACGCCACCAAGGCGCCAATCTACAGCGTGGGCTTTTCGCAAACCGATGCCGGTGCTGCCATCACCCAGCATTTGCTAGACCAAGGCCGCCGCCGTATCGCTTTTTGCGGCGCTCAATTGGATGCACGCGTGCTACAGCGCTTGGCGGGTTACCGGCAAGCGCTGCAAGCGGCAGGCTTGTATGACGCCAACTTGGAGGTCCTGAACCCCGAGCGCTCATCTCTTGCATTGGGATCGCAACTTTTTGAGCAGGTAGCGCATGCCCAGCCTGCGATAGATGCTATCTTTTTTTGTAACGATGACATTGCCCAAGGCGCCCTGCTCGCCGCTATGCGGCTGGGCATCCATGTGCCTGGCCAAATCGCTATCGCTGGTTTTAATGATCTGCCCGGCAGTGCCCAAATGGTGCCGCCGCTGACCACCATACGCACGCCGCGCAGCCAGATCGGCACGCAAGCGGCGACCATGCTGCTACAGCTATTGGGCGGGCAACCGGTGGCGCAGCCCAGGGTAGATTTGGGCTATGCGTTGGTGCAGCGAGCCAGCAGCTAACTCACCATTCGCCTAGCGCCCAGCTACTAGCCACCGCAAAATACTCCCTCAGCCACGCGTTAAAACGGATGATGCGCGGCGTGGGTGCTGCCACGCCAACCGGTTGTGTGTAGCCCTGGCGTTTGGCGATTTGCAGGGCACGCCACAGATGAAAATCGCTGCTGACGATAGCGATAGGCTGACTCAAGTCGACGCCTCGCTCTTGCAAAAGCGTTTTGCTCCAGGCTAGGTTCAGCTCGGTGCTGGTGCTTTTTTCCTCGACCACCTGACTGGCGATCGCCATACCGTAGTGCGCCTGCAGGTAGCGCGCCATGATGATGCCCTCGCTCTCCTCCTCACCAAAATCCACACCGCCGCTGACGGCGACTACGGCCTTGGGTTGCAGCGCAGCTAATTGCGCGGCGGTATCTAGCCGCAGTGCCAGTGCCGGGCGTGGTTGGCCTTTTTGGGTGCCGCTGCCCAGCACCACGATAGCAGCTACAGGCGGCACCGCGTTCGCTTGCAAACCCACTTCGGCAATCTTGGCCCACAGCCAGGCTACGCTGGCGATCCACAACGCCATACCCAGCCAGCACCCGCGCCACAACCATTGCCGCCACGGCCGTGCACTACGCCACACAGCAACCGCGTTCCATCGCCAAGCCAGCAACAGGCCGCCAAAGCCCAGCAGCACGGGCACCACAACACCCAGGTGCAAATGGCCTGCGCCCATAGGCACAATGCCCAGCACCAATAGCGCGGCTGCGGCGGAGGCGATCGAAGATCGTACGATTTTTTGTAACACTGGCTTGAAGTAAAAGTGGCCGCTAGCGCCTGATATACGGTCATATTGCTATCAAAAACAATAGCATGCACGCGTTAGCTCCGCCACAGCTTACCGCAAACAAAAACGGCATCTGAGCCAAAAGCTGCAAATGCCGTTATTGCGGAGTGACCAGATGAATCAAGCCACCGGTGCATTCTCAAAACGAGGGCCGCTGGTGCTGCCCAGCTTGGCCCACACCAAGCCCAACAAGCCGCCAATCACGGCCAGCGATATCCAGCCCATGCCGCTGGCGTACAACGGAAGGTACTGGCTTTGCAGATCTACCAGCGCGGCTGGCAGCAGGTTCACGTCTTTCAAACCATCCAGCACTCCAATGAAACCAGCGCCGATCACCGTGCCCACATACACGGCAGAGAGATTGCCTGCGCCGTCTGCGCCGATGGT
>JAVXMM010000047.1:0-8411 GCA_036646255.1 Comamonas sp.
ACAGCGTGACCGATGTGCTTGCCGCTGCCAAAAAGAGCCCCAAGGGCGTGACGATTGCCAGCTCTGGCTACGGCACCCTGGGCCACATCATGATCGAGCAGTTCATCCGCCAGACCGGTGCCAACCTAGTGCACGTGCCTTACAAGGGCGGCAGCCAGATGATCACGGACGCGGCAGGTGGCCAGTTTGAGCTGATGGTGGCCAACCCCTTTGCGCCCATCAACGCCTTGATTGCTGACGGCAAGCTGCGCGTGCTGGCCGTTACCGGCCCTGAGCGAGCAGCGGCCTTCCCTCAGGTACCCACCTTGGGTGAATTGGGTTATACATCGGCCAACCTCACCTCGCTGTTTGGCTTCTACGCCCCTGCAGGCACGCCAGATGATGTGGTGCAACGCCTGAACCAAACCATCAACCACCTGCTCGCCAGTAAAGAGCAGCAAGACAAGCTGCGTGCGCTGGACAACATCCCGCTAACCATGAGCGCCGACAAGTTCCAAGCCGTGATCAACAAAGAATGGGAGATCAACGGCAAAGTAGTGCGCGAGGCCAACATCCAAGCGCAGTAAACCAAGCTGCCCCAACCCCACAAAGCGAATGGCAAGCCGCCGTTCGCTTTTTTTGTTTTTTGCCGCAACAATGACCGCAGTTGAGGAGACGCCAATTGCAATCAAAACCACCGCTAGCGGCCACGCATTGGGCGCTAGCAGCTATCAAAACAAAAGTATTCAAAACGCGTTATCTGCTATACAAAGCCTGTGCTGCCGCCTTGTTGCCGCTGGCGCTGTGGGCTACGCTGCCCGCACAGGCGCGCTCACCACAATCGCCCACCGCAGGCTACAGCACCCCAGCGGACAAGGCAGCAAGCACCCCGCTGCAATGCCCGCCGCAACCCCGGCTCGATCCAGCCCTCTACCAGGCCGAGGCGCAAAAACCACACCCTGACCAAGGCGTGCTGTGGGAGCTGCGCAAAGGCGAGCAAGTAGCCTATTTGTTTGCCACCGTTCATGTGGGCCAGCTACCTTGGATCTTCCCTGGCCCGCGCACAGCCCATGCGCTGCGCGAGGCACCCGCGATCGCCCTGGAGCTAGACCCCCTAGACCCCATCACCTTGCAGGCCATTGCCAAAGCCATGGGTGAGGACAGCGAGCTGCAAAAAATCATCCTGCGCAATAACCCACAGCTAATGGCACGCATGGATGCCATGGCCCAATCGCTGTGCATTGACAAAGCAGCTTGGGATGCCATGGCCACAATCCCCAAAATCACCGTGCTCAGCATGGGCGATATCGCCCACACTGGCTACCACGCAGCCTATGGTCAAGACATCAACTTTGCCGCTATGGCGCGCGCACTGAAAAAGCCCGTTAAAGCCCTGGAAACTGCGCAAGAGCAAATCGATGCGCTGGGCCTGGGCAGCAACAACATATCCAAACTGGCAACGCCCACTGAGCTAGGCAAAGCACTAGACGACATCCAAAGCGGAAAAAACCGCGAACTGATGACAACGCTAGCCAAGCTCTGGCAAGAGGGAGACTTGCAAAGCATGGAGCAACTGGTACGTACGTGCGACTGCTTGGGTGACATCGCCATGCAATCTGCCCTGCTGGGTGAGCGCAACCAACGCATGGCAGAGCGCATCCCCGCACTGATTGAGCAATACCCAAAAATGTTGATTGCCGTAGGCAGCTTGCACATGGTGGGCGACGGCAATTTGCTGCCGCTACTGCAGAAGCAAGGCTATGCCGTACGCCAATTAACAGGTAAAGGCATGGTCACCACCCCATAAAAAAACGCCACTTGGACATTACCAAGTGGCGTTAAGAAAGCAATTCAGCTTTTATGCGGACCGGCCTGCATGCTTTGCCAGCATGGCCGCATACGGCTCCAGCACCAGCTTGGGCTCTGGCGAGTCACCCGCTTCGCTGGCCGCCAATGCAACTTGCAAACCATGCTCAGCGCACAGCACCGCCATAGCCGCAGGTGCAATCAAGCCTTCACGCGTGAGCACATCCGTCATGCCCATCAGTAACGCGTTGTGGTCCACCAGCAGTGCGGTGGCACGCAGCATTTGGGTTTGCAGCAGTGCTTCGATCGCGTCGTTAGTAGGCTCCACATCGGTGCTCATGTTTTCGCCCGATTCATCCGCCACATCAGTGCGCGCAAGCCGCTCGCCAAAACCAAGGTGGCGCAGGTAGCGCGCCGCATTAGCCGTAGATTGACGAATGTCCTGCTCGGCACCGGTGGTGCAGGCTGCCTCGCCAAATACCAGTTGCTCCGCTGCACGGCCAGCCAGGCCCACACACACCATGTCAAGCATATTGCGCTTAGAGGTTGCCTGCAGCTCGGTAAAGCTGTTGTAGCCGCCTTCAAAGCTGGCGATGTTGATCTTCATCTCCAGCGGCGCGCGGCCAAACAGCAGCGCATAGACCAAGCCATGACCGGCCTCGTGCACCGCCAGCAGTGCACGAAAATCTGCACTGGTACGCTGCTTAACCTTGTTCAAATCAAGCGGCACGGCAAAACGCTGGATCAACGCGCCCGTGCCCAGCTCCATCTGCACTTGCAGCTGTGCTGCATCTGCTGCCATATGCACGTGCAGCGCTTGCCCTGCTTGCGCACCTTGCTCCAAAGCCCATAGTGCAGCATCGACCAGCGAGCTGCTCAAGATGGTATGAACCGACGAGAACAATGGGCGCGTGCCCTGCGTGGGGAACACTGCGTTCTGGTAAATCTGCGCCAGCACATCGCCGCCGATAACAAAGCGCAGCCCGCAATTGGCCTCAATCCCGTTCACATAGTTGCGCACCGTCATGGCTATCAGCTGCTCGTACGTGGCGCGGCTGAACGAAGGGTAGATCACATGGTGGTTGCCCAAACGCGCAATCTGCTCCGGCTTAAAGCGCCCAGCCAGCGCGCGCTTCACATCAATCAGCGACAAGCGACTGGTGAGCGTATGGAAGATATCCGCATCGGTATCGCAATCCTCTACGCGGCTTGCGGTTTCGCTATACATCTCGTCCAGGTTACCGCACACAAACACCAGCAAACGGCTGTAATCCGTCTCCCAGCTTTGCTGAGACTCGCGAAACGCCACCAGCAGCTGGTGAATGTAGTCATTGCTCCACTGCATGATCTCGATCAACGGCTCGGCCAGCTTCAAGCTGCGCTTGAGTGCCTGCGCGTCCCAAGCGTCAATCTTGTAGCGCATCTTTTGTTTTTTGCGCTGCTCTTCCTCATCGTCCTCATCCTGACGCTCGGCCTCATAAAGCGCATCCGCCAGCTTGCGCTCCATGTTGTGCAACTCGGACAAAGCAGGCGGCAGCTTGCCGTCCGACAGCAGCGCCCACACATCCTGGTAGCGCTCCACCTTGCAGTCCTCGCCCCGGCCACTCACCGTGCGATAACGCTGGAACTCGTCAAGCACCAAAATACCGGGCTCGCCCTCGACCATGCCCGCAGTCTCAAGCGTGCCGGAGATCGTCGACGCACCGTAGCTGCCACCATTCTGGCTAAAGCCGTCCATCTGCACTTCAACAAAGCGGTCGTAAAAACCCAAAAGCTGGGCCAGGCGCCTGGTCAGCTGGGTTTTTCCGGTGCCCGTCAAGCCCCACAGGCACACGATGACCGGGCGGGTGATCAGCTGCGGCATAACGTACCAGGCACGCACCGCATCAATCACCCGGTCGATCACGTCATCAATACCGATCAATTCGGTTTTCAGCTGGGCCGCAATGGCGCGCAGGTTTTGTTGACGCTCGTGCATCTGCGTTCGCAGCAGCAGGTCGGCAGGGGTTCGTAAATCGTTCATGTTCTTATTCTCTCAATCAATGTCTCAGTCACGATGAAGCATTTTTTGCAGCGCCATACGGTCGGCGCGGCGCTGTGCGCCTTGGCTGCGGATGTGCTTGCCCGCAGCACCCGACAAGCGGCGCTGCGCCATGGCTTTGGCAACAGGGTTAAAAGGGCTGGCTTCGACAACGATCTGCAGCGCAATCGGCTGCTTCATGCGTCGCAAGGCCTTGACCCGGCCTTCTTGGTAGGCACGGGACGTGGTTTTTGCACTCATCTGTGCGGATCCTCGAAACAAAAAGCCCCGGCGGATAGAGCCAGGGCTTTTGTCGGCCATGCCTGCAATTGCGCGGACATCGACCTGAGCCAAGGCTGAACGGTGTGTGATCACAGTTCAGCCGGGGCGAGGAACCGTGTTCAGTGGATGGGGTAGAACATGAGATTGGACATAAGCAAAAACTCCTTCAAGTGCGCTGCAGAAGGTTATTCGTTACTACAGCGATAAGAAGATGAGCGATGAATGTAGAGGCGAAGAACGTATTTTTCAAGACATGCGTTGCAAAAAATACACAAATATTTTGCCCTACCTCCAGCATGGGAGCGCTCTAAAACACTGAAAAAATGTAGAGAAAAAGCTGCTAGCACCCTCCGATTGGGCGCTGGCAGCTCATTTATCAATAGCGTTTACGGCCTGCTTTGCGGTGTTTTTCGTGCTCAGCTTTTTTGGCCTTGGCCAGGGCTTCTGCCTCTTCGCCAGCTGCACGCCAAGCTTCAAACTCCGTCGGCGTCTCTAACGTGATGCGGCCAATCATTTGTGTGCGGTAATCGGTAATCACCAGCTCCGCGGCCTTCTGCAGATTGATGCGGCCGCCACTCATCACCGCACCGCGCTTTTTACCAATCAGCGCCAGCAATTCGTCGTCGTGCAAGGCGGCGATCTCGGCGTCAGCCAAGCCCAGCTTGTAGCGCTCATCCAACTGGCGGGCGTAGTTTTTTTGCAGATACAGCAACAGCTCAAGCGCCACCAACTCATCGTCATAGGCATTGCGGCCGACGGAGCCACAGGCAGCCAGGTTGTAGCCCGACTGCGGCACGATGATCTTGGGCCACAGCATTCCCGGCGTGTCCCACAGGTAGAAATCATGGTCCAGCACAATGCGCTGCTCGTCCTTGGTCACGCCAGCTTCATCGCCGGTTTTAGCCTGACGCTTGTCCGTCATGCTGTTTATCAAGGTAGATTTACCCACGTTGGGCACCCCGCAAATCAGCACGCGCATGGGCTTCGCCATACCGCCGCGATTGGGCGCCAGTTGGCGGCACGACTCGATCAAGCGCTTGGCGGGTGCGGGCTCGCTGGCATCCAGCGGCAGCGCCTTGGTATCGTGCTGGGCCTCGTACCAGTTCACCCATAGCTGGGTGCGGCTGGCGTCAGCCATGTCCTGTTTGTTGATAATTTTGAGCGTGGGCTTATGTCCCGTCAGCTCAGTCAACGCAGGGTTGGCGCTGGAGCCCGGCATGCGTGCGTCCAGCACCTCAATAACCACATCGATGTCTTTGATGCGCTCAGCAATCAGCTTGCGCGTCAAATGCATGTGGCCGGGGAACCATTGAATACTCATATATTTTTGCTTTCAGATGGCTGCGAGGGCAGCACCTGCGCTGTCAGGGAAAGCGCGGTACCGGATAATGCAGCCATGTCTTCTTTATCTCAACGCCAGTGGGATGCGCAGCGCAAATCCGATCAGGACCTGCTCATCAAAGGCATTATCTTGGTCTTGATTGGGCTGGTGATCATCGTGTCGCCCTATGTCGCGCAAGGCGATATTGTGCAGGGAGTTTTCGCCAAGGCGCCTGCGGTGGGTTGGTTTTCTCTGGTACTGGGTGCGGCTTTTGCCATCCGCTTTGCCCTGCGCCGCAAAAACATGCCTCCCCGTCCTATGGAATGAGCCTCGCTCCGCCCGCGCTCCACCCCTTAACCAGCTTGCGCGATGCGCGCCGGTGTTTTGAGGCTCTGCAGGCGCTTGCCAGCGCACGCCGCATCACGCTGCGCGAGCCCCCCGCAGCCCCGACCAGCTGCTGCGGCCGGGGCTGCAACGGCTGCGTCTGGGAAGGTTTTTTTGCCGCGGCCATGTACTGGCAAGAATGCGCGCTAACGGCTTTGCAAACCGATTAATCAGGCCTTGGCAGGCGGAGCCTCATCAACATCAACCGCCACCTGCTCTTGCGCAGCCAGTGCTTGCTGGATCTGCGCAGCATCACCCTGCAGTTGCAGCGCCAAAATGCGCGATGTGCTCAGGCGCCGTATCAGCCACGGTATCAAGTCGCGCTCGTTGGCATTCGGCACGGGCTCTATCACATGTGGCTTGGGCAGTGCCACATCGGTGCCACTCTGCCCCGGTGCCAGCGGCGTTAGCAGATGCTTTTCAATATCATCGGTGGCCGCTTGCAGTTGCTGCACGGCAAAAGGCGATGGTGTTTGGCCCCGGCGCTGCATCAGAATAATTTTGATCGACGTCATCTGCCCCAGCAGCTGGTAGCAGTGGGCCTGCAATTGCTCCAGCGCTTGTAGCGGCGGCTGGACTGCTCGCGGCTCTTTGATGGAGCGATCAACCGCCTGCACCAAGGCAGACAAGCTGTCATACGCCTCACGCCGCGCAAGGCGCCAAGCCAGCTCAGGCGCGTTGTCCACGGCCTGCAATTGCTCTACTGACAGCGATGTACGTACATGCGCGGCCTGTGCTTTCAGAACACGCTGCACCAGAGCGGGTAGCTGGGTGCGCTCCCACGACGGAAGCACGTAGGCAAACGCCCAGGCAATGCCAGTGCCAATCAAGGTATCCACCACGCGCTCCATCATGTGGAAGGTGGTGCTGCCACTGCCACTCAGCATATGGGCTTGCACCAAGCCCAGCACCGTGGCACCTATGGCGGTAAACAAGTAGCGACGCAATGCAAATCCGTGCGATATACCCTGGGCGAAGGTCAGGCACAAAATCAGGCCCAGCGGCGACAAATGTGCCGACAAAATAGCCAATGCCACCACGCACCCCAGCAAGGTGCCCAGCACGCGCACGGTGCGCCGCTCCAAGGTTTGCGCCAGGCTGCCGCGCAGCACCACCACAATGGTCAACAACACCCAATAGGCATGGGCTTTCCACGGCAGCAGTTGCACTACCAAGTAACCCACGGCGATGGCTAGCGCTGCCCGAATAGCGTGCCGCAATGGAGGCGCATCCCAGCTCATCAAACCTTTGAAAGGCGACCACGACCATGCCGTGGGGCTGACAAACATTTGCCAGCTGGCGCGCACCACGGCCAGGTCAGGCTCGGCCTCATCGCGGCCCAGCTGCACTAGGCGGTTCACCTCATCGTGAATGCGAACAATACGCTCGCTCAGCTCTTGCGACAGCGCCGGGAGTACCATTTGTCCGGGAGCGTACTGGTCGGGCAGCGATTCCTCCATACGCTGGCTGGGCGCGTTGCTAGCTACTCTGATCGTCGCCAGCAGCGCATTCAGGTTGGACATGGGTTGTGGCTTGCGTGCCAGCAGCAGGCTGTCGGCCAGGTGCACCAGCTCAATCGCCAGCGCACGCAACGTGGCTTGCTGGGCCAGCAGCATAGGCGCCTGCTCGGGCACTTTGCGCAATTGCTCCAAATCCAGCTCACAAGCCAGCAGGTGGTCGCGGATGTCCAGCATCTGCATCAGCATGCCTGCCAGGCGCTGGCGGCGCGGGGTGCGCGGGCTCTCCAGCACAATGTCGCGCGCGGCTTGCAACTGATCAGCAAACGCTGCATGTCGCGCCAGCAAGTTACCCATATGCTGCGACTCGCGCGAGAACCTACCCAGGTTGCGGTCGGCCAGGTTGTCGCCATAGGCTTCTCCATCAACCGTCTCGTCCGCCAACCCCACATGGCGGGCGGCCTCGGGCAGCACCATGCGGGCTTGCTCCAGCATCAGCGCAGCCAGCGACAACACGGTATCGGCAATGAACTGCACGCGATAGCGCAGGTTCAGTGCGGCATTGGCGATCACCGCATACACCAAATAGATGGCTGCACCAATAGCAAAAAACAGGGTGGATTCTGCCGCGGCGGCCACCAAATGCCCGTCCTCTGGCTGCGGAATCGACATGCCCAGCACCATGGCCAGCACGACAGAAATAGCGATAGGCCCGCCGCGCTTGCCCCAAGCCATCCACAAGAAACCAAAGAAGGTAGAGAACACCGCTACAAACCCGAGCAGCACCTGGTGCTGATGCAGCAGTTGCACCAAAAAGAACAGCGGCGCTCCCAACAGTGGCGCGGGCAGCATGCGCCAGAATTTGCCGCGGCGCGGCGCGGGATTGTCTACCACGATGGTCACAATCACCCCTACCGATGCCGATGCCGCGTGCTGCGTGCCCCAGATCAAGTGCACCACAGCGGTGACCAGAAACAGGCCAAGCGCCACCTCCAGCCCATTGAGCACGTAGTGGTTGAGCAGGCTGCGTTTGAAGCTGCGCCAGCTTTTATCGGAGGAAAAATGCGCCATAGGCCGACAATACGTTGTTTGTTAATTGACTGCTGTCAGACAAATGATAGCGAGCGCTACCAGCTATCAAAAATGCAGCGAGCGATGTTGG
>JAVXMM010000047.1:8421-36643 GCA_036646255.1 Comamonas sp.
CGCCTGCGGCTGCCCCGCCAGCGTCAGCACACGCTGGGCCTCTGCCAGCAACAAAAAAGCCCGCAGGTTGCGGGCTTTGGGGCTTCTTGATCCGTTGCTGCATTCGTGACGCGCAAGCAAGCCGCAGACTATGCTGGGGCAAGGCAAGGCGACCACGGATGCTTTGGCAAAAAGATTAAACAACCAGGTTTACGGGCGACATATAGTGCTGGCGCCATTCTTCAAACGGCAAGGTATCGGCCGCCTCAATTGCCTTTTGGGCCTGCACGGATTCGGCTGCCTTGGCCTGGTAATAAGCCGTGCGCTCCTCGCCCCAAGGTCGGGCCAACGTGGCATCGCGTGCGTGGCGCGAATATGCCGCGCCAAAGCGCTTAAAGTTGTCGCCAAAGTCCCGCGTAACGGTTTGCAGCACCTGTGCCGACGGGGTTTGCTCAGCATTTAATAGCAAGCTTTGAGCGTGGGCCAGCGCTGTACTGTAGTCCTGCACACCATTCGCTGCATCCAACGATGCTGCAATCGGCTTGCAAGCGTCCAGCACTTCAGCTGCCCAATCAGTTAGCAGTACCTCGTGGCCATTGCGCTGCAGCAGCAAACCCGGCTCGCGGCCGCGCTCTGCAGTCTGGTGCTGGTTATGCTTCATCTCGGCAATTTCGGCGGGCGAATCGCTGGGGCTGTCGGACAGCAAGCAATGCAGCAAAAAGACATCAAGCAAGCGCATGGTGGATGCGGAAATGCCCATGGACTCAAACGGATTGATGTCCATCAAGCGCACTTCTACGTACTCGACTCCACGCTCGCGCAGCGCATGCAGCGGGCGCTCGCCACGCTGCACGGTCCGTTTGGGGCGGATGGTGCCGTAGAACTCGTTCTCAATCTGCAGCAGGCTGGTGCCCAGTTGGTTGTACTCACCACCGGGGTTCATGATGCCAACCTTCTCATACGCCGGATACGGCTGGGTCAAAGCGCCGTACAGTGAATCGGCGTAGCCCTTCAAATCGTTGTAGCTGACATTGATGGACGCTTGCGCATCGCTTTGGTAGCCCAAGCGCCCCATGCGCAGCGATGTGGCATGCGGCAAATACAAAGCGCCGCTCCCGTTGCCCAGCGGCTGCAACTGATGCGTGCGGCCCTGCACAAAACAGGGGCACAGCACAGGCGATGCGCCAAACAGGTACAGCAGCACAAAAGCCTGGCGGCGGAAATTGCGGATCAGGCCAAAGTACTCCTCACTGCTGATGCCGGGCATGGACCAGTTGTAGTGAATACCGGAGATGGTTTGCATGCGGCGACCATAGCGGTGGCCCAAGCCCATGCGATACACGCTTTTCGATCGGCCACTGTTGGAGGTGCCATAGCGCCCTAGCGGAATCGTCTCATCCGACGGCAGCGAGCACGGCATGCTCGAAATCCACAGCTGCTCATCATTGGCTTGAAGCACCTGGTAGACGTACTGGTGCACGTCGGCCAGCTCATCCAGACAAGCCTGCACACCCTGGTGCACTCCGGTGATGATCTCGATCTGCGATTCGCTGTAATCGGTGGTGATACTGGGGTGTGTGAGCGCTGAGCCCAGCGCCAGCGGGTGTGGTGTTAACGCCAGCGCCCCCTCAGGCGACACACGTAGCCCCTCTTTTTCGATACCGCGGCCCATCTGCAGCAGGCGCTGCTTATCAATGGCGGCTATACGTTGTTGGATAGTATTCATCTGCGGTCTTATCGATAATCTGGCGCCACGTTAACAGCTTGCGCCTGCTTTGGCTTCGTCCAGCCGGCTCATCCCGACCTGGTTTCAGGATTTAAGCCAACCCCTTCACGGTGGATAGCCAAGCATAGTAGGCCGCTACCGCCGCCACCTGATCCATATCAGAGCAGCGCGTTCAATGCAGAGTCTTGGTGGCTTTACGGATCTCGGCATCGCCCTGTGCAAAGCCATTGTCGGGCACGATTTCACCTTCGCGCGCCAGCACTTCGGGCAGCTGTTGAGCCAGGTGCACATCCATATCCGCTAGCGGCACGCAATCGCTATTGATATGGATGCCGCTCGTCATGGTGATATGCGAGGCCTCAAAACTGCCGGCGCCCGCGCACAAAATGCTGCGATTGGGCGCGCTCTCATGCGCGAGCACCAGCATGGCGGGGCTCACCAGTTCAGGTCGCAGGGCACGCAGCACATCGGGGGCCATCAGGCCTTCAGTCATACGGGTGGCAGCGGTGGGCGCCAGGGCGTTGACGTGGATGTTGTACTTGTCACCCTCCAGCGCCAAGGTCTGCATCAGGCCCACCAAGGCCATCTTGGCAGCACCGTAATTGCTTTGGCCAAAATTACCAAACAGGCCCGATGACGAGGTAGTGAGCACAATGCGCCCATAAAGCGCGGCCTGCATATGCGGCCACACCGCCTTACAGCAATGCACGGCGCCCATCAGGTGCACCTCAACTACGTTGCGGAAGTCCGCCAATTCCATCTTGGCAAAGCTTTTGTCGCGCAGAATGCCGGCATTATTCACCAGCACATCGATCTGGCCCCAGCGCTCCATCACCTGGGCCACCATGGCTTGCACCGCCTCAAAATCAGTCACCGATGCGTGATTGACCATGGCAATACCGCCTGCAGCCTCAATCTCTTGCACGACCTTCTCGGCAGCCGAAGAGTTTCCACGCCCGTCGACTGCGCCGCCTGGGTCATTGACCAGCACCTTGGCGCCACGCCGTGCCAGCGCCAGCGCATGTTCGCGGCCCAAGCCTCCGCCCGCACCCGTCACAATGGCTACCCGATCGCTGAAGTCCAATCCCATGCTCGCACCTTTTGGCTAATGGGCGGCACGCCGCCCGGTATTCGTTGTCAGCACAGGCGCATCTGCAATGGCCGGTGCCGTGATGCGTATGTACTGTAAGCCAGGCTTTGCGCTGCGCCCGCCGCTTGCGTGACAGCGAAGTGCGCCTTTAGCAGTCACGAAACCTAGGGTTATCCCGAGATTTGATGAACAACCATGTGGATAAGTCTTCGATCGGCGTGATTTATTCCGCTAAGTGCCTGTTTTTATTACACGCGTGTTACATTGCCCGCAATTTCAGCAAATCAGGGCATCTAGGCTTTTTTGCCGCTAGCGCCCACCTTGCTTACACAGTTAGCTATCTTTTTATTAATTTTCTTATAAAACGGCCGCTGCCCCTCGGCTAGCCGCTATTACTAACCTTATGCCCATTACCCCCGAGCTCTATAACGCCCAGATCGACAACGAAGACATTCAAGTAGATGCTTGGGCTGACACGCCCCTTCTGCAATCGCTTGAGGAAGGTGGCGTGGACTGGCCTAGCTCGTGCCGCAACGGCACCTGCCGCACTTGTGTGGGCCGCCTCAAATCTGGCAGCGTTCACTATGAGATTGAATGGCCCGGCTTGTCCCCCGAGGACAAAGAAGCCGGCTGCATACTGACCTGTGTTGCCTACCCAGATGGCAACGTCGTGTTGATGCGCGGCGAGTATTGATGCAAGTTTGATCCTGTGCAGCCCTTTTCGGCTCTCAAGAATAGTCCCCTGCCCACAGCACACAGGCAGCTGGTCTAAAATTGGGGTTTTTACTGCCTGGCATGCGCGATATGACGCGCGCCATGGCGTGACACTAGTTCTTTAAAGGCACTCCATGAGCAGCACCCTGAGCCCTGCACCGATCTCGCCGGTGGAGGAAATCGTTGCCGAAATGCGCGCTGGGCGCATGGTCATCCTGGTCGATGAAGAAGACCGCGAAAACGAGGGCGATCTGGTGCTGGCCTCTGACCACGTAACGCCCGAAGCAATCAACTTTATGGCGAAGTGGGGCCGTGGCCTGATCTGCCTGACCCTGACCCGCGAGCGCTGCGAACACCTGCAGCTGCGCCAAATGGCAGCCCACAATGGTGCGCCGCTGTCCACCGCGTTCACCGTATCGATTGAAGCCGCTGAAGGTGTGACTACCGGCATCTCCGCCGCTGACCGCGCCCGCACCGTGCAAGCCGCAGTGGCGCCCAAGGCACAAGCTGCTGACCTCGTGCAACCCGGTCATATCTTCCCGCTGCAAGCGGTAGAGGGCGGCGTGCTGATGCGCGCCGGCCATACCGAGGCAGGCTGTGACTTGGCACGCCTGGCCGGATGCGAGCCCTCATCCGTGATCTGCGAGATCATGAAGGACGACGGCACCATGGCACGCCTGCCGGATCTGCAAATTTTTGCGACTGAACACGGCCTAAAAATTGGCACAATTGCCGATTTGATTGAATACCGCAGCCGCCATGAATCGCTGGTAGAACGCATCAGCAGCCGCCCCCTGCAAACAGCGCACGGCGAGTTCACCGCTCACCTGTACCAGGACCGTGCCAGCCACGCAGTGCACATGGCCTTGGTCAAAGGCAGTTGGCAAGCCGATGCCGATGTGCCTGTACGCGTACACGAGCCGCTGTCTGTAATGGATTTTTTAGAAACTGAACGCGCCATGCACAGCTGGACGCTGGACGCCAGCCTGGCCTACTTGCAGACCCAAACCCACGGCGTAGCCGTGCTGCTGAACTGCAACGAAAGCGCCAGCCAGCTTATCAACCAGTTTGATGGCAAGGCCCGCGCCGCCCAAGCTCCCGAGCGTGGTCGCATGGATTTGCGCACCTACGGCATTGGCGCGCAAATCCTGCGCGACTGTGGCGTGCAGAAAATGCGCCTTTTGGGAGCCCCCCGCCGCTTGCCCAGCATGGCTGGCTACGGGCTTGAGATCACCGGATACATCAGCAAGGAATAAGCCATGTTAGACGCAGAAAAAGGCACCGCAATCAACCTCGACGGCAGCCAACTTGCCATTGGCATTGTGCAAGCCCGCTTTAACGAAAGCATCACCAACGCCTTGGCCGATGCCTGCTTGAAAGAGCTGGCAGCCATGGGCGTGGCGGCTGAGAACATCCGCCATGTAAAAGTGCCCGGCGCACTGGAAGTACCTGTGGCCCTGCAAGCCATGGCCGAATCCGAAGACTTTGACGCGCTGATCGCCCTGGGCTGCATCATCCGCGGCGAAACCTACCACTTTGAACTGGTGGCCAACGAATCAGGCGCAGGCGTGACCCGCATTGCCCTGGATTTCCAGATCCCGATCGCCAACGCCATCATCACCACCGAAAACGAAGCACAGGCTATCGCCCGCCAGACCGACAAAGGGCGCGATGCCGCCATCGTCGCCGTCGAAATGGCCAACCTGCTAGAAACACTATGAACGAAAACGACCAGAGCGAGTCCTCCTCCAGCCAGCGCCCACCGCGCCAAACCCGCAAGGGTTTGACATCGACGGGTGCACGCAAAGCGGCCTCCAAATCCGGCCGCAGTCGCGCTCGCGAGTTTGCGCTGCAAGCCCTCTACCAGCACCTGCTGAGCGGCAACGATGCCAGCCAGATCGACAGTTTCACGCGCGACCTGGCAGGCTTTCACAAGGCTGACGCGGCCCACTACGATGCTCTGCTGCATGGCTGCATCAACACGGCAGAAGCGCTCAACGAGCAAATCAAGCCGCATCTGGACCGCAGCATGGCCGAGATCTCGCCCATCGAGCACGCATGCATGTGGATTGGCGTGTATGAGTTCCAGCACTGCCTGGATGTGCCTTGGCGCGTCGTCATTAACGAAAGCATTGAGCTGGCCAAAGAATTTGGCGGCACCGACGGCTTCAAATACGTGAACGCCGTTCTCAACGCCCTGGCCCCCGCGCTGCGCGCTGCCGAAGTGGCCGCCGACCGCAATCACGCGGCCTAAGCCCCGAACAACCGATGCCATGCACTTTGCGGGCATCGGTTTTTGCTTTGGGTATTGCAGACGAAGCCTTTATACTTTTGATAGCACCTTGCGCCCGCCAGTCGGGCGCCAACGCATTGTTTGATTGAGAGACCATGAAAATTGCAAACCGCGCCGACCGTATTGAACCGTTTTATGTAATGGAAGTGGCCAAGGCCGCCCAGGCATTGGCGGCCAAGGTGGCGGGTTCGGCAGACCCCATGATCTTTCTGAACATTGGCGAGCCCGACTTCACCGCCCCCCCGCTAGTGCAAGAGGCCGCCAACCGCGCCATCGCTGGTGGTATGACACAGTACACACCCGCACTGGGCTTGGAGCCACTGCGTCAAGCCCTGTCAGACTGGTATGCCCAGCGCTTTGGCGTAGACGTGCCTGCGCGCCGCATTGTCATCACCGCAGGCGCATCGGCTGCGCTGCAACTGGTGAGCCTGGCGCTCATCAACGCGGGCGATGAAGTACTGATGCCAGACCCCAGCTACCCCTGCAACCGCCACTTTGTCAGTGCTGCAGAAGGCACGGCCGTGCTGCTGCCAACCACGGCAGAAGAGCGCTTTCAGCTCAGTGCCGAAAAGGTGCAAGCCGCATGGAACGACAAGACGCGCGGCGTGCTACTGGCTTCGCCTTCCAACCCTACAGGCAGCTCGATTGCGCCCGATGAGCTGCGCAAAATCCACGACGTGGTCAAGGCAGGTGGTGGCGTGACCATCATCGATGAAATTTACCTGGGACTGTCTTACGACGATGCCTACGGCCAGACAGCGCTGGCGATTGACGAGAACATCATCTCGATCAACAGCTTTAGCAAGTACTTCAACATGACCGGCTGGCGCCTTGGCTGGGCCGTGGTGCCTGATGCACTGGTACCGGTGATGGAACGCCTGGCGCAAAACCTGTTTATCTGCGCCAGCACCATCAGCCAGCACGCAGCCCTGGCCTGTTTTGCGCCTGAGAGCATTGCTGAGTACGAGCGCCGCCGCGCCGAGTTCAAGGCCCGCCGCGACTACTTCATCCCCGCGCTAGAAGCCTTGGGCATGCCCGTTCCCGTGGCACCAGATGGGGCTTTCTACGCCTGGGCCGATTGCACGCAAGCCGCACAAAAGCTGGGCGTGCAGGGCTCTTGGGATTTTGCCTACGCCGTCATGGAACGCGCCCACCTGGCCATCACGCCGGGGCGCGACTTTGGTACGGTGGACACAGGCCGGTTTGTGCGCTTTTCTACCGCCAACTCCATGGATCAGCTGCAAGAGGCCATTGCCCGTCTACAAAAGCTGCTGGCCTAAAACACCCATACTAGGTCGCACACCATGACAAGCAACCCGTTCACCCACCCCGTGCGAATTTACTGGGAAGATACGGATGCAGGTGGCATCGTTTTCTACGCCAATTACCTCAAGTTCATGGAACGCGGCCGCACCGAATGGCTACGCGCACTGGGTATTGAGCAACAACGCCTGCGCGATGAAGCCGGTGGCATGTTCGTGGTGAGCGAAGCCGCTATCAAATATTTACAACCTGCGCGACTGGATGATGAACTCATCGTAACTGCGCAACTCAAAGCCTCAGGCCGCGCAAGCATGACTGTTGCGCAGCAGGTGCTCTTAAAACCGAAGCAACCAACGGATACACCTCTGCTGCTGTGCGAGGGTACCATCCGTATCGGCTGGGTCGATGCTGCGAGCATGCGGCCTGCAAGAATTCCTCAAACACTACTTCAAACGATCTCATGAACTCCCAAGAAATGTCCATTGCGAGCCTGGTCTTGCACGCCAGCTGGGTGGTGCAACTCGTGATGCTGATTCTGGTCGCAGCCTCGGTTGCGTGCTGGGCCACCATCTTGCGCAAGGTTGGCATGCTCAAAGCCATCAAGTCCAAGAACGAGGCATTTGAGTCTGACTTCTGGTCGGGATCGAACCTGAACGAGCTATACCAAAACGCTATCCACAACGTCAAAAACTGCGGCCCTATGGAGCGCATTTTTGCCAGCGGCATGCGCGAGTACCAAAAACTGCGCGAGCGCCACATCACCAGCCCCGACACTTTGCTGGACGGAACCCGCCGCGCCATGCGCGCCAGCTTTCAGCGCGAGATGGACGAAGTCGAATCCGGCCTGTCGCTACTGGGCACTATCGGTTCGGTATCACCCTACGTCGGCCTGTTTGGTACGGTTTGGGGTGTGATGCACGCTTTCACCGGTTTTGCCAATATGGAGCAAATCACGCTGGCCACCGTCGCCCCTGGTATTGCAGAAGCGCTGGTCGCCACGGCCATGGGCCTGTTCGCCGCCATCCCTGCGGTGACGGCATACAACCGCTTCTCCAGCGGCATTGACCGCATCGCAAGCCAGCAAGAGACCTTTATCGAAGAGTTCTCCAACATTCTGCAGCGCAATCTGGGCGCCCAGCCACTGCACGCTACAGCGCACTAAATCACAAAGGAAGCAGCCATGTCGGCCGTCGCCTCTCGCGGAAAACGCAACCGCCGCACCGTGAATGAAATCAACATGGTGCCCTTCATCGACGTGATGCTGGTGCTGCTGATCATCTTTATGGTGACAGCGCCCATGCTCACACCTGGCAATATCGATGTTCCAAAAGCTGGCAAAAGTCAACGCCCGCTGACCAAGAACATTGCGCATGTATTGCTTGACAAAGAAGGCGCCATCCAGCTTAAGACCGGAAAAGACGCCGCCCGCGCACTCAGCCAAGAAGATCTGCTGGAAGCAGCCAAGGCATGGCAAGCCTCCATTCCTACCGAAGAAGAAAGCGCCATGCTTATCGTGGCCGACAAAAACTTGAGCTACCAAAAAGTAATTGATGCCATGACCTCGCTGCAAAAAGCTGGAGTCAAACGCGTAGCCCTGCAAGTGGCTGGCGGCGCTAGCAAGTAAGAAGATTTTCATGTCACCTCGTCAAGAGCGCGATCAGTTTGCCCCGCCCAAACCACCATCCAAGACCAAATCCTGGTCCGTGGCTGCTGGTGTGCACCTGCTGGTCGTGGTGGCCCTTTTGTGGACCGTGCGCAACCCGCGTGACAGCGACCAGCCCTCGGTCGAAGCAGAACTGTGGGCACCCACCAATGAGCAGGCAGCGCCTGCACCGGTCACCCCACCGCCCCCGCCGCCACCTGCGGTGGAGCCTCCCCCTCCGCCTCCCGCCCCTGTGCCACCGCCCCCACCAGCACCCAAGCCGGTGGTAACGCCTCCGCCCAAGCCGGCTGTCGCACCCGATGACGACAACCACGAGGCGGAGATTGCCCTGCGCAAGAAAAAAGAGCAGGAGAAAAAACTGCGCGAGCAAAAAGAGCAGGAGCAGGCGGAGCGCAAGGAAGCCGAGCGTAAAAAACAGGCCGAACAAGACAAGAAAGAGCGCCTGGAGCAGGAGAAAAAGGAACGCCTGCAAAAAGAGAAAGAAGCCAAGGAAAAAGCGGACAAAGTCGAGAAGGCAGAAAAGGAAAAAGACCGCAAGGAAGCCGAGCGTAAAAAACAGGCCGAGCAAGACAAGAAAGAGCGCTTGGAGCAGGAGAAAAAAGAACGCCTGCAACAAGAGAAGGAAGCCAAAGAGAAGGCCGAGAAAGCTGAAAAAGCCAAGGCTGAAGCTAAAGCCAAAGCTGAATCCGATGCCAAGGCAAAAGCCAAGGCTGCAGCAGACGCGAAGGCCAAAGCAGCCGCGGATGCCAAAGCGGCTGAAGCCCAGCGCCAAGCCAATTTGGCACGCATGGCGGGCCTGGCAGGTTCAGCCAGTGCTGGCAGTGGCTCATCGGCCAAGGGAGGCTCGCCGTCAGGCTCCTCCAAGGGCGCTGGCGGCCCATCGGCAGGCTATGGCGGGCGTGTGTCTGCCAAGGTCAAGCCCAATATCGCCTTCCCAGACGAAATTGATGGCAATCCGCGAGCAGAAGTGGAAGTGCGTGCAGCACCAGATGGCACCATCGTTGGCGTGCGCGTCGTCAAATCCAGCGGCAACACAGCATGGGACCAAGCCGTGGTGCGCGCCCTACACAAGACCGACACCTTGCCCAAAGATGTGGACGGCACCGTGCCAAGCAGCCTGGTCATCGGCTTCCGCCCTAAGGATTGATGCACATCACCTTCACAAAAGCAGCTTCGGCTGCTTTTGTTTTTTACGCCTTTAGCGCAGCAGCATATAGCTCCCCAGCAAGAGCAAGCTGCCAAACAAACAGCGCTTAAACATGACTGGCGACAAAGTTCCACGCAACCGCTCACCCAGCCACATACCAGCCAGCGCTGGCAGCAGCCACAGCAGCGATACGCCCCACTGCGCAGCGCCCATGCCGCCCTGCTGCTGCAGGCTGATTGCCAGCACCATGGTCGATACCGAAAAGCTCAGCCCCATGGCCTGAATCAAGGCCTCTTTGCCCAGCTGCAAGCTTTGCAGATAGGGTACGGCTGGTACTACAAACACCCCGGTCAATGCGGTGACAACACCGGTCAGCACCCCTACGATGGCACCCACCCAAACCGATGCAACACCGGGCGCAGGCCGCTCAGCCGTTGCAGCCGAACGCCCCCACAAGCCCCATAAGGCATAGGCCACCAAGGCCGCACCTAGCAGGCGATGTGCCTGCTCGGATGCCAAGGCACCAAACTGCCGTGCTCCCCAAAGTGTGCCAAGCACCACACCTATCTGCATGGGCGCCAGTTGCCGCAGCAATGGGCGCAGTTGCTTCCAGGGCCGCAACTGCCACAGATTGGTCACCATGGATGGCACGACCAGCCAGGCAGCAGCCATCGCAGGGCTGACCCAGATCGACAACAGCGCCATCGACACCGTTGGCAAGCCCAAGCCCACCACGCCCTTCACCAACCCAGCCAGCGCAAAAACACAGGCAACCAATACACTCGTTTGCCAATCCATCATGCGCCCCCTCGCTTGCTATACGGTACAGCCGTCGAGACGTTCTTTGGTTTCGTTTTATCCATAGGCTTATTTTCCAGCGGCCACGTAGTAATGAAAATTTGGATTTTCTCGGCGTTAACTATGGAATATCCATATCTAAATACAGACCAGCTTGCTAGGATGAACGCCAAGGAGTGGGTTAACGCATGCGGTTTGATTTGGTAGATTTGCGCCTATTTGTGCATGTGCTGGAGGCAGGCACCATCACCCAGGGTGCCGAGCGCAGCCACATCACTTTGGCCTCGGCCAGCGAGCGCATTCGCGGAATGGAAGCCGTGCTGGGTGCGCCTCTATTCACCCGATTCAAACGCGGTGTGACGCCTACCGATGCCGGCCTGGTGCTGCTACAACACGCACGCCGCATGCTGCTACAGATGGAGCAGCTCAGCAGCGATATGCAAGCCTTTGGCCAAGGCTTGGGCGTGCGGGTGGAGCTGATTGCCAATACATCGGCCATTAGCGAGCACCTAGTACGACCGCTGGGACAGTTTATGCAAGCCCACCCGCAACTACGGCTGTCGCTGCGCGAGGCAACCAGCGAGGCCGCCGTACAAGCTCTGCTGGCAGGCGAGGCCGACATCGCCGTCATCTCGGACGCGGTGGACGCTGGCGCGCTGCACACACGGCGGTGGCGCAGCGATCTGCTGGTGCTGCTTGGCAGCCGCCAACAACTTGCAGCATTGCCAATCAAACCCAAGCTCAGCGATCTGCAGCGCATGCCTTTGCTGGGCTTGCTGCCTCAGTATTCGCTACAGAAAATGATAGCTGCACAGGCTTTGCTGGCAGGCGCCAGCCTGCAATACCGCGCCTTAGCCCCGCACCTGGATGCGTTGTGCGACTGGACCGCGATGGGCCTGGGCTGTGCCTTGGTGCCGCGCGCGGCAGCGGAGCGTTGTTTGCAACGCTGGCCAGATGCTGATCTGGATCTGCGCCTGCCACAAGCCGCCTGGGCCCAGCGCCATTTACTGCTGGCCTGCCGAGCCCCCGATCAGCTGGCACCCCATGCGCATTTGCTAATGGAGCATTTGACGGCATAGATGTACGGGCACAACCCTCCCAACTTCATCGGATAAAGCCTGCAGACCTACCAAGTTGTGCCACACTGGCGCGCTTATGTTTTTCCGCCCTATTACCCTTCTCGCGCCCACCCTGCTTTTGTCTGCCGCTACGGCTTTTGCAGCGGGCTTTGATGATTGCCCTCAGTTTTTCGAAGGCAAGCCGCCCGTCATAGAAGGCTTCGGCCAACTACGCGCGCTCTGCTTTGAAGAGTTTGCCGTGCTGCATTCCGGCCAGACCAAAACGCCCCTGTACACCGCCCAGCGCCTGAACGCCAAGGTGCTGGACAAGGCTAAAGATTTAAAGCGCATCGACAAGTTCTATGAAGAGGCCCGCCTGCCCGAGGCCGAGCGCGCCCTGCTCTCCGACTACCGTCGATCGGGCCTGAGCCGCGGCCACATGGCGAGCGCCGCTGATATGGGCACCAAGTTTGGCAAGGCGCAAAGCTATTCGCTGGCCAATATGGTGCCGCAAGACCCTACGCAAAACGGCAAGCCTTGGTCACAGATTGAGCAAGACACGCGCCGGTATATCCGCCGCGCCTCCGGCGATGTCTATGTCATCACCGGCCCGGTGTTCAGCAGCAGCAAGCCTCGCACTATTGGAGCAGGTAAGGTCAGGGTGCCTGATGCCGTATTCAAAATGGTTTATGACCCAGCTACCAAACAGCGCTGGGTGCACCTGCAAGACAATAAAAAAACCACCAAGGCGGACAAGCCCATCAGCTATGAAGAATTTGTGCAGCGCACCGGTATTCGTCTAATAGATTAACCATCGCCGCAAATAGCAAAAAGCCCGAACAGCATGGCTATTCGGGCTTTTGCTTTAAAGCGAGCAGTGCTTAAGCAGCATTGGCTGCATCCAAAAATGCCGTGCCTTCGCTCAGCGGCTCAAAGCGGTAGGACGCTGGCGTGCGGCTAAGTTTGACAGGCGCGCCGAGGCCCGTGTAGTTGCCCATCTTTACCACCAGCTCGCGGTGCAAGGTGTGGGGCGCTTGCAGGGCTTGGGCTACGTTCAGCACTGGCGCTGCGGGCACGCCGGTGGCCATCAGATCGTCGGCCAGTTGCACACCGTCCAGCGCAGCAAAGGCTTGCTCCAGCAAGGGTTTGAGCGTTACCCGGTTGACCGAGCGCTGGCCTGCGGTGGCGTAGAGCGGATCGTCGGCCAGCGCTTCGATGTGCAAGTGCTTGCACATCAGGCGGAACTGGCGGTCATTGCCCACGGCCAAAAAGATAGGCGATGTGCCGGTGTTGACCACATCGTACGGGTAGATATTGGGATGCGCGTTGCCCGATCGACCCGGTACCTTGTCGCTCATAAACCAGTTGGCGGCATGTGGGTGCAGCAACGATATGCCGGAGTCATACAGCGACGCATCCACCAACTGCCCTTGGCCGCTACGCCCACGCTCGTGCAGTGCCAGCAGCACGCCAATTACAGCGTTCAGGCCCGTCACCATGTCCACCACAGGCAGGCCTACGCGCAGCGGGTCGTGGTCGGCTTCGCCGTTGATGCTCATCAGGCCCGCCATGGCCTGGATGGCGGCGTCATACCCAGGCAGGCTGCCCAATGGGCCATCGGCACCAAAACCGGTGACGCGGCACCACACCAGATGCGGAAACTCGTGCTGCATCTGCTCAAAACCAATGCCCCATTTCTCCATGGTGCCAATCTTGAAATTTTCCACCACAACATCGGCCTCTGCCATCAGCGCTTTGACCTGCGCCTGGCCCTCGGGCGATGCCAGATCAAGAAACTGAATGCGCTTGTTTCGATTGAGACCGAAGTAGTACGACGCCACGCCATCGCGGAACGGCGGACCCCAGGTGCGGGTGTCATCGCCCTGAGGCGGCTCTACCTTCAGCACATCGGCGCCGTGATCACCCAAAATTTGGCCGCACAACGGGCCGCCCAAGATGCGTGACAGATCAAGCACCTTGGTGCCTTTGAGGGCGCCGGTGTTGGGGATTGCGGAAGTGGTATTGCTCATAGCGGTAATTGTTTTAATCCAGCGTCACGCCAGCTTGTTGCACAACAGCCTTCCATTTATCGACTTCAGTAGTGATCAAACGTGCCAGATAAGCGGGCGACCGGTCCGGCGATGCCTCCAGCCCCTGCGTTGCAAAGGCCTTCTTCACATTGGCCGAATCCAATGCTTTAGAGAACGCTTTGTTCAGCACTTGCACGCGCTCATCTGGCGTACCTTTAGGGGCCACCACGCCAAAGAAAACACTCACGTCATAGCCCTTCAGACCCTGCTCGGCTACGGTGGGAATGTCGGGCATAGCGCTGGATTTTTGCGCCGTGGCCACGCCCAGTGCTTTCACCTTGCCAGTCTTGATGTAAGGCATGGCGGTGAGGATATCGGTAAACGTCATATCCACCTGTCCCGCCAGCAAATCGTTCAGCGCCGGGCCCGTGCCCTTATACGGGATGTGTTGCAACTGCGCACCCGCCAAATGGTTAAACAACACGCCCGCAAGGTGCGAGGACGCGCCATTGCCTGACGATGCAAAGTTCAACTTGCCTGGCTGGGTTTTATCGAGCGCTATCAGCTCTTGCACATTTTTGACGGGCAAGCTGGATTTGACGACCAGGATATTGGGCAGGTAACCCACGTAAATCACCGGGGCAAAGCTGGTGCGCGGGTCGTAGGTAATCGATTTATAAAGGCTGCTATTGATGGCCAGCGGCCCCGAAGTGCCAAACATGATGGTGTAGCCATCCGGCTTGGCGCGGGCCACGTAGTCCGCACCAATATTGCCGCCCGCGCCAGCTTTGTTCTCTACGATCACGCTTTGGCCCAGCTCCTTGGTCAGTTCAGTGGCCAATATGCGCGCCATGGCATCCGTTGGACCGCCGGGTGGGAATGGCACGGTGAACATGATGGGGCGATCTGGGAATTTCTCCGCCGCGTGTACGGTAGCGGCGCATTGTGCCCCGATGATGGCCACGGCCGCGAGTGTCAGCCAGCGTTGGCGATGTAGCATGTTTGTCTCCTGGTTGGTTCGTTACCCGGCGCACACCCCACTTGGGATGGGCAACATCACAAGCCTGCTGCGCCGTAGTTTCACCTAGTCGTGCACTTGCATTACCTGCGGCCTCGCGCCTTGCTTCAGCCTCAAATCTGCGATCTGCCAAGGCCCTATTAGCTGCGCTCAACAGGCGTGCATGTGCTTGGTATCAAATTGATAGCTGTCAGCACCCACCCAGCGGGCGCTAGTACTAATTTTTTAGAAATATCTAAACCGGCTTACAGCCAATCGGCAGGGATGGCGCTGCTGGCCAACGGATCGCGCGGCAGCACGCGGTGCAACAGCACCAGTTGCGACAGACGCAGGCGCTCGGTCGAGCCAGTCCTGCCTGCCTCCCAGGCCATTGCGATGGCCGTTGTGCAGTTGTAAAGAGCCGTGCCCGCTTGGCGTGCCAGCACATCGCCGCCCTCTTGCGCAGCCTGCTCGGCCAGGCTGCTGGCACGGGCCAAGGCTCCCTCTAAAGCCTGGCGGTAGCCGGCGCTGATACGGCTGTCGTCCATCAAGCCCTTCAAATGCGCTTGTAGTACGGGTAGCGATCCTTCGCGCTTGATGGCACGGATCACGTCCAGCGCAACAATATTGCTGGTGCCCTCCCAGATCGAGCCCAGGTGCGAATCGCGCACCAAGCGCGGGTCGCTCCACTCTTCGATATAGCCACAGCCTCCGCGCACTTCCATCGCGTCACCGGTCACCTTGCGCGCATCGCGGCAGGCGCGGAACTTGATCATCGGCGTCAAAATGCGCAGCAAGGCGTAGGCGTTTTCTTCGCCTGCATCCGATCGCTGCAAGGTCTGCGCGGTCTGGAACACCATGGTGCGCGCCTGCTCGGCGGGTACACGCAATTTATCCAGCTGGCGCTGCATCAGAGGCATGTCTTCCAGGCGCTTGCCAAAGGCAATGCGCTCGTGGGCCACAAACTCGGCCTCGGCCACGGCACGGCGCATCATGCCGGCAGAGCGCACGCCGTTCGACAAGCGCGAGTTGTTGACCATATCGGCCATCTGCACAAAGCCCCGGCCTTGCTCGCCCACCAAATATGCCACCGCGCCGTCCATACGGATCTCGCCACTCGCCATGGATTTGGTGCCCAGTTTGTCCTTCAAACGGATGATTCGGTAGTGATTGTTGCTGCCGTCATCCAACATGCGTGGCAGCAAGAACAGCGAGATGCCCTTCATGCCGGGCGGGCCTCCATCGACACGCGCCAGCACCATAGCAAATGCCGCGTCGGGGTTGGAGCAAAACCACTTGTCCCCCGTCAAACGCCACGATCCATCCACTTGTGCAGTGGCCGTGGTTTGGGTGTTGGAGATGTCCGATCCTGCCGCTTGCTCGGTCATAAACATGGCGCCCTGGGCTTGCGTGTCCCAATCCAGCGATAGCAGTTGAGGCAGGTATTTTTGTACCAGCTCAGGCGTTCCAAACTTCTTCAAAGTACGGGTCAGCGAATCGGTCATCGACAGCGGGCAGCACAGGCCAAACTCGGACTGCACAAACAGATACGTCAGCGCATATTTAACGGCTGGCGGCATCTTGCCTTGCCAGCCCAGCATGTCGTCGCGGTGTGACATGGCCTGCAAGCCAAACTCGCCATAGGCAATGCGCTCCAGCTCTTCGTAGGCGGGGTGCTTGATGATGCGCTGCAGGTCTTGGCCAGAGCGGGTGCGGTACTCCAGCGTAGGCGGGTTTTTGTCGGCAATGCTCGCCAGCTCGTCAATCTTGCCACCTGCCAAGGCACCCATGCGCTGCAAGTGGGGCTGCAAATGTGCCAGCAAATCAGCGGGCAGATAGAGCTTGAGCAGCGCTTGCAGCTCCGTGTCGGTGTCGTAAAAATTGGCGCCGTGCCGGTCAGGCACAGGGTGGTCGTTGGACAGAACAGCTTGCGCAATCGCGCTGTGCTGGGGCTTGTCGTGGGCGGACATGCGGGTCTCCTTGGATGTGGCTTGGCGCCTAGAGATCCGACACGGATGCAGCCATGGCGCCAGCGTTTATGCAGCGCATTTCAGCACCCGTGATGATTCGCGTCAAATATTATTAAAATCTTGCGCAATACAAATTAAATATAGAACGGAGACCGGCATGGAGCTACGCCTGCTGAACTACTTTGCCACTTTGGCCGAGGAGCTGCACTTCAGCCGCGCTGCCAAACGGCTGTCCATCTCGCAGCCACCGCTATCCGTCGCCATCAAGCAGTTAGAGGAAGAAATTGGCGCCCAGCTGTTTGAGCGCACCAGCAAGGGCGTGCGCCTAACGCCAGCCGGCGCACATTTGCTACCCCGCGCGCGCCAGCTGCTGGCGCTCAGCCAACAAGCTGTGCAAGAGACGCGCGATGTAGGCCAAGGCGTGCGCGGCCATCTGCGTTTGGGCTTTGTTGGATCAGCGCTGTACCGGGGCGTGCCGCAGGCGCTGGCCGCCTTCCAAGCCCAGCACCCGCAGGTGCGGGTGGACATGCTGGAGCTGAACAGTGCCGAGCAACTTCATGGCCTGCAGCAAGCGCGGCTGGATATGGGCCTGGTCCACTCCATCGCCCTGCCCGATGGCCTGCAAGGCCAATTACTGATGGAGGAACCCTTTGTCGTCTGCCTACCCGAAGGCCATGCACTGAGCCAACAAAAAACGGTAGATTTGGCCGAACTGCAAGGCGAGCGGCTGATTTTATTTTCTGCCGAGGTTTCGCCCGTCTATCACCAGCGCATTTATGACATGTGCATGGCCCACGGCTTTGCGCCTGAGATACGGCACGAAGTGCGGCACTGGCTGTCCGTGCTGTCGCTGGTGTCACTAGGCCAAGGCGTGGCCATCGTGCCCGCAGCGCTGCAGCGCGTGGGCATGCCACGCATCAGCTTTAAACCTTTGCACGATGAGCAAACCCAGTCCGAGCTACTGGCGATCTGGCGTAGCCAGCCTAGCAACGCTTTGGTGCAGAGCTTGCTGCGATGCCTGCAAGCCGCTGTGCGCGCTATGGGCGCGATGACTTAGGCAGATAGCCAAAGTTAAATAGTGACGTGTTTGCCCCCACTGGCACCAAGATCATCCAGACATCGCCAGCGTCAATTTTCCAGTCAGCACGGCCCGACAGCCCCTTCGCGCTGTCCTTAACCTCTTTGACGACCGGCACACCATAGCGGCCACGGAAGATATCGTGCAATTTTTCAAAGGCCTGCAGATTGGCTGCATTGCCGTTGGCCATGGGGCCAGAAAAATTCACCCGGTGAAATTTGTCATCTAGAAAAAAGAATTGCGCCTGAAAGCCCAGCCCAGCCACGCTCACGGATGGCACTTGCAACAAAGCCAAGGCACCGTTGCGTAGTTGATCGCGATCACCCGGCTTGGCTTCGGGCACCTGGCGCTGCACCTCTGCTACTGACATCCCCTGGCTTAGCTGGGTCCACAAATTGGGGCTGGCTGCCGGTTTAGGCTGGGCAGCCGCTATCTGCTTGGTCGCACCCAATCCCTCACAAGGCTGCTGCTGGTAGGCAATCTTGCCAGCTACCTCGCACTTAAAAACCTGTGCCTGCGCGCTGAGCGCCCAGCCCGACAACGCAATAACCCCAACCACACAGGTGCGCGATAACGGGCGGAAAGTGAGGACGTGCAAAGTCATAAATAAGTTCTGCAAGTGTCGATACAAGCCATGCTAGCAGGCGCCCAAACGCCCATTCACATGGTGTACGGCCATAGTACAAATACCATGCAGGCTCGCTAGCCTACCGTACATTGATTATATAAAAGGCCTGCCAGCGCCCGCCAGTTGGGCACTGGCAGGTACTTTTTGATAGCAAGCCTAGAGCAACCTCAGCCCAGATCTATGGCCGCCACAGCCCCCTTGCCCCCAAATACGCCCGTGAGGTTGGCGATGAACTGGTTGACACTGGCTTGCGTAGCCTCGGGTGACCAGCCCGCGACGTGCGGTGTGATCACGATGTTGGGCAGCTCGATCAATGCCTCTGGGCGTTGGGGCTCGCTCTCGTATACATCAATGCCTGCGCCTGCGATCGTGCCGTTTTGCAGGGCAGCGGCCAGCGCCGCCGTATCAACCACCGAGCCACGTGCGATGTTGATCAGATAGCCTTGCGAGCCCAAGGCCGCCAATACCCGGGCAGTGACCATGTGCTTAGTCGCTGGGCCGCCCGGCGTGGCGCAGACCAAAATATCGGCCCACTCAGCCAACGCCAGCACAGAGTCAAAGTACTGGTGGTCTACGCCCGGTTTGACGTTACGGTTGTGGTAGCCCACAGGCATGTCAAAACCGGCTGCACGTTTGGCAATTTTTTGCCCGATGTGGCCCAAGCCAATAATGCCCAACTTTTTGCCAGACACGCCGGGTGGGTGCGGGATGGTGAAGCGATCAACACCAGCGCGCGCCTGCTGATCCAGCTGACGGAGGTTGCGCACGGCGGCCAGAATCAGGCCAAAGGTGTGGTCGGCCACACTGGTGTCGTTGGTGCCCGCGCCGGTGGCAACCACAACGCCGCGAGCCTTCAAGGCATCTAGCGCCAAGCCTTCGTAGCCTGCGCCCAAGGTACAGGCCAGGCGCAATTGCGGCAACTGCGCTACCTCGCCGGCCGTCAAGCCAATAGCACCGATAGTGAGCACGGCGTTAATGGAGGCGCCGTGTTCTCGCACGGCTGCTGCGCGCTCTTCCGCCTTGGGCGCGTAGATGACGCTGGCGTACTGGCGGATTTGGTCCAAATGCTGGGCTGCCATGGGGTTGAGTACCAGCAGCGTGATCGATGTAGAGTCGCCCGACATAAATATCCCATATTGATAGCAAAAAACACTGCAGCAACGCGCGCTAGCAGTGCTTTTGATTATGCGAGCTTTTTATGCAGCGTAGCTGGCAATCGCCATCAACCCAAAAAGTGCTTGCGATAGCGGGCAGGCAAACGGTCTAGCTGCATGAGCATGGGCAGATCGGCGGTGTTGAAGTCCGGATCCCAGGCCGGCGCGCCAATGACCTCGGTACCTACGCGCAGATAGCCTTTGATGAGCGCAGGCGGCTCTACATTGACTTGGTCGTCCAGTTGATCCAGCGGCAAAGGCAGAAGCGGCGTTACGCAATACTCCGACGACACCTGTTTTTTTGCCACCAACTGGCGCCAAATGCTGGCGGCTGCATCTCCGCTGACAATGCCGTTATGCCACATGGGGATGCTGGCGCAACCCATCATCACATCGAGTTTGTTGCGCACCATGAATGATGCCAACGCGCCCCACAGCGTCATGATGACGCCACCTTGGCGAAAATTTGGGTGCACGCAACTGCGGCCCAGCTCGACCATGCGCGGGCGCAACACGTCAATCGCGCTCAGGTCAAACTCACCATCCGAATAGGTGCGGCCTGCGCGAAGTGCCTGCGCAGGAGTGAGCAAGCGGTAGGTGCCTATCACTTGTTTGCTGGCCGAATGGCGCACCAGCAAATGCTCGCAATAGTCATCAAACTGGTCCGCATCGTGGCCGGGCAGATCCGTGGCCAGTTGGGCGCCCATCTCGCTGGCGAAGACGTTGTAGCGCAGTCGCTGGGCTTCGCGCACTTCATCCAGGTGGCTGGCCCATGAGACTTCAATATCAACCTCAGCGCCTGCTGTATGGGCACTGGCAGCTATCGATGCAGGAGCAATATGCTGCGGCGTCGAGGCACCGGAGACAACGATGGTGGGCGTGTTGGGCTTGGCATGCATGGCAGGGACTCCTGATAAGCCCTGCCGCCTTCTTGCACTGCGCGCCACAAGCGCCGCATCTACAAATCCAGTTAACAGAGCAGCGTCAGTGTCATATTGCCCTGTGACATCGCTATGTGCTTTGTATGACGAATTGATGATTTGCGGCGCATGCCACAGGCTTGCGTGCAGTGCCCATTTCGGCCATCGCACACTTGCGCTGCAGCGCAAAAATACGCTGCTGCGCCGTTCTGTTTAGAACGTTTTTGAGAACTTACGATTGACGCGCCACTTCCGCCAGTTGCTCTGCACAACGGCTGGCGCGTGCAGCGTCAAATGCCTCCACCATCACCCGCAGCAAAGGCTCCGTGCCGCTGGCACGGATCAGCACCCTGCCCTGGCCGGCAAAATCTTCCGTGATCTCTTTTTGCAGATCGGCCAGCTTCTGGTTCTTAGCCCAGTCCTGACCGGGTTGCAGGCGCACGTTCAGCAGCACTTGCGGGCACAAATCTACGCCTTGCAGTTGCTGGGCGATCGTCTGCTGGCTGCTTACGCAGGCTTGCAGAATCTGCAGCGCGCTGATCAGGCCATCGCCAGTCGTGTGTTTATCTAGCGCCAGCAAATGGCCAGACCCCTCACCACCCAGCAACCAGTTGCGACGCTGCAACTCCTCCAGCACGTAGCGGTCGCCCACCTTGGCGCGAACCAGCTCTATGCCGTGGCTCTGCAGGGCTGACTCAACTGCAAGATTGGTCATCAAGGTACCCACTACGCCCGGCACTTTCTCACCACACTGCAGGCGGTGCATAGCCATCAGGTAGAGCAGCTCATCGCCATTGAACAAGCGGCCATTAGCATCCACCAGCTGGAGGCGGTCCGCATCGCCATCCAGCGCCACACCTACATCGGCGTTATTGGCACGTACGGCGCGAACCAGTGCATCCGGGTGGGTTGCGCCCACCTGGTCGTTGATGTTCAGGCCGTCCGGGCTGCAGCCAATAGTGATGGCATCAGCGCCCAGTTCATGGAAGACCTTGGGCGCAATCTGGTAGGCCGCGCCATGCGCAGCGTCCACCACAATCTTCAGCCCGCGCAGCGATAGCTGATGATCAAACGTGCTCTTGCAAAACTCGATATAACGGCCAGCTGCATCATCCAAACGCCGCGCCTTGCCCAACTCGACCGATGGCGCCCATTCTGGGCTTTCGGTCAAGGCAGCTTCGACGGATTCTTCCCATACATCGGGCAGTTTGGTGCCTGCTGCGCTAAAGAACTTGATACCGTTGTCGCCAAATGGATTGTGGCTGGCACTGATGACCACGCCCAAGCTGGCACGCAGTGCGCGGGTCAAATAAGCCACTCCTGGCGTAGGCAGCGGGCCTAGCAGCACAACATCGACACCGGCGGAGTTCAAACCCGATTCCAGCGCGGATTCCAGCATATAGCCGGAGATGCGCGTGTCCTTGCCGATCAGCACCGTGGGTCGCGCTTCGGTACGGCGCAGCACACGACCTACCGCGTGGCCCAAGCGCAACACAAAATCAGGGGTAATAGGCGCCTTGCCTACCGTGCCGCGAATTCCATCGGTTCCAAAATACTGACGTGCCATATTCTTTAATTCCGTAGCAAGAAAGTAAGCTGCATCTAGCGCAGGGCAGCTCTTTTATGTGCAATGGGTGGAGTGTACCGCGCCTGCAATGCTGCCAAACCCGCAGCCATCGCTAAGGGCGCTAGTTAAAAAACCTGCCGCTCTGGCTGCTGCATGGCTACCAGCACAGCCAAGGCATCCACGGTTTCGCGTACGTCATGCACCCGTACTATCGCCGCCCCATGCTCAACCGACAGCAGCGCAGCGGCAATGCTGGCAGGCATGCGTTCATCCACCGCACGCCCCGTCACCTTACCCAGCGAGCCCTTACGCGACCAACCAGCCAATAGTGGGTAGCCCGCTCGCGCCAGCTGCGTTTGCTGCTGTAGCAGCAGAAAATTTTGCGACACACTCTTCCCAAAACCCGTTCCCGCATCCCACACGATGCGATTACGTTGAACACCTAGCGCCCGCATTTCATCAGTTTGTTGCTGCAAAAATCGCAGCACTTGAGGCGTCACATCTCCCTCCATGTGCTCCACATGCATAGTCTGCGGATTGGCATGCATATGCATCAGGCACACGCCGCATTGAGGGTGCTGGGCCACTACCTGCTGCGCGCCCGGATGGCGCAGCGCCCATATATCGTTGATGATGTCGGCTCCCGCATCCAGTACCGCCTGCATGACGGCGGGTTTGTAGGTGTCAACCGAAATGGGCACGCTCAAACGCACAGCCTCGCGCACCACGGGCAGCACGCGGCGCAGCTCTTCTGCCAACGGCACGGCTGGGCTGCCAGGGCGAGTAGATTCACCACCGATATCAAGGATATGTGCTCCATCGGCCAACAACTGCTCCGCGTGCGCCATGGCGGCACTCACCCCTTCATGGCTCCCACCATCGCTGAACGAATCCGGCGTGACATTGACGATGCCCATCACCTTGGGCCTACTGAGATCGAGTGTGAAACGGCTGGTTTGCCAGATGGGCATGGCTGTACTTTCAGTGCAAAAAGAAGAAAAGCGCTCAGTGAGCGCTTTCCCTATCAGAGGCTTGCTAATCAGGCAGCGTTGGGTGCAGGATCTGCTACCACTGGGGTGCCTCCGCCGCTGTTGCCACCATCGTTGTTCGGAGGTGGGTTACGCGGGGTCCAGTCCTTGGGCGGACGGGGTTCCTTGCCAGCCATAATGTCGTCGAGCTGCTCAGCATCGATGGTTTCCCAGTCGAGCATGGCCTTGGCCATGGCATGCATCTTGTCCGAGTTATCTTCAATCAGTTTGCGCGCCAACGTGTACTGCTCGTCAATGATGCGGCGCACTTCAGCATCCACCTTCTGCATGGTGTCTTCGCTGATGTTGCTGGCCTTGCTCATGGAGCGTCCCAGGAAAGGCTCGCCTTCCTGCTCTGCGTAAACCATGGGGCCCAGTGCGTCCGTCATGCCATAACGCGTCACCATATCGCGGGCGATTTGGGTAGCACGCTCAAAGTCGTTGCTTGCACCAGTCGTCATCTGGTTCATGAACACTTCTTCAGCAATACGGCCACCAAACAGCATGGCGATCTGGTTCAGCATGAACTCTTTGTCGAAGGAATAGCGATCCTTCTCCGGCAAGCTCATCGTCACACCTAGCGCACGGCCACGTGGAATGATAGTGACCTTATGCACCGGATCACACTTAGGCAACAGCTTGCCGAGCAAGGCATGACCTGCTTCGTGGTAAGCGGTGTTGCGACGCTCGTCCTCAGGCATGACCATGGACTTGCGCTCAGGGCCCATGATGATCTTGTCCTTGGCCTTTTCGAAGTCCTGCATCTCGACGGTGCGCGCATTGCGGCGTGCAGCCATCAAAGCAGCTTCATTGCAAAGGTTCGCCAGATCAGCCCCGGACATACCGGGCGTGCCACGCGCGATGATCGCGGGGTTTACATCCTGGCCGACTGGGATCTTGCGCATGTGCACATTCAAAATCTGTTCACGGCCACGGATATCGGGCAAAGTTACATAGACTTGGCGGTCAAAACGACCCGGGCGCAGCAAAGCGGCATCCAAAATATCAGGGCGGTTAGTAGCAGCCACGACGATCACGCCGAGGTTGGTTTCAAACCCATCCATCTCAACCAGCATCTGGTTCAGCGTCTGTTCGCGCTCATCGTTACCGCCGCCCATGCCTGCACCACGCTGGCGGCCCACGGCATCAATTTCGTCGATGAAGATAATGCAGGGCGCGTTCTTCTTGGCGTTCTCGAACATATCGCGTACACGGGCAGCACCCACGCCAACGAACATTTCGACAAAGTCAGAACCAGAGATCGAGAAAAAAGGCACTTTGGCTTCGCCAGCAATCGACTTCGCCAGTAGCGTTTTACCGGTACCAGGAGGGCCGACTAACAGCAAACCGCGAGGAATGCGGCCACCCAGCTTCTGGAATTTATTGGGGTCTTTCAAGAAGTCGACGACTTCCTTGACTTCTTCCTTCGCCTCATCACAACCTGCCACATCCGCAAATGTGACGGTGTTGTTGTTCTCATCCAGCATGCGGGCTTTGGACTTGCCGAAGCTGAAAGCACCTCCCTTGCCGCCACCTTGCATCTGACGCATGAAGTACACCCATACGCCGATCAAGAGCAGCATGGGGCCCCAGCTGACAAGCAAGCTCACCAGTAAAGAGCCCTCTTCGCGCTCTTTCACTTCGAACTTCACGTTGTTGTTGATCAGGTCACCAATCAAGCCACGGTCCATATAGGTAGCCGTAGTTTGCAGCTTGCGGTCATCGCCTGTCGTGGCCAGAATGACCGTACCCGATGGGCTTTCCTGCAGAGTTGCAGTTTTTATGCGGCCATTGCGCACATCTTGCAGGAACTCGGAATACGGCACCTTGGTTGCGCCAGCACCTGCTCGGTTGTCAAATTGCTTGAACACCGTGAACAGCACCATGGCGATAACCAGCCAAACGGCAACTTTAGAAAACCACTGATAGTTCAAGGGGGCTCCAGGAGTAGGAATTCAAAAAAGACATAGAAACTCTAATGTCAGATAAGTACCATTTTAGGTCTTTCAAGGGCAGGGTCCCACCCTTTTCCCTTGACTGCAAGGCGGTATCGCTGAAATAGATCAATCACCGACAGCAAACGACTACTTCAAGCGCCTGCCAATCAGAAAGGTTTCCGACGATCTGTCGCGCGAGGACTTAGGCTTGTGGGGCTTGACCACATGGAAGGTTTGCTTGAACAAATCCACCAATTGCGAGTAACCGCTACCATGAAAAACCTTGACCACGAGCGTCCCCTCAGGCTTCATATGGCTCTTGGTGAAGTCCACGGCCAATTCAATCAAATGCGCGATGCGTGCCGCATCCACATTCTCGATCCCCGACAGGTTGGGCGCCATATCAGAGATCACCACATCCACGGCACGACCCGCCAGTGCGGCCTCTAGCTGGGCCAGCACAGCCTCTTCACCAAAATCACCCTGAATAAATTCTACGCCTTCAATCGGCTCCATGGGAAGCATGTCCAACCCAATGATGCAACCATTGAGCTCACCTACTGCTGCGCCACTGGGCGATAGACGGCGACGCGCGTACTGGCTCCAAGCCCCCGGAGCAGACCCTAAATCGACCACCACGTCGCCAGGGTGGATCAGCTTAAAAACCTCATCAATCTCTTTGAGTTTGTAGGCTGCGCGGGCACGGTAGCCATCTTTTTGCGCCGCACGTACATAGGGGTCATGGATGTGCTGGTTGAGCCATGCCTTGTTGACCTTCTTGCCTTTACCACTTAATTTCATCATTACTCCGTGGAACCCCGATAATACGGGTATGCCCCAAATACAACTTACCCCCGCCCAACGACGCGAACACCGCGCCGAAGCCCACCACCTTGATCCCGTGGTGCTGATTGGCGGCGACGGCCTGACCGAGGCCGTACAAAAAGAAATCGATCACGCATTGAACGCTCACGGTCTAATCAAGATCCGTGTGTTCTCGGATGACCGCGCTAACCGCGAAGCCATCTACGCCAAACTGGCTGATGAACTGAATGCTGCGCCTATTCAGCACATCGGCAAACTGCTGGTGCTGTGGCGCCCCAAGCCAGCCAAAGAAAAAACACTAGACGAAGACCGGATGCCTGGTCCACGCGATGTGAAAGTACTCAAGTTCAGCAAAAACAGCTGGCAAAAGCCTGAGGTCAAGCAAATCCGTATTCTTGGTAACCAGCGTCTAACTTCCGGCGGCCAAATCAAGCGCGCCAAACCCAAGCAAAAATCCATCAAGAAACAGCAGGGTTGATAGTGTGACCGATCGCCACATCCTTTGCATGAAATGGGGTACCAAGTACGGGCCGGAATACGTTAACCGCCTGTATGCCATGGTGCGCCGCCATCTCAGCGGAGATTTTCGCTTTGTCTGCCTGACAGATGACACGAACGGTATTCGAAGCGAAGTCGAATGCCACCCCATCCCCGATCTGAACATCCAGCTGGCGCCCGGCCAGCGCGATGGTGCCTGGAAGAAACTCACAACCTTTGAGGCCAATTTGTATGGCCTGCAAGGCACAGCACTGTTTCTTGATCTGGATGTGGTAATTGTGGGAAGCTTGGATGATTTCTTCACCCAGCCAAGTGATTTCCTCATCATCCACGACTACCCCCGTTTTTGGCGTTTTGGCAAACGCATTGTTGGCAACTCCTCGGTCTATCGTTTCCAGCTTGGCAAACATGCAGATGTGCTGGAACACTTTCGCAGCCATACCGACGAGATGCGTGCCGCTTACCGCAACGAGCAAGAGTATCTGTCGCATTTTTTGCACAAACAAGGCAAGCTCGGCTACTGGCCTGCAGCATGGTGCCCCAGCTTCAAGTACCACAGCATCCCGGTTTGGCCCACTAACTACTGGAAGGAGCCTGTGCCGCCGTCTGATGCGCGCATTGTGATCTTCCACGGCGAAGTGAATCCTCCCGATGCACTTGAGGGCCGTCGAAACAAGCGCTTCCGCCACATCCAACCAGCCAAGTGGATTGAAAAAGCCTGGGGTTGATCTAGCCCCGAAAAACACCAAAGGCGTTGACCGCAAGGTTCAACGCCTTTTTTGCATGCACCATTACCACTCACAGTTGCTTAGCGGTACTTAGCATCCACCAGTGGATGCCCCTTCATACGCGAGAGGATTGAGAGCGGACTGGCCTCTGGGTTGTATTCGCTGCCTGGCGGCAAGAACAGTGTCTGCTCCAGCATGTACTGCCCAGCCATAACAGCATGCACCGCCTGATCGGAAAAGCACACCCAAGTCGATCCCGCAGCAAACTGCACGGTCTCTTGTGGTGCATTTTGCTGGTAGTCCATATCGCCCTTCATACCATCGTGCAACTGCAGCATCAGGTGGTCATACTCACTACGATAAGACTTGGTTACATGCAGCAACTCCAGAGCCTTAGCCTGCCATGCGCTATAAGGCTTGGCGCGTGGCACAAATTTCTTGGCGACATCGGTAAATGGCTCGCCAACACGCCAAACACGTGGCTGACCTTGGGGGTTTACATTGGTGAAGACACGCAAAATGCGCTCACCATAGTTGGGGCGTGATGGGAAAGCATCCACATGCATGCGCTTATCGTCCGCTCGCCAAGATTGGGCCCGAGTCTCAACCTGCGATGGGCGATAGCTGGTAGGCGCCATGCGCACCACAGGCATGTAATCGGGAAAGAGCCCCGCAATCAACGCTGTAGCCTGGTCACTAAACCGCCCCACCATGGCTGCAACTTGCTGCTTCGTGACAACATCACCCGCTACACCCTTAATCGTGCCATCCACGTTCAAGCTGATATTGCGCGTTTTGGGGTCGCGTACATCAGGCCGCAACAGGGTTTTCTCCTGATCGGACAACTGGAACGTGAGTTGGGGGAAGTACAAGACCTTGCCGGCCTCGACCGCAGCCGTCCATTCTGGGCGGCTGGGAACCTGGCGCCAATTGGTGGCGTCGATGTGAACGATTTGTGATTCCATGACGGCACCAGTGTACCGCGCTGCAGCCAGCACGGCTTGGGCCAAATCAATCTGCGCTTGGTAGCTGGCCTGACCCGCGAGGCGCAGACACACGCCACAGCACAGCAGCAGCGCACAACCACTGGGCCGCATACATTACTGTGCCCAAGCTATGCCACAGCTTGAG
>JAVXMM010000048.1:0-858 GCA_036646255.1 Comamonas sp.
TGTTTATTCTGCTCTGCGCCTGTTTGGGCGTGGTGGCTAGCTGAGGAAATATGAAAGATCAAAGTACTGACCTCATTGCCCTACCGCCCAGCGAGACGGCACTGCAGATCTACAGCACCCCAAACGGCCTGGAGCCTTACCTGGCCCAGATCAAAGCCGAGCTCGATGCCTTCGTGCCCGACGTGAGCACAAAGAAGGGCCGGGATGCCATTGCATCCATCGCCTACAAGGTGGCCAAAGGCAAGACGGCGCTGGATAACATCGGCAAGGACCTGGTGGCCGACCTCAAGGATGTGCCAAAGAAGATCGACGCCGAACGCAAGCGAATGCGCGATCTGCTTGACCTGTGGAAGGACGAAGTTCGCGCCCCGCTGACCGACTGGGAAGAAGCAGAGGAAGTCCGCAAGCAAGAGCACCAAAACTGCATCAGCCGCATTCAGTTCTTTGGTCAAGGCTTCGAGGGCGTTGATGCTGCGACGCTTAAGCAGCGGCTTTCTGCGCTGGAGGCCATTGTCATCGGCGATCACCTTGAGGAATACGAGTCCGAGGCTCACCGGGCGAAAGCCAAGGCACTGGAGGCGCTGGATGCTGCCATTGACGCGCGTGAGAAGCACGAAGCCGAGCAGGCCGAACTTGCCCGTTTGCGCGCAGAAGCGGCAGTCCGTGAGCAAAAAGAGCGCGAAGAGCGCATTGCCCGCGAAGCAGCCGAGCGTGCCCAGCGAGAGGCAGAGGCCAAGGCGCAAGCCGAGCGAGAAGCTGTAATGCGCCGCGAGCAAGAAACGAAGGCTGCAGCGGAACGCCGCGAGCTTGAACTGAAGCTGGCTGCCGAGAGCGCCGAACGTGAAAAGGCAGAGGCTA
>JAVXMM010000048.1:868-35621 GCA_036646255.1 Comamonas sp.
AGCGCGAACAGCAGGCCAAGGCCGACGCAGAGCGCAAGGCAGCCGCCGCAGTTGAAGAAGAGCAGCGCCGCGTGGCGGCACAAGCGGCAGCCGAAGCCGCCGAGGCCAAGCGCCGCGAGCGCGACAAAGCGCACAAAGCGCACAAAGCGCACAAAGCATCTATCAACCGCGCAGCCCTGGAAGCCTTTGTGGCTGGTGGCATGACCGAAGAATGCGCCAAGCTGGCAGTCACCCTGATTGCCAAGAAATCCATCCCGGCAGTTTCGATTGCCTACTGAGGAGAACAACCATGAACGCTGTCGTTGAAGTTGAAGCAGTCAGCATGGTTCCCGCAAAGAGCGCGAACCCGACTGCCGAAGTGGTAGCTCACGCAAAGACGGTGCAGCAAGTTATGCAGGCGGTGATGAAGCCGAACGTGCACTACGGGGCAATCCCCGGTGCTGGCGATAAACCAACCTTGCTCAAGTCGGGCGCCGAAGTCCTGTGTATGACGTTCCGCATAGCTGATAGGTACGAAGTCACCGATCTATCGGCTAACGGCGTTATCCGCTATCGCGTTAACTGCATTGGTGAACACCAGACCTCCGGCGTACCGCTGGGATCAGGATTGGGCGAGTGCTCGACGGACGAAGAGAAGTACCGTTGGCGCAAGGCGGTGTGCAAGGAAGAGTTTGACATCACCCCGGAAACGCACCGACGCCTGAAGTTCGGTCGAAAGCAAGGCGGCCATTACACCGTGCAGCAAGTGCGAACCGAGCCCGCCGACCTTGCAAACACGGTCCTAAAGATGGCTTGCAAGCGGGCAAAGATCGCGATGGTCTTGAACGTCACTGCAGCCTCTGACATGTTTAGCCAAGACCTTGAAGATCTTGATGCAGAACTGGTGAAGCACCTCGCGGAAGACGAGCGCCAAACCCAGATTCAGCTGATCCGTGACGAATGGATTGCCAAAGTCACCTCAGCTAAGACTCGCGATGAAGTTGGCGTGATTATGAAAGAAGGCGTCAAGGTCTTCCAATCCAGCCGAGACAAAGACGGCTACTCGGCGTTCGCAACTGCAGTCCAAAAGCGAGGCGCCGAACTCAAGGAGTCAGAAAATGCGTGAAATCCTCATCCGCTGCTCAAGCCTGGGAAAAATCATGACGGAGCCTAAGACTAAGGCCGAGGGTATTTTGTCGGTAGGCGCAAAGACCTATATCCGCGAACTAGCCCAGCAGGAGATTTTTGGAATTGATTTCGAGTTCTCCAGCAAAGAGACAGAAAAAGGCTTGGAGGTAGAGGATCAGTCCATCGCCCTCCTGAACCGCGTTCGCGGCCTGAACCTGACCAAGAACAGCGAGCGACGCAGCAATGGCTTCATCACCGGCGAGTGCGATCTCTATGACGCAGAGCGCAGACGTGGACACGACTTGAAATCATCTTGGTCAGCGAAGACCTTCCCTGGCTGGGTCAAGGACTGCGAAGACCGAATATATGAGTGGCAAATGCGTGGCTACATGATGCTTTGGGACGCCGATGAATGGGAGGTCAACTACGCCCTGGTTGACACTCCAGACCGCCTGATTGGCTACGAGCCACTGCAAATGCACGTCGTGAACTACATCGCCGAGCATCACCGCCTGACCTCCTGGGTTATCGAGCGCGACTTCGCAAAGGAGCGCGCTATCAAAGAAAAGGTTGAGGCAGCCCGCGAATACTTCTTAGAAGCCATCGCGGAATTTGACCAATCCCACAAGCCGGCTGAGGAGCTGGCATTCGCATAAGGAATACTCATGGCAGTTTTGACAGGACTTTTCACGCTGGGTCGTGACGCTGAAACGCGAGTAACTCAAGGCGGCACCACCGTAGTCCAACTCGCAGCGGCCTATAACTATGGCCGCAAGGGCGATGATGGCCGCAAACCAACCCAATGGCTGCGTTTGTCGATGTTTGGCAAGCAAGCTGAGTCGCTTGCGCCTTACTTCACCAAGGGCAAGCAGGTTTCACTGATCGTCCGCGATCTGCACATTGCCACCTTCCAAAAGCAAGATGGCACAGAAGGCTATGCGTTGGAAGGTGTCGCTGATTTTGACGACTTCGCACGCGATGGAAACCGCCAAGAGGCAGCAACTCCAGCTCCGCGCCCTGCTCCGGCACCACGCCCAGCCCCCGCGCCGCGCCAAGGCGGAAGCGGTGGATTCGATGACATGGACGATGACATTCCGTTCAGTGATCCCATGAAGCGCCGCGGCTACCACGCCGTCATCTAACCCAACTCAAGACCGCCTCCGGGCGGTTTTTTCATGCCTATTTCGGAGATAACCATGGAGATCGCCATGAACCGGGCCCAGCGACGCGCCGAAGCGAAAGCTGCCAAGAAAAAGACTGTTCACACAGTTATCAAAGCCGCTCAGGGCGCTTGTGCTCTGTTTGCCCAGCTTGCTATGTGTCGCCCTCACGATGCTGGCCCGATCCCGGGTGATGGATCAAACCTAAGCGATTACGCATTGCAGGTCAGAACGCGTTCGATCAATAACGTCCAGGCCGCAATGCTTCGCCTGACCGAAAGATCAACAGATCAAATTGATGATGTGATGATCCTCTCAGAAGCACTCGGCGTATCGTCTATTCGCGCAATTGAGATTGCAGGGCCAGACGAATCAACCAATCCAGTTCTCAAGGCACTGCATGACGGCCAAAGGGCGCTGCATTCCGTCGTCAAACGACACGGGAAATGGGGGGAGTGGGAAATGCTCGAGCTGGAGCATGACGCCGTATCCCTTGGCATCGAGTGGTATGTGGACATCATCACGAATAGCACGCCACAGCAAATGGAGGGCGCCATGAAAACGCGACTGCGCATGCGCGAGCTCGCTAATCAAAGCCTCTAACCAGATAGCCAGCCCCCCGTGGCACCCATTCACAGCCCGCCCTGAGCAATCAAGGCGGGCTTCTTCTATTTGGAGCTCCAATGCCCAACGAAAACTCTTCCGCTCCCCTCCTTGGAGATCTGGCCCAGCGCATCATCTTGGATGCTATTCGTAGCGCATACGACACTGGCTACAACGACTCACGCCTTGCCAAGAGCGTTCCCGGCGACAGTGCTCCCGGATATGAAGGTCGCAATATTGAAGCCGACCACGGCGGCGCTTTAATCGCTCGCTTGAATCAGTTGATTGCAGCACCTCAGCCCCAGGTGGAGCCAGCGGGGGATCGCGAGACTTTTGAGAAATGGGCAAGCGGTGTAGGGTTCGATACAGAACACTTCACACAAAGCCCTATTGCTTACTCAGACGCAACAACAGAGGACGCTTGGGGCGTGTGGCAGGCATCCAGACCAGCCCTCGCCAACACCCAGCCAGCTGCTGCCGACCATATTGCCGACACCGGGAATATGGTGCAAGTCCCTGCGGGGGAGTATCCCGCGCTGCCAGCGGGCGGCTACGCCTTGGACTACGACAGCGAAGTAACTGTATATGACGCTGACCAAATGCGCGCCTACGCAGACGCCACCCACGCCATGCGGTCTGATCTGCAAAGCGTAGAAACTGCCGCCTTTGAATCGAGCGTAGGCCATTTATCTGCACTGGTTGATGAACAACGGGAGCAACTGGAGCGCGCCAAAAATGCAATGACCGCGATTCACAACACAGCTAGACCCGCAGACGAATCGATAGGAGATATGGACGCAATCATTCCCTATGACGTGTACGCACGCTTTGTAGATGAACATGCCGCACTCATTCATGCGACTGCAAATAGCCCGGTCGCCATGCGGTCGGGGGAGCAAGAGCCTCAACACTGGGTGCTTGAGCACAACGATCCCAGTCGCGAATTTGACTACACGGGCGTCAAGGCTAAGGCTGAACATTGGCGACAGTGCGGACAGCATCCCACCCCCCTCTACACCTCCCCTGTAGCCACACAAAACAAGGGTTGCACATGACAACCTTGTACGACAAATACGATCAAACAGAGCCACCAATCACCGAGCGGCTAAATCTACCTGTGGCCCCTGAAACTCGGGCAATAACGCTTTTAGCGCACTTGTGGCGCAAGTATGACGCCGCAGGGATTTCGATGGGGCGATCACACGAAGCGGTTGTGCTTGAGGCCGTTCTGTCTTTGCTTGGCGAACCCGATCCGACTGACATGGATCGACTGAATGAGGACAGTGGCGTATTAATCAGCGATACACGTAGCTACCTGTCCGCATGCCGTGCAGTTCAACTAGGTTTGATTTATAGGCCACTTACCGCAATCGACGCAGCCCTATCCGCCACCACGCCACCAGTGGCTAAGGAGGGGTGATGGGATTATCCGCACACCAAAGCGCGCGAATGAAGAACGACGAGTGGCTGACTCCGCCTGAAATTCTTCAAGCGCTCGGCCACTTCGACCTTGACCCGTGCGCTCCGGCTGACGGTCGCAGGCCTTGGGACACAGCCGCGCGGCACTACAGCGCCAACGATGACGGCCTTGCTCAGACATGGGTGGGCCGTGTGTGGTGCAACCCGCCGTTTGGCAAGGAAGCTGTGAAGTGGCTGCGCAAGTTGGCCGCGCACGGCAACGGCATCG
Organism: Comamonas sp.; assembly: GCA_036646255.1. GTDB lineage: Bacteria > Pseudomonadota > Gammaproteobacteria > Burkholderiales > Burkholderiaceae_C > Comamonas. The sequence continues at coordinate 5,426 of JAVXMM010000048.1, forward strand.
GGCTTATCCCGGCGCGCACCGAGACAGCAATGTTTTATGAGTGCGTATGGGGTGCTGCTGATGCAGTCTGCTTTATCAAGGGCAGACCTCACTTTCACTACGTTGATGGAACGCGAGCGGCTGCTAACAGCGGCGCACCCATATGCCTGGTTGCATACGGCGCCAAGAACGTGCAGGCGCTGCGAGATTCAAATCTTGGAATCGTCCTTGAAGTAACCAACCCACCCCAACAGAAGGAGAAGTGATGGCCCTCACGAAGTCACAGCGAGCAAAGCTGCGCGAAAAGTACGACGGTCGCTGTGCATATTGCGGCTGCGAACTGGGTGATAAATGGCATGCCGACCACATTGAAGCTATTGACCGGCAGTGGTGGAAGCCCGGCTCGCCAGCAGCGAAGCCAGAGCTGGACACGCTCGAAAACATGAACCCGTCGTGCCCACCCTGCAACATCGACAAGCATTCCATGAGTCTGGAAAGTTGGCGTGGTGTGATGCAGCGCAGCAATGAAGTGCTGGTGCGCGATGTGAGCACATTCCGCCGCGCTGTGCGCTACGGGCTCGTGACTCTTAACGCCGAACCAATCGTTTTTTATTTTGAAAAGCTGGTCGCACAGGCCAAGGGAGAGGATTGAGATATGGCTAACAAATGCCGACGCGCCAAGGGCGCAACCCTGCAACTCTGTGACGCTGCTGCACATGCTGTTTCAACAGAAATGGTCCGGCTGCAGAACTTGATGGACATGGAGACCAAAAAGCGGCGTCAACGCTTGGCAATCGTGAAGGGCAAGGAATGGGCACCTCTGCACTTCTGCCCATGGTGTCGCGCTGACATTGACACGCGCCCTCGTCAGCCCGCCACCCCCAAGGAGCCAGCATGACCGATCGAGACCCCATCTGGGACGCTCTCAAAGACCATGCGAAATCGAAGTTCGACGCTGATCGACAGCGATTTCTAGCAGAGGCCAATGCTAACAACGATGGTGGCTGGACGGTTCACACCGACTTTCACTGGTCACGAATTGTGGCTGGCAAGCGTTTGGACTATTGGCCGAGCCGCAAGAAGTGGCAGTACGAGGGCCGAGTAGCCCGAGGTGATGTCAGTAAGTTTATTGCCAAGAAGGAGCCAGCGTGACCGACAAAGCAGAAGCACTGCGAGCAAAAGCCGTTGAGCACAAAAAGCTGACAGCCATGCTTGGCCATGAAGGCTTTGTACTGGGGATCGATCCCGACGACCTACTAGCTCTACTCGACCGCATCGCCTCCCTAGAGGCAGAGCTGATCCAGCAAACTAACCGAGCGGCATCGGCCGAGCAGCAAGCCACAGCGCTAAATAGACGGCTTGATGATGCAAATGCGATGGGGAATGATGCGCGAAACAAGTTGGCCAAGCTCTCCCGTGCGAACGAGCCGGTTTGTTGGGGAATCTACGACAGTCAGGGGTTCTACGAGACGCGAGACACAGAAGCGCAGGCAAAGTCGTTCTGCCACCACTACAACGCGCGAGACCGGAAAGCCGGGTTTGGCCTTGCTCCGTACAGCTACAGCCCACTCTGCGCCTACCCTTCTGCAACTCAGTCGATTCAGGGTGCAGAAACAAGGAACCTGCCGGTGCCAACAAATCAGAAAATCTCGGGGGTGGTTAGTGAAGATTGAAACCGAAGTGAATGACAGCAAGTGTAGTGAAGCAGATATTGTTTTGGCAGCGGTGAGCTCAGGAGACTGGACGCTCTCCCGTGCGATGTCGCAGGAGTACCTTACCGAAAGGGCGAATAAGGAGCACGCTTGGAGCATTCAGCGCGGCGCAGCTCCGTACTGTACCGGTTCAGGAGATCGGATTTGGTTTGGCCCCACCGCACTCATCGCTCTGCAGCGTGCGGCCGGCGCGTTCGGTTTCGAGCTACCAAAGCCAACGCCTCCAGATCCGACTTCTTATCAGGTTACCGCAGTCACGACCGCTTACGAGCAAGGTGTCGGCAAGGGGCACGATGCATACCGCAGAGGTGTTGAGATCGAGAACCCTTACGGGCCCGGGTATCGCTGCGACAAGGCCTGGCAACTGGGATACCTAGAGGGACTCCGGCAAGCCAAGAACGCCGCAGCAGTTGCTCCACCCGCAAGTCAATCTGACCTAGATGCGAAGCGATGGCAATACGCGATGGACTGGAACACAGTGGAGTTTGCAGTATGCAGGCGAGTAGGCAACACAGGAACCTGCTGGGAGCCAATCAAGAACAGCGGCCCGATAGATCACGCAATGTCAAAAGAGACATGCGAATCAAAATAGCCAAATGCCAATAGAGAGTCTGAGATATGCCTATTTTTGAGTGCACTGTGATTTTTGACGCCTCCGCGCCGGTGAGCGTCGAGGCTGGAACCCCGGAGGAAGCAGCGGTCGAAGCAGAGGAAAAGCTGCAGGGGGCTCAGCATCTGTGCAACCAGTGCTCGAACACACTAGATACAGGCGACGTGGTCGGCGTGCATGTTTACAGCAAAGGGGGCGACCACAAGCTGCTCGACACCACACTTTCTGGAGAGCTAGGTCGAGAGCTTGAGACAGAGCGCATGCGTCTTGCCTCCTGCGGAGTTATCGCCCTCGCAAATACGCGGGAGTCGGCGAGGAAGGCGCGAGAAATGCTCCCAGCCTACCGGCGCGGCTCCGCGGACGATGTAGCCAGGGCAGTGGACCGCGAAATGCTTCTGCGGGAGGCAATTGAGCAAGTGGCCAAGTCTTGGGACGGCCGCATGTTCAACCTGCGCGGTTGCGATGTAGACATTGGGGCGTCAATTCGAGAGCAAGTCCTTTCCCTTACAGCGACCAAGGGCTGATCATTTATCGCAAGCTCACCAAGCCCGCCCAGTGCGGGCTTTCTTTTCGGGCCCAGTTGTCTCGCTCCGACAAGAATCCTGCCCCTGTGAGCGATTTTTTCACCTATATAGCTACCACCGCACCGAAACATCCCAAATTTGCCCACACATCCCGGATCTGAGGGCGTCTCGCATAGTCCGCACAGATTCGAGGGCAGCTCGTCGGACGGACGCATATGTCCGATCCCCGAGACATATAAAAATTTGTATGCCATACTTCGCATATGTCCAGGACGAAAACTAAGAGCGGCTCCACTCCGCTCTCTTTCACAAACTCACTGCCATTTCGTGGAACGTATGGCAGTGTGAGGACGTCCGTGGGGACGCCCCTCGTGAGCATCGGAATGGATGACATAGTGGGAATGCTCGAGGGGACGCCCGTGAGGACGCTCGAGGGAATGCCCGTGAGGACGCCAGCAGGAATGCTCGAGGTGGCGCCCTTGGGAATGTCCGTGAGAACGCCAGCAGGAATGTCCGCCGTGCGCCTTGAAGTGGATGAAAAGCCGCATTCTAAGGATGGTCCTTTCAAGGTGGTCATCGTGGAGAACCCGGGGAGAATCCAATCTTCCAGACCCTCGGTCATCAAGGCCCTGAAAGACGAAGAGGCGTTTGAGGCGGCGATTGCTGCCGGAATTTTCACAGCCAAGGGCAACCTGAGAAAAGCCTACAGCTCCTAATGGGACAGCTCGTCTTGGCATTTCACGGGTGCGACATATCCACCCGTGACGCCCTCATTCGTGGCGACCTGCACACACTTGACCACTCGACCAATCCTTACGACTGGCTCGGTACGGGCATCTATTTCTTCTTGAGTGACCATGAGCGGGCATTAAAGCTCGCCAAGTTTGTCTCTGAGAATCCAAGCAGGATGCTTACGAAACGGCCAATCATCTCCCCTGCGGTTATCGGCTGCGTGCTCGATATAGACCGATGGCTAGACTTAACATCAGAGGCAGGACGCCGTAATTTCGTAGCAGCTGCGAGATCGCTCCACTCTGCAGCAGAAACAGCTGCCAAGGTGGCAGATAGAGAATTAGCATTACCCAAAAACAGACCTGCGTTCGACGGAGATACGGACATAATCTATCGCGCCTACGACTGCGCGGTGTGTAACATGATTCATGCCATTCGCAAGGGAGAGTGCGAAAAAGCAATGCTCGCCGGTGACACAAAGAAAATGTTGGGCACGCTTCCGTACCAGGCGACCGTATCGGCTTTCAATCAAGGGAATCCGATCGACGGAAGTGCCATCTGCGACGGCTCTCACACGCAAGTCGCGGTACACGACGATAGCTGCATTCGTGGTTGGTTTTTGCTGCGTGGGGACAAGCTACTAGCGGATGACCAGTACCTACTGGCAAAACAGTCCGTAGCCACTGCAATGGAACTCCGAAGCAAATCCAAAAAGCGCGTCCTGGCGCCATCGTCGTAGCCACTGTGGCAAGTGGCCACCGAACCAGACGCAAAAAAAAGCCCCGCAGAGGCTGAGCGGGAGGCTTGTGCTTCTATGCTCGATACGCGTGCTATTAGTTACTCCGCCCAATTCGGAACACCGGGAATAGTCGCTGCCACGCGCATCAGTGAATGCGCTGACGCCATCCGCAAACGCGGCATCGGAGGTAAGGGACTCGGGAAAGATTTGTGCAACTGGTACAGCGGCAACTATGGAGGATGGCATTCAGCCTGCGGCACCGCTTACGTCTTCGAATCAGGCGGCCCCATTGAGAACGGCCACAAGTTCTGTCACTGCTGTGGCAAGCCACTTACCGTCAACGATGCAAAGGAATCCCAATGACAACTGACCCAAGCAGAGAGGCGTTTGAGAAGTGGGCCAAAGAAGAAGGCTACGACACTGCGCGCACATACGACACAGACCGTAGCTGCTGGGTGTGGCTCAACCCAATGACAGCCGATCTTTGGAAGGCATGGCAAGCCGCCATGGCCCACAAAGAGGTGGAGCTGCCACCAGATGTCATCACCGTGAACCTAGTGCGCCACGCCGGATTAGACAAGCACAAGGCGCGCGAGTGTGAGCAGATCGTTCTACAGCTTCTTGCAGCCCCGCTGCAACAGGGGGAGTGAGTCTATTCAAAAACTCATTCACTCGTCTATTCACAAATAGCATAAGCGATTGAATTAACGCGACTTCGTCTATTCATGTTGCTATTCACAAGGGATTAGCGATGCGACTATCCCGCAGATCACGACAGCGCGGCGACAAGCGCGACCGCTGGAATGAACAACCACAGCCCCGCCATTGAGCGGGGTTCTTTTTTGGAGAACCGCCATGGACTCTCTACTATCTGAAGAAGAAGTAAACAAAATGTGCAAACCACTCACCCAAGGTGCTGCGCAAAAGCGCTTTATCGAAAAAGTGCTCGGCATACCCGTCATCGGCCGACGCCCAGATGGCCTTCCACTTGTGAGTCGGACTGCTTTGGAAGAACGCAATTCCGCAAAAGCTGATCCAAAATCAACGCAGCGCGGCTTTAACTGGAGCAAATAATGGGACGCAGACGGGAACGAGCCTCTGGTTTTGGTCTCCTGCCCAGAATGGAGGCCCGTGCACGGAAGGATGGGAAAACAACTTACCGCTATCACCCCATAGGGGGCAAACCCATTAATTTAGGTACTGATCGCGACGAAGCAATTAGGCAAGTGCTTGGAGTCAACGCAGCCCCCTCATCCCAAGGGACAATCAAGGAGTTATGGGCGCTGTATCAAAAAACGCCCCGCTGGGATAAGTTGGCTGAGCGAACCAAAAAAGACTATGCGGTCTACAGCGTCAAGCTGTTGGAGGTGATGGGTGAAGTTTCTGTACAAGCTATACGTCCCACCGATATAGCACGCTACCTACGTATTGAACGTGCAGATGCATTGGTCAGGGGCAACAGGGAAGTCGCTCTGCTCTCCAACTTAATGCACGTCGCTATTGAGCGTGGCGACATTGACGCCAACCCCTGTAAGCAGGTGAAAAAAAATAGCGAACGAGCGAGATCAGAAGCACCCGAGCCGGAAGAACTAAAGAAATTTCTCGACTGGCTCTTTCGAGGCGGCCCATCTCGTCGCACCTTAGCGTTGATGGCTGAGTTTGCCGCATTAGCCGGATCACGTCGAGTGGAGTTCCTAGACCTTCAAAAACCGCAGATAGATCTCAAGGCTGGCGTAATACGACTTATGCGAGCAAAACAGCACGAGGGAGGCATAAAGCTAGAGAGCATAAAGATGGGGCCGGCCATGGAAAGTCTGGCAATTCGCATGCTAGCCCTCCCTCGTCCTGACAGCTCGCTGCATATCTTCATAAATCAGCGCGGCAACCCATTAACGGAATCGGGCTTCACCACCGCGTGGCAGCGAGCGATGGTCGACGCGGTGGAGGCAAACGTTATCCGAAAGCGATTTACCTTCCACGACCTTCGCGCTTACTACACCACCCAACACAAGGCACGCTACGGAGTGCTACCGGAATTACACGCAAATCCCGCCACGACAGCCAAAGTCTATGAACGCACGAAAGTATCAAAACGCCAGTCTTTAGGATGATGCATATTCCCACGGCGGGAATATAACGAAAAAAGCGCTATAGCTTTTGTAGCTATAGCGCTTGAATTCTTTGGTGGGTCCTGCGAGATTCGAACTCGCGACCAACGGATTAAAAGTCCGCTGCTCTACCGACTGAGCTAAAGACCCGCCTCGTTTACGAAGTGCTTTTCAAGAAAAGCTGTTTCGTTCACAGCAGACCTAGATTCTAACCTGAAATTTTTGTCATTTTCTCGAAAATGCCAATTTTTCCAAAATCCAGCTTGCGGCGCACATGCCAAATGTCGCGGTCACGGCGACCGATGAGCCGTAGCCATGGCAGTTAAGCGTGCCATCTCCTTCGATCGCACAAGACGCATCAGGACCGGCAACGGGCTCTTTACTAAAGATGCAAGGCACACTCATCTTCTTTCCATCCTTAGGTGCGCCATATTCTTTGCGTAAACGATAGCGCACCTGAGCCAGTAGCGGGTCATGCGTCGTGTGAGCCAGATCATCTTGCTCAACCCTCCAAGCCAAGCGTTTGCCACCCGCTGCGCCAATACAGACAAAGGCGCACTTATTGCGTAAACCCCAGTTCGCCATAGCGGCTTTGGCGCGTACTTGGTCACATGCATCCACCAAGCCATCTACGCCATCCAGCAACCGCGCGCAGTTTTCTGGCGTCAAAAAATCTTCTACGACATCGACTTGGCAATGCGGATTAATTTGCGCGATGCGCTCGCGCATGGCATCGACCTTGGCCATACCTAAAGTGCTGGTCAGCGCGTGAATCTGGCGGTTAACGTTGGACTCGGCCACGTTATCCAGATCAATCAGGCGCAAATGGCTGACACCACTACGCGCCAGCGCCTCGGCTGTCCACGAGCCAACACCACCAATGCCAACCACAGCCACACAGGCTGCACGCATTTGCGCTGCAGGTGCCACACCAAAAAGGCGATCCAGGCCACCAAAACGCCTTTGCATGTCAGCGCCTGCATCGGCGTCCTTCATGTCGGGCGCCGATGAAGACGGTGCACTCATATCACTTCAGTTTCGTGAGACGCTCTTTGGCCGCCGTGGCCGCGTCGCTTTCTGGATAGTCTTTGACCAAGTCTTCCAGCGTTTTGCGCGCTGCCTTGACGTCCTTCAGCTCAATTTGGCAATTGGCGATGGACAAGGCTGAATCTGGGGCACGCATATGCTGAGGTGCGGTAGCCAGAATTTGTTGAAAATTGGCAATCGCAGGCTTGTAATCACGCGTGGCATAGTAAGCATTGCCCAGCCAAAACCGCGCGGACGGAATATAGCCACTCTTGGGGTAGCGCTGTACAAAGCTACTAAAAGCGCCGGCAGCATCAGCAAACTTGCCGGTGCGAAAAACGGCCAAGGCCGCTTCAAAGTCACGTTTCTCGGCTGGATCGGCCTTGAACTCTTGGCCATCGATCGTCACAGCAACGGGTTCGAACTGCTGCAGGCGTGCTTCCATGCCCTTGGCCAGATCGGTTTGCCCGCGCTTGAGCTCGGCAACCTCACGTCGCAGCGTCTCGTTTTCTCCGCGCAGCTTGTTCATTTCTGTACGCATGGATTCCATTTGCGATTGGAAATCCAGCAGGCTGCGACGCACTTGCGTTGTATCTTCGCCATTTTGGTTGTTGCCTTGCGTAAGCTGGTCAACGCGCTGGCGCAACTCAAGGATGGCGCGACGCGCATCACTGTCTTCAAACAATGCCGCCTGAGAGGCTGTAGCGCATACCAGCAAGGCGGCTAGCGCTACAAAACGAGGAGTACTACGAGTGAGATTCATGGAGCCTATTAACGGTAGTTCACTTCAACGCGACGGTTTTGAGCGTGCGCGTCTTCCGAGCCACCTTGTGCAGCTGGTTTTTCCTTACCAAAGGAAACTGCCTCTACTTGGCTGTCGGACACGCCCAGCACGTTCAACGAACGACGCACGGCTTCAGCACGCTTTTGGCCCAGGGCCAGGTTGTACTCACGGCCACCGCGCTCGTCGGTGTGGCCTTCCAGGGCAACGCGACGCGAGGGATTGGCTTTCAGGAACCTGGCATGCGCGTCCAGTGTGGACTGGAAGTCTGGCTTGACAGTGTAGCTGTCAAAGTCAAAGTAAATGATGCGAGCAACGCCCACAGGGCCTTGGCCGTTAGCGCCGCTGTTGTTCAGATCCACACCACCGACGGTGCTTTGGCCGGTTTGACCAGCACCTGCGCCATTGTTAGTGGACACAGCGCCCTTGTCTTCAACAGGTGCGTTATCCAGGGAAGGAGCAGAGCTGCAACCAGCCAGAACGGCAGCGGCCACCAGGGCCAACGAGGCTTTCTTAAACGACAACATGTAAAACTCTCCGTAACGATTTCTCGTAGTAAAAATGCAATGACTCAGAACAAAACGAAATTCTTATGGTTGGTATGGGCCCCAGTCAGGCTCACGAATGTCTCCATTCTGCCCGGCCAGTCGTGCCTTGATCTTGCCGTCGAGCGTTGTAGTCATGAGTGCTTCACGACCACCTTCGCGCGTAGCATAGACAATGAGTCGGCTGTTCGGAGCAAAGCTGGGGCTTTCGTCACTGCTGGTGTCAGTTACTGACGCTACGGTGCCGGAAGCCAAGTCCATGACTTGCAATTTATAGCCACCACCCGCACGGGTGATGTAAGCCAGAGTTTTGCCGTCAGGGCTGATGGAAGGTGAGATGTTGTAGGAGCCAGAGAAGGTCACTCGCTCTGCGCTGCCCCCGCTTGCCCCCACACGGTAGATCTGTGGCGCACCGCCACGATCACTCACAAAATAGATGTAACGGCCATCTTTGGAATAGGTCGGCTCTGTATCAATACCGCTGCTTTGCATCAAGCGACGCGGCTCGCCTCCACTCGATGGAATGGTGTAGAGCTGCGAGCCGCCATCGCGGCTGAGCGTAACGGCCAGCGTGCTGCCATCGGGCGACCAGGCGGGTGCGCTGTTTGATCCGCGGAAGTTCGCGATCAAACGGCGGCGGCCGCTAGATACCTCGTGCACATAAACCACAGGCTTGCGCGACTCGAACGACACATAGGCCAGCTGTGTGCCAGCTGGTGACCAAGTGGGCGAGATAATGGGCTCAGGACTAGAGAGCGCAGATTGCGAATTTTCGCCGTCCGAGTCAGCCACCCACAGCGTATAGCGTGCACCGTTCTTGGTAACGTAGGCTATGCGGGTCGAGAACACACCTTTCTCGCCCGTTATTTTTTCGTAGATATAGTCAGCAATCTTGTGCGCTACCAAGCGCAAGTCGGCTTGTGGCACGTTGTAGCTTTGGCCACCCAGATCACTGCCCTTCACATCCCACAGGCGAAAGCGCACATCAAAACCGTTACCAGCGCGCGTCACACTACCTACCGTCAGGTAGTCAGCGCCCTTGCCTGCCCATTTGGCAACGTCGGGGCGCGAGGTTTCGTCGAGCTGCTCGCCCGACGCATCAACCGCTTTGAACAAACCGCTGCGCAGCAGATCCGCCTGCACAATAGCTGATATTTTTTGGGGGGAGGAGCCTTCACCACGAAATGGTGCGATGGCAATCGGCCACTGCTTGACACCGGTGCCCGAAATTTCTACACGAAACTGTGCCAATGCGGGGAGCGCCGGTGCTGCCAGGGCAGCGCCAATTAAGTGACGGCGATGGAACAGCGGCTTGGCCGCCTCCGAGAAAGCAGATGGGAAGCGTGTTTTAGTCATTACCGACCATCATATACGTGCAAAACATGGCAAACATAAGCCAGACTGGCGCAGGATGTTACACACCCTACAAAATAGCTATTATCGTCTTACGTAGACAACCGCGTATTCTAGAATCTCGCACACATGTCCACAACAGAAAAACCATCTTCATCGCATGCATCTAAAGCTGCAAGTGCAACCGCCAGCAGCAATCCTGCTAGCAGTGTTACGCAACTGCCGCTGCGCGCCCGCCTCTCTCGGCTAACGCCTTATTTTGGCTACCAACGCTGGATCTGGGTGCTTGCGGTGCTGGCCACGATTGTGGTCGCCGGCACCGAAGTCGCCATCCCTGCCCTACTACAACCGTTGGTGGATAAGGGCTTCACCGGCAGCACACTACCGCTGTGGTCGGTGCCTGTAGCAATTGTTGGCGTTTTTTTCATTCGTGGTGTTGCGCAATTCATCAACCAGTACGCGCTGGCACGCATTACCAACGATGGCATGATGCGCCTGCGCGAGAACTTGTTCGCGCGTGTGCTGGATGCCAACCTGAGCCTATTTAGCAAGCAATCGGCCAGCGCTCTCTCTAACACGGTGGTGTATGAAGTGCAAAACGGCGCTACCTTGATCGTTCAAGCGCTGCTGATGCTGTCACGCGATGGTTTCACTGTCATCGCTTTGCTGATGTATTTGCTCTACACCAACTGGCAGCTCACCCTGATTGTGGCCGTACTGCTGCCTAGCGTGTCGTGGATCATGAAAAAGCTCTCTAAGCGGCTTTACCACATCACCAAGGCCAGCCAGCTAGCCACCGATGAGCTGGCCTATGTCGTCGAAGAAAACGTGCTGGCTCACCGCGTGGTGCGTATACACGCCGCCCAGCCGGTGCAAGCCAGCCGCTTTCAGGCTTTAAGCCGCAAGCTGCGTCAGCTTGCCATCAAGGCCACGATCGCATCGGCGGCAATGACGCCGCTCACCCAGTTGCTCGCCTCGGTGGCCTTGTCGGTAGTGATCTGCATTGCGTTGTGGCAAAGCCGCAGCACCGCCATTAACGCGCAGACGGTGACGGTGGGTAGCTTTATTTCGTTTATCTCTGGTATGTTGATGCTGATTGCCCCCATCCGCCGCCTGGCCGATGTCGCCAATCCGCTGACGCGTGGCGTAGCGGCACTGGAGCGTGGCCTAGGCCTGCTGAGCGATGTGCCATCTGAGAGCAGCGGCCAGTTCAAGGCTGACAAAGCACGTGGTGCAGTGCAGCTACGCGATGTGAGCGTGGCCTTTGGCGACGATAGCGCGCCCGCGCTGCACCATGTATCGCTCACCATCCACCCTGGCGAGGTCGTGGCCCTTGTTGGCCCGTCAGGCGCCGGGAAAACCACCTTGGTCAATCTGCTGCCGCGTTTTATAGAGCCAACCGAAGGGACGGTCAGCATTGACGGCGTGGCGCTGGCCGATTGGGATTTGCACAGTCTGCGCAGCCAGTTCGCAATGGTCAGCCAGGATGTGGTGATGTTCAACGACACTGTCGCCGCCAATGTGGCACTGGGCGCAGCGGTGGATGAAGCCCGTGTACTGGAATGCTTGGCAGCCGCCAATCTGCAAGATTTTGTAGCGCGCCAGCCACAGGGCATCCACAGCATCGTGGGCCACAACGCCAACCAGCTTTCGGGCGGCCAGCGCCAGCGTTTAGCGATTGCCCGCGCGCTGTACAAAGATGCGCCAATTTTGATTCTGGACGAAGCTACTTCGGCGCTGGATACCGAATCTGAGCGCCTGGTACAAGAGGCTCTGGCCCACCTGATGAAGGGCCGCACTACCGTGGTGATAGCGCACCGCCTGTCCACCATCGAGCACGCCGACCGCGTGGTGGTAATGGAGCGCGGCGAAGTGGCCGAGCAAGGCACCCACCAGCAGTTGATTGAACTGGGCGGCCTGTACGCCCGCCTGCAAAACCGCCATACCTAAAAGAGTACCCCAAAAAAGAGAATGGCGCCTGCTGTCTTACGACGCAGGCGCTATTATTTTTGACAACCAATCGCCCATGTGCCGGGCGCCAACAGCTGTGTTTACCCCGATTACCAGTTGCTCTGAATCTTGCGGCGCCCGCTTTGCGGGAAGGCGGGAGGCACCGTCGTGCCATTGGGATTCCCCGCTGCTGCGCCTGCCTTGCCTTCCGCTTTCACACCAGCCCTGCCGGCGGCTGTACCAGCCGCCACCGCCCCGGCTGCGCCACCAGCTTGCGCCAGCCAGCGCACCACTTCACTGCGGTCAGCGCGCGCAGCAAAGTCTTTTGCGGTCAGGCCTTGCTGGTTTTTTACAGCTGGATCTGCCCCTTCTTTGATCAGCATTTGCACGGCGCTGCGCGTGCCGTATTGCGCAGCCATCATCAGCGGCGTAGTTCCGTTAGGCGATGCGGCATCGATATAGGCGTGGTTCTCAATCAACAGCGCCACCATTTTCAAATCGGCCCCCTCGTCGCTAGGGGCGGACACTGCGTAGTGCAGCGGGGTCCAGCCTTCACGATTCACATCAGCGCCGCGTGCTATTAGCACTTTGGCAATATCCACCTGGCCTTTGATAGCGGCCAGCATCAGCGGCGTCTCGCCCTTGCTGTTGGGCAGGTTCACATTGGTGGATGGCAGTGCAGCCAGGCCCTTGGCAGCGCGGTAGGAATCCAGCTTGAAAGCTTGTGTGAGCCCCGTCTCGCCCTTCTCACTGAGGGTATTGGGATCAAACCCGCGCTTGACCAAGGCGGCAATGCCCGGCGCATCGTCGCGGATGATGCGGGTGAAGAAATCCTCGTACGAGCCCGCATGCGCCACGCCGCCAAAAACCACTAAAACCATAGCTGCTAGCGCCCGTCTAGCGGGTGCTACAGCCATTTTTCTATCAATCCGCATCATGACAGAACGCCGGTAAACAATCGGTCAAAATTGTGGTTGGTGGCTTCGGCCACGGCTTCCACCGTCATGCCGCGCACTTCGGCAATCTGCTTGGCCACAAAGGGCACATAGGCGGGCGAGTTGGTTTTTCCACGAAAGGGGACGGGCGCCAAATACGGGCTGTCGGTCTCGATCAGGATGCGGTCCTCTGGCACAAAGGCTGCCACATCGCGTAAGTGCTGGGCGCTTTTGAAAGTGACGATGCCAGAAAACGAGATGTAGAAACCCAAATCCAGCGCAGCGCGGGCGACTTCCATGGTCTCGGTAAAGCAGTGGAACACACCACCTGCGCTACCTGCAGCGCCGGTCTCACCCTCCTCGCGCAGCAGGCGCAAAGTGTCATCCGATGCACTGCGGGTGTGGATCACCAGCGGCTTTTGTACGCGCTGCGCAGCGCGTATATGGGTGCGGAAACGCTCTCGCTGCCATTCCAGATCAGCAATCGTGCGCCCGCCCTTGCGGTCTTCCATACCGTAGTAATCCAAGCCTGTCTCGCCAATAGCCACCACACGCGGCAGCCCAGCGCGCTGCACCAGGTCATCAACGCTGGGCTCGATCAGACCTTCAGTATCTGGGTGTACGCCCACACTGCACCAGATGTTGTCGTAGCTGGTAGCCAGCGCATGCACTTCGGGGAACTCCTCCATCGTGCAACTGATGCACAGCGCACGCGTTACCTGCGCCTCGGCCATCTTGGCGCGGATGGCAGGCAGGTCTTTGGCCAGCTCGGGAAAGTTCAAATGGCAGTGGGAATCGGTAAACATCGATCTGGGGGGCGGCTGCAGCGTGCGCAGCTCGTTATCGGTAACAAAACTGCCGCCATTGTCAACGCTAGCGCGCGCAGACGGCCGGCCCTAAAAGCAAAAACCCTGTCAGACAGGGTTGTTGATAAAAGGCGTGGATGCAATCAGACGGTTTGGGTTGCACGATCGGCGTTCAGCGACGTGCCCAAAATCTGCTCAATTTTATAGCGCAGCTCATCTGTTTTTGGGTCTTTGGGAAAGCGCACACCAATGCCCTGGGTTCGATTGCCACTGGCGCCTGCAGGCGTTATCCAGCCCACCTTGCCCGCAATTGGGTAACGCTGTGGATCCTGCGGCAAGGTAAGCAGCAGGTAGACATCGTCGCCCAGCGCGTATTCCTTGGGGGTGGGCACAAAAATACCACCATCCTTGAACAGCGGGATATATGCAGCGTACAGCGCGGCCTTTTCCTTGATGGCCAGTTGCAACACGCTGGGGCGGGCACCAGCGGCGGCGGCAGAAGCGGGGGTTGGACTGTTCATAGCCTGCAAGGATAACGGTTTCAGAGCGCAGCTATCAAGCAGATAGCGCAATTGCAGCGCAGATGATGCGCTAGAACCACCTTTTGCCAACAAAAATTGGCGAAGCGGCGAAGGCAGTCCAGCCAATCAGAGATTTGCGACCTGAAACGAGGCGTGAAGCCGCAGGCAACAGGTGGTGCACCAAGGCGAGACAACCAAGTAACAAGGACAGATTCCGTCGCTCAGCGTTTGGACTGCAGCACGCTGGCTGCTTGCGCTACCAGTGCCTCCAGCATCAGGCCTTGGTTAAACGGGTGGTCTGCCGTGCGCAGCGACTGTGCCAGCGCCTTGCTCCAACGCGTGAGCACGGCTAAGGTGGGCGGCGCCGGCAGATCGGCCTGGTCAAAAAAGCGCGGTGCAGCGCCTACGCGCAGCATCAGCAAATCATGGCAAAGTTTTTGCAGTGCATCCACCACCTGGGGCGGGGCAAAACCAGCCAGCGCGCCAGCTTGGCCATCGGCCAGTTCCTTGGGTAGCTTTTTCCACACGGCGGGCAGGCGCCCGGCCTCAAACTGGGCCAGCGCATCCTCCGGGCGGCCACCAGCCGCTTGCAGCAGGCCGCCAATCTGATCAGCAGGCACGCCCTGCTCAGCCAACCAGGCGCTGGCTTCATCAGCCTGCGGCCACTGCATGGTGTGGGCCAGGCAGCGGCTGCGTATGGTGGGCAGCAGCTGGTGGGCGGCCTCAGTCGCCAGCACAAAGCGGGCATCGCCTGGTGGTTCTTCCAAGGTTTTGAGCAGCGCGTTGGCTGTGATGGCGTTCATCTGCTCGGCGGGGTAGACCAGCACAGCCTTACCCTTGCCACGGCCAGAAGTACGCTGAGTGAACTCCACCGCATCTCGCATGGCGTCCACTCGAATCTCTTGGCTGGGCTTGCGCTTTTTATCGTCAATTTCGGCTTGGGCCTTCTCGGGTAGCGGCCAGCCCAGTGCCAACATCTGCGTCTCAGGCATCAGCACACACAGATCGGTATGGGCGTGCACATCAATCGCATGGCAACTGGCGCACTGGCCGCAGGCGCCACACGCGGTAGGCGCATCGCATAGCCAGGCTCGCACCAGCGACATTCCCAGTGAAAACTGCCCCAGGCCCGAAGGCCCTTGTAGCAGCCAGGCGTGACCGCGCTGCTGCAACAAGGCATCGCGCTGGCGGCTAATCCACGGCGCTATTGATTGCATAGCTGCTGGCGCGCTCGCATAGGCCGCTACATCAGTTTTCGCCACTATGCACCTACCTTGTCTGCAGCCAACCAGCCACGCCGCTCTACCGCCGCACGCACGGCACGCCACACGTCAGGCTTGGGCTGGTTCGAATCAATACGCGCAAAACGCGCAGGCGCAGCAGCTGCACGCGCAGCATAGCCCGCCGCCACTTGGGCAAAAAAGGCCTGTGGTTGCGACTCAAACCTGTCGGGAACACGGGCGTGGGCCAGGCGTTCAGAGGCGACTTCGGTAGGCAAATCAAACCAAATCGTCAAATCGGGTTGGCGAACAAAATCTGCACCTAGCGCCGGGTTAGCCTGCACCATACGCTCTAAAGTCGATAGCACTTGCAGATCAAAGCCACGCCCACCGCCCTGGTAGGCAAAGGTGGCGTCGGTGAAACGGTCACACAGCACTACATCGCCCCGAGCCAAGGCCGGCTCAATCACTTGTTGTAAATGATCGCGCCGCCCGGCAAACACCAAGAGTGCTTCAGTCAGCGCATCCATAGGCTGATGCAAAAATAACTCGCGCAATTTTTCGGCCAGGGCCGTGCCACCCGGCTCACGAGTAGCCACCACAGTACGCCCCATTGCCACCAGCGCATCATGCAAGCTCTGGATATGCGAGGACTTGCCGGCACCGTCGATGCCTTCAAAGCTGATAAACACGCCATTACTGGCCTGCGGAGTGTGATGGGGGGTATTTGTCGTCATGCTGCCAAGGATTGTACGCAGCTTGAAGCTCGCAGAATCCGCTGCTACTTGCCGCGCTGGTATTGATTCACCGCCCGATTGTGCTCATCCAGGCTTTCGCTAAAGTGGCTGCTGCCATCGCCCTTGGCAACAAAGTACAGGGCCTTGGTTTTCTCAGGCTGCACGGCCGCCATCAGCGATGCCTTGCCGGGCATGGCGATGGGCGTAGGCGGCAGGCCAGCGCGGGTGTAGGTGTTCCATGGGGTGTCAGTTTGCAGATCTCGGCGGCGCAGATTGCCGTCAAATTTTTCGCCCAGGCCGTAGATCACGGTCGGATCCGTCTGCAGCAGCATGCCAATGCGCAAGCGGTTGATAAACACCCCGGCGACCAGGCTGCGGTCAGCGGCCTTGCCAGTTTCCTTCTCGACAATGCTGGCCAGGGTAAGCAAATCCTCCGGAGTTTTGAGCGGGTTGTCACTACCCTTCAGCGACCAGACAATATCCAAACGCTTGTCCATGGCTTGCATGGCACGCTTGAGCAGCGCTAACTCGCTGCTGCCCTTGGAGAAAGCATAGGTATCGGGGAAGAAGCGTCCCTCCGCTGCCACGCCGGGTCTACCCAGCGCTTCCATGATCTGTTCGGGCGTCATGTCTGCGCTGTCGTGTTTGAGGTTTTCTTCTTTGGCCAGCGCTGCACGCACTTGGCGGAAATTCCAGCCCTCCACAATCGTCAACACGCGCTGGCTGTCTTCACCGCGCACCAAACGGGCCAGCAAGCTCGTTGGCGTGGTGCCTGCGGGTATCTCGTAATTACCCGCACGTATCTTTCGGTCTTGCCCTGACAAGCGGAACCACCAGTACAACAAATCGGGGTTGACCTGCATGCCCGCAGCCTGCACAGCGTGGGCAACAGCGCGCGGCGCGGTGCCAGGCTCAATCTCCAGCTCCACTGGTTGATCGCCCGCCACAATGGGCTGGTGCAGCCACCAATAGCCACTCGCCGCCACGGCCAGCGCCGCCACAATAATCATTAGCAATATACGCTTCACAACCCTAACGCCTCCGTGCAATGGATCGCGCATCATAATTCACCTATGACCGAAGCATTACAAGGACATCTTCCCCTCACCCACCTAGGCGTGATCCGCGCCGAAGGTGATGACGCCGCCATTTTCCTGCAGGGCCAGCTAAGCAACGATGTGCAACTGCTGCCCGTGGGTCAGGCGCGCTTGGCAGGCTTTCTGTCGGCCAAGGGCCGCATGCAAGCTAGCTTTATTGTTATCAAACGTACCTCTACCGATTTTTGGCTAATTACTAGCCGCGATGTGCTACCCGCCACACTCAAGCGCCTGTCCATGTTTGTGCTGCGTGCCAAAGTAAAGATGAGCGATGCCACTAGTGCCGTGCAATTACTAGGTTTGGCGGGCAACGCAGTGCCTGCCGAAGCACGTGATCTGGCGCCATGGCAGACCGCACTAGACGGCGACGCCAGTGTGGTACGCCTCTTTGCTGCATCGGGCGATAGCCGCGCACTGCTGGCAGCCCCTGCCGACAGTGCCCTGCCCGCCAGCATTACCAACAGCCCCGTAATCCATGAAGCTGCCTGGGCGCTGTCGATGGTGCAAGCCGGCGTGCCGCTGATCACCCAGCCTCTGGTAGACGCGTTCGTGCCGCAGATGGTGAATTTCGAATCTGTCGATGGCGTCAGCTTTAAAAAGGGCTGCTACCCAGGCCAAGAAGTGGTAGCGCGCAGCCAGTTCCGCGGCACACTCAAACGCCGCATGTACCGCGTGGCATCGCCCACCATGCCCACGCCCGGCCAAGAAGTATTTGTGGCGAGCGACGCCGAGCAGCCTGTAGGCACCGTGGTGCTAGCCGCCGCGCGCACGGCAGACGGATTTGAAGCCCTGGTATCCATGCAAACCAATGCCGCAGGCGAATCACTCCACCTAGGCAGCAACACCGGCCCGGCGCTGCAGGTGCTGACGCTGCCTTATGCCTTGAAGGAAGATATTTAATTTAGGCAGCACGAGCAGCTTGTTCGTTGCGTTGCGCTGCGCCGGGCGCGCCCGCCAGCGTGCTGATTGGTAGTAATCGCGCCCGCCACCAACCAGCCTTGGGCAGCACTTCGGCGTGTGCTCACCCTACTAATTTTTCTGCTTGGGCTCCACATCGATCACTTCCGGCCCGTCGTCTACCCTGCCATCGGTTGTGACCGTGGGCTCCAGGGATTTGAAGGTGGGGATCGGTGTGCGGCTCAGGACCCAGGCCATACGCGAGCCTGCGCCGATCAGCCCCCCCATCACCCAGAACACGCCTGCTACACCAATGGCCGCACCCGCTGCACCAAACATCAGTGGCATGCACACGCTCGATCCATTGATCAGCATGAGGCGCAAACCCACTGCTTCGCCATGACGCTCTGCGGGGGTGAGCTGGTGCAGCATGCTCATGGCCATGGGCTGCACGCTACCCAGCGCAATGCCCAGCAAGGCCGAACACACAGCCATGGTCCATGCGGATGACATCAGCGGATAGATGGCAAACACGGCGGCTGTTAACACCATGGCAGCCATCACCACGGTCATCTCCTTCAGGTGACGCGATATGGTGGGCAGCAGCAGGCGGATCACAAAAGCAGCCAGCGCAAATATGCCCAGCACGGTGCCAATTTGCGATGCGGACAAGCCCTTTTCGTGGCCTAGCAGCGGCACCACAAAGGTGTGCACATCCCAGCAGGATGCGACCAGCCAGTTCACGGTCAACAGGCGGCGGAAGTTTTGCTCGCGTAGCAAATCCCAGGCATGGTGCGGCTGGCCGTCAGTTTTGGGCGCCGCTGCCTCTATCACTTGCACGCCGCGCACACACCACCAGGCACTCACGGCAAACAAGGCCAGCACGGCAAAGGCAATGCGGTAAGAAAGGTTGTCGCCCGCTTCTTTCGTGGAGTGATCCAAGATCAAGCCCGTCACCATGGGGCCCAGGAAGTTGGCAATGGCCGGGCCTAGCGACAGCCAACTAAAGATTTTTCGCAGCTCGCTGGCCTCGTGGGCCACGCGGCCCGCATGGCGCTGCAGCGCAATGATGGAGATGCCGCAGCCCGCGCCCGTCAGCAAGGCGGATACGCACAGCACATCAAAACGCGGCAAAGCTACCCCAATCGCCGTGCCCACCAAGGCCAGGCTGATGGCGATCATCATGGGCTTTCTAAAGCCATGCTTGTCGGCATAGCGGCCAGCTGGTAGCGCTAAAAAGACCTGAGTCAGCGCAAACAGGCTAAGCAAAAAACCAACGGCACCAGGACTGTAGCCATCGCGCAGGGCCAGCAAGGGTGCGGCCAAACGTGTACCTGTCATGCAGGTATGAACTAGAAACTGGCCGATCATCAGCCGCATTAACTCGCGATTCACGCGTCCCCTTCAGGCATTGGCACTTGCAGCTGCTATTGTCGACTACAACAGGGCTGGCTGGCTGTCGCCTTCGTCCGTGTTGGCTGCAGTCTGGCGCAAAGCCTTATCCGCTTCGCTGGGCACTTCATGTACGTTCGACAAACGCTTTTTGATAGCGCGGGTGCGCACGTCCACTTGCTCAAATTTCTTGGCGGCAGCGTCTAGGGACTTGCGCGTGGCCTCCACGACTTCGCCAAATTTGTTGAACTCGGTCTTGACCTGGCCCAACACTGCCCAAACCTCGGAGCTGCGCTTCTCAATCGCCAGGGTTTTAAAACCCATTTGCAGGCTGTTGAGCATGGCAGCCAAGTTTGCTGGGCCACTGATCATCACACGGCAGTCGTTTTGCACTGCCTCCACTAAGCCAGGGCGGCGCATCACCTCGGCAAATAGACCTTCCGTCGGCAGGTAGAGCACAGCGAAGTCGGTAGTGTGAGGTGGCGACACGTATTTGCTGTAGATCTTTCTCGCCTCCAACTTGATCGAGCTTTCAAAGCCATTGCTGGCGGACTGGATGGCCGCCTTGTCCATACTCTCTTGCGCGTCCATCAAGCGCTGGTAATGCTCGACCGGGTACTTGGAGTCGATGGGCAGCCACACCGGCTTGTCATCACTCTTACCTGGCAGGCGGATAGCGAACTCCACCAGCTCGTCACTACCCGGCACGGTTTTCACGTTTTTGGCGTACTGCTCGGCAGTAAGCACGTTCTCAATAATCATGCCCAGCTGCAGCTCGCCCCAGGTGCCGCGCGATTTAACATTCGTCATCACGCGCTTCAAATCGCCCACGCTGCCCGCCAAAGTCTGCATCTCTCCCAGGCCTTTGTGCACTTGCTCCAGCCGGTCACTTACCAGTTTGAAAGATTCTCCCAGGCGCTGCTCCAGCGTGGCGTGCAGCTTTTCATCCACAGTCTTGCGCATCTCTTCCAGCTTGCTGGCATTGTCGTTTTGGATAGCGGCCAGCCGCTCGTTCAAGGTGCCGCGCAATTGCTCGGCTTGCTGCAAACTAGCTTGCGACAACTGCCCAAGCTGCGTTTGCACGTCAACTTTCAGCGCAGCCAGGCTTTGGTGATTGGCACGTGTGAGCGCATCAACACGCTGGGTGAGCGATGTATCGAGCACCGACAGGCGCTGATTCACCGCAGTATCCAGATGCGCCAAACGCTGAGCCAGTTGCGCCTCAAAGCCAGCTAGCGCTTGGGCCAGTTCTTGGCGACCCAGGCGCGATTCGGCCAAGCTTTGCACCATGCGCGACTCCAGCGATTCGCGGAACTCGCCCATTGCCTCTTGGCTGCCTTGATTGAGCTCGCGCAGTTGCTGGTTGAAGTGTTGCGACAGATGGCTAAGCGCGCCTTCGCTGCGCGCCAGCGCCTGCTGCGTGCTCTGCCCTTGCTCACCCAACTGCTGTGCCCAGCGATCGCTCAGATCAGCCCTGGGCTTGCGCACCAGCAAAATCACGATAATGGCCAAGGCCGCCAGCAAGATGAGTGCAAGCAAGATCAGTTCCAAAGTCACCGCTGTACCTCATGTTGGTAAAACTACAAAAATAATAGCTGCTTGCGCCCGTCCATAGGGCGCCAGCAGCTATTTTTGTTTAAATATTTGTGATTTGAAGCTATGCGCGTCGGCTTGTGGCTGCATCCAGCTGGTTGACCGGCGTAACCGGCGCCTTACCGCTTAAATATGCAATCAGATTGTCCGCCGCCAACTGCGCCATGGCACGGCGTGTAGGCATGGTGGCGCTGGCGATATGGGGCGTAAGCACCACATTAGGCACCTTCAGCAAATCAGGGTGTACAGCGGGCTCACCCTCAAACACGTCCAGCCCCGCGGCTGCAATCTGCTTGTTGGCCAAGGCATGCGCCAGCGCGGCGTCATCGACAATACCGCCGCGTGCAATGTTGATGAGGGTAGCCGTTGGCTTCATCAAGGCGATCTCGGCCGCACCAATCGTGTGGTGAGCTTCAGGCGTGTAAGGCAGCACCAGCATGACGTGGTCAGCCGTTTTCAGCAGCTGTTCCTTGCCTACATAACTGGCCTTGCATTCGGCCTCTAGCGCGGGGCTCAGTTTGGATCGGTTGTGGTAGATCACCTTCATGCCAAACCCCAAGGCGCCGCGCTTGGCAATGGCCTGCCCGATACGGCCCATACCGATGATGCCCAGCGTGGAGCCGTGAACCTCGCCGCCAGCAAACAAGTCGTAGCGCCAGTCCTTCCACAAACCGGCGCGCAAGTAATGCTCGCTCTCGCTGATGCGACGGGCGGTGGCCATCAGCAGAGCAAAGCCAAAGTCGGCCGTGGTTTCGGTCAACACATCGGGAGCATTGGTGCCTTGCACGCCAGCGCTCGTCATTGCCGCCACATCAAAATTGTTATAGCCCACGGCCATGTTGGACACGATCTTGAGCTGCGGGCAAGCGGCCAGCAACGCAGCATCAATGCGCTGCGATCCTGTCGTCAGCACACCATCCATGCCTTGCAGCTTAGTGATCAACTCGGCGGGCGACCAGGCCACGTCTTCGGGGTTGGCAGTCACATCAAAGTGTTGTGACAGCGCCTGCACCACTTCAGGCGAGATGGCGCGGGCAATCAGGATCTTGGGGCGGCTCATAGCAGTCTCCTTGTTATTGATTTGTAGTGGCTCAACGGAACCAGATGAAAGTCATGAGCACAAACAGCGGCACCAAGATGCCAAACGACCAGGCCATATAGCCAAAGAAGCTAGGCATCTTCACGCCACGGCTCTCGGCGATGGACTTGACCATCAAATTAGGGGCGTTACCGATATAGGTGTTGGCGCCCATAAACACAGCGCCTGCCGACATGGCGGCCAAGGTGGATGCCATCGTGGTCATCAGCACGGCCGGGTCGCCCCCTGCGGTGTTGAAGAACACCAGATAGGTCGGTGCATTGTCAAGAAAGGAGCTCAAAATGCCCGTAGCCCAAAAGTACATGGCGGGGTCGGGTGATCCATCTGGGCGGGTGACCGCCCGCACAATCGCGCCAAACGGGCCTTCGGTGCCTGCCTGCAGCATGGCAATCACGGGGATGATGGTTAAAAAGATGCCTGCAAACAGCTTGGCAACCTCTTGCATCGGGCCCCAGTCAAATTGGTTATCGGTATGCACAGACTTTGGCGTTAGCTTGAACGACAGCACAGCCACCACGAGCAACCCAATATCGCGGATCAAGCCCGGCAGGCCAACATGGGCGCCAGCCACTTCAAAGCCGATATCAGACTTCCAGAACCCGCTGAGTAACACCAGCCCCACCACAGCACCCAGCAGCAAGAAGTTGATCTTGCCGTCAAAGCCCAGCGACTCATCATCAGGCGTCGGATCGCTCTTGGGCTGGTTCGTGTCAGCACGCTCGATATAGCTGTCCAGCAGGTAGAAGATAACTAACAGTGCGCCGATGAGGAAAAGGGTCTCGGTAAAGATATGGCTCACTGTCCAGAAAAAATCCACGCCCTTCAAGAAGCCCAGGAACAGCGGCGGATCACCCAGCGGAGTGAGCGAGCCGCCGGCGTTAGACACGATAAAGATAAAAAACACCACCACATGTGCGCAGCGTGCGCGGCCGTCATTAGCGCGGATCAGCGGGCGAATCAGCAGCATGGATGCGCCCGTAGTACCCATAAAACTGGCCAGCACCGCACCAATGGCCAAGATGGCGGTGTTAAGCGCAGGCGTGCCATGCAGGTTGCCACGGATGTAGATACCACCCGAGACCGTATACAGAGCCGTCAGCAAAATGACGAAAGGCAGATACTCTGCCACCAACGCATGCACCGCGCTATTGGTTGCCATGCCCGGGCCAAACACCACTCCAAAGGGGATCAAAAATGCAAGCGCCCAGGCAGCGGCCACCTTGCCAAAATGGTGGTGCCAAAAAGCGGGTACGGCCAGCGGCATCAGTGCGATCGACAGCAAAATGCCCGCAAACGGTATACCCCAGGCGATAGACAAATCGGCTCCATTCAAACTGGCTGCCGATGCCAAGCCCGGCAAAATGGCCAGCACCGTGGCCAAACCCAGTTTGCCCTTGCTGCGCTGCAAAGCCGCTCCTAATGCCATCTTGCTTCTCCTTCAATTTTTATATAAAAATAGTAGCTACTAGCGCCCGCCAGCCGGACGCAAGCGGGTGATTTTATTC
This sequence comes from Comamonas sp., assembly GCA_036646255.1. Lineage (GTDB taxonomy): Bacteria > Pseudomonadota > Gammaproteobacteria > Burkholderiales > Burkholderiaceae_C > Comamonas. The sequence continues at coordinate 29,287 of JAVXMM010000048.1, forward strand.
AAAACTCCCAGCCAGGCTAACTGCGCCAGCGATTAGCCTGCAAACGCAGCCGCACGCCCGGGTGCGGCAACGCCCTAGCCCGCTCGCGCAGGTGCCGCGGCAATGTCTTGCTGCGGTGCATTCTGGTGCGGTGCCAGGTTAAACACCTGGCGTAAATAGGCCAGGTATTTTTCGTCGTCGCACATGCCTTTGCCCGGCGTGTCCGATATTTTGGCTACAGGCTGTCCATTGCAGCGCGTCATCTTGATAACGATTTGCAGCGGTACATGGTTGGGGGGGCTACCCAGGTCATTGGTCAGGTTGGTGCCTACGCCAAAGGCCAGCTGGCAGCGTCCGTTAAAGCGCTCAAACAACTCAATCGTGCGCGGTATGGTCAGAGCATCGCTAAAGATCAAAATCTTGCTCAGCGGGTCGATCTTGTGGCGCTCATAGTGCGCGATCAGACGCTCGCCCCAGGTAAACGGATCGCCGCTATCGTGGCGCGCGCCATCGAACAGCTTGCAAAAGTACAGGTCAAAGTCGCGCAAAAAAGCATCCATGCCGTACACATCGGACAGAGCAATGCCCAAGTCGCCCCGGTACTCCTGCGCCCACTTATCCAAACCGAAAATCTGGCTCTCGCGCAGGCGGGGGCCTAGCGACTGGCACGCTTGCAGGTACTCATGCGCCATGGTACCCAGCGGCGTCAGCCCCAGCTCTTTGGCCAGCAGCATATTGCTGGTACCCGCCAGCTGACCCAGTCGCTCACCCCGCGCAGGGGTTTGAGTGACAACACCCAAACCCCCTACCAGGCTGCGCAGCACCTCTTCTTGCCAGGCACGGCTAAAGCGGCGGCGCGTGCCATAGTCAGCAATTTTGAGCTGCTCCAGACCCGGTGCTCGCATTGCCTCAATCTTGGCAGCCAGGCGCTGGCGGCCTTCTTCATAATCAGGGTTGGACTGGGTGTTGCGGAAGTACACCTCATTCACGATAGCCAGCACCGGTATCTCAAACAACACCGTGTGCAACCAAGGGCCGCGTATGGTGATGTCGATCTCGCCATTGGGTAGCGGGGTGACGGTGATGTACTTCTCGGACAGCTGGAAAACGCGCAGAAAATCGACAAAATCGCTTTTGATAAAGCGCAGAGATTGCAAATACGCGAGCTCGTCGTCAACAAAGCGCAGGCCACACAGCGCATGGATCTCGGCACGGATCTCATCCACATAGGGCGCCAGTTGCACGCCAGGGTTACGGCAGCGAAACTTGTACTCCACCTTGGCACCGGGGAACTGGTGCAGCACCACCTGCATCATGGTGAACTTGTACAGGTCGGTGTCCAGCAGGCTTTGGATAATCATGGTTAGTGGCGCGGGCTGCGTGCACTCAGTAGCGCAATGCACACTGGCACAGTGTCTCGGGGCCCTGCGCCCTTTTCATCAAGTCACAACCCGGCAAGTGTAGGCGATAGCCACAGGCTTACTGGGCGCATGGGGGTCAATACCGCCACACAACACGGCATCGCCTGTAAAAATATACATAAAACTAAGCACTAATAACCAGTTAACAGGCGCTAGCAGCTATCAATTAGTGAGCAAACCCGCCAGCGCTTGGCGCAAGGCAGCGGGCAACTCCACCGGCCTGCGCTGAGCGCGGTCTACATAGACATGCACAAAGTGGCCACTTGCGGCGCTCTCTTCCTGCCCGGCGACAAAAATACCCACCTCATAGCGCACACTGCTGCGCCCTTGCTGGCCCACGCATATACCCACCTCCACATCCTGCGGGAAGGCCACGGGCGCAAAGTAGTTGCACTGGGTCTCGATCACTAGGCCAATCGTCTCGCCCGCGTGGATGTCCAACGCGCCCTGCTCTATCAGATAACGATTCACCGCCGCATCAAACCAACTGTAATAAACGACGTTGTTGACATGGCCGTACACATCGTTGTCCATCCAGCGCGTCGTAATGCGCTGGAAGTGCGCATAACTGCTGCGCGGCTGGGGCTTGGGGCGCGGTGCGGGCTGATCGGACATAATGCAGTTGCTACAAAAATTGAAGTTAACGATACTCTAGAAGCAACTATTAATAATAGCTAGCTCGCATACCACAGTGCTGTCGCTTGCGAGAAGTAGCATATTGATTTGCAGAATATGCTGCTCTGCCACACCACTGAAACACAGCCGTACTACAAATAACAAACAGCATGCTTTCAGACCGTTGCGAAGGTGATTTTAGTTACTTAATCAACCAATTAAAGCGTCTGTAGTCGATTGAAATCAAACAAAAAATACTTTGCAATTTCTTTTTTGCTGCATTGCACAAAAAAGACTTGCAAAAGTGTTTGGTATCCATACAATACGAATCATTGTGCAGTGCAGCAAAAGTAAGTCGCAATGCACAAGGATCACAGATGCAGTTCAGCATCTGGATCTTTAAAGCTGGTAGTTTTAAACCTCAACGGAGCAAAAAATGGCATTGACCCCTGACCAAATCCTGGCTGCACACAAAGCTAATCTGGAAACCCTGCTGGGCCTGACGAACAAAGCATTCGAAGGCGTGGAAAAGCTGGTGGAACTGAACGTGGCCGCTACCCGTGCTGCTCTGAGCGATGCATCCAAGAATGCATCTGCCGTAATGGACGCCAAGAATGCTCAAGACCTGATGAGCGTGCAAGCTGGCCTGCTGCAACCCATGGCTGAGAAGACAGCCGCTTACAGCCGTCACCTGTACGAAATCGCTGCTTCTACCAGCTTGGAATTCAGCAAGGCCTTCGAAAGCCAAGCTGGCGAAGCCCAAGCCAAGTTCAACGAATTCGTGGACACCGCAGCCAAGAATGCACCCGCTGGCTCAGAAAGCGCTGTAGCTGTCATGAAGACTGCTGTTGCTGCTGCTAACAATGCATACGACAGCGTGCAAAAGGCTGTGAAGCAAGCTGGCGAAGTGGCCGAGACCAACTTCAACACCATCACCAACAATGTGGTGAAGGCTGCTGGCAACGTAAGCGCCGCTACTGCCAAGAAGCGTTAATTCGCTTCCGGCCCACCCTTGGCGCCAGGATCAGTTGTTGCCAAACACCTACATCCTGGTAAAAAACCAAAAAAGGGGCTAGACAGCAACAAGGGTAAACCCTATAATTACTTTATTACGTTGATGACCTCAACGCCTCCAGTTGTCTCCTTGGATCTTTTCGAAACCCAGTTTCTTAGATCCCTTCAAAGCCCGGTTCACACCGGGCTTTTTTTTCGCCTGCATTTAGCGCAGCTTTTTCTAGCTGTACAAGCGCCGTCGAGCCGCACAAAAAAACAAAACACTCACATAAATAGTTACGGAAAACTTAACTCTCGCATCTATTCCGACAATCTTAAGGGCCAAGCATCAATGCTTCTTTGAGAATCATTCTTGTTTCAATTAAGATTACGGATCTTTGTAAACTGGCAACTCTCTCCCTATGCTGCAATCCATCAAAGTTTTGGCACTGGCTTGTGCCACGCTCGTAGGCGCTGCTGCGCACGCTGAAGAAGCCGTCAACCTGTATTCGGCCCGTCACTACTCGACCGATGAGGCGCTGTACACCAACTTCACCAAGGCCACCGGCATCAAGGTCAACCGCGTGGATTCGGACGACGCCGGCATCATCGCCCGCCTGAAAGCAGAAGGCACGGCGTCGCCTGCTGATGTGATTTTGCTGGTGGATGCAGCCCGTCTGTACCGCGGCGAAAAGGACGGCCTGTTCTTACCCATTCGCTCGACCACGCTGGAACAAGTCATCCCCACCAACCTGCGCGCCCAACCCGAAGCTGATGGCGGCATTGCATGGTTTGGCTTGTCTACGCGCGCTCGCATCATTGCCTATAACAAGGTCAAGGTAAAAAAAGAAGACGTGGACACCTACGAAGAGCTGGCCGACCCCAAGAACAAGGGCAAGATCTGCATACGCTCTGGCTCGCACCCCTACAACCTGAGCATGTTCGGCGCCATTACTGAGCATTTGGGCGAAGAAAAGGCCCAACAGTGGATCCAGGGCGTGAAGGACAATCTAGCACGCGCCCCTAAAGGTGGCGATACTGACCAAATCAAGGCCGTGGCTGCTGGCGAGTGCGATATCGCCGTAACCAATAGCTACTACTTTGCCCGCATGCTGCGCTCTAACAACCCTGAAGACGCAGCCATAGCCAACAAGGTTGGCGTAGTGTTCCCTAACCAAGACAGCTACGGTACTCACCTCAATATTGCGGGCGGCGCGATCGCCAAGAACACCAAGAACAAGGACAACGCCGTCAAGTTCCTAGAATACCTAGCAAGCCCTGAGGCACAAAACTACTTCGCCAACGGCAATAACGAGTGGCCTGCCGCCAACAACGTGAAGGTGGACAACCCCGCCCTCAAATCCATGACCCAAGGCAAGCCCTTCAAGACTGAGACCATCCCTATTGGCCAAGTGGGTGCGCACATGGGCAAAGTGCAGCAGATGTTGGATCGCGCTGGCTTCCAATAAGCGCTACTCCACCTTGTCACTAAAAGCCCGCTTGCGGGCTTTTTTTGTGAGTGTGGCGCGATTGCGCCTCGGTTAAGATGCTTTCAATTGACGTTAACGTCAACTCAGAAAATCCACCACTCTAGGAGACAAAGCCATGCAAATCAGCAACAAGGTATTTATCGTCACCGGCGGCGCTTCGGGCCTAGGCGAAGGAACAGCACGCATGCTGACCAAAGAAGGCGCTACTGTCGTCATCGCCGATATGAATGCCGACAAGGGCGAAGCAGTTGCCAAGGAATTGGGCGGCGCTTTTGTGAAATGTGATGTATCGAACGCTGAGCAAGGCCAGGCTGTGGTGGCCAAGGCCGTATCGTTGGGCAAGCTGTTTGGCTTGGTAAACTGCGCAGGCATTGCACCCGCAGAAAAAACAGTAGGCAAGAACGGGGCGCATTCGCTGGATGTGTTTAGCAAAACCATCACAGTAAACCTGATCGGCAGCTTCAATATGATCCGCCTGGCAGCTGAGGCCATGGGTAAGAACGAGCCAGAAGCGACAGGCGAGCGTGGCGTACTGATCTCCACCGCCAGCGTAGCCGCCTACGATGGCCAGATCGGCCAAGCTGCATACGCGGCCTCCAAGGGTGGAGTGGTCGGCATGACCTTGCCGATTGCCCGTGACCTAGCGCGAAACGGCATCCGTAATATGACGATTGCCCCAGGCATTTTTGGCACTCCCATGCTGTTTGGCATGCCACAAGAAGTGCAAGATGCCCTGGCCGCAGGCGTACCCTTCCCCAGTCGTTTGGGCAAACCCGAAGATTACGCCAAGCTGGTCAAGCAAATCATCGAGAACGATATGCTGAATGGCGAAGTCATCCGCCTTGACGGCGCCATCCGCCTAGCACCTAAGTAAAACAGCGCGCGATTTTCGCAACAAAAGCCTTCCGCTTGAGGAAGGCTTTTGCTGATGCATGACTGAAGTGGGCTGCTCACAAACACCTAGTCGGCTTATTGCAGGCGGATAGAAAAGATAGTTCAAGCGCCCATAGGGTGGGCATTAGCAACTACTATTTTTAGAAATAATTGGATAGGATATCAACATCCGAGCAAGCAGCGGTCTAGTAGCGAAAGAGCTATTCACACCCGCCCCCCTTCACTGGCTTTTGTGGGGATGGCTGCGTCGCGCTCAACCTACGTTACCAGAGAGATACGCCACATACCACAGCTATCCTGCAACCCAATAACAGAGGTGAATCGGAGTGGAAAATCATACCGGTTTAACCTCATATGCAGACGAGCTTCCTTAACCGCGACAGTCGCAGAGCGATCCTTGAAGTGCTCACCCGACAATTTTGACAAAGACTAAACGCCCGTTTTTTGCCGAAGCCACGGCAAGAAGATTTCTTTCCCCAGCCGTTGGAAGCTACTGCGTCAATACCTAAACACCTTCCCGGAGCTGCTTGCTCTGCAAAAATCACCATAAATGGCAAAAAAGTGCTGCGCGCTCGCACCATGTAAGAGTGCTTTATCCAACAATGCGCCGCTGCAAGCTCTGGATATCCCGTCAACTTCTTTCACAAAAACTCGTCACTAAGCTGGCGACCACCATCGCAGGCTGTCGCCGCCAGCGTTTAACGGCAACCAAAGACAGCGCCCACACCAAAAATTATGTAATTTCAAGCTCCCCAGCATGAGCAACTCTTCCAGGCGCCCCCGCTGGAATACAACAAGCAATAATGCAAAGCCACTTGTAAAAATAATCAGAGCTAAATCTAAGTATAAAAAAAAAGCCTTCTTGTCTTTAGACAAGAAGGCTTTTGATATCTGGCGGAGTGGACGGGACTCGAACCCGCGACCCCCGGCGTGACAGGCCGGT
>JAVXMM010000049.1:0-34644 GCA_036646255.1 Comamonas sp.
ATGGAGCGACACATGAAGACCCCCGAGAAGGTTGTGCAGTTCCTGGCCAACCACCCGCTGGTCAGTCGCGTGGGCCACCCCATGCTCGAAACCCACTCCTCCCACGAGCTCGCCAAGAAGCTGCTGCCGCGCGGCGCAGGCTCGGTGTTCAGCTTTGACATCGCTGGTAACCGCAACCAGGGCAAGAAGTTTATCGAGACCCTCAAGGTCTTCAGCCACCTGGCCAATGTGGGTGATTGCCGCTCATTGGTGATCCACCCGGCCAGCACCACGCATTTCCGCATGAGCGATGAGGCGCTGAGCCAAGCTGGCATTAGCCAAGGCACCATACGCCTGTCGATTGGCCTGGAAGACGCCGACGACCTGATCGACGACCTGAAACGCGCGCTGAAGGCGGCAGAGAAGGCTGCGTAATGCAAATCCGCACTTTTACTGATGCAGACACAAACGCCGTGATCGCGCTATGGAATGACTGCGGCCTGACCCGCCCCTGGAACGACCCATACAAAGACATTGCGCGCAAGCTCAGCGTATCGCCCGACTTGTTTTTGGTGGGCGTAGATGCAAGCGGGCAGCTCATGGCCACCGTCATGGTGGGCTATGACGGCCACCGCGGCTGGATCAACTACCTGGCCGTGCACCCAGCACAGCAACGCCAAGGCCATGCCCGCCGCTTGATGGTGCAGGCCGAGCAATTGCTGACCGAGCGTGGCTGCCCCAAGCTCAACCTACAGGTGCGTGCAGGCAATGAGGCGGTGATCGCCTTTTATGAAAGCCTGGGCTATACCGACGACAAAACAGTGTCGATGGGTAAACGCTTGATTGCAGATATCTAGAAAAACGGGGAGACCACCATGCGAATCCAAGTTCAGGGCGCAGATATTTACGCCTACACAGGCGGCAAGGCCTTTGATAACAACAAGCCTACGGCCATCTTCATCCACGGCGTACTGTGCGACCACAGCGTGTGGGCACTGCAAAGCCGATATATCGCCAACCACGGCTGGAACGTGCTGGCAATTGACTTGCCCGGCCATTGCAAAAGCGGCGGCGCAGCGCCAGCGTCGGTAGAACAAGCCGCCGGCTTTATTGGCCAGCTGATGGATGCCGCAGGCCTGCAAAAAGCAGCGCTCATCGGCCACAGCTGGGGCAGCCTGATTGCCATGCAAGCGGCCGCACAGCTGGGCGATCGCATCAGCCACCTGGTACTGGTGGGCACTGCATCACCCATGAAAGTAGCACCAGCGCTGCTCGACCTGGCGCAGACTGCGCCAGCCAAAGCCATTGCCATGGTGCAGACCTTCTCGCGCGCTACCTTATCGCCCCCCAACGGCGCGGGCAGCTGGGTGTTTGGCGCAGGCATGGCACTGGGCCGCCGCGTGCTGGCCAGCAATGCCAAAACCAACTTGCTGCACAGTGGCTTTGTGGCCTGCGACAGCTATGACGGAGGCGAAACCGCAATGGCCAGCCTGAGTGCCCCCGTGCTGTTTGTACTGGGCGAACAAGACCAAATGACACCGCCCAAAGCCGCCAAAGGCTTGATCGACGCAGCCAAGGCCGCAGGCAAATCGGTCAAGGTGCAGATGATCCCCAATGGCCACAACCAAATGACAGAATCGCCCGATCAAACTCTGTTTGCGATTCGGGATTTTCTAGCGCACTGAGCCACGTCCGCCCGCCTATGATCAGCACCCTCCCGCGTTACGGAGACCTCGCCAACGCTTGCACCGAGTGGGCCAAGATTCCTCTAACAGATCTCAAGCCCCGTCGGGATCTCAATCTCAGCGACAAAATGATGGACTGGAGAGAATCGCTCACGGCCCTCAAACACTTTGCAGCCAGCGAAGGCTATACCAAGCCATTCGATCTAGAGGACTATGCTGCGCTAGAGAACTGCATGCATTGGCAAGCTGCCGGCGAGAACGCCTACTGGCTGCTCATCTACGGTATTGACTTGGGCCTAAGTGGCGATCTACTGCGCGCTGTCTACCTGGAGACGGTGGCGCTGTGGCGAGATTACACGACGGTGGCCAGCCACGCGCGCGATTGCATGCACGATAAAACTGGTGACGGCTATGACATAGGGCCGCCCATCAACACGCATAGCAGCAGCTACCGTACAGCCGTGACCCTGCTAGCGCTGGCAACGCTGCTGGATGCACAAGACGAAGTGCCCGCCGTAGTGGAAGATGTGCTCGCGCTTGATACCGACCAACTGCTCGACTACCTGAGCGCAGGCGCGCTGCAACTGGAAGAGGTCAGCGAGGAGCTGTTCCACCAACGCCCCTACGGCGCCATGCGGCCATTTTTTGAGCAGGTGAGCGAGGCACTACCCGACCCGCTGGTGCCCTACCTGCAAACCCAGTACACCAATTTCTTCAAGCTATCGCCCAAGCAGCAGAAAAAAGGCGGGCAGTGGCTAGGAACAGGCTCGTGGGCACTGGAGGTCGCCGCACTTGCTGTGCTCTACGGCTGGGATGATGCTGCACTGCGCAGTTGCCCCCACTATCCCGCAGACCTGGTTGACTACGCCCGCAGCCGCGGCGAAACAGAGCCTATTCGCTCATGAAATTACATTTAATTTCATAGCAGAAAAACGATTCTGTATCTACGGTAAGCATGCGTAAGAGCGCCTTATTTTTCATGCATTACCTCGTCTAAATGCGTTAGCCTACTTACCTAGAAACCGCAGGCAGCTGTGCTTGTCACTGCGAAGGCGGTATGGAAAAGTACCTATGCACGATACCGCACTGCCCAATTTGCTACAGCACTGCCATGCCCTGCCTTGGCATATGCTGCAGCCGCGCCTGCGCATGGATGTAGAGCGCTGGAACGAAGCCTGGGCAGACACTTTGTCCGATCTGTACGAATTCTCCAGCCACGGCTATTACGGCCTGGATGTGCAAGACCTGGACCACACCAGTCAACTACGCGCACGCGGCGATTGGCACGCCGCCGCGCTGCAGGCACTGCGCCTGCCAAATCTTGCCTACAGCCGGGGCCTGCCGCCCACCAATCTGGAGGTGCTTTTTGAGCATGTGCTGCACTGGTGCAATGAGTACGCTGCCTTTGTACGCCAACTGCACGAAACCGGCGTAGACAGCGCAGCGCCACTGAATGCCGACGCCAGTGACTACCCTGCTGCCGTGCAACTGCTGGCCTTGCCGGTGCTACTAGAGCGGCAAGAGCTGATCCCCACAACGGTAGAGCGCCTGCTGCATGACCGCTGCGACCGCTTGCTGGATTACCTTAGTGCTGCCGCCTGCGATAAATCCGAGGCATCAGAGCTGGTATTTTGCCCCCATCCCTATGCCCAGCTGACCTCATTTTTTGAACAACTTGAAGTGGGTGCTGCGCCGCTGCAGCACTACCTGCAAACGGCCTACGCTACGCCATCAACCCTGATTAATGCAGCGCTGATGACCATCGGCTGGACCGACCCCGTCACCGAACCGCGCAACACCCATTACTGGGCGTGGGAGGTAGCCGCTCTGGTCGTTCTCTATAACCTGGACGACAGCGCTTTTGCCAATTACCCGCGTTACCCGGCCGACATGGTGGTTTTTGCCCGCCAGCGGCTGGCCCAGTTCTACCCCAGATCGCTGCGCGCTTAATCGATGTTGTCAGCCGCTGGCTGCGGCTGCACTTCATCTGCCCAATGGCGGCGTTCCAGCAAATCTATCAACATGATCTGCTCCAGCCCACAGTGCCACCACAATGGCTCAGTGGCCTCGTTATGCTCCAGCAGCAAGCTGGCAATCAAGGGCTCAGCCTTGGTGGCTGCAGGCTCTACCAGTAGCAGATAGCGGGCATCGTCGCCATGCGTTGATAAACCAGACTGCGCGCGGCCCTCCACATCCATCACAGCGCCTACCCAATCTAGCTGGGTCAACACCTCTAGCGCGCGATGCAACTGCACATCTTCTACTTGCAGCTTGTCTGCCAACTGCTGCAGATACAGCCCTTTTTCGGGCTGATAGCGCATAGGATTAAGCGCGTGCAGCACTTCAATTGATAGCTGAAAATCCCAGCTCTGCGCAGTAGGCAAGCGTGCTACGCCCGCCAGTAAGCTGGGCAGATAGGCGGACACCACAGCACCCAGCAGGACAATCACCCAGGCCACATAAATCCAGATCAACAAAATCGGCAAGGTGGCAAAGGTGCCATAGATGGTGGAGTATGTCGGCACAGCGCTCAAATACAGCGCCAGCACTTTTTTGGCAGCCTCAATGCCGATCGCTACAAACAGCCCTCCGGCTAACGCGTCGCGCCAGCGCACCAAGGTATTGGGCACGTAGCGGTACATGGCCGTTACGCCCGCAGCCAGCAGCACAAACTCCAGTGAATCAAACACCAGGCGCAGCACATAAGGCAACTCGCCCATGGCACTACGCGATGCAGCTACCATCGATGAAGTAAGTGCCAAGCTGAGCGCCAACACCACCGGGCCTAGCGTAATTGCTGCCCAGTAAATGAGCACACGCTGGCCCAGTGGCCGCAGTTGGCGTACGCGCCAGATGTTGTTCAGCGTGCGGTCCATCGTCAAAATCAGGGCCAGTGCTGTCACCAGTAAAAAACTGAGGCCAGCAAGGCCCAGACGGCTGGCCTTGCTGGCAAACTGCGTGATATAGCCCAGCACTTGGCTAGCGATGCTGCTGGGGATCAGGCTTTCGATCAGCCAACGCTGCAGTTGCTGCTCCATCTGCGCAAACATGGGGAAGGCGGTGAACAGCGCCAGCGCCACCGTAAAAAAGGGCACCAAGGCCAGCATGGTGGTGAAAGTGAGGCTGCTGGCTGTCAAACCTAACCGGTCTTCGCTAAAGCGCATGCGCAAGGTGTTGGCCGTGTTGCGCCACGGGAAATCTGCCAACTGCTGCCACCATCCGCCCTGCCCCCAGGCTGGGCGCACCCTCAAACTTGTCGCGTTTTTCTCATCATTGCTATACATGCCCGATATGATGCCAGTTCCATGCGACGCTCTACGCCACAACCATCTTCGAATCTGCCTGAATTAGTAACGCCTGCCACCAACAGCATGGCCGAAGCATCACGCTGGCTGGCCGTAGTTGCCTTACTGGGCTTGGTCGTGCTGAGTGTGGCCTGGGAGCTGTGGATCGCCCCGCTACGACCCGGCGGCTCGTGGCTGGTCATCAAGGCGCTGCCACTGTGCATTCCGCTGGCTGGCCTGCTCAAACGCCGTATGTACACCTACCGCTGGGTCAGCCTGCTGGTGTGGCTGTACTTTACCGAAGGCGTGGTACGTGCTTGGGGCGACGCAGCCCCCAGCCGCTGGTGCGCGTTGGCCGAAGTCGCCCTGTGCCTGCTGCTGTTTGCGGCATGTGCCTTGCATGTCAAAGGCCGTCAGCGTGCTGCGCGCGCTGCACAATAATCTGTAGCTATATTTTTTGATGATTTGAGACAAAGCAATGACCGACTTGATTGCCAGCCTGCGCCAGATCGTGGGCGATGCCCATGTGCTAACCGATGGTGACTTGACCGCCTACGAGCAAGACTGGCGCCGCCGCAACCATGGCAAGGCGCTGGCCGTGGTGCGCCCCGCGTCTACCGATGAAGTCGCCGCCATCGTCAAAGCCTGCGCAGCCAACGGCACGGCCATAGTTCCGCAGGGCGGCAACACGGGTCTGGTGGTAGGGTCAACGCCTGACACATCCGGCACGCAAGTGGTGCTGAATATGGGCCGCATGAATGCCGTCCGCGCCTTGGACAAAGACAACCTGACGATCACGGTCGAGGCGGGGTGCATCTTGCAAAACGTGCAAGAACGCTGCGAGAAGGAAGGCTTTCTCTTCCCGCTTTCGCTAGCAGCCGAAGGCAGCTGCACCATTGGCGGCAACCTAGGCACGAATGCGGGTGGCACGCAAGTGGTGCGCTACGGCAATACGCGTGAGCTGTGCTTGGGCCTAGAGGTGGTGAATGCCCAAGGAGAAGTGTGGGCCGGCCTTAAAGGCCTGCGCAAAGACAACACCGGCTACGACCTGCGCAACCTCTTTATCGGCAGCGAAGGCACGCTGGGCGTCATCACCGCCGCCACGATGAAGATCTACCCCATGCCCGCCAGCCAGCTCACCGCCTGGGCAGCCTTGCCGTCGTTTGAGGCAGCCGTGCAATTGCTTGGCCTGGCCCACCAATATTTGGGTGCAGGGCTGACAGGCTTTGAGGTAATGAACCGCTTTGCGCTCAGCCTGGTCGACAAGCACATGCCTCAGTTGCGCGTGCCATTCATCGACAATCCTGCTTTCCCCTATGCCGTGGTGCTAGAAAACTCCGACAGCGAATCCGAGCAACATGCCCGCGAGCGCTTTGAGGCGCTGATGGAAGCCGCTTTTGAGCAAGAAATCGTGCTGGACGCTGTGGTGGCCGAAAACCTGTCGCAGACCCACAACCTCTGGCATATCCGCGAAAGCATTCCGCTGGCGCAGGTGGAAGAAGGTCTCAACATCAAGCACGATATCTCGGTGCCGATCTCGCGCATCCCCGCATTTGTAGAACACGCCACGCAGGTATTGGAGCAAAAAGTGCCGGGTATGCGCCTGGTCAACTTTGGCCACTTGGGTGACGGTAATCTGCACTTCAACGTGCAAGCGCCCGTTGGCGTGGACCCTAAAACCTTCTTGGACGAGCGCGAGCACGAGATCAACCACATCGTTTATGACGCAGTGGCCGAATTTAGTGGATCCATATCTGCCGAGCACGGCATTGGCACGCTGAAGGCCGAGACCCTGCCCAGCTACCAGTCTCCCGTGGCCATGTCCATGATGCGCGCCATCAAGCAGGCACTGGATCCGCAAGGCATCATGAACCCCAATTGCATGCTGACGCGCTAAACCAACAATGAACAAATGCACAAAAAGCCCGCAATTGCGGGCTTTTTGGTAAGTGGAACACCCATTTAAGACGCAGGCAGCGCCACGGCGTTCGAGATCATCTGATTCACATCGCTGGGCCACTTAAAAGCTGCACCTGGGTCTTGCACCACACGCGGCTGGCCGTCTTGTTGCCACCAGATGCGCATGGTGTTGCTTTGTGCATCCAGCGCAACGGCGCCTGCGTTGCTGCCTCCCTCATGCTGGCGGTTGCCAGTAATGTAGTAAACCGATCCCTCTTTTTGCAGCGGGCCAGCCACTTCTAAATTGCGCAAAAACACTGGCGCTTGGTCACCCAGCAAGTGCTGCATCTTGGTGGCCATCACGCCGTGCTGCAAAAATGGGGCTTCATTTTGATAGCGACCCACCTGGGATTGCAGCACCGTCCATTGCTGCTGGGCACTGACAGCTTCGTTCTTTGCCGGGGTGATCTGGCAACCAGCCAAGGCCACTACTACAGCAGCGGCCAGCGAGCGACTCAGGTGGATTTGGGGGAAATACATATACATTCCTTTATGAGCCTTGCGCCCACTGGGTAGGCGCTAATAGCTATGTTATTAATAGCAATTATAACAAGCACATGGTAGATGACCCAAGGCTACCAGCCATCCGCGTCAGCACAGTGCAAAAACTGGCACACTACACCTTTGCTCACCGCTGTAACCTGATTTGCGCGCAACGCCCACCACGGCGGTGATATTTGCACCAGATGATTTTTGCGGGCGCCCGTCGCCCATTGAACAAGCCATGAACCGACCCGTACGTCACCAATACGAAGATTTTTTACGCCACGTCTACACCACCGGTGTCGCCAAGGGCGATCGTACCGGCACGGGTACGCGCAGCGTGTTTGGCTACCAGATGCGCTTTGACTTGAACGAAGGCTTCCCCCTCGTCACCACCAAGAAGGTGCACCTCAAGTCCATCATCAACGAGCTGCTGTGGTTTCTGCGTGGTGACAGCAATGTCAAATGGCTGCAAGAGCGCGGCTGCACCATCTGGAATGAGTGGGCTGACAAAGAAACCGGCGACCTGGGCCCCGTGTACGGCGTGCAGTGGCGCAGCTGGCCCAAGGCAGATGGCAGCCATATCGACCAGATTGCTGAAGTCGTCAAAACACTGAAAACCAACCCAGACAGCCGTCGCATCATCGTCAGTGCCTGGAACGTGGCTGACTTAGACCAGATGGCGCTGATGCCTTGCCACGCCTTCTTCCAGTTCTACGTTGCAGAGGGCAAGCTCAGCTGCCAGCTCTACCAGCGCAGTGCCGACATCTTCCTGGGAGTGCCCTTCAACATTGCCAGCTATGCGCTACTGACACACATGCTGGCCCAGCAATGCGACTTGGAAGTGGGTGATTTCGTCTGGACTGGCGGTGACTGCCACATCTACAACAACCACGTTGAGCAGGTAGAGACCCAGCTGGCACGCCAAGCCTTTGCCTACCCCACACTCAATATCGTGCGCAAGCCCGACTCCATCTTTGACTACCAGTACGAAGATTTTGAAGTCGTGGGCTACGAGCACCACCCGGCCATCAAAGCGCCCGTCGCGGTCTAAGCGCAGGCCTCGCTTGCGCGAAAGCGGATTCGCGTTGATCCTTTATATACAAATCCTGCGTCTGTTCGCCGCCCTGTGGGTGGCGCTCTACCACGCGCAGAATTTCAGCTTCTACCCGCAATTGCCACGCTGGCTGCAAGCCGTGGCGCAAGGCGGCTATGCCGGGGTCGACATCTTTTTTGTGATCAGCGGCGTCATCATGGCCTTGGTTACCAGCGGCAGCCCGCAAGGTGCCAAGCCTGCAGCACAGTTTGTGCTCAAGCGCTTCGCACGCATCTACACCGGTTGGTGGCCGGCCATGCTGCTGTTCTATGTGGTGCTGGGCGCCATAGGCGCGCTGCCAGGCAACGTCAACCTGGTGGCATCTGCCTTGCTCTACCCCAGCAACTTCAGCCTGCATATCAGCAGCGTGATCTGGACCTTGGTGTTTGAGCTGTACTTCTACCTCCTGATAGGTACCAGTCTGCTCTTACCCAAACGCTGGCGGGACCCAGCTCTGGCCGTGCTAGCGTTCGTCATCTTTGTCGCCGTGCTTGTTAATTGGGCCAGCGGAGCCTTTACGCCTGAGGCCTTCGGCCGCGCCACCATGGTCACCTGGTTTTTTGCAGGCCCCTTAGTGCTGGAGTTTTTTGCGGGGTACTTTGTATACCGGCTGATACGGCGCAGCTCCCTGCAAGACTGGCGCCCGTGGGCTGCGATCTGCTTGGCACTAATCACCATGGCCGCGTATGCCAGCTGGCAATGGGTGCCACAGGAGCACAATCTGGCCGAATTTTATTACTGGCCCGAGCGCGCCTTCTTCATCGGCCTAGCGGCCTGTGCCTTGGTGGGAACTGCCATACTGGCGCCCCTGCCGCAACAGCGCAGCCTGCAATGGCTGGCTAAGTTGGGCGACTACTCCTTCGCCATTTATTTACTGCACTTGCTGCTGTACCAGGTGCTGCAAAAGCTGCTGGCTGGCACCGACCCCAGTCAAACCCAACGCCTGCTACTGCTGCCCACCGCCATGCTGGCGCTGCTAGCGGCGTCGGCCTTGTACTACCGCTTTATTGAACACCCCATCTACCAGGCCTGCCGCCTGCGTATCAGCAAGTGGCTCAGTACTACGCCATCCACACCATGACTACTCCTCGCATCCATCTGATATTCGCCCGCGCCCGCAATGGCGTCATCGGCAAAGACAACCAACTACCCTGGCATTTGCCGGAGGACATGGCCTCCTTCAAGCAAAAAACGGCCGGCGGTACCGTAGTCATGGGCCGCAAGACTTGGGATTCATTGCCTGCACGCTTCCGGCCCTTGCCAGGCCGCCACAATATCGTCGTCACCCGCCAAGCCGGCTGGCAGCCCGATCCCACATCTGACCAGGTCAGCGTGGCGGGCGATCTCACCTCAGCCCTAGACGCCGCCCGCAACCTGGGCAAGCCTGTGTGGGTCATTGGCGGTGGGCAAATCTACGCCCAAGCCCTGCCACTGGCTGATGAAGTCTGGGTGACCGAGATCGACCAGGATTTTGATGGCGACGCCTATGCACCTACCTTGGGAGCTGATTGGCAAGAAGCCTCGCGCGAAACCCTCACTAGCAACGCCGCCCACGCCTTGTCGTTCAGCTTTGTTTGCTATCACCGCACTGTCGCATAAGCTGCGCACCTGATTGCTTTGCTTCTAAATTAATAGCTATTAATGACCATTGGCTATGCGCTATTGGCATATTTTATTCACATGAAAATCAACTGCACTCATCTGGTGCAGTGCAGCAAAATCGGGCACAATGAGTTTCATTGAATGGTAATTTTCTGCAGCAATGGGCCGCGCACCGGCCGGCTGCCAAATGGCTGGAAAGACGACGATGAGCCTGGTACATGCTTTGCCCCCTGGCCCGTTGGATGTGATTGGTGACGTGCATGGCGAGCGCCAGGCATTGCTGCAACTGGTCAAACATCTGGGCTATGACGACAACGGCCTTCACCCGCAGGGCCGCACAATGGTGTTTGTGGGGGATTTTTGCGACCGCGGCCCTGATAGCCCCGGCGTACTCACCTTAGTACGCCGCTGGGTAGAGGCTGGCAACGCCTTTGCCGTGCTGGGCAACCACGAGATCAACCTACTGCGTCACGATGCCAAGGATGGATCGGGCTGGTTTTTTGACGAGCGCATCGAAGCCGACAACCTGAAATACGCCCCCTATACCCGGGCCGATGCGTCCTTCCAGAGCGAGATACTGCCCTTTTTACGCCAGTTGCCCCTGGCGCTAGAGCGTGACGATATCCGCATCGTGCACGCCGCCTGGATTGATGAAAAAATTGCTGAAGCCCGCGCCCTGCCCGCAGGCAATATTACCGCAGCCTACGACCTGCTAGAAGACGCTGCCGCTGTGCACGCACAGTTGCGTAACATACCCGCCCTGCAAGCCGCCGAAAACGCAGCCTGGCCCTACAGCTTGGAAGACGGTACGCATAAACCCCCTTTTATGCCCGCGCACGCCGATAGCGAGCTAAACAAATCCCAATACAACCCCCTCAAAGTGCTGACCTGCGGTGTAGAACGGCGTGGCACCGACCCGTTTTATGCCGGTGGCAAATGGCGCTTTGTAGAACGAGTAGCTTGGTGGGACAGCTATGCCGACACCACGCCCGTGCTTATGGGCCACTACTGGCGCCGCATCAAGCCGATCAACCGCGCCGCCATGGGCAAGGACGACCAAGACTTGTTCGCCCACATTGCCCCCACCGCGTGGCACGGTCAGCTCGGTAATGTGTTTTGCATGGACTTCTCTGTTGGCGCCCGCTGGACGGCCCGTCTGGCCGGCAAATCCCCCGAGGACGATTTCAAACTAGCCGCCATGCGCTGGCCTGAGCGCGAGCTGGTTCTGGACGACGGCAGCCGCCACGCAACGACGCAATTTATGACCAGCGCCGAAGCGGCTGCGGCATGAGTGCTGCGCAGCATTACTATCAAATGGATAGCTTCTAGCGCCTACCCATTGGTCATTAGTAGCTTTTTTTATGTATATTTACTAGCCCCAACCGCGAGCTAGCTCGCGGCGCTAGCGCACATCGCGCCTACATGGGCAAAAGCGCCACATACCAATAGCGCAAGTGCGCGCTCTACAACAAAGATTATTGCTTTGCAGCAATAGCTGTTAGACTGCCGCAACAGCTTGGGGCATGCTTGCTTCTCAGGCTGGCCCCGCCAATCGCTGCAGATCACCTGTTTTCCCATCTGCAATCCGTCCTAGGCAAGTGCTTCGCCTCTTTTAAGCCCTGGGATGGGCATCCGATTCGTATCCGTATTTATCGCTGGCATTGTGCCCCGCGCCATGTGGTGCAGGGCAAGTCAGCTATGTTCTAAATTTTAAGCGGCACCCAGCAAGAGGCGCTGGACCATGCGTTGCACGAGGGCCTGTCATGGAATGGGCACGCGGCCGCGAGCAAATTTGGAGCCCACTGACAACAACTTGGAGTCTCGTTTGAGCAAAGAAGATCTGATTGAAATGAAGGGCAAGATCGAAGAAATCTTGCCAGATGCACGCTACCGCGTACTGCTGGAAAATGGCCACGCCCTAGTCGCCTACACCGGCGGAAAAATGCGCAAGCACCGCATCAAGATCATCGCGGGCGACAACGTCACCGTGGAAATGTCGCCCTACGACCTGACCAAGGGCCGCATCACCTTCCGCCACCTGGAGCCTCGTGCTGGTGGCGCGCCACGCCCGCCTATGCGTCGCCGCTAAGGTCATGCGGCAACAGCCTTTGCGCTGTGCCGTTTTAACCTAAAAAGATAGCAAATAGCGCCCGCCATTCGGGCGCTATTTGCGTTTTAAGAATCTCATGACGATATTCTTAAGCCTCCGCCACCATATAGACCTTTTTAACAAACTCGTCGACCTCCCAGTGCCCCATCCAGCCTTCAGGCATGATGAAATGATCGCCCACTCCGAAGGCATGCACTGTGCCATCCGGGTCCACCAAGCGGCAAGATCCTTCAACGATGTAGCAAAACTCGATATAGCCCACCACGTTGGAGCTGAACTTGCCCGCCGTCGATTGCCACGTGCCCGAGCTTACTTTGCCGCCCAGGCCCTCAAACACATTCATGGTTTGGTACTGCGTATCACCGCTGATCGGGCGACTAGGCTTGCCAACGACGGGATTGATCAGGGTTTTGGCAGGCCAGTGAATGATAGAGACGCGCGGGTTGGCGGTGGTGTCGGACATGCTGCAAGTCGCAATCGCTAGAGGAAAAACGCGATTATCTACGGAGTTAAGGAGGCTGCAGAGCTAATCTAGCCCCAGGTCAAAGCTACCTGTTGAATCCCGGGCGATTAAATCGTAAATACCAAGCACCCGTTATTGCTCCGCCGTAAGGTGCTCAAAGAGGTTGTTGCAACATGGGACATTGGGTCAGCTGAGACACCATACTGATCTCGTTGCACAAGAGTGCGACCACCACGCCAGCCATTCGCTTTGCACTGCATCCATTCACAATCCAGCAGATCAATACAGCATGGGCCTTGGTATGGTGCGAAAGTGGCGCCATCACACGGTGGGCACAGGATCCCAGCCATACGGCTCCTCATTTGCAGACAACACTCCATGCTGTACAGGAAGAGTTGGTGATCTTAGCTATTTTCTCCACTCGATGATTTGCAAGCATCCACCCACAAGTTCATTGAACCGACAATGCGCCGCTCGGCGCTGAATTGACTGCTACGCCACCGGGGCATTCGCGCTTGCCAGTGCCCGCATGAAAGCAGGACATACAACAAGGCCTGCAAGTCAAGCTATGTGTATATCGACATGAAGTACCTGCCTCAGATGCAGGATGAGAACAAGCGTCGTAGGTCTTTGTGACGATTGATCGGCCCACGCCTTAGGCATCCCCACCTAGATCAAGCAAACACAAGACAGTTGTGGCTGCTCGCGCGTTTCAGGCGCAACTGAAAAGAGTGGCCCATTTCAGTATCCGCACGATCCTCACGGACAACGGTAAAGAGTTATCACGCATGAGAAACAACCAAGCGGAGATCACGAGTTTGACTATTGAGTAAAGAACTGAACTTAGAGTCCTGCATGTGCTGCAAAGGCAATTGTTGGGACACTGCTTAGCTGAAGTCGCTCTTCAGCTGCCTGAAGAAAGAGCGCATCCGCAAACGTATCTACAAGACCCGGGACATAGCTCAGGCCGATGAATTTGACTGCATCGAGGAGTTCTACAACCGGTCACGCCGCCACAGCTAGCAGAGTGAAATCAGCCGAGGCGTTTGAGCGCGCCCAGGCATGAGGGCTGAGATTTGTCTTTTGAACCGGGGCGCAGCGTACCTACTGGGCATCTGCGTGCAGCGTAGAAGCCAGCGTTGTCGATACCTAGCGGCAAAGCCAAAACAGCCCTCTCCCTACACCGGCTCCAGCCAGCGGGAGATGGCGCAAGACCCGAATGCTGTGCAGCAAATCAAAATGATCTATATTTTTTAGCCCTCTAGCCCCGACCCAGTAGACAATAAAAGCTATCAATACCAGAGCAAAATCACAAGCGCCAAAAGCGAAAACGGCAGCCTCCCAAGCCGCCGTTTTCCGTTCCCTTTTTGCCCACTGGGGGGACCAAACCCCAGTGCTTTACATCGATGGACTGGCTTAGTGAAACTGCTCCTCTTCGGTCGAGCCCGCCAACGCTTTCACGCTGGAACTACCGCCTTGGATCACGGTGGTCACGTCGTCGAAGTAACCGGCGCCCACTTCTTGCTGGTGCGATACAAAGGTGTAGCCCTTGTCGCGAGCGGCAAACTCCGGCTCTTGGATCATTTCCACATAGTGCTTCATGCCTTCACCACGCGCATATTCGTGGGCAAACTTGAAGGTGTTGTACCAGTTGCTGTGAATACCAGCCAGGGTGATGAACTGGAACTTGTAGCCCAAGGCCGACAGGTCTTCTTGGAACGACGCGATTTGGCTGTCGTTGAGGTTTTTCTTCCAGTTAAACGATGGCGAGCAGTTGTACGACAGCAGCTTGCCAGGGCAGGATGCGTGCACAGCTTGCGCAAACTCGCGGGCAAAGCCGATATCTGGCACGCCAGTTTCGCACCACACCAGGTCGGCATACGGAGCATAGGCCACACCACGGCTGATGGACTGCTCCAAGCCGTTTTTGACGCGGTAGAAGCCTTCTTGGGTGCGCTCGCCAGTCAGGAAGGCCTGGTCGTTCGCATCGTGGTTGCTGGTAATCAGATTAGCGGCTTCTGCATCAGTACGGGCCAGAACGATGGTGGGTACACCCATCACGTCCGCCGCAAAGCGGGCCGAGATCAGCTTCTCGCAGGCTTCACGGGTAGGCACCAGTACCTTACCGCCCATGTGACCACACTTCTTGACGGCAGCCAATTGGTCTTCAAAGTGCACGCCAGCAGCACCAGCTTGGATCATGTTCTTCATCAGCTCGAAAGCGTTCAGCACGCCGCCAAAACCAGCTTCCGCATCGGCCACGATGGGCAGGAAGTAATCGATGAACTCCTTGTCGCCGGGGTTCACACCCTTGCCCCATTGAATCTCATCCGCACGCTTGAAAGTGTTGTTGATACGGCGCACCATGGTGGGCACTGAATCGTAGGCATACAGCGACTGGTCGGGGTACATGGTTTCGCTGGTATTGCCATCAGCAGCCACTTGCCAGCCGGACAGGTACACGGCCTCCAACCCAGCCTTGGCTTGCTGCATGGCCTGCCCAGCTGAGATGGCGCCGAACGCGTTCACATAGCCCTTCTTGGAGCTGCCATTGATTTTGTCCCACAGTACCTCGGCGCCGCGCTGGGCCAAGGTGTACTCGGGCTGCAGGCTGCCGCGCAGGCGCACCACATCAGCAGCGCTGTAGCCGCGCTTTACGCCCTTCCAGCGAGGGTTTTGTGCCCAGTCTTTCTCCAGGGCGGCAATTTGCTGTTCACGGCTGAGTTGTTGGTTCAGTTTCTGGGACATGGAGAACTCCTCAATCAAAGTATGAAGTTGGATCTAACACTTAAAAAACCGGTGGACTGCATCGCTGTCCATGGCTTTAACTGTACGCCTGCACCAGGCTCAATTATTGTCTTATGTCTTATATAAGAGTTTTTTAAAATCTTTAAAAATCAAAAGCTTAAATATTTTCAACCATATTGTGAAATCATATTTCTCATATTGAGAAATATTTGCGCAACGCAACATCATGGAATTTCATATTGCAAAATTCCATTTTCACAGCTGAAAAATCATGCTGCTATGCAACAACCAGCTGGCTTATCAAGCTGTTTTGCAGTTGCCGGCCCTGGTTAAGAGCTACTTCACAAACTACCAATGCTCGAACCAAAGCCAGTCCTGTTGCGCACCCACTACGCAGCGATAGGCCACAGCAGCGCCACGGATATCAGGCATGATGATGGCCGCCCTACATGGCAGCTTGGTGACGTGATTTATCTATCAAAATAGCGCCTAGCGCCCTGCAGACGGGCGTTAACAGCTACTAATTTATGAGCATTCAAAGCAAACCCCTGGCCTATGCCTACCTGGCGCTCAGCATGGCCTTGGTGGGAGCATATGTGGCGCTGTCCAAACCCCTGGCTGCGGCCCTGCCCGTGCTGCTGCTGGCCTGGCTGCGCTTTGGCATCGGCGTGGTGGCCATGGCAGGCTGGTTGCGCCGCCCAGCGGATGAAGCACCGCTCACGCCCAAAGCGCGCTGGCTATTGTTCCTCGAATCGTTTTTTGGCAACTTTCTCTTCACCATCTGCATGATCACGGGTGTGTCCATGACAGGCGCCGTCGCCGCTAGCGTGACCATGGCCGCCATCCCCGCTGCTATTGCGCTGCTGAGCTGGGGCATTCTGAAAGAGCGTATCAGCGCCCGCGTGATCTGCGCTATTGGACTAGCGGTGCTGGGCATTGCCCTGTTTGCCTTTGCCAAGCCCACGCATGCGGATACTGCTGCGGATGCAGCCTATCCGCAAGCCTGGTTAGGCCAGTTACTGCTGATTGGTGCCGTCTTTTGCGAGGCGACCTATGCGGTCATCGGAAAAAAGCTTACAGGCAGCCTCAGCCCCAAGCGAATTGCCGCCCTGATCAACCTATGGGGCTTTGTGCTGACCACACCATTTGGTCTTTATCTGGCCTGGCACTTTAATTTTGGGGGCGTGGCAACGCCCCTGTGGATGCTGCTGCTGGTGTATGCACTGGCAGCCTGCGTTTTTACTGTCTGGCTGTGGATGACGGGGCTGCAAGTGGTTCCGGCATCACAAAGCGCAGTGTTCACTGTGATGCTGCCAATCAGCGCCGCACTGGTGGGCGTGCTGTTTTTGGGCGAAACGCTAAGCGGCCTGCAGTTGCTGGCGTTTGGCATTGCGGTATCAAGCCTGGTGCTGGCAACAGCGCCTGTTCCAAAGTTATTACGCAGGACTTGAGTCCGCCTTTTGGGCATGGGATGTATGCTTTTTCCTACGCTCCCCACTCATAGTGCTTGCCCTGGGCAAAAAAACCGGTTTCCCCTCTGAAAACGCCGAATTTGCGGTTTTTTTATAGAAATCAAGTCTGACCCATCCTTCGCCAATAGCATTAATCCATCAACAAAGGTCAGTCAAGCGGCTGTAAGCAACATTTCGAGGCAAAAATTTGCGTTCCTCCCTTGGAAAGCCCTTTTTTTGCCGTTAGCATGCTTGTAACCAGCGGAGGGACGCTCTGTCTGGCGCTAAAGACATTGACACAAGGAAATCGACACATGGCAACTGCATCCAAGACCGCCGCTAAGACCGCAGCACCCGCAAAGAAGCGCACTCCTAACGCTGCCTTCATGAAGCCTCTGACCCCTAGCGCCGAACTGGGCGCTGTGGTGGGCGCAGCTCCTTTGCCCCGTACCGAAATCATCAGCAAGCTGTGGGTCTACATCAAGGCTAACAACCTGCAAGACGCCGCTAACAAGCGCATGATCAACGCTGACGACAAGCTGAAGAAAGTGTTCGGCAAGCCCCAAGTTTCGATGTTCGAAATGGCTGGCCTGATCGGCAAGCACGTCAAGTAAGCGTTCCGCTCCCACGGGGCTGCGCAGCACACCCGCCGCGCCCCACAAAAATCCAGCGTTCACGCTGGTTTTTTTATGCCCGCACTTAGAACGTGTTTACGATCTTTTCTGCCCTGACAATCCTGGGCTGTGAATCGACAAAAATACGCCAGCGATATCAGCCGCGAGAAGTTGGCTGAGATTGAGCCAGCACTGCGCAGCGTGCGCCGCACAACCAAACCCACTACGGTGGACCTCTACGAGGTCTTCTGCGCAGTTCTGTACCTGCTGCGTACTGGCTGCCAATGGCGTTTTCTGCCCACAGACTTTCCCAAGTGGCAAACCGTCTACGCGTATTGGCACAACTGGAGCACGACCGAGCAGAACGACAGCAGCGTGCTTGAGCGGGCATTAAAAAAATTAGGTTGGCGCGGCCCGTTTGAAACAAGGGCGCAACGCATCCAGCAAGTTATTGATCGTGCATGCGCACAGCGTCAAGAACTCTGACACGGCAGGCATCAAGGGCTATGACACAGGCAAAAAGGTCTCTGGGATCAAGCGCCATATTGCGGTAGATACGCAGGGACTACCGCATGCAGTTGCGGTAACGCCAGCCAATGTCACGGATCGCAAGGGAGCGTTGCGGGCTTTTGCTCGTAGCAAAGACTCTTTGAGCGCAGTTCAAAGCGTTTTGACAGATGCTGGCTACGTAGGAGCGCCTTTTGCACAAGGAATCAAAGAGCTGTTGGGCAAGCATGTGACGGTGCAAATTACCAAACGCGATGAGCTGCACCGTTTCAAGGTGATGCCCAAGCGTTGGGTGGTTGAGCGCAGCTTTGCGTGGCTGGAGAAGAATCGCAGGCTGTGCAAGAACTGCGAGCGGTGGCTGAACACCAGTCTGCAGTTCATTCACTTGGCCTTTGTTGCGCTGCTTCTCAGAAGATCGTAAACACGTTCTTAGACCGTTTTGTGCTCCCCGCCGCACCCACACACACGGTGGCAGACGCTTATCTCGCACACACTTCGCCCAATCAATCCACCTCGTGTGTCATATTTGTGTAGTTTTTTAAAGTTTTTGTTGCTTTTTTGCAAAAACACAAATGGGAATCAGACTCATTTGGCGTAGCATTACGATCCTAGCGAGCGCCGATACACCCAGCTACGTACCTGAAACCAGCGGTACCTTCTGTGCGTCGCGCTGCCACTGCATGTCATTGCCAGTCCTACACGGGCCTGGCAATTCCTGTTTTAGCGATTCATAACATCCTTCTCTAGGAGAGAACCTTGTCCAAAAAACGCCAACAACGCCAGCGCGCCAAGCAGCCCAGCCTGATGCCTCGCTCTGCGGCCTCCTCCGTATCTGCCTCTGCCGTTTTGCCTTTGGGCGCCCTGATGCTGGCCGCCTCGGTCAGTAGCTGGGCCCAAACCCAGCCCGCTCCCGCTATGGATGCCAAGGCCCCTGAGACCACGCTGGGCACGGTGACTGTGCGCGAAGCCGCTGAAGTGCAAAACAAGGACACGATCAAGCCAGGCAAGGTGTCGATTGGCAAGGGCAACCAGGACATCAAAGACATTCCACAGTCGGTAACGGTGTTCACTGAAAAGCTGATGACCGACCGCAACCAGGACGATTTCCGCGATGTATTGCGCACCACCGCTGGTGTAACTTTCCAAGCAGGTGAGACTGGCGAAGAGGACGTGCGCCTGCGTGGTTTCTCGCTGGGCCAAGCGGGCGACATCTATGTGGACGGCATGAAGGATGCGCCGCTGTATGAGCGCGATACCTTCAACCTCGACCGCGTCGAAGTACTCAAGGGCTCGGCATCCATGCTGTTCGGCAAGGGCTCCACGGGCGGTATCGTTAACCAAGTTAACAAATCGCCTCTGCTGATCGACCAAAAAGAAGTGAGCTACACCTTTGGTACGGGCCAGTTCCACCGCGCCACGGGCGACTTCAACTTTGTTACCGGCGAAAACGCAGCTCTGCGCCTGAACGCCATGATCACCAACGACTACAACTACGGCGCTTTCCAAAAGAAGCGTGGTATTGCACCGACCTTCTCGTGGGGTATCGGTACACGCGATGAGTTCTCGGTGGGTCTGTATTACCTGGACATCAAGGGCCGCCCTCTCTACAACCACCCTTGGCTGACAGCCAACGGCAAGATCATCCCTACACTGAAGGCCAAAAATTTCTACGGCCTGAACGGTGACCACCTGAACACCTCGTCCAAGTACGTCACGCTGGGCCATATCCACCGCTTTGATGACGGCGGCGAGTTGAAGACCCGCCTGCGCCACGGCCAGTACGAGCGCGACCTGCTCGCATCGACCATCGGCTTTGCCAACCCTCGCCCCACCGTGATCAGCGATATCACCGATAGCACGGTGCTCACACGCGGCTCCAAGGGTCGCATCGGCGAGTCCACGA
Source organism: Comamonas sp. (assembly GCA_036646255.1). Classification (GTDB taxonomy): domain Bacteria; phylum Pseudomonadota; class Gammaproteobacteria; order Burkholderiales; family Burkholderiaceae_C; genus Comamonas. The sequence continues at coordinate 19,885 of JAVXMM010000049.1, forward strand.
TGACCCAGCTGCAAAGCGATTACACCAACAGCTTCAAGCTGGGTGGCATGAAAAACGACCTGATCGCCGGCTTTGATTATTACAACGACGACGCAGATCGTAACCAGAGCGCAGCCAACACCGGCTCGCGCCCCAATACCAGCGTTGGCACTCCAAACAATGGCGACTGGGTACCTGACAACCGCGGCCCGATTGCCTACAACACCTTCAAAGCCAAGAACCTAGGCCTGTACGCACAAGACACCTTGTCGTTGACCGACACCGTCAAGCTGGTCGGTGGCCTGCGTTTTGACAACTTCAAGGCCTCGTATCACAACGCGGATGGCTCACTGTCCAACGAGCGCAGCGACAATCTGTTCAGCCCCCGCGTTGGCCTGATCTTCCAGCCTAACGACATCAGCAGCTACTACGCTTCTTTTGGTACCTCGTACAACACCTCGGGTGACACCTACCAGTTTGGCAATATCGGCGCCAACACGGGCCGCTCGTCAGCTACGGATCCTGAAAAAAGCCGCAACTTCGAGATTGGCGGCAAGTGGGAGCTATTTGAGCGCAAAGCACTGGCAGGCGTAGCCGTCTTCTATAGCGAGAAGTACAACGAGCGCAACACTGATCCAGACACCACCGCCACGCAAGAGCTGCTGTCCGGCAAGCGCCACGCTGCAGGTATGGAGTTCAACTTCGCAGGTCGCATCACGCCCAAGTGGGAAGTGATGTGGAACCACACCTGGATCCCCAGCGCCAAGATCGACGAGAGCAATGTTCAATTGGCAGCAAATGGCGGCGGCGCGCAAGTCAAGGGCGATCGCCCAGGCTTGACACCTAAGCACAGCGGCAGCCTTTGGACAACCTACACCATCCTGCCAAAGCTGCGTATTGGTGGCGGCATGACCTACCGCGCAGCACAAAGCCCAGAAGGCTCGCGCGCTCTGCAAGCCCCCGGCTTCACCACCTTTGATGCCATGGCTGAGTACAGCTTTGACGAGAAGACTTCGCTCAAGCTGAACGTAACCAACCTCACTGATAAGCTGTATGCTGACTCGCTGTACCGCGGCTTCTACACGCCAGGTGCTGCCCGTTCTGCACAACTGACTCTGAAGCACCGCTTCTAAGCCAGTCTGCCCCATTGTGGACAGCAGGGCGTGCGCACTAGGCGCACGCCCTTTTTGCATTTCAACGTCTCCGTATTTTTGCCATGTTCTTGCACATCCCCCAGGTACTTCATTCGGCAGAACTCACCCGCGCCCGCCAGCTGCTGAGCAACAGCAACGCATGGCGTGACGGCGCTAATAGCGCAGGCGCACAAGCTGTGCGCCAAAAAAACAACCAGCAGTTGTCACAAGACAGCGATGCATCACGCGAGCTGCAAACCCTGGTGCTAGCCGCTGTACAGCGCGACCCACTGTTCTTCTCAGCCGCCCTGCCCAGGCGCATCTTCAACCCGCTATTTAACCGGTACAGCGGTGCCAGCAATTTCTACGGTGAGCATGTAGACGGCGCCGTGTTGCATTCCAAAGCCTCGCAGCAATGGGTACGCACTGATATCTCCTGCACGCTCTTCCTCACCGATCCAGCCGACTACGACGGCGGCGAACTGGTGATCCGCGACCAATTTGGCGACAAAAAAATCAAACTCCCCGCCGGCGATCTAATCCTCTACCCCGGCAGCACCGTGCACCAGGTCATGCCAGTGACCAAAGGCGCCCGCGTAGCCAGCTTTTTCTGGGTCGAGAGCATGGTGCGCGCCACTGAGCAGCGGCAGATGCTGTTTGACATGGATATGCAACTACTGCGCTTGCGCAAAGAGGTGGGAGAGCAGCACCCAGCCATCATTGGCCTAACTGGTACCTACCACAATCTTTTACGGCTTTGGGCAGATGTATAAAGCACCATTCGCTATCAACACCGTAGCAATCTAGCCCCATGCAACTGCCATCCCCCACCCTGCTCCCCATCCCGCCCGACACCATCAATCTGGCGGATTACGAACGCCATGCCCAGGCCCATCTGGATGTCAATGCCTGGGCCTACTTTGCGGGTGGTGCTGCGGATGAACTAACGCTGCGCGCCAATGCCAACGCCTGGCAGCAGGTCGAGCTGGCGCCCCGCGTACTGCGCCCTCTGGCGCACGGGAGCACGCGCACCAAATTACTTGGCAAGCCATTGGCCCACCCGATTTTGGCGGCGCCCATGGCCTTGCAGTGCATGGCGCAGGAGTCGGGCGAGATTGGCATGGCCTACGCCTGCGCCGCCATGGGCGCTGGCATGGTAGTCAGCACCCAGGCCAGCTTGCCTCTGGATGCGATTGCGGCTAGTTATTTGCAGGACAAGGCCCACGGGCCGCTGTGGTTTCAGCTGTATTTACAGCACGACCGGGGCTTTAACCAAGACCTGATTGCCCGCGCCAAAACTGCCGGTTATGAAGCACTGGTGGTCACCGTGGATGCCCCCACTAGCGGCGTGCGAGACCGCGAGCGGCGTGCGCAGTTCAAGCGCCCGCCTCACATCACACCGTTTAGCCTAGCAGGCCTGCCCAAAGCTGCGCCAGTGCAGCTCACCCCTGCTGACAGCCCCTTGTTTGACGACCTGCTACGTCACGCCCCCACGTGGGACGATATTGCCTGGCTGCGCACGCAAACAGACATGCCCATCTTGCTCAAAGGCATCACCCACCCACTGGATGCACGCCAAGCAGTTGACGCAGGTGTGGCCGGCATCATCTGCAGCAACCACGGCGGCCGCACACTGGACACCATGCCCGCCACCGCCCGCTTGCTACCGCGTGTCGTCGCTGCCGTGGATGGCGCCGTGCCCGTGCTGGTAGACGGAGGTATTCGCCGCGGCACCGATGTACTCAAAGCCATGGCAATGGGTGCAGACGCCGTGCTGGTAGGCCGCCCGCTGCTATGGGGTTTGGCCACGGCTGGCGCTGCGGGGGTGGCCCATGTGATCCGCCTGCTGCGCGATGAGCTAGAGGCAGCGATGGCACTGACGGGCTGCCGCAGCGTGGAAGACATCAGCCCGGCCCTGCTGTTTGATTCGCACTAATTCATGACATATAGCTATAAAAACAATAGCGCTTAACGCTTTCTATTCGGGCATTAAGCCTTGTTTGCATCTATGGACACCCACTAAATAACGACATCAAAGCGACACAGAATCCCTATTCGGCGCAGTTGTTTATTGCGAATGCGACAAATTCTTATTTATAATCACTCCAACATCCACCACTAGCCAGCCACTGCGCTGTTCATCCAATCATGATCGTTTGTGTCTGCCGTCGAGTCTCTGATCGTGAGATTGCACGCCACGCGCATGCGGGCATGTCCTTTGATGAAATCCAGTTTGAACTGGGTGTTGGACTGCAATGCGGTTGCTGCGAAGGCTGCGCCCGCGATGTGGTCGACCAATGCAGCGCATCACGCCCGGTAGCCGCCTTGCGCAACGAGGCAGCCGCTCAACCGGTCCAGCTTGCCAAAACCATTACGGAAAGCAAAGCATGGAACTCATCACAGCGGTCTTCGGCAGCCTGATCTTGGTAGCCGCCTCCATATGGTGGGTTTTCCACCGATAAGCACCTCGCACTGATTTGCCGTGCTGCGGCGCCTCGCTGCAGCATTTTTTATTGCCCTTATGCATTCACCAGACCTCTCCAGCCCCAAAAAACACACGGGGCGCAATATGGTGGTCGCAGGATCGGTGCTAGCAGCCCACGTTGCGGCCTTGTGGGCTTTGCAAGCGGGCCTGCTCAAAAGCGCTGCGGTAGAGCTGCCCAAACCAGAGCCCATCATGGTGCAGATGATTGCACCTGAGCCCATGCCCGTGGTTGCCCCGCCTCCTCCGCCAGCGCCCAAGCCACCGCCCCCAGCACCGGCACCCAAGCCACAACCAAAACCCCTGCCCAAACCCAAGCCGGCTCCCAAGCCCCAAGCGATCAAGGACCCCACACCCGCGCCCAATGCGGTGACTGGTACGACCGAGACGCAACCGCCCGCACCGCCGATTGAGGCACCAACACCGCCTGTACCTCCAGCCCCCCCTTCGCCGCCACCCGCACCGCCGGCGCCTCCCGCCGCGCCTGTGGTGCGACCGCCCGATGTCAATGCCGCGTACATGAGCAACCCCTTACCGCCCTACCCGCAGGTGAGCAAGCGCATGGGCGAGATGGGCACAAGCATCGTGCGGGCCTATATCGACGAGGAAGGCCGAGTACAAGACATTCAGTTGAAGAAATCCAGCGGTTACGACCGCCTGGATCAGGCAGCGCTTGACGGTATTCGGAAATGGCGCTTCAAGCCCGGCACCTCCAACGGCACAGCGCAACCCATGTGGGTCAACGTCCCCATGAAGTGGGAACTCAAAAATTAAACACGTCAGATAGGATCTTTATGGACTCGCAATTCGGTATCGCCCACGTTTGGGCCCAGGGAGACTTCGTAACCAAGTTGGTTGCGATCATCCTCATCGGCATGTCGCTGGCATCGTGGATCGTCATCATCATCAAGGCGCTGGACATCATGCGCTACAAGAAGTACGCACGTAATGCCCAGGATTTTTGGCACAGCGCAGACTTTGCTGCAGGCTTGGACAAACTAGGCCAGCAGCCCGACAACCCTTTCCGCCAACTGGCGCTTGAGGGGCGTGAAGCCACCGCCCACCACCGCAAGACGGCTGAGCACCTGCACGATTCGCTGGACGTGAGCGACTGGGTGACGCGCTGCCTGCGCAACGGTATTGACGAGTTCACCGCCCGTGCGCAATCGGGCTTGGCCGTACTGGCATCAGTGGGCTCCACCGCGCCATTCATCGGTTTGTTCGGCACCGTCTGGGGCATCTACCACGCGCTTGTGGCTATTGGCCTGTCGGGCCAGTCGTCGATTGACAAGGTGGCCGGCCCGATTGGAGAGGCGCTGATCATGACTGCCCTGGGCCTGGCTGTCGCCATCCCCGCCGTGCTGGGATACAACGCACTGGTGCGCGGCAACAAATCCGTTCTCACCCGCCTCAACAGCTTTGCGCATGATCTGCACGCCTTCTTTGTGACCGGCGGCCGCCTGCAAGTGGAAGGCAGCAGCACCCGAGCCGTGGTGACGCCGCTAAAGAAAGGTGCTTAAACCATGGCCTTTGGAACGCAAGACGAATCCGATGAGGTAATGAACGAGATCAACATGACGCCGCTGGTCGACGTCATGCTGGTGCTGCTCATCATCTTTATCATCACCGTGCCGGTGATGAAACACTCGGTGAATGTAGACCTGCCACGCGCCGAAAACGTGCCCGAGGAAGCCAAGCCCGAGACGATCCAGCTGGCCATCCTCTCGGACGGCAGCTACAACTGGAATGGACAGGCCATCACTGACGCACAGCTAGAGCAAAACCTGCAAGCCGAAGCCGTGAAAGAACCCCAGCCCGAGCTGCACATCCGCGGCGCACGCGATGTGCTGTACGAGAAGGTGGCCCAGGCCATGGCTGCGGCCCAGCGCAGCAATATGAAGAAAATCGGCTTTATCACTGACCAGTCAACACAGTGAAACACGGCGCAAGCACACAACAAGGGCTCCATCTGGAGCCCTTTTCTATGGCGCAGTACTTTTATGCAAGCATGCTGCCAGCGCCCACCCAGCAGGCGCTAGCAGCTATTCTTTTTGATAAAAATCATTCATTCAAACTACGGCATGCAAGCCAAGCCCCGCAGCCGCCTCAGGATTACCCTGAATGACGCGTCAGAGACTCGCCAAGCGCCAGCGCCCTCCCTACACTGACTAACAGGACAAGCGCCCTGGCAACCTGTACTGGCCGAAGCAACGGCGGGCAAAACTCTCTCCAGCGCCTCCCCACCCTGACCTGAGGAGACACTCACTGATGCAATTCCCCCAAGCCACGCAAACCCCCATCAGCCGCCGCCACCTGCTGCGCGTAGCCGCCGCCACAGCAGCCACGGCAAGCGTAGGTAGCAGCAACTTCGCCTTTGCCGCAGGTGACAAAGCACCCTTCCCCAGCAAAGCCATGCGCATCACCGTGCCCTTTTCAGCCGGTGGTGCTACCGATGTACTGGCCCGTGCCGTGTGCGACAAGCTAGGCCAGCAACTGGGCCAGCCCGCCATCGTAGACAACCGCCCCGGCGCCGCCGGACTGCTGGCCTGCGATGCCGTCGCCAAAGCAGCGGCCGACGGACACACCCTTACCTTGGGCACCACCAGCACCATGCTGTCCAACCAGTTCATGTTTAAGAAAGTGCCCTACAACCCGCAAAAAGATCTGGTGCCCATCGTGCGTATCTGCTGGGCGCCGATTGTGCTGGTGGTAGGTAACAAGGTGCCTGCCACAACCCTGGCTGAGCTGCTGGCCTATGTCAAATCGCAAAAAGGCAAGCTCTCCTATGGCAGCTACGGCATCGGCTCACATGGCCACCTGGTTATCGCCTCGCTCAGCAATGAGGCCAATGCCGACATGACCCACATTGCCTATAAGGGCGAGGCACCCATGGTGCAGGACTTGGTCGGTGGCCAGCTGATGATGGGTATTGGCAGCATTCTCTCGCTCAAGCAACATATTGACAGCGGCAAGCTACGCGCCATCGCCTTTACTGGCCAAAACCGCGTGCCAGCCCTGCCCGATGTACCCACCTTTGCAGAACTGGGCCACAAGCACGACGCATTCACCATATCCGGCTGGCTCGGAGTAGCTGCCACTGGCGGCACACCCGCGGCTGTAGTTGAGCAATTGGGCAGCGAGATCCGCAAGGCCTTGCTCACCCGCGAGGCCAACGCCCGCGTGTTGATGGCTGGCTTTGTGCCGCTGACCGAAGACACCCCACAAAAGTACCAACCCGACTGGACCACGGAGCTCCCCATCTGGAAGAAACTGCTCTAAGTTGCAGACGTACAACCCACCTGAGCGCCGCCGCGACACATGAGACGCATCACCTAACGACTCAAACCAAAGCGCCAGCACCTTGGCGCTTTTTTTATGCAGAAAACATAACGGCATCAGGGACAATCGATTTACATCGCGAATAAGAATCGTTATCATTCAATGCAACTTGATTCACCCACCAACCGCCATGTCTACCAGCCACCAACCTGCCAGCCCTGCCCACACCGCCAACAGCAATGCGGACGCACAGAGCGCCCCTACCCCCGCAGGCCTGGTCGAAAGCCAAGATCTGCTGCGCGGTAACAAGGCCGTATCCATTGTTCACAACGGTGCTGTCTACCGCCTGCAATCCACCAAGCTGGGTAAACTGATTTTGACCAAGTAACAGTTCATCGTGGGGCGACCAAAGGAGGAAAAACGCCCTCCCCAGGTCGTATTTGCCAGCCAGAGGCTTGCCACGTAGCCAGGCACTTTTTTCCCACAATCCACCCCGCCACCGGCCGCTTATAGCGGCCGGTCTGCATTGGAGCTCTATTCACAGTGGCTTCAACCCTGAAGCATTCAATACAGAAACAAGCTTAGTTAACCGCTCGCGCCAGTCTGCATTGCATGCAATCATCAAAATAAATAGCAGCTACGCCTGCAAGCCACCTGTTTTGCCGCAGCGCTGAACCCAATCCTGCACCAAGCGCCATGGCCTGCAATCGGCTTGCAGGTCAGCTACGACATCTGCATCTGCGGCGGGCTGGCCCAGCGCTAACTGCAAGCGCACATCCGCTGCCACCCAGTCTTGCCACATTTGTGCTTGCTGCTCTACCTGTGCGGATTGGAACTGCGCCAGCAAGGCCTCGGCGCTTGCGCAGCTGGCATACAAATACGGGTTCTCGCCAAACCACCAATAGCGCCACTGCAGCCCCAATGCAGCGCGCGTTACCGGCACGCCTTGCAGACGCTGCCAGTGGTGAAAAGCCTCATGCGCCAGCCAACCGGCGATCAAAGGCACATGCAGCCGCAAAGCCTGGCGCGGGTCGCCACCCTCAAAGCAATAGCCAGGAAAGGACAAAAACCCGCCGTTAAACGACAGTGCTCGCCGTGTATCACCCAACCTCCGCAGGTGGATGCGCATGCGCCGCCAATCGCGGTGCATGGGCGCACCAAAGTAGCGATCAAGCAGCGCCCATTCTTGAGGCAACAAGGGCCGGGACCAAAACATGCTCCATTGTCGCCGCCTGCCCATACGGAACGACAGAGGCAGTTATCCAAGCGCTGTACGTCGCCAAACTGTCTTCGTACACCAACATGGGTAAACACCAATCTCAGTTTCTTCAATTAATTGGATACTGAATACACACATTTGCAAACATGAAGTTTGAAGCAGCCTATTGGCACAGAATTTGCGTACCAATAGTTACAACCAACCATCCCTACGTAGATTTGTATACAAGGAGCAGTATGACCACGAAGACACCACGCCGCGTATTTACACAAACCGTAATCGCGCTGGCCTTTGCCGCGACTGGCATATCGACCATGGGCAGCGCCCAAGCGCAAGCCGCGCACAAGGTGCGTTATGAAGAGGTGGTGCGCTCCATCTTGTATGTGCCCATGTATGTAGGTATCAAAAAGGGCATGTTCAAAGACGCGGGCATTGAGATGACGATGAAGACATCGCAGGGCACCGACAAAGGCATGGCCGCTCTGCTGTCGGGTAGTGCTGATATCGTGCTGATCGGACCTGAAGCATCCATCTACGTGGCCAACAGCGAATCGCCTATCAAACCCGTGGTGATTGCAGGCCTGACAGCAACCGACGGTTTTTTGCTGATGGGCCGCAAACCCGAGCCCAACTTTGACTGGAGCAAGCTCAAGGGCAGCAAGATCATGTCCTTCCGCCCCGGCTCGAACCCCGACATCTTTCTAGAGACCGCCCTGCGTAGCAAAGGCCTGGATCCGAAAAAGGACGTGAAGCTGGTCAACAACATCGGCCCCGCCGCACGTACCGGTGCGTGGCTGGCAGGCCAAAATGACTACGCAACCTTCCTGGAGCCCGAAGCCAGCACACTAGAGAAAGAAGGCAAGGCCTTCCCGCTGGGCTCGGTCGGCAAAGAGGCTGGCATGGTGGACTACACCGTGTTCACCACCACGGATAGCTACTTGCAAAAGAACCCCACCGTCGTCAAAGCTTGGGCACAAGCCGTGGCCAACGCACAAAAATTCACTGCCGATGCACCGAGCGCCGAGCTAGCTGACTTGGTGACCGAGTACTTCACCGGCGTCAGCAAGCCGGAGCTGGTCAGCGCCATCGACCGCTACAAAAGCCTGAACATCTGGAAGAAAACACCCATGGTGGAGAAAACCGCCATGGACAAGCTGCAGGACATGCTGGTACAAGGTGGCGTACTGGAGCCCACTAAAAAAGTGGACTACGCCAAGTTCGTCAACATGGGCTACCTGCCCCAGTAAACAGAGGCGCGCATGAACAGCCCCTACCGCATCCATGTCGACAATGTGTCGCTGCGCTACTTCACGCCGCAGGGCGAAACGCAGGCACTGCAAAGCATCAACCTGTCCGTCAAGCCGGGCGAGTTCATCAGCCTGATCGGCCAATCGGGCTGCGGCAAAAGCACCTTGCTGTCGATCTTGGCGGGCATCTTGCCACCGTCTAGCGGCCAGGTGTTTGTCGATGGCGATGCCATCATCGGCCCCAACCCGCGCATTGGCTACATGCTGCAGCAAGACTATTTGTTTGAATGGCGCACGATTCTGGAAAACACTTTGCTCGGCGCGCAAATCCAGAACAAAGACATGGCCGCTGCCGAAAAGCGCGCCATCCAATTGCTGCAAAAGTGCGGCATGGGCGACTACCTGCACCACTACCCGCGCCAGCTATCAGGCGGCATGCGCCAGCGCGTGGCCCTGGCCCGCACCCTGGTCACCAACCCCGATGTCGTGCTGCTGGACGAGCCCTTCTCCGCCCTCGATTCGCAAACCCGCTTATCGATTGCCGATGAGGTCGTGGATGTGCTGCGCGACGAAGGCAAATCAGTGATCCTGGTGACGCATGACATTGGCGAGGCGATTGCCATGACTGACCGCGTCATCGTGCTTTCGCGCCGCCCGGGCCGCATCAAATCCGTGCACCACATGGAGTTCCCGTCTACAGGCGGCAAGCGCCCAACGCCCTTCGAGGCTCGTGGCTGCCCCGAATTTAACGACTACTTCAACGTGCTGTGGGACGAGATCGACGCCCACGTGGAAGGCTAAGCATGAGCACCGTAATGACCACTGCAAAATCCAGCGCCCTGCCAGTGGCGGACACCCGCAGCCCCGAATACCAACAATGGCTGGCCGATATCCAACGCCGCAAACTGCTGATCTCGCTCAGCCGCCTGGGTGTTCTGGTGGCCTTCCTCGCTCTCTGGGAGATTTTGGCTCGCACCAAGGCCATCAACCCCATGCTGACGAGCTACCCATCAGCCGTCTTCCCCACCTTGATCGAGCTGTTCAAAACAGGTGATCTGATGGGCCACACCTGGGTCACGCTCAAAGCCACGGTGATTGGTTTTGTCATCAGCATGGTGCTAGGCGTAGCGCTGGCTGCGCTGCTGTGGTGGAGCGGCTTTTTGAAGAAGGTACTCGACCCATTTTTGGTCATAGCCAACGCTATGCCAAAAATCGCCTTTGTACCCATTTTCTATATTTGGCTGGGCTCGGAATATTCGGTCTACGGCATGGCTGTAGCCATCTCGCTCTTCATCACCATCATGGTGGTGTATGAGGGCTTTCAGGCCATCGATCCAAACAAGATCAAGCTGGCCACCACTTTAGGCGCCAGCAAGACGCAGGTTTTAAAGTACGTCGTCTTCCCCGGCAGCGTGCCCGCCATCATTGCAGCCATCAAGATGAACATCGGCCTGTCGCTGATCGGCGTGATCGTGGGCGAGTTCCAGTCGTCCAGCGCTGGCCTGGGCTTTTTGATCGTCAACGGCAGCCAGGTGTTCAAGCTCAACATCGTGATGGCCGCCATTGTGGTGCTGGCGATTTTGTCGGCTCTGATGTATTTGGCGGTAACCCGGCTGGAGAAAAAGGTACAGCACCGCTACGCGTAGCGACCTGTGTGCATAAAAAAGCCGCTGCAAGCCTTTGCTTGCAGCGGCTTTGTTTCATATAGAACATGCCTCTAGCGCCCGAATGGCAATCGATTAGCCATCAAAAATAATAGCAAAACATTTATTGCTGCAACTGCGCCCATACCTTGTCCAGCCGCTTTGCACTTACCGGGTAAGGCGTGCGCAGCTCTTGCGCGAAGAAGCTCACGCGCAGCTCCTCCAGCATCCAGCGGTACTCTTGCATGCGCGCATCGACCTGGCCTTTGCGCTCTGCTACCAAGCGCCAATAACGCTGCTCCAGCGGCTGCAACTCTTTAAGCTTGGCGGCATCACGGGCCGGGTCAGCGCGGTACTTGTCGAGGCGGATGGTGATGGCCTTCAAGTAGCGTGCATAGTGGCCTAGCTGCGTCCATGGAGCGATGGCGATGAAGTTCTTGGGCATCAGCTTTTGCAGCTGCTCACCCGCATCCTTGGTCGCTTCGGGAGCATTCTTAGTGTCCTTGATCTTGCGCACTGCCGCCGCATACTCGACCAGGATGGTGCCCGCCATACGCGCTAGTTCGTTGGCGATCAAGGTCAGACGGCCACGACCGTCCTGCACGCGTTGCTTAAACTGTTCAGTATTCGTTGGCAGCGGGTCTTGCAAAAAGGCCCTATCAATCGCCACGTTGATGATTTGCTCACGCAACTCTTCTTGCGTGCCCAGCGGCATATAGCCCACGGCCATTTTTTGCAGGTCAGGGATGTTCTTCTCAAGGTACTTCAGCGCATCCTTGATCTGCAATGCAAACAGGCGGCGCAGGCCCAGGGCATGGCGGCTGGCAGCCACCTCGGGCTCATCAAACACCTCCATACCAACGGCACTGCCATGGTCGATCAGCGCGGGGAAGCCGATCAAGGTCTGGTTGCCCTTTTTGATCTCCATCAGCTCAGGCAATTCGCCGAAGCTCCAGTCGGTGTACAGCTGCTCCGCCGTGTGCCCAGCTTGCTTGCTGTTCGCCTGGGGTTTTGCTATCGATTGCTTTGCTTCTGTTTTAGGAGCCGCTGGCACCCGCCCAGCTGGCGCTGTCTCTTCATTTTTCTCAGCATCTGCATTCAGCTTTAAGCCCGCCAGCGCCTGGAAAGCACCGCGCGCCTTGGCACCCCACTGGGCTTTGAGCGCACCCAGGTTACGGCCCTGGCCCAACTGACGGCCATGTTCGTCAACGATGCGAAAGTTCATGAACAGATGCTGGCTCAGCATGTCCAGCTTGAAGTCCGCACGCTTGATATCGAGGGATGTTTCATCGCGCGTCTGCTTGAGCAGCACATCGGTCAGGCTGCCATCACCAAAGCGCTCGGCGGCACCCAGCAGCTCGGTCAGTCGCTGGGCGTTTTCAGCCAGTGGCACAAAGCGGCTGCGCGGGCGCTGTGGCAGGCTTTTGAGCAGAGCCTGGATCTTGTCCTTGAGCATGCCGGGCACCAGCCATTCGGCACGCTCTTCGCTCACCTGGTTCAGTACAAACAGCGGCACGGTCACGGTAACGCCATCGCGCGGATCGCCCGGCTGGTGCAGGTAGGTGGCGGTGCAATCCACGCCGCCCAGTTTGATGGTTTTAGGGAAGGCTGCGGTGGTGATACCGGCGGCCTCGTGGCGCATCAGCTCGTCGCGCGACAGGCGCAGCAGATCCGCATTCTGCGCACTGGCATCTTTGTACCAGCGCTCCAATGCACGCCCCGTGCACACATCTTGCGGGATCTGCTGGTCATAAAAGGCGTAGATCAGCTCGTCGTCCACCAGCACGTCTTGGCGACGGCTTTTGTGCTCCAGCTCCTCCACCTTGGCGATCAGTTTTTGGTTGGCATGCAAAAACGGCAACTTGGTTTCCCAATCGCCTTCCACCAAAGCTTGGCGGATAAAAATATCGCGTGCACCTTGCGGATCTACCTTGCCGTAGCTGATGCGGCGCTGGCTGTATACGACGAGGCCGTACAAAGTGGCGCGCTCGTACGCAGCCACCTCGCCCTGCTTTTTCTCCCAATGCGGATCGAGCAACTGCTTGCGCAGCAAATGCGGGCCTACTTGCTCCAGCCACTGCGGCTCGATAGCAGCAATGCCACGGCCGTACAGGCGCGATGTCTCGACCAGCTCGGCAGCCACAATCCAGCGCCCGGGTTTTTTAGACAAATGTGCACCCGGGTGTGGGTGGAAGCGGATGCCGCGAGCGCCCAAATAGCCATCACCCTCGTCCGTCTTAAAACCAATATTGCCGAGCAGGCCCGACAGCATGGATAGATGCACAGCCTCGTAACCCGCCGCGTCGTTGTTCATCAGCCATTTCTGCTCTTTAACAACGGTGAGCAGCTGCGAATGGATGTCGCGCCACTCGCGCACGCGGCGGATGTTGATGAAGTTCTGGCGCAGCAATTGCTCCCACTGGCGGTTGCTGAGCTTATGTGTGGCCTCATCCTGCACGGCGTCTTGCGGCGTAAAAGCGGCCAGCTTGGGCGCGGGCGCATCATCGCCCACCGGCACCGCTCCGCTGCTGCGTTGCGCCACCGGCAAAAAAGCCGCATTGCGTGATGTAGCGCCGCCTTTGGCTGGCGCCACTTGCGCAGCCATCTGCTTGCGCGACTGCGCCACCACTTTGCCGCCACGCGCATCGCCCAACCATTTCCACAACCGCAGATAGCCGCTGAACTCGCTCTTCTCGTCGTCAAACTTGGCGTGCTGCTGATCAGCCTGTTGCTGTGCATCAATGGGCCGGTCGCGCACATCTTGCACGCTCAACGCCGATGCAATTACCAGCACCTCGGCCAACGCGCCACGCTCGCGGGCTTCCACAATCATGCGGGCTACGCGGGGGTCGAGCGGCAGGCGCGACAGCTCCTTGCCCATGGGCAACAGCTCGCCGTGGTCGTCTACTGCGCCCAGCTCGGCCAGCAGTTGGTAACCGTCAGCAATCGCACGGCCTGATGGCGCCTCCAGAAACGGGAAATTCACCACATCGCCCAAGCGCAGTGCCTTCATGCGCAGGATGACGCCAGCCAGCGACGAGCGCAGAATCTCAGGGTCGGTGAACTTGGGGCGGCTGGTGAAATCAGCCTCGTCATACAGACGGATCGCGATGCCATTGGCCACCCGGCCACAGCGGCCTGCGCGCTGGTTGGCCGCGGCCTGACTGATGGGCTCAACCAGCAGCTGCTCGACCTTGCTACGGAACGAATAACGCTTGACGCGTGCCGTGCCAGCATCAATCACGTAGCGGATGCCGGGCACGGTAAGCGATGTTTCGGCCACGTTGGTGGCCAGTACAATGCGCCGACCCGTGTGGCCTTCAAAAATACGGTCTTGCTCAGCCTGCGACAGGCGCGAGAACAGCGGCAGCACCTCGGCCGATCGCAGCACTGGTGAGTTTTGCAAGTGCTTGCGCAGATGGTCGGCGGCCTCACGGATTTCGCGCTCGCCGGGCAAGAAAATCAAGATATCGCCGCCAGCGCCGCCTTGCCACAGCTCATCCACACCATCCGCAATCGCGTCGTTCAGGTCGTAGTCCTTGGCGTCCTCAAACGGGCGGTAACGCATCTCGACCGGGAAGGTGCGGCCCGACACCATGATGACGGGCGCTGGGCCATCTTTGCCCTCAAAGTGCCTGGCAAATCGGTCCGCATCGATCGTGGCCGATGTCACCACCACTTTTAAATCAGGCCGTTTGGGCAGTATCTGGCGGATATAGCCGAGCAAAAAGTCGATGTTCAGGCTGCGCTCGTGCGCCTCGTCGATGATCAGCGTGTC
>JAVXMM010000050.1:0-34345 GCA_036646255.1 Comamonas sp.
CCATCACCAGCAGCCTGCGCGGCAAGGCGCTGCCCAAGGGCTTTATCGCCTTTGGGGAGGTGGGTTTGGCGGGCGAAGTGCGGCCCGCCACACGCGGCCAGGAGCGCTTGAAAGAAGCAGCCAAATTGGGCTTTACCGTCGCCGTGGTGCCCAAAGCCAACGCTCCCAAAAAACCGATTGATGGCATTACCATCCACCCGGTGGAGCGGGTAGATGAGGCGATATCCATCGTGCGTGGGCTGGAGTAGGGGCGCGATGGGGATGCGGCGCGCCAAGCCCTTGGGCGCCTTAAATCTTTGCTGGCGGCTATTGATTGGTGAGTAACGCTTACGGCGTTCCCGCATGCCCTGCGCTCACTGGCGTTGTCAGCATGCGTGCTTCGCGGGCGGCGGCTCGGTTGGCTTCGTCCCAGTCGGGGGCGGCGCACATAAACAGGGTTTTTCCATCGGTGCCGCCCAGGGCTACGGCAAAAATGCCTTCGGGAGCGGTATCTATGGTTTCCAGGATTTTGCCGCCTTCAGCAATGCGCACGGCGCGGTGGTGCAAGGTGTCGGCAAACCACACGGCACCCTCGGTATCCAGCGCCAGGCCGTCTGGGATGATTTGGGCCTGCTCCAGTCGTTTTCCCAGGTCAGGCTCGTCCAGATCACCAAAGTTGGCAAAGTCGCGGCGCGGGCCCAGGGTTCCGTCGGGGTGAATGTCGAACTGCGAGATGCGGTTGCCAAACAGCTCGTTGATGATGAGCCTTTTGCCATCTGGCGTGATGACGGTGCCGTTGGGGAAGCACAGGCCATCGGCCACGACCAATGCACTGCCATCGGGCCGCACGAGAATCAGGGTGGTGCTTTGGTAAGGCGCGCCACCCATCAGGTCAAAACCAAAATTGCCCACATAGGCGTTTCCGTTGGGTGCGACCACCATGTCGTTAGCGTGGCCGCCGCACAGATCCCACAGGTCGGCGTGGGTGACCACGCTGCCATCGGCTTCTTGGCGCAGCACTTTGCGGTCTTTCATCGACACCACCAGCATGCGGCCATCCGGCAGCCAGCCAAGGCCTGAGGGCTGCTGTGCCACATGCAACACTTTCTCGGCCTGGCCTTCATCGTTTATGCGGTAGACGCCGTGGGTGTAGAAGTCCACAAACCACAGCCTGTCCTGGTGCCAGCGCGGGCCCTCCAGATAAGTCAGGCCTTCGACGGCGACGGTAATGGTGCGTTGGCTCATGCGATGGCTCCAATTGGTATGGCGGCGTGCATCTTGCCATTGACACCTGATGCGCATGCAGACACAGGTGACTGCCGGTTAGGTTGTGGGCCACGAAGGTGTGAATGAAAATAGCTGCTAGCGCCCATGTAGAGGGCGCTGGCAGCTATTGATTTGAGAGTAATTGACGCAGGCTTACACAACACTGCTTACAGTGGGCGCCCCTGCAACCACAGATGCGCAGGGTCGTTATAGCCGGGTGAGGATGGGTGGCCAGGGCTGACCAGGCCGTTGACCAGGCGCTCGTCCTCCGCAGTGATAGCGATATTTAGGGCGGGCAGGTAGTCTTGCCATTGCTGCAAGGTGCGTGGCCCGGCGATGACGGAGCTGATCGCACTGTGCGCCAGCACCCAGGCCGTGGCAAATTGCGCGGCGGTAACGCCGCGTTCCTGCGCGTGTTGCTGCACTTGCTGGGCGATGAGCAATGACTCGGGACGGAATTCGGTTTGCAAGATGCGCGTATCGTTGCGACCGACGCGACTGTCTTTGGGCGGCGCCATGCCGGGCTGGTATTTGCCGCTGAGCACGCCGCGTGCAATGGGGCTGAAGGGCACCACGCCCACACCAAAATGCTGGCAGGCGGGCAAGATATCGGTCTCGGGCCCGCGGTTGAGCAAGTTGTAGTATGGCTGGCAGACTACGGGTGGCGGCAGGCCAATCTGGCGGGCGATAAACACCGCTTCGGCAATGCGCCAGCCGCGGAAATTGGAGATGCCCCAGTACAAAATTTTCCCGCTGTCGATCAGGTGCTTGAGGGCGTACAGGGGCTCTTCCAACCGCAGATCAGCGCGATCGCGGTGCATGTAGAGGATGTCGATGCGATCGGTTTGCAGGCGCTTTAAGCTCGCCTCCACCTCGCGCAGCATCCAGGCGCGTGAGTAATAGCCTTCGTTGGGCTTGTCGCCCATCACGTTACCTAGCTTGGTGGCCAGCACCCAGTCGTCGCGCTGGCCTTGCAGGATGCGGCCCAGCATGGATTCGGACGCGCCCTTGGTGTAGATATCCGCCGTGTCGACAAAGTTGACGCCTTGCGCGCGGGCATCGGCCACGATGGCGCTGGCTTCCTGCTCGTCAGTCTGGTCGGCAAACATCATCGTGCCCAGGCACAGGGCAGAGACTTTGAGGGCGCTGTGGCCCAGGTAGCGGTATTGCATGGCGGCGATCCTTGGTGCTGTCGATCGCCCATGGTAGGGGCAAGGCGCTGCGCTGTCAGTCGCGCAGCACGCACGCCTTAATTCAGCCCGCTGTCGTCGCCGTCATCGGCTTCGTCGTCTTCTTTCTCCAGCTTGCTGCGGCTATCCAGCTGTTGGCGAATGGCGTCGGTGCCTTGCATAAAGCGATCGACCGGCACCGTAGGCGCCAAGCGCCACTGTGGCGGCAAGATGGTGGACATGTACAGCGTATCGCCCAGGCGTTTTTGCGATTGCCATTGCAGACCCAGCTTGGCGCCTGCGCCCAGCACCAGCAGCGCTCCAATCGCTACGCCCAAGGTGCGGCCTGATACCAAGGTGGCGGCGCGCAGATGGAACCAGAAGACCACAGCCAGCATGACGATGGCAATCACGGAATCAAAACGCGGCAGCAGGGGCATAGACAGCGCAAAGCCTGCAATGGACAGTAGTTGATCCACCACGCTCATCACCACGATGCCTACCGAGGCAATGCACACATGGCGCCAGAAGGCCGTGGTGCCGGTGAAGAGCTTGCTCATCAGCGCCCAGCCCAGAACCCAGCCCAGCAGGCCGCCAAACATCCATAGCAGCATGGGCGGCAGGCGGCGGGCGAGCTCGCCGGTCTCGGTGGCGCTGAGCCAGGTGATCCACGTGGCCAGCACGGCCATGGCGACCAGGGCACAGGCGGTCAAAATGCCCTGCCCGCGCGAGAACGGACGCCAGTGTTGCGTAGCCGTCAGCGGTTGTGCTGAGCTGCGCAGGTTGATTTGCACGCCGCGCCCCAGGGTCAGCCGCTGGCCGGGGGCCCAGGCAAAGCGTTCGCCCTTTTGGTAATGCCGGCGGCCCAGCCATACGCCATTGGTGGGGTCGAGCACCTCCACCTCAAAGTGGCCAGCGCCGTCGTGGTGAAGGCGCACATGCTCGGCGGCAATGCTAGCGTCGGTCAGCACCAAATCGGAGGTAGCGGCACGCCCCACGTTGCAGGGCCAGGCAAACACCGGAAGGGCCAGGGCCAGGCGGTGGCCGCGCTCCACCAGCTCTAGCACTACGCCATCTGGGCTGGTGGAGAAGGGGCTGTCAATATCGGCCATGACGGTATCGGGTGCGATGTCGGTCAGCACGGGGTAGTCTTTATTGCTCATCGTGCGGCCTCGCTCGAGAATCCTTGCAGGTAGTAGCCCGCTAGACGCTGGGCGTTTTCAAAGCTGACGGCGCTGACGTTGAGCCGCCCCAGAACGCCTTGACGCGGCTGGTCAACACTCACTGCCAGCACGGTCAGGTCATACAGCCCGCTGAACTTGCGGTAGGCAGACATGCAGACCACGGCGCGCATGGGCAGCTTGGCGTCGCTGGCGACGAAGTCTTCGCGGCATTCATAGCCTGTGCGCACGCGGTTGCCGCGCTTGCGCAGCGGTTCGTTGCTAAAGCTTTGGCCATAGGTTTGGGCAAACTGCCAGGGGCTGAGGCGCGGTGCGTCATAGGCCTCGTAGCGCATGCCCAGGCCGCCTACGTCGCCGTCGCCGGTAAACACTTCGCTGTCAATGCGGCATTGACTGCGCTCAAAATCGAACAGCGATTCGCTACGTCGTTCACGCCCATCGCCCCAGCAGCGCGCCAGGGACTCAGAGGGAACGGGTACGCGGTAGGGGCCATAGCGCTCGGTGCGGCTGGTGCCGCCCAGCAGTCGGTCAACCAGGTCTTGCTGGTGCAGCATGAGCTGTTTTGTCACCTCGGCATGCAGGGCAGCTTTAACAGGTTGGGCATCGCGGCCGCTGGCCAGCAGTTTTTCGACAAACTGCACCGGCACCAAAAAGCTCACCTGCTCGGCGCCCAAGCGCTTGGCTACGTTCACGCCCACTACGCGGCCTTGGGTGTCAATCGCGGGGCCGCCGCTCATGCCGGGGTTCAGGGTGCCGCCAAAAAAGATGCGCGGGTAAAAGCTGCGCTGCACCAGGCCGTTGTAGGTGCCTTCGGTGATGGCGAAGCCCACATCCAGCGGGTTGCCCAGCGAGAAGATACGCTCGCCGCCATTCAGTGGTTTGTCATCGGGGCGCAACGGCAGAGCGCTGTAGCTGACAGGAGCATCGCCCTCTACTCTGGCAACGCGTAGCAGGGCCAGATCGTGCAGCACATCCACGGCTAGAAGTTGTACCGGTGCCTCTTTGCCATCAACGGCCACCAGCACGGCGCGGTGGCGCTCAGGCTCTAGCGCCAGCTGGCTGATGACGTGGTAGTTGGTGATGAGCAGGCCGTCTGCAGAGACGTAAAAGCCGGATCCGGTGCTGCTTTGCGTATTGGTTTGGCGGCGCAGGGTGCGGATTTGCACCAGCTTGTCGCGCGCCGCCATATAGGCCTGTTGCGCATCGGGCGAGGGCGTTGGCAGCGGGGCCTCTGCTGCAGCCACTGGCGCCGGTGCCGTGGCAGGTTGTGCGGAGGCGTTTGGACTATGTGGCGCTATTGATGGTGTAGCTACTGGCGCCCGTCCAGTGGGCGCTAACGGCATGTTTAGCTCTAAAGGCGCGGGAGGGGCAACTTGCGCTGCAGGAGCGCTTGGCAGGGCGACATCGGCACTGGGTTGGGCGGTGGCGGGACTGGCAAGCAGGCCAGCCAGAGCCACGGCCAGTGTGGTGTGGATCAGGTGGAGGTTCATCAAGGGCGTTCCCAGTCGGCAATCGGCCCTTCGGCCAGTTGCATTAATGGATGGTGTTCAGGCGTGGCAGTGTGTTGCCATTGCTCCCATAAGGCGGGGGTGCGGGTCTCCAGCTTTCGCAGTAGGTGTTCCCACTCATAGGCAAGCTGGCCGGTGCTGACGGGCAGGGGGGCTACATCTACCAGCGGGCCTAGCTTTTTCGCATCAAATTTATAGCCGCGCTCGGTCGCTTGTTGCTGCACGGCCCACAGATAGGCATCTATCGCTAGCTGCGGCGTGGCGTGGGCCTTAAAGCGGTTGAGTTGCGGGTGGTTGCGGTAGCCCTGGGTAAGGCCGTGCAGCACATGGCGCGCAAGAAGGCCCTCGCGCCACAGCGCGACCAAGCCCTGGGGATCGAGATACCGGGGGTGCAAAGACCAAAGACGCATCAGGGCATGCTATCAAAATAAAAGTGCTGACGTCCGTTGGACGGGCGCCAGCAGCCAAAATGAATCAAATTACGGATCAGCGGTGCATGCCTGGGGTTTGGTAGGCCTCGACCACGCCGTGCGCAATCGCATCGCTGATCAGGTTGCCAAAGCCGCTCCAGGCGATCTGGATACCCAGGCACAGCAAGATGAAGGCGGAGATACGCAAAAACACAATGGTGCCGGTCTCTCCTAGCGGCTTGAGCAGTTTGTCGGCATAGCGGTTGGCCACCAACAAGATAATGCCCACCACCACGGCGCCCGTTGCTGCACCCAGTACGTTGACCACGGTGACGGCGGGCGATTGACGGTCTAGCAAACTGACGCCGATCGTGATGGTGGCGGCCAGACTGCCCGGCCCGTAGGTGAGGGGAAAGGTCAGCGGGTAGAAGGCGCGACGGCGTGCCATCTCGGGCGTAAAGGCCTCGGCCAGCTTCTCGGTGCGGCCTTCGGAGGAGTTGGCGTTGATCATATTCCAGCCGATCACTGCTACCAAGAGGCCACCGCCCAGGCGAACGATGTCGATCGACAGACCAAACATCTCCAGCATGTACGAGCCGATCAGCATGAAGAAGATGGTCAGCAAGGTGACATTGATGGCAATGCGGGTAGCGATGCTGCGCCGCGTCTCGTTCGAGGCGCCTTCCGTCAGCGTTAAAAAGATGGCCGACACGCTGACCGGGTTGAGGATGGGCAGCATGGTGGCGATCACCAGCAGAAAACTTTTGCTGAATGCGGCAAAGGCGATGGAAAAGCTCAGGGACATGGATAAATCTGGCTAGGCAGGCGCCACGATAGGCAGCGCAAGGTGCCAAGCATGCCAGCCAATGGCGGCATGCGCCAGTGGGTGGCCCGGGTTGTAGGGATAAATCCTGCCATACGCAGGGGTAAATGCGGGCTGCAGGTGGGTAAATTTTCCCCCTGCGGCGGTGGCGCTTGCACCGCAGTGGACAATAGGCGCTATGAACTGGAGAAACATACTGGTCCCCGTGGGTTTGCTGATCCTGCTGGGTGGCGCTTACCAAAATTACAAATGGATGGGCGTGCTGGCTGTGGCGGGCGGCATTGTGATGTGGCTGATGCTGCACTTCACGCGGCTGATGACCATCATGCGACGCGCGTCTGAGCGGCCCATTGGCTATGTGGGCAGCGCCGTCATGCTGAACGCCAAGCTCAAACCCAACCGCCCGCTGGTGCATGTGGTGGCTATGACACGCTCGCTGGGCTTGCGCCAATCCGAGGAAGGTGCGCAGCCCGAGGTGTTTGTCTGGCGCGACAACACTGAGTCAACCGTGACCTGCGAGTTTGTGAACGGGCGCCTGCAAAAGTGGGCCCTGCATCGCCCGCAAGTGGTTGACAGCGCCACGCCGGGCGGTGATTTGGCCCAAGGCTGAGTGCGCTATTTGTAACTGTATTGCTGAAAATAGAGGCAAACGGGCTGGTATTTGGCCCCTGCGCGGTCCGATCACCATAGGGCCAAGCCTGTGTATTCTGTAAGGCAGCGCCCTACGCACGTAAAATCACTGCCCAGCAATGGAGCATGGCGGGGCAAGCCCCGCTTTGAGACAACCCATTCTCAGAACCATCGATAGCCGCCGGGCGCAAGTGCCTCCGGCAGGTACAGGAAAGTTGAATCACCATGACGCAGGCAGTTGTTGAGTTGCTGGCCAAAGATTTGAACGCCCAAGGCGGCGTTTTCTGCCCCAACCCCAAGGCAGACATGAAGCTGTGGAGCGGCCACCCGCGTGTGTTCCTGGATGTGGGTCGCACCGGCGAGGCTAAGTGCCCCTACTGCGGCACCGTGTACCGCTTGAAAGCTGGCGAGGCTTTCCACGGCGGCCATTGAGTGACTAGATCCCCATTGGGCGGCGCAGCGGTTTCGCGCAAGCTGTCGCTGACCATTGGCATCCTCACGCTGAACGAAGAAAGCAATATCGAGGCCTGCGTGCGCAGCGCCTCGTTTGCCGACCAGGTATTGGTGGTGGACAGCGGCAGCACCGACCGCACCACGGCCATTGCGGGCGAGCTGGGGGCCCAGGTACACCTGTATGCCGACTGGCAGGGTTTTGCCGTGCAGCGCAACCGCATGCTGGCCCATGCCACGGGCGATTACATCTTTTTTCTGGATGCGGACGAGACGATCTCGCACGAGTTTCGCGACGAGCTGCAGGCGATTGTGGCATCGGGCGAAGAGGCGATCTGGATGGTGCGCTGGCGCATGGTTGCCTTTGGTGAGGAGCTGAAGTACCTGCGATCTACCTCCAAGGTAGAGCGCCTGTTTTGGCGCAACTTGCTGCGCGAGTACACCGGCGTTGTGCATGAAGAAGCCCAGCTGAGCCGCAGCGATGTGCCACGCCACGTCATGAAGACGGCGCTGCTGCACCATTCACGCAGCACGGTGCGCGGCAGCCTGGAGAAGCTCACCCAATACGCGATGCTGGGCGCAGCCAAGCGTGCCGAAGCCGGCGTGCGTGGCGGTATTTGGCGTGGACTGGCTGCCTCGACTTCCATGTTTGTGCGTCTTTACTTCTTTCATCTTGGCGTGCTGTGTGGCGGTGCGGGATTTTTGTACTGTCTGTTTGTCGCGCTGGAGAGTTTTTTCCGCTACGTCGCCCTGGCGTATGACCGGCCTAATCTGAGCGGAGACGTTCGACGATGAGGCCTGTGGCCGCGTCGGCTGCCGCTCCATCGCTGGCCTTGCGTGTCAGCCAGCTGGTGGCGTTCCTGGTGCCAGGCTTGGCGCTGTCCGTGTCGTCGGGCTACTCGATTGGCGCCACGGTGCTGGCGCTGGCTGCTCTGATTTTTATGCGCCAATGGTGGCGTGAGCGCTGGGATAGCCGCGCTGTCTGGCTGGGCGGTATCTTGGCCGCCATGGGCTTGCTATGGGCGCTGAGTTTTGATGGGTGGTCACTCACTTCTGGTAGTGACCAGTTGCTGAAATACCTGCTGGCTGCGCTAGGCCTGGGCTTTTTACAGCGTTTTGCACCCAAGGTGCGGCCGCTGGGTTGGGGCATGCTGGCCGGGGCGCTGGGTGCCGGGTTGGTGGCGGTCTACCAAACGGGCTGGCAGCAGATGCACCGTGCCACCGGCTTTACCAATGCCATTCAGTTCAGCGGGATTGCGCTGGTGCTGGCGCTGGGCTGTTGTTTTGGCGTGCTGCTGCTTTGGCGCTCGCTGGCAGCTTGGCAGCGGCTATTGGGCTTGGTGTGCTGCTTGTTTGGTCTGCTG
Organism: Comamonas sp.; assembly: GCA_036646255.1. Lineage (GTDB taxonomy): Bacteria > Pseudomonadota > Gammaproteobacteria > Burkholderiales > Burkholderiaceae_C > Comamonas. Next base: position 8,781 of record JAVXMM010000050.1, read on the forward strand.
GCCGTGGTGTTATCAGATACGCGTGGCAGCTGGATTGTGCTGCCCGTGGTGCTGATCGTGGGCGCAGTGCAGTTGTGGCGCTGCGGCCTGCGTAAGCCGGTGAGCATGGGCCTGGTGGCAGCAGTCATCGGTGTGGGCAGCTTGGTGGCATTGAAAGGGCCGGAGATGGCGGAGCGTTACCACACTGCGGTGCAAGAAGTTACGCTCTACCAGGAGCAGGGCCAGGCGCACACTTCGGTTGGCCAGCGTCTGGCGCACTGGCGGCTGGCTTGGCAAATGGGGCTCGATAAGCCCGTGCTGGGCTGGGGCGTGCGTGGCTATGAGACAGAGAAAGCGCGCCGTGTGCAAGCCGGCCAGGCCGATGCTTTTGTGCAGCAGTTCAGCCACGCGCACAATGAATTGATGGACATGTTTGCCAAGCGCGGCCTGCTTGGCGTCGTGCTGCTGCTGGCCTTCTACCTGGTGCCGCTGGCCATCTTTTGGCCTACGCGACGGCGCATGCAGCGCTGCCCAGGCGTGCCTATGGACCGGCAAATCCTCTATCTGCGCATGCTGGGTATTTTGCTGCCACTGTGCTATGCCGGCTTTGGTGTGACCCAGGTGTTTTTTGCCCACAACAGCGGGCATATGTTCTACACCTTTATGCTGGTTGTGCTGCTGGGCGCTTTGATTGGACGTGAGCACGCACTGCGAGTCATGTGCGCGCCACCAAAGGCTTAAACAGCCTTTGCGTTAAAGCGCTCTGATGGTGCAACCAACTGCACCTGCTCGCTAATCAACGGCAAATCGCGCGATCCTTGAGCGGTTGCTTTCACCAGCGAATACAAGGTGGCAGTGGCCAGCTCCAGCGCCTCGGGCAAGGCCTTGCCGTCCATCAATCGGCCTACCAAGGTGGCGGCAAACACATCACCCATGCCATTGGGCAGCGGATGCAGATCCAGCCTTGGGGTGGTAACCAGCCAGGCCCCATCGCCATTCACGGCCAAGGTACCCAGCTCATCGGGCGCAATATCAGGCGTTGCCAAGCTGGTGATGATGATGGTGCTGGGGCCACGCCCGCGCAGCTGACGGGCGGTGGTGACTGCCTCCTCCACGCTTGCCAGCTTGGAGCCAGTCAATAGCTCAAACTCAAACTGGTTGGGTGTGATGATGTTGGCAAAGGGGATGGCCTGGTCGCGCAAAAACGTAGGGATGGCCGGGCTGACGAAGAGGCCGCGCCCCACATCGCCCATCACGGGGTCGCACAAATAGCACAGGCCGGGGTTGGTGTGGCGGATGTCGTTGACGGCATCCAGAATCACCGCGCCGGTATCGGCATTGCCCAGGTAGCCCGACAGCACGGCGCCCACTTTTTGCAAAACGCCCCGGTCGCGCAAGCCGTCCAGAATGTCGCGGATATGCTCGGCGCTCAAAATCTGGCCACGAAACTGGCCGTAGCCCGTGTGATTGCTGAACAACACAGTGTGCACCTGCAGCACATCAAAACCCAGGCGCTGCAGCGCAAACACCGCCGCCGAGTTGCCCACATAGCCCCAGGCCACATTGGATTGGATGGACAAAATAACGGGTTTGGCGCTGGTGCTCATGATTGCAATAGGCGGGCAAAAAAAGATCAGCGCTTATTGTGCGCCAGCGCTGCGCCACTCGTCAGCCAATTGCTGCAAAAGCGATGCGGCGGCTAGGGCTCTGGCCTGTGCTACGCCTTGGCCCGCCCAGAGCGACAAATACTGGGCATCGCCTTGGGCGGCGGCCAGTTTGCGCAGTGCGCCAGTCAACGCGTTTTGCACCGGGTAGGCGGGTATGTCAGCCTCGTTCGCCTCCAGTGCGCTGATCATGGCATTGCGAATGCCGCGCGCTGGGCGGCCGGAGATGGTGCGCGTGGTTACCGTGTCCGTCGCCACGGCCCGCGCCAGGGCGGTGCGGTAGGCAGAGTTGATGGCCGATTCAGGGCAGACCAAGAACGCCGTGCCCATTTGCACTGCCTGCGCGCCCAGTGCCAACGCGGCAGCAATGCCTGCTCCATCCATGATGCCGCCTGCCGCAATCACCGGGATGGACAGTTGTTTGACGCAATCGCGCACCAGCGCAAAAGTGCCAACCATGGATGAGGCGTAATCCGACAAAAATGTGCCCCGGTGGCCACCAGCCTCGCAGCCGCTGGCAACGACCGCATCGGCTCCCACGGTTTGCCAGGCCAGCGCTTCGGCAACGGTGGTGGCCGTGCCCCAAACTTGGCAGCCTGCTTGGTGCAGGCGCGCTACCTGGGCAGCGGTGAGGATGTCAAAGGTGAAGCTGGCAACGGCGGGGCGCAGGGCGATCAGCGTATCCAGTTGGTCGGCAAAGTCCTCGCACCACTGCGCGGGCACGGCGGGCTCAGCACCAAACCGGGCATATAGCGGGCGCAGGCGTGCCAGGGCGTGCTCTACCTCGGCTGGGCTGGGCGTGGGAGCAGGCTGTACAAACAGGTTCATCGCAAATGGTCGGTCAGTTTGCGCGCGTACGGCGGCAGCGGCTTCGCGCATGGCGGCGGGTGATCGCATGCCGCAGCCCAGCGAGCCCAGGCCGCCACCTGCCGATACAGCAGCCGCCAGCGCCGGGCTGTCGGATCCGGTCATCGGCCCTTGGATGATGGGCAGCTGCAGGCCTAGTTGGGAGGGGAGTGTGCGTGACATGGAGTGCTCCTGAATTTATATAAAAACCGTTGCTAGCGCGCGCCTGGTATGCGTGAGGCTTGCAAAACTGATAGCAACTGCTGCGCCGCTGGCGTTTGGTAGCCGCTGCGGGTGACAAACATGGTGGTGCAGGGCGGTAGATCCAGCAACTGCACGGGCGGTGGCTCGCGCAGCAAATCCAGCATGGATTGCGGAGCAACGGCCACTGTGCTGCCCGCTGCCACACTGGCGATGATGGCGTGGTAGGAATGCAGCTGCAGCACTTGGGTAGGCGTGCTGCCGTGCTGCTGCGCCATCCATGCTTCGCCAATGCGGCGGTAGGTGCAGCCGTCGGTAAAAGCGGCCAAGGTGGTGGGCGCGTTGGCGGCGCTGCTGCTGGCCGGCAGTAGCAGGCGCAGTGGCTCGTCAAACAGCGGCGTGCAGTCCAGCGGCAAAGGCTCGTCCAGATCAGGCGGTGGCCAAGATACCAAGGCTACATCCAGCTGGTGCGCAAGCAACTGCTCTACCAACTGGCGCGTGGGCCCGGTGGACAGGGCGAGTTGCACCGCAGGGTGGTCGCGGTGGAACTGCGCCAGCGGCTGCGGCAGGCGGGCTGCGGCGGTGCTTTCGTTCGATCCCAAACGCAGCTGGCCGCGTGCGCTGTCGGCGCGCAGGTTTTGCTCTGCCTCCTCGGCCAGCGACAGAAGCTGGTTGGCGTAGCGCAGCAGGCGCTGTCCCCCGGGCGTCAGCACCATGCGGCGCGCTTCGCGTACAAAAAGCGCGGTGCCAACTTGCTCCTCCAACTGCTGGATGCGGGTAGTGACGTTGGACTGCGCACGGCCCAGCAGCTGTGCCGTGCGGGTAATACTGCCGCTGGCAGCCACTTGGGCAAAGATGGCAAGGGAGGCAAGGTCGAGCATGGTGGGCAATCTACAAGAAACACATCTATCTTTTTTGGAGATGTTAATTTAACATTCAATCTCTAAAAAAGATAGATAAACGCCATGCAAGCCTCCACCACGGCTCCGTCCACCTTTTTGCCACTGTCACAACGCCCTTGGCTCGTCGCCATTGCCGGCATGATTGCCATGGCATCGGCCATGGGTGTGGGGCGTTTTGCTTTTACGCCGCTGCTGCCCATGATGCTGCACGACGGCACCATCACGCTCACCGAGGGCAGCTGGCTGGCGATGAGTAACTACATCGGCTATTTTGTGGGCTCCATGGTGTGCATGGCCCTGCCTTGGGTGGCCAAAGGTTTTATGCAGCGCTGGCATCCGGCGCGCATGGTGCACTGGTGGTTGTTTATCACCGCGCTGTTAACTGCGGCCATGGCGATGAATGTGCCCGGCGCCTGGGCCACACTGCGCTTTGTATCTGGTGTGGCCAGTGCCATGGTTTTTCTCAACATCACCTTGTGGTGCATGTCGCAGCTGGCGCATTTGGGGCGGCCGGCGCTCAGTGGTTTGCTGTTTTGCGGGCCGGGCATTGGCATTGCGCTGACGGGCCTGGCCACCAGCGCCATGGTGGCAGCGGGCTGGCAAGCCGTTGCCGGTTGGCTGGTGTTTGCTGTGCTGGCGCTGTTGTTCTGGCTGCTGGTGTTGCCCGTGGTGCGCGGCGCGTTGGCGCCGCCGCCTGCTGTAGTTGCCAAGCCTGGCGCAAAGGCAGCGCCTGTGGCCGAGGGGCCGCTGGAGCGCGGCTTGCTGACCCTGGCGTATAGCTTTGCCGGGCTGGGCTATATCGTCACCGCGACCTATTTGCCGGTGATTGCACGCGGCGCGTTGCCAGTTGGGTCGGCCTGGCCTGATTTGTTTTGGCCCATGTTTGGCGGCGGAGTGGCGCTGGGTGCTTATCTGTCTACCCATGTACCTGCGGGCTGGGACAGGCGCAAGCTGCTGATAGCGGGCTACAGCATCCAAGCGGTATCGATTGCTATCCCTTTTGTATCGCCAACGCCCGTTGGCTTTGCGCTGGGCAGTATTTTCCTTGGCCTGCCCTTTACCACCATCACTTTTTTTGCTCTGCAAGAGGCGCGGCGCATCTGGCCCGCAGCGATTGCCAGCTTTCCCGGTTTGCTGACTGCGGCCTATGGCCTGGGTCAGATCGTGGGCCCACCCATGGTGGCCACCATGCTGGCGCACACGGCCAGCACGCAAACTGGTTTTGCTTACGGGTTGGCGGTGGCCGCTGGCGCGCTGGTGTTGGGTGTGCTGCTCTATATCTGGATGATTGCGCGCCACCCACAGCAGCGTAGTTAAAACAGCGCGGTTTGTTCTCCCGCGATTTAGCGCCCGTCCAGCGTGCGCAACATGCTATGGATAGAGGAGTGCATCCATGGCAACACCCTCAGCAAACGATTCCCCGCCAGCCCACCCCGAGCGGCCGTGCTGGGGCGGCGAATGCTGGTGCGTGGCGGGTGATTCGGCATGCGGAAACGGGCCGGAGCGCTCCCCACATCCGGTCAAGCTGTCGGGCCTGGATTGGCAGGATTTTGTGCCGCGATCGCCATTATCAAGCGGGTGATTGCTTAAATATTAGGCATTCAACAAGCCTCTGGTGTGCATCTGGCGGGCGCTAGCAGCTATCAAAAAAGAGTTCCTCATCACGCTGCGTTCAAGTTTTACCTTCGGGTAAACTCCGGGGCGCAAACGTTTGCGTCTGTGCAAATATCCGGCTTCTCGCGGCTATTTGCTGGATTGTCGCGAGCCACACATCACAACTGGAGACTCTCATGCGCTTTTCTCGCCGTACCCTGACTGCTGCACTGGCCTTGGCATCCCTGGCCGGATTCACCCACACCGCCACAGCGGCTGACAAGCCCAAGGTGGCCCTGGTGATGAAGTCGCTGGCCAACGAGTTCTTCCGCACGATGGAAGACGGCGCCAAGGCCCATCAAAAAGCGCATGCGGCTGACTACACCTTGGTGGCTAACGGCATCAAGGATGAGACCGACACCGCCGCCCAGATCAAGATGGTGGAGCAAATGGTGGCGCAGCGCGTCAACGCCATCGTGATTGCACCGGCCGATTCGAAAGCCCTGGTGCCAACGCTCAAGGCCGCGGCCGACAAAGGCGTGCTGATCATCAATATCGACAACAAGCTCGATGCCGATGCGCTCAAGAGCAAGGATATGGTTGTGCCCTTTGTGGGCCCGGACAACCGCGTAGGCTCCAAGCTGGTGGGCGACTACCTGGCCAAGCAATTGAAGGCGGGCGACAAGGTGGCGATTGTGGAAGGCGTATCGACCACCTTCAACGCCCAGCAGCGCACCCTGGGCTATCAAGATGCCATGAAGGCCGCTGGCGCCAACGTAGTGAGCGTGCAGTCTGGCCAGTGGGAGATTGACAAGGGCAACACTGTGGCCGCCGGTATGCTGCGCGAACACCCTGATCTGAAGGCCATTTTGGCAGGTAACGACAGCATGGCGCTGGGCGTGGTGGCCGCCGTCAAGGCATCGGGCCGCACCGGCAAGGTGCAGGTGGTGGGTTATGACAATATTGCCGCCATCAAGCCGATGCTGAAGGATGGCCGAGTGCTGGCGACCGCTGACCAGTTTGCCGCCAAGCAAGCTGTGTTTGGTATTGAGATCGCTCTGAAGTCGCTGGCCGAGAAGAAAAAGCAAAACGACATGCCTGCCGAGGTGAAAACCGACGTGGTGCTGGTCACCAAGGACAGCAAGTAAATCAGCAAGCAGAAGTGAGCGCCATGCAAACCCCAGAGGCAAACCCCGCAGCGGCACCCCGTGTGCGCCTGCATAACGTGGGCAAAGCCTACTCCGGCACCACGGTGCTGGAGGGCGTGAGCCTGGACCTGCACGCCGGAGAGGTGATGGCGCTGACCGGCGAGAACGGCGCGGGCAAGAGCACGCTGTCTAAAATCCTGTGCGGCCTGGTCGATGCATCGCAAGGCAGCATGCAGCTAGATGGCCAGTCGTTTGCGCCCACCTCGCGCCGTAATGCCGAGCACCACGGCGTGCGCATGGTGATGCAAGAGCTGGGCTTGATCCCCACGCTATCGGTAGCCGAGAACCTGCTGCTGGACCGCTTGCCCAATCGAATGGGCTGGCTAAACAACGACACTATGCGAGCGCTGGCGCGTACCCAGCTGGCCAAGATTGGCATGACCGATATTGACCCGGATACCCCGGTGTCGCAGCTAGGCATTGGCCAGCAGCAGATGGTGGAGATTGCCCGTAACCTGCAAGACGGCACGCGCGTGCTGGTGCTGGACGAGCCCACAGCCATGCTCACGCCCAAAGAGACTGAGCATTTGTTCGAGCAGATTGATTTGCTTAAAGCGCGGGGCGTGGCCCTGGTCTATGTGTCGCACCGGTTAGAAGAGTTGCAGCGCATTGCCGACCGCGTGGCCGTGCTGCGTGATGGGCGCTTGGTTGATGTGCGCGCCATGGCTGGAGTGCAAGAGCATGAGTTGGTCGAGCGCATGGTGGGCCACGCCGTGCAAGACAACGAAGGCCGCCCGCGCCGCGCGCGCGGTGCCATGCGTATGCAGGCCAAGAATATGCAACGTGGCAAGCTGGTGCGCGGCGTGAGCCTGGATTTGTATGCGGGCGAGGTCATGGGCCTGGCTGGCCTTGTCGGATCGGGCCGTACCGAGCTGGTACGCCTGCTGTTTGGCGCCGACCGTGCCGAGAACGGCGAGATCAGTTTGCACGCAGCGCAAGGTGGTGCGCCCAAGGCCCGCGTATCGCCCAACTGGGCTAACCCGGTGCAGGCGATCCGCGCGGGTATTGGCCTGGTGACGGAAGACCGCAAATCACAAGGCTTGCTGTTGTCGCAATCCATACGCGCCAACACCACCTTGGCGGGCCTTGGCAAAGTTGCGCGTGCAGGCTGGATGCAGCTGGCGCATGAAGCCGAGGTAGCGCGCCACTTTATTGACCGCCTGCGCATACGCTCGCGCGGGCCCGAGCAGGCTGTGGCGACGCTAAGCGGCGGCAACCAGCAAAAAGTGGTGTTTGCCCGCTGGCTGCACCAGCCTTGTGATGTGCTGCTGTTGGACGAGCCCACACGCGGTGTGGACGTAGGCGCGCGCGCTGACATTTACAACGAAGTCGATCGCATGTGCGACGACGGCAAGGCCGTGCTGATGGTGTCCAGCGACCTGCGCGAGCTGATGGCCATGTGCGACCGTATCGGTGTCATGCATGACGGCCAGCTGGTTGCCGTGTTCGAGCGCGGTCAGTGGACTGAACAAGCATTGCTGGCAGCGGCCTTTGGCAACAACAGCCCCAAGACCAATGCCCTGGCAGCGTGAACACGCTGCTCCCCCCAAAAATCGTGCAGGCAAGAGGATAGAAAAGCCATGACCACCACCACCAACGCGCAGCCCGCAGTCCGCGCGCCATCTGCGGGCTTTATGCAAGCCTGGGGCACCTATGTGGGCCTGGCACTCGTGCTGATCGCCATGGTTGCGTTTTTTAGCTGGAAGAGCGAGTACTTTCTCAGCAAAGAAACCTTTGTCACCATCGCCAACGAGATCCCGGCGTTGGCCGTGATGGCGGTGGGCATGACCTTTGTGCTGATCCTGGCGGGCATTGATCTGTCAGTCGGCTCGGTGCTGGCGCTGTCGGCCGGTGTGGCTGCGCAGGCCATTTTGCTATGGGGCGTTAATGTATGGCTAGCTGGGCTCATGGGCCTGGCGACTGGCTTGTTGTGCGGTGCCATTACGGGTACGGTGTCGGTCGCTTGGCGCTTGCCCAGTTTTATCGTGTCGCTTGGTATGTTGGAGGCCTTGCGTGGCACGGCATATTTGGTAACCGATTCGCGCACCCAGTATGTGGGTGATGCCATATCTGGCCTGGCAGCGCCTATTGTGGATGGTGTCTCAGCTGCATTTTTGATAGCGGTTGTCATCGTCATCATTGGCCAGATCGTGCTCACTCGTACCGTGTTTGGCCGCTATGTGATCGGCATTGGTACTAACGAAGAGGCCATGCGCCTGGCCGGTATTGACCCGCGGCCTATCCGTATCGCCGTGTTTGCCTTGACGGGCTTGCTGGCAGGCCTGGCAGGCCTGATGCAATCGGCGCGCCTGGAGGCTGCCGACCCGAACGCGGGCACCGGCATGGAGCTGCAAGTGATTGCTGCAGTGGTGATTGGTGGCACCAGCCTGATGGGCGGGCGCGGCTCGGTTATTGCCACTTTTTTTGGCGTGTTGATTATTGCCGTGCTGGAGGCTGGTCTGGCGCAAATTGGAGCCAGCGAGCCAGAGAAGCGCATCATCACCGGCGTAGTGATTGTGGTGGCTGTGATTATTGATACCTTGCGCCAGCGCCGTGCCGCGCGGCGCACATAAAGGCCAGCCATGACCAGTATTAAAGACGTAGCGCGCATGGCAGGCGTATCGGCCACCACGGTGTCGCACGTGCTCAACAAAACGCGGGCCGTACATGTGGGCACGCAGGCGCGGGTGATGACGGCGGTACGCAGCCTGGGCTATGTGCCCAGCGCGGTGGCGCGCAGCCTCAAAATGAATGTCACGCACACCATTGGCATGCTGGTGCCCAACAACTCCAACCCCTACTTTGCCGAGCTGGTGCGTGCGGTGGAGGATGCTTGTTTCGCCGCTGGCTACGCGCTGCTGCTGTGCAATACCGATGACAACGTAGACCGCCAGCAGGTGTACCTGGAAGTGCTGTCGCAAAAGCGGGTAGATGGTGTGATCGTCGCATCGACCAGCGACGACGCCACGATGTCGCTGCACCTGTCGCAAACCGCCATCCCCATGGTGCTGATCGACCGCGCCATTGCGGGGCTAGACCGCCCCTGCGTTCAGACTGACCATGTGCAAGGCGGCATGCTGGCCACCCAGCACTTGCTGACCTTGGGCCACCAGCGTATTGCCTGCATTGGCGGGCCAGAGCAGCTACACAGCAGCGAGCAGCGGGTGTGCGGCTGGCGCCAGGCGCTAGAGCAAGTGGGGCTGTCTACCCATTTGCTGGCCTATGGCGATTTCACCGTCAACGGCGGTTATCTGGCCATGCTGGGCTTGCTGCGCGAAGCGCCTGCAAACCGCCCCACAGCGGTGCTGGCTTGCAATGATTTGATGGCCATGGGCGCACTGCGCGCCGCGCATGAATGCGATCTGCGCGTGCCTCAGGATGTGGCGGTGGTGGGCTATGACGATATTGAGCTGGCCAGCTACACCCACCCTGCGCTCACCACCATTGCCCAGCCGGTAACGGCCATGGCGCACCAGGCGCTGGCTTTGTTATTGGAGGGCATGCAGGCCGGTAAATCTGCGCCCGTACAGGCAGCGGCAACAGCAGCACATATGCAATTGCTGGCGCCCGCTTTGGTAACACGGGGCAGTAGCCGGCCAGTGGCCAAACTTGCGATGCAAACCTTGAGCGGAGGACTGGTGTGACTGCACCTATTTTGAGTGAAGCGCCCCGCATCGTGGTGCTGGGCAGCCTGAACATGGATCTGGTGCTGCGCGTGCCGCACATGCCGCGCGCGGGGGAGACTATGCTGGGCCAGTCGCTGAGCCAGGTGCCAGGCGGCAAAGGCGGGAACCAGGCGGTGAGCTGTGCGCGCCAGGGCGCTGCGGTGACCATGCTGTCATGCGTGGGCAACGACGCCTATGCAGACCAACTGCTGGCGGGTTTGGCGGCTGACTCCATCGATGTAGGCCATGTGCAACGCAGTGGCTTAGCGGGCACCGGCGTGGCGGTGATCAGTGTGGACGATGCGGCGCAAAACCAGATTGTGGTGGTGCCAGGCGCCAATGATTTATTGCGTGTGCCCGAGGACTTGTTGGCACACCTGCTGCAAGGTGCAGCCTATGTGGTGCTGCAGTTTGAGACACCGCTGACGGAAGTCGCACAGGCACTGCGTCTGGCGCGTAGCGCGGGCTGCAAGGCTGTGCTCAATCCATCGCCCATGCAGGCTATCCCCGATGATTGGTGGCCTGCTATCGACGTGCTGGTGGTGAATGAGGCCGAGGCCAGTGCGCTGGCCGGCTTGGTGGTAGATAACCCCGCAAGCGCCGCCCAGGCCGCCCACAGCTTGCAGGCCAAGGGCGCAGGCCAACTGGTTGTCACGCTGGGCGCGCATGGCGCTGTGGCTTGCGATGCGCAGGGCGCTGTGTATTGGCACCATGCAATGCGCGTTCAAGCGGTGGACACCACGGCGGCGGGTGACACCTTCTTGGGCGCACTTGCTGTGCAACTGGCCCAGGGAGCTACGCTGAACGAGGCCACGCAGTGGGCCATACGCGCAGCCAGTATCTGTGTGACGCGCGCGGGTGCGCAGCCGTCCATCCCGTATTTTGCCGAGGTCGATACCGATACCCAGGCCACCAGTTGGAGCCCTTTATGAAACGCGCTGCGTTGCTGAATATTGAGTTGTCGCAAGTTATTGCCAGCATGGGCCATGGGGATGTGCTGGTGATTGGCGATGCCGGCTTGCCGGTGCCTGCTGGTGTGCGCCGCATTGACTTGGCGGTTACCCAAGGCGTTCCGTCACTAGCGCAGGTGCTTAAGGCCGTGCTGAGCGAGCTGCAAATTGAGCATGCCGTGGTGGCCCGCGAATGCCTGTCTGCAAGCGACGAGTTGCCCGCGTGGTACAGCCAGCAAGCGCCGCAATTGCCAGCAGCGCCGCAATTCGTGTCGCACAGCGAGTTTAAAAGCCTGACGCAACAAGCGGTGGCTGTGGTGCGCACGGGCGAGTTCACGCCCTACGCCAATATCGCCCTGGTGTCAGGCGTCGTTTTTTAACTGTTTCTGGATTGCGCTAGGCACTGCCGCTGCGGCCGCAATGGGCGCTAACGGCAGGCGAAGCACAAACACCGCGCCACCGCCTTCGCGGGCCTCACAGTGCACATGGCCATCGTGGCGCTCGGCAATCGACCGCACCAAGGCCAGCCCCAGGCCCACACCGCCATGGCGCTCGCTGGCGCCGGGCATGCGGTAGAAGGGCTCAAAAATACGGTCGCGCTGCTCGTCTGGCACGCCAGGGCCCCGGTCGGCCACGCGGATGTCAGCATACGGCCCCTCTTTGCTGAGGAAGAGCGTGATCGGACCCGGGCTGTAGCGGCGTGCGTTCTCCAGCAGGTTGCGGATGGCGCGGCGCATCAGCTTAGCGATGCCGCGTACTTCAATGGCATCATCGGCCTGCACCTCCAGTTCGGCATCAATGCGAGCACACTCTTCGGCGCACAAACCTACCAGGTCGATCAACTCGCTGGTGCCTACATCGGCCTCACGCGCATCCAGGCGGCTAGCCAGCAAAATCTCGTCCACCAACTGGTCTAGCTCGGCAATATTGCGCTGTATCTCTTGCTTAAAGGTGGGGGATGGCTTGTCGCCCATTAGCTCTACCCCCATACGGATGCGGGTGAGTGGGCTGCGCAGCTCATGCGATGAGTTGGCTAACAGTGATTTGTGCGATTGCACCAAGGTCTCGATCCGCGCGGCTGCGGCGTTGAACTGGCGGGCCAGCTCGCCCACCTCGTCGTTGCCACGTACATCTACCCGAACCGACAGGTCACCGTCGCCAAACTGTTTAACGCCTTTGCGCAGCCGCTCCAGCCGCCCCAGCAAGCGGCGGATGATGGGGAACACACCCACGATCACCACAATGCCGATCAGGCCCAGCATCCACAAAAAACCAAACGGCGGCTTGACCCAAAACCACCACGGACCCAGGTTGGGCGGCGGGCGGTGCGCGCCTCGGTCTGCGCGGCGCGACAGCTCCATCTCATAGCTGCGGCCCGATTCGTCCTCCAGCATGTAGATCACGCGGTCGCCGGGTTCGCTAGGCTGGCGCATGGCCAGGCCTTGCAACAGCACCCTGCCGTCCGGCTGGCGGATGGTGATGTTGCGCGTAGGCGGCTGCATGGGTGTGGCGTTTTTCTCCGCCGCTGTTTGCCAGGCCCAGCCGATCACCATGATGAGCACGGCCACACCACCGACTACGGTGAGCCAGATACGCAGGTAAAGCCGTTCGGCAAAATACTTGTACAGCTGCATGCGGTGGGAGGATGGGGGTGAACTTGCCATCTAACGCTCATTTATAGGGCGCTAGCAGCTATTAAATAAATAGTACTAGTCTTGTTGCTTGGCAAAAACGTAGCCCACGCCACGCACCGTCAAAATGCGGCGCGGGTTCTTGGGGTCTACCTCAATCGCAGCGCGGATGCGGCCCATATGCACGTCGATAGAGCGGTCAAATGCCTCCAGCTCGCGGCCACGCACGGCCTCCATGATCTGGTCGCGGCTTAGTACGCGGCCAGCGCGCTCGGCCAAGGTCACCAGCAGGTCAAACTGGTAGCTGGTCAAATCGGCCAGCTTGCCAGCCACGACTACGGTGCGGGCGTCGCGGTCAATCTCCAGGCTGCCAAACCGCAGCACTTGGCTGAGCTGGTTGGCAGCGGCTACGCCATCGCCCCGGCGGCGCAAAATAGCGCGGATACGGGCCAGCAGCTCGCGTGGCTCAAAAGGCTTTGGCAGGTAGTCGTCGGCGCCGACTTCGAGGCCAATCACGCGGTCCATCGGGTCGCCCTTGGCAGTCAGCATCAGGATGGGTACCTGGGCGGCGGGGCCGCTTAAAGTACGGATGCGGCGGCAGACCTCCAGCCCGTCAATGTCGGGCAGCATCAAATCCAAGATCACCAGATCTGCCGGTTGGCCATTGACTGGCTCCTGCAGTGCATTTAGGCCGCTGATGCCGTCGGCCATGTGGGTGACTTGCAGGCCCGACTGGCTGAGATACTCACTCACCATATTGGCAAGGCGCTCATCGTCTTCGATCATCAACAGTTGGTGGGTATGCATGGCAATGTTGGTCATGGCGGGGTTCCCGCTGGTTGTCATTAGCTATCGGTCGATACTGGCACAGTGCCGTCGCGAGGCCTTGTAGCTTCCGTAAAGTTTGGTAAATACGTTCCTATGCCGTGGTGCTCACCTGGGGCGTGGCGTGCACGGCTTGCACCCGCGACGCCAGCCACACCAGCACCAGCACGGGCAGGCCCAACAGGGCCGTGGAGGTGAAAAACTGCGCATAACCAAAGTTATCCACATACACGCCCGAGAACCCGGCAATCCATTTGGGTGCCAGCATCATCATGGAGCTGAACAGCGCGTACTGCGTGGCCGAGTAGTTCACATTGGTGAGGCTGGACAGGTAGGCAATAAACGCCGCCGATGCAATGCCGCCCGCCAGATTGTCGGCGGACACCACGGCGATCAGGCCAGTCAAATCATGGCCGCGGGTGGATAGCCAGGCAAACAGCAGATTGCTGCCGGCCGAAAGCACGGCACCCAGCATCAGCACCCGCATTACGCCAATGCGCATGCTGATAACACCGCCAATAAAAGCACCCACCAAGGTCATGATGACGCCAAACACCTTGCTGACGGACGCGACTTCGGCCTCGGTATAGCCCATGTCTACATAGAACGGGTTCGCCATGATGCCCATCACCACATCACTGATGCGGTAGATGGCAATCAGTGCCAAGATCAAAATCGCGTGCCAACCGTAGCGGCTAATAAAGTCGGCAAAAGGCGCTACCAGCGCGCCCTGCAACCATTCCTGCGCATTGCGGGCCGGGGTTTGCGGTTTTTGCACTGGTTCGGGCGACAGCAGCACCGTGACCACGCCCACCAGCATGGATGCTGCCATCACCATATAGGCCAGGCTCCAGGCGCTGCGCTGGTAGTCTCCTGCGCCTCCTTTCAAGCTGGCAGCTACCAGCCACAACACCCCGGCGCCAGCCCAAATCATGGCAATGCGGTAGCCGGTTTGATAGGTGGCGGCCAGCGCGGCCTGTTTGTCGGCGTCGGCGGATTCAATGCGGTAAGCATCGAGCGCAATATCTTGCGTGGCTGAGCCAAAAGCCACGGCCAGTGCGCACCACACCATGTGGTTCAAATGCTGCTGCGGATCGGTCAACGCCATGCCCAGCAGGCCACCCATCACCAGGCACTGTGCCAGCAGCAACCAGCTGCGACGGCGCCCCAGCAAGCGGTTTAGGAGCGGTAGCGGCAGGCGGTCTACCAACGGCGACCACACCCACTTAAACGCATAAGCCAAGCCCACCCAGCTCAGGTAACCGATCGTCGCCCGGTCAATCCCCGCCTTACGCAGCCAAAACGACAAAGTGCCCAGCACCAAGAGCAGCGGTAGCCCCGCAGAAAAGCCTAGCGCCAGCATGCGCAGGCTGGCCGGTTCGGTATAGACGCGGAAGGTATCAGTCCAGGAGCGGCGGGTGATGGTGGGTACGTTGTTGGAGGAGTCAGCCATGCTGCGCGATGCGGAATGTCGGTGGAGCCAAAAGCGCCAATATACGCTGTTCCGTGCCGCGTTAAGATGAGCCTCTACGCCGCTTCGCCATGTCAGCTGCCAGCATCCACAAACCTTTGACCGATCCTGATTACTCGATCCGCCATTACAGCGGCGAGCAGCAGGCGCACAGCCACGGCCATGTTCAGCTGTTGTATGCGCTGGCCGGGCGTATGGAGCTAGAGGTAGACGGCAAGGCCGCCTATGTGGATACCGCCAGCGGCGTGGTCATACCCGCAGGCGCCACGCATGCCTATTTGGCACAGCACGGCAGCGCCATTGCGGTGGTGGATGCGCCAGCACAAACCGGCTTGGGCCAGCTGCGCCGCTTTGCAGCGCCGCCTGCGCCGTGGCTCTCTACGCATGCTTCACAAAGCACGGTAGCCCAGGCGTATCTGGCCTGGGTTCTGCAGTCGCCCGTGCTGCTTCAGCGCCGCGCGCTCAACGTGCAGGCCATCACCAGCGCTGTGCAGGCTGATTTGGCGGCTGATTGGCCCACGGCGCGCTTGGCAGCACTGGCACATTTAAGCGCCCAGCGCTTTCATGTGCGCTGGCAAGAGCTGACCGGTGCCACGCCCCAGCAGTGGCTGCGCGATTTGCGGCTAGACGTGGCCAGCGCCGCTCTGGCCGCTGGCGAGCCTCTAGAGACCACCGCCCTGCGGTGTGGCTACAGCAGCGCCAGCGCCCTGGCCTATGCACTGCGGCGTGACCGGGGCGTGGGCAGCCGCAGTCTGCGTAAACAAGCTGCTGGATAGCTGTGGTTGTTATCATTTTGATAGCTACTGGCGTCCACTGGTCAGGCGCCAGTGGCCTGTTCCATTTATCAGCACATCAAGCGTCTCTCGACAGTTGGTACACCGGCCTCAGCGCACCATAAGCGCATGAACCAGACTGTATCGACCCCACACGCCATCGCTGGCAGCAACTTTCCGTCCACATCCACCCACGGTATTGCGTTGGTTGCCCTGGCGGGTGTGTTGTGGGGCACCAGTGGCACAGCACAGCATCTGGGCGCGGGCGGCTTGTCGCCGTTTTGGGTAGGCGCGGCGCAGCTGGCGGCGGCAAGTTTATTTTTGGGCTTGGCCTTGTGGTGGGCGTTGCAGCGCAAGCCGGGCTCGCTGGCGCTAAACCCGCGTGTGGCGGGGCTGCGTTGGTCATGGTTCTTTTGGGCATCGCTTGGCATTGGCGGCTATAGCGTGTTTTTTTATGAAGGCTTAAAGCTGGCTGGCGTGGGTGTAGGTACGGCGGTGGCCATTGGCAGCAGCCCCATCTGGGCGGGCCTGCTGCAGGCTGTGGTGCTGCGCGCGCCGCTGTCTGCGCTATGGTGGCTGGGCACACTCATCAGCGTGGCAGGCGGCGCGGCTATGGTGTTGGGCAAGGGCAGTGCGGGCAGCGCCTCGTGGCAGGGCTTGGTCATGTGCTTGCTGGCGGGCCTCTCGTACGCAGGCTATGCGCTGATCAACAAGCGTTTGGTCAGCCATATGTCGCCCAAGGTGGTGAACTTTTATGTGTTTACCGGCGCAGCGGTGCTGGCCGCTCCTGTGGCTTTGCTGCAGGCCGGGGTGCCGCAGTGGACGCTACCCGCCGTGCTGGTCGTCATCTACCTGGGTGCCGTGGTGTCGGGCATTGCGCACATGCTGTTTTCTGTAGGCTTGCGTTATATATCGGGCCCCACCGGCGTGGCGCTTAGTTTGATTGAGCCGGTAGCTGCCTTTGTACTAGCCGTGTGGGTGGTGGGAGAGCACCAGCCGATGATTGCCTGGCTGGGACTGGCGGCTGTGCTGCTGGGTTTGTGGGTGGTGGTACGGGCAGAGGTGCAGGGGAGTGAGCGTTGGGTAAGCGTGACTTGGTGACTTGCGCAGCGGCGATAGCGCTATAGAATTTCCAAGAATAATCTTTGCAATCGCTACATGACACTATCTGCCCCCTCCCATTTGATTGATGATGCGCTTTGGTCAAGATCACTCACCAAAGATATGGCGAGCCAGCTAGTGGGGCAAACGCTGGAGTTTTTCTATGGCGATCAGCATGGCCAGACCCATATTGCACAGTTGCGTGTCACGTCGTTCCATGACACTACGAAATCAGGCAATCGCTTTGCACAGTTCAACCTGGAATTTATTGGCCCCCGTGAGCCACAACTGCCGCAGCAGACGTACCGTATGCGGCATATCGAATGGGGTGATTTCGCCATAGGCATCACGGCCATCGGTGTCAATCAGGCGGGCAACGAATATCAAGCGTGCTTCAGTCATGAAGTCTAAGCTTCAGCCCTCGCTCCAGCTGAACGATCAGCTGCGGCTGCGCAGTGTGACCCTGGGCGATTACCCATTTTTGCGCGGGCTGTATCGTGATGTGCGCAGCCAGGAGCTCAGCGTGACGGGGTGGCCGCAGGCCCACATCAACGCGTTCTGCGATTCGCAATTCGATCTGCAAGACACGCACTACCGTGAGCATTACCCGTGCGCACATTTTTACGTGATCGAGCAGCATGGCACCCCGGTGGGGCGCGTATATGTCTCTGATGCACCGGAGATTCTTCGCCTGATGGAGGTCTCCCTGGTCGCATCCAGGCGTGGCCAAGGCGTGGGCGGTACCCTGATGCACTGGCTTGCTGGATTGTCCGATGCGAGCCAGCGCCCCATCGAGTTGCATGTGGAGCCCGAGAATCCCGCGCGGCGCTTGTACGAGCGATTCGGTTTTATTACCCCCGAGCCACAGGCGCAGAGCGGTGTTTACCTGAGAATGCGCCGCGCTCCAATCCTGCAAGCCGCATGAATCAACCCACGCTCTCCGCTGCTGCCAACGCCTACGTGGTGCCGTCGAATCTGGTGGTCACGCAGACGATGCGCTCTGCGTTGCTCAGGCAAACGCCACATTGCATCTGGTTCACAGGGCTATCTGGCTCTGGCAAGACGACTTTGGCTAATGCTCTAGAGCTGGCACTGCATCAGGCCGGTCGCAGCACGTACATGCTGGATGGTGACAACGTGCGCCACACGCTTAACGCTGATCTGGGCTTTGGCGCAGCGGCCCGCGCCGAGAATATTCGCCGCATTGCACAGGTTGCGCACTTGATGGTGGATGCAGGGTTGGTGGTGCTGGTCTCGGCCATCTCGCCATTTGCGGCAGACCGGGCCAAGGCGCGAGCCTTGTTTCAGCCAGGTCAGTTCACCGAAGTGTTTGTGGATACGCCAATGGCGATATGTGAGGCGCGCGACCCCAAGGGCCTTTATGTGCGGGCGCGGCGCGGGGAGATCAAGGAGTTCACCGGCATCAGCAGTCCCTATGAGCCGCCCTTGCAGCCCGAGGTACACCTGCGCCATGCGGGTGAAGAAAGCTCCATTAAGAATCTGGATGCAGATGTGCTCCACATCCTTGATGCTATACCGCGCTGAACTAGCGCTTCAGTTTCGCGAAGGATAGATTCCCTGAGTCGCAATGCAAAAATTGATCGCCAGATAAGGTTGCATGATGCTGAGAGGTGAGGAGTTTCCTGCAGATTGGACTGTCACATTGGTGGTGGTTGATGGGCCTAAATTAACCGGTGTACCTGCATTTGCTGCATCGATAAACTGCAGATCCCGCTGACCGGACGCAGCCAGCATGGAACCCTCAGCAGGGGTTCGCAACGTGCCGGCTGAGGTACTGGCGGTCATCATGGCTCCGCCGGTCACTGTCGCCGTATGGTTGTGCGTAGGCAACTGGCTCAGGGTGAGGTTGACGCTTTCCGTGCCACCAGCCTGGCCCTGGAAGTAATGGCTGGTTCCCGGGCTCTGACCGAAATGCATGGGAACTCGGCCTTGAAGATTAGGCAGCGCAAACGTGTTGTGCCCATCACCTCCATAGAAAGTGCCCAAAAGGGCGAACAGAGCGGAATTTTGTTGAATTGGTAATAGTTGGCCATTGCAAAATGCCCAGTCGCGGGGCGCATAGTTGAAACCGAGCATGCGGATTTCACCCATAAAGGGATCTGACATTTTTAGTCCTTTTCTAGAGTGTCTTGTGTTGTCGCGTTTTTCAGGTCTGCAGATAGCCGTTGAGCCAGCCGCTCGAAATCCGTGTTGGTCGCGTTGGGGAGCTGCGTGCCATCGCCACAACATTGGATGATTGCACCTCACCTCGCGGGCCCGCAATTTGGGCTTGCGACCAGGCGCTTGCGAGCTGTGCCGAGGAGGGCTTGCCAGCCACGGTACCCAGCGCGTGGCCTATGCTGTAGCCGGCTTCAGCGCCTAGCAGGGCGGCAGCTGACCAGGGCAGGTTGGCTTGTTCAAAATGCTGCACCCATATTGGGTCTGCCTTGCTCGCTTCTGGCCAGGAGCTTGTATGCAGCATGTGGTGCGCGTGGTTTGTGCCAGCCATCAACGGTGGCAGGCCTGCCAGGTCCCAAGCTCCTTGCCCTTGGGCATTGCCTTGCCACCATGTGGCAAAACGCTCGGCCTGTGGCCCGGAGTAGAACGCCACCACAGTATCCGGGCGGTTTCTGAACACTTCGCCACGCAAGCCTTCAAATTCCTGCATCTGGGGTCTGGGACCACCAATGTGCCGCCCCACAATCTGCCCGCCCAAGGCGCGGTAGGCCTGCTGAAATGCGGTGACAAATTCGTAGCCCGATTCCATCCAGCCAATGGCCATCACCGCGCGTGAGCCGTGCTTGTGCACTACGTCATGCGCCAATTGCTCGGCGCATTCGCACAGCGCGAGGCTGTGGTGCATGTGAGCCCGCGGCTGCGCGGCGGAATGTGGCACAACGCGGCGATCCGCACCGGTCTCGCTCACCCACAAAGGCAGGCCGTGTGCTTTGGTCATAACGGCGATACGGCGCTCCAGCTCCGGTGCAATCCAGCCCAGAACGCCGTGCAGTTGCGGCAGACGTTCAAGCTGTGCGGCTATGCTTTTTGCGGCAGTGCTGGGAATGGCGGCAGCGGCAGTCCAATGCAGTTGTACATCCACTTTGGTGTGTTGCGCCAAGCCCAATTCAACGCCACGGCGGTAGTCCGATTCGAGCGCCTGCACTTTGCGCGACTGCGGGGCAACGGCCAGCAGCTGCCAAGCTTCGCTGCACAGGGGGGGCGCAGATTGCGATGTGGGCGATGTTGTGGCGCGACTCGCATGCGCGAGCGTTCCCATTCCCAGCATGGGAGTGGCTGCAGCGCTGGCCGAGGCCAGAAAGCGGCGTCTTGGAATCGGGGTCATGTCACAGCCTCGGTGATGTTATCGGTAGCCACTTGCGTGCATTGTTCGAGCAAGGCGTTGTAGTGCGGCTCCATCCACTGCTCGGCCAGCATGCGCCACTCTTTGTTGGCGGACGCGTGTTTGGCCGACGTGTCGGCGCTGAAGTCTTGCTCCGGGCGCTTGCCGTGCCGCGCAAGGCGGCTGCGCATGGCTTGTAGTTCGGTTGCACTGGGCTCCCAGGCAAGCCGTGGGATTAATTGTTCTTCGATGGCGTGGGGCAGTTGTGTGTAATCCAGAACCAGCGAGCGCTCGGGATCGGCAACGTGTGCCATATCGGCGTAAATATGGCCCAGCATGCGCGCGCAATATTCGGCCGGGGGCATGGTGGCCATCTCCAGTGCGGTTTTACCTGGTAATCCGAAATACGGCCCCATAGCACCTGGCACCAGAAAGAAGCCCCGCTCCTGCATTTGCGAGACCAGCACGGCTAACGGCTCGCGCGTGAGAAACAGGTACTGCGCCTGCGGCCACGCACGTGCAAACAGCTCTGCTTTGTTGGTGTTCCAGGCATCGAGCTTGATGGAAACGGCATTCAATGCCGGGCTGCTTGGATCGCTGCGCTGTGCCCACGCGCTGAGCCAAGCGCGCAATGCGGCGATTGCCTCTTGCTCAGTCAACCAGCCATTGACGCGAGCCTCGCGTGCCAGGAAATCCATTGGTGCCGGCTCTGACAATGCCAGATGGTGTGCGCTTTGTGCAAACGCCTGTGGAATCAACGTGGAGCCGCAGCGCGAGACATGAAACGTCAGCAGACATGGCGCAATGCCTGGCGATTGCACCTGCCACGCCAGCATGTCAGCCAGTGGTGTCTGGCGACGGAAGGCGTTGTGAAATGGCTTGCGTAGCTCGGCACCCACGCTCTCTTGATAAAACGGCGCAAGATGCGGCGCGTCGGCGAGTCGTGCCCAATCGACCATGACTTGCGCGTTATCCCAATACATGCGCACCGGCCGCCAACCGCGTAGGTTCAGAGTATCCATTGCTGTCTCCAGGCATTGCGGCCGGCTTTCATGGCCGATTCGACATCGGAGACTTCAAACAAATACCCCTGTACTTGGCCGAGCTGCACGCTACGGGCGGCCAGGCTTGGCAGGTCGAGACAAGCGACTAGTTCATCGGCTAACGCCGGATCCTGAAAAACAGCTTCTCGAAAGCGCTCGAAAGCGATCCAGGGATCGTTGTCATCGGTGGATGCATTCCCGGCATCGCCTTGCGTAAAGGCAAGAGCTAGGCGCTCAGTCACCACCACATCGACCACCAGATGCAGCCGCGTTTGGCCACTGCGGTTGCGCACGCGGTGAGGGAGCGAGACATCCGTGTACCAGCATTCGCCGGCATGCATAGGAATGCGCTGGCCAGCGATGTGGAAAAAGACCTGATCGTCCGTTTGCAGCGGAATGTGCAATCGCGCTTCGCCGTAGGCGGCGCTGACACCTGAGTCGGTGTGCTCCATGATTTCGCTGCCGGGCAGCAGTTGCATCAGACGAACGGATTGGAGTGGCAGACCCAGGCTCTGCAATATCGCCTTGATCGAAGGACAGGAGCGCAGCGCATCGCAATCGACATAGGCCTCTACGCTGGCTTGCACAGGCAGAATGTCCAAAGCCGTTTGCGGCACAGCGCGCAAGGCGAGGGCTTGCCAGCCCCCGTCATGCCTGCCCTGGTTGAAATGCGTGCGCCACAACTGGGTTGGCAGGCTGAGTGCTTCAGCCAAGGCTTGATCCACATCAAAACGCCAAGGTAGTCGCATGGAGCGCAGGCCTGCTACACGCACACCGGGCTCGGGTGCTGTGCTAGGGCAGGCGACGCTTGTGGCGTACATGTTTATTTCACGCACTGGGCAAAAGCCGTGCATGCAGGGGCTGTGCCAGGGAATGAGCTCAGCGCTCGCACCGACCACCCACCATTACTGCATTGTTGTGGCGTTGCTGGTGCGTTGTGTGAGACGCGTACATCGTCCGCATCGGAGCCGCTCTTAGCGCTGTTAAGGGCGCTGTAGCCGCCGCCCGAGAGGCGCTCGTTAGTGTCACAGCAGGCCACGGCAATGCAAACTTCGCCGCTGGCAGTTCCTGCTTGGCTGTAGGTGGTAGCTGATGTGAAGGTGCCGGGAGCACCAGGAGTTCCTGGATCGCCTTGCTGACCTGTCAGGCCTTTTTCTCCTGCAGGTCCAGCCGGACCCATGGGGCCTATTGGACCAGTTGAGCCTGCGGGGCCAGCAGCACCTGTCGCACCCGTTCCGCCGGTAGAGCCTGTGATGCCCGCAGGGCCTGCGGGGCCGGTCGCGCCTGCGGGGCCTTCAGGGCCTGCGGGCCCTACGGCCCCTACGGGCCCCTGTGCGCCAGCGCCTGTATTGGGCGCACACTGGACGATGCGGCCGGTGGCGCTTTCAAAGCACAGCATGGAGGTGCTGGTGTTGGGTGTACTTGCCAGGCCGGGCACAAAGGCTTCGCCACTATCCTGAATGCGAAAACGCTCGGCGCCGCTGGCTTTGTCTTTGATGACGAAGCCACCTCCTGCCGGAGGTGTCATGCTGATATCTGCTGCCTGGACAGCACCGACGACGAATGTTGCCAGCACCAAGGAGGCTTGCTTGAGCCAGTATGAGGTCGTGGAGAGTTGAGTCATAGTGCGATCCGGCTTTATGTACGAGAAACGAATGGACTGCGGCTGCTGCGAAGCGCACCGAATGAAAGAGCAAACACCAGCAGGCTCAGAATCCATACCAATACATCGCTCAATACGGGCACGGGCGTAGGTGTAACGGTGACAGGCGGTTTCACAGACTCGCCAATGGTTACGTTGTTGAGCAGTACGTTGGTTTGCGAAACCTGGGCACCTGGTGCTAGCTGGATGCCGACAGGCTGACCACTGGCGCCAGCCAATATGACCGGCTTGCTTGGGTCTCCCTGGACAGTCAGACTGCCTGTGACCGTAATATTCGCCCCGGCTAGGAACTCGAAAGTCTGCCCACTGGTCGATATGAGAGTGAGATTGGTGAAGCTGGCCGTTCCAGATATTTTGATCGTGCCGCCGGGTGCTATACAGGCGCCATTGAGCGTAACGGACCCATTACTTGTATTGAGGTTGCCTTGGTTGTCAAAATCCCCGCCCACGCCGAGCTGGCCTTGGGCATTCAAGCTACCGCCTGGCTGAATGAGTAGTGCACCAGTGCCAATCAAACTACCACCGCTGAGTGAATAGGTACCGCCAATTTCTATTGACTCACAGCCGAGATCTAGATCAGCGCCTGCCAGATCCATGTCAGCGTCAGCTGGAATCACGACCTGTGCTGAGGCCGTCTGCATTAACCCAAAAGCCATAAACGCAGTGGCCAAGAGACGGTGAAGGGCTGTCATGGTGAGCGATGCGCCTGAAAGACGCACTAAATTTTTAGTTACGCAATTAAACACATAGTTGCATCAAACGCGCAATAGTATATTTGTACTATTGCATGTATATACAGTGCATAAATGCGATGTACGCAGACGCAAATTAGGTGACCAGCACGCCTGTGGGGGAGAAGCGGCTTGAGGTGTCCATGCGAACATTGCGCAGTGAGGCTGTTTTTAAGTGCTCACCATAAAGTGATGCAGCAAAGTAGCAAAACAGCAAGGATCGGCGGCGGGCGCCTGATTGGTTCTGGCTGGCCGCATGAACCAGATCAGAATCGAACACCAGCAGATCACCGGCCTTGCCGGCCAGTAACACCGTCTGTGACTCATCGTCCAGATCAAAAGGTGTACTCGCAAGTGTGGGTCTGTGGGTGCCTGGAACGATGCGTGTTGCGCCATTGGCCGGGCTGTAATCGTCAAAAAATGCCATGACGTGGACGGTGTCGCCGGGTCTGCGAAGCATCATGTCCCGGTGCAGGCGCTGGTGGCCGTAGCCGGGTAGAGGCTCGCGTCCTTCAACTTGAGACAGGAAAAAGCTCTCGCCAATCAGCGCCCCGACAGCAGCCAGCAATGGAGGTAGCCGGCAGACTGCTTGTATCTGCACATCCAGATCCAGCATGGAGAAGCGCCAACTTTGGTCGCGTGGAACGGGCCACGCGTGGGATGGCATGACGTTGGTGTCAAAGGCGTTGCGCAGCCCATCTAGCCAATGCAGGGGAATGGCTTGGCGCAGCAACGCATAGCCGTCGCGCTGAAGTTGGGTGTGGTCTATTGGGGCGGTATCCAAACTATCTCCTTGGCTTTCTGGGTGTCAGCGTGCAGCATGACAGACGTGGGTTTCGGGGCGCAAGAGGCCGCTTGCCCGCACAATACAGCTTGTTGTGAGTTTTTACCTGCTAGCTATGCCACAAACTCTTTCTTCTATGCGATCAATCAACACCAGCCATGTGCATTCGTGCCATTGCGGCGCACGCCGTGGTTTTTTGCAAGCTTTGCTGGCCGCCGGTGCTGCGGCGGCTGCGGTGCCTGCGCTGGCGCAGGTAGAGGTAGGTAAAGCATCGGCCATGCGCAACCTGGTGCCTGCAGAGACTCTGGAGCAAGCAGCGGACCAGCAGTATGCCGAGCTGCTGGCACAGGCCAAGCAGCAGGGGGCGCTGGCCCAGCCCGGCAATGCGCAGCTACAGCGGCTACAAACCATTGCACAGCGCTTGATTCCGTATGCGCTGGCGTGGAACCCGCGCGCCAAGGGCTGGAAGTGGGAGGTCAATCTGATCGGCAGTCAGCAGATCAACGCCTTTTGTATGCCGGGCGGCAAGATCGTGTTCTATACCGGTTTGATCGATCAGTTGAAATTAAGCGATGACGAAATCGCCATGGTGATGGGCCACGAGATGGCGCACGCGTTGCGGGAGCATTCGCGCGAGCAGTTGGCCAAAACGCAGGCCACCAATATCGGCATCCGTCTAGGTGCATCGTTGTTTGGCCTGGGCGATATGGGCACAGCGGCGGCCAATTTGGGCGGCAAGCTGCTCACGCTCAAGTTCAGTCGGTCTGATGAATCGGATGCCGATTTGGTAGGCCTGGAGATTGCCGCCCGTGGGGGCTACAACCCACAATCCGCCGTAACGCTGTGGGAGAAGATGGGCGAGGCCAGTGGCGGCGGCGGCATTGGGTTTTTGTCCACCCACCCGACGGGGCCAGACCGCATCGCCAAGTTGCAAACCAATGTGCCCAAGGTGATGGGTTTGTACGAGCAGGCGCGCCGCCGATAAGACCGTGCTCCTGGGGGCGGTGTATCAGGTCCCGCTCACATAGGGATTCATCTTGCGCTCGCGGCCAAAACTGCTCTCTGGCCCGTGGCCGGGGATGAACACCGTCTGGTCGCCCATCGGCCACAGGCGTTGCACGATAGAGTCAATCAGTTGCTGGTGGTTGCCCTGGGGGAAGTCGGTGCGGCCGATGCTGCCGGCAAACAGCACATC
>JAVXMM010000051.1:0-33742 GCA_036646255.1 Comamonas sp.
GATGCCGACAGCTTTGCCAAGCAGGTGGGGCGCAACCAGATTCCGGTGGTGGTGGATTTTTGGGCGCCTTGGTGTGGCCCTTGCCGTCAGATGGCGCCTGGCTTTGTGCAGGCGGCCAAGCAGTTGGAGCCGCAGGTGCGCTTTGCCAAGTTGGATACCGAGGCTTACCCGCATGTAGCTCAGCCCTTTAATATCCGCAGCATACCGACCATGGTGGTGTTCAAGGGCGGCCAGGAAGTTCAGCGTATCTCGGGTGCCTTGCCGCCTGGCGAGATCGTGCGCTGGGTGCAGTCGGTGATCTGAAGCGCCTTTGACACCTGCGCGGCTGTTTTACAGGTGCCGCGAGTGAGAGGGCTTCAGCCAAGAAAAAGGGCCATCCGCAGATGGCCCTTTTTTGCTGTTGCTCCGGACTGGATTACAGCTTGATGCCCTGTGGCGCGCCCGTCAGGTAGCCCACGGCTGCACCGAACTTGTTCTTGTAGTTAGCCTTGATCAGCGGGTCGAGCTGCTCCTTCACCACGCTATGAATGCTGCCCCAGTCACCCGCGTGCTGGAAGTTGCTCATGATGTAGGTCCAGCCGTTGATTTCGTCCACCGCATGCAGGCCTGTGGATTCGCCGCCTGCAGGGATCGACAGGATGCGTGAGAGTTGCTTGGTGTCGATGTTGTATGCCCACAGAAAATTGTTCACGTGCTGGCCGCTGTCTTCACCGATGAACAGAGTGCGCATCTTCTCCGAGAATTTGAGGTTGTCGGGGTTGCAGATCTTGTTGGGGTTGCCGGTATTGCCCAGGGCATCGGCGGCGATGTCTTCGCCAGCCAGCAGGGCCTTGGTGTCGATGGGCATCCACTCGCTGTCGATGGTGGCACCACTGGTGTCCTTTTGGCCACCACGCAGGTTCAGGGCCATCACGGCACCGGCCTTCAAGGCCTTGGGGATGGAGACTCCGTTGCCTGGCACGTTGGCGGCATCGCCAGCCACCATGGATTTCTCGCAGTTCTGCAGCGCAGAGTAGGCGATCTTGTCCTTGGCGTTGACGGTGGTGCCTTCCATCTTGGTGAAGCCCATGCTGGCGCCCTTGTAGGCGGCGTAGCGGTGGGTTTCCAGGAAGGCGGCGGCTTTGTCCATGCCAGGGTTGATCTTGACCCACTCGGTCTTGCCATTGGCAACAATTTTGGTGAAGCTGGTGTCCTCTGGGTCCTTGCTGACCACGGACATGATGTCGGAGGGCTTGAGCGTGTTGGCGAGGTTCTCAATCTCAGTACTGGTGGCCGAGCCAAGCTTGATCCAGGTCAGGCCTGCTGCGCTGCCGGAGGCCGGATCGATGGAGAAGCCTGCGCCTACCTTGGCTGCATACAGCGAGCCGGAGGAAAGGTCCTTGGCCTTGTCGGCCACGAATACGAAATAGGCACTGTTGGTGGCATCGTCGCCCATCAATGCGGTACGGGCGTCAGGCATCACCTGCACCAGCTCGTGCGAGATGCGGCCCATGCAGAAGTGCTTCTTGATGGATGCGGTGCCGTCCTTGTTCACCGTTACCTCAGGCATGTGGCCATAATGGTAGGGGTTGGCCTTGGTTTCATCGCCGTACAGGTTCTTGCTGTAGGCCTTGAATTGCGCGTTGCTGGCGGCCGTGAACGCATCGGGTTCGTACTCTTCGCTGGACAGGTGAGTGCCCCATGGCGACAGGCTTGCGCCGCAGGTGATCCACAGACCGTGCACTTTGGATGTGTCCACGTTGTGGTATTTCACCAAGCTCAGCTTTCCACTGTCCTGATCCTGGTCGAGCGTTAGCACGGCGATGGGTGAAGGCAGCTTGCCGTACATGTCGGTCTTGCTATCCTGGGCCCACGTGGTGTATTCGAACTGCACCACCGCGAAAACGGGCTTGCCCTTCACACCATCGACCTTGGCATCCGGCACGCTCAGCAAGGAGGTGCCGTCTGGCGAGTCAGAGAAGAACTGGCGCTCGCTGCCTACCACCGTGGTGTCGGTAATGGGCTTGTTGTTGATGTCCACATAGCCGCCAGCCAGAATCTTGCCGCCTTTGCCGTCGGAGACCATGTCACCGGTAACGAAGAATGGCTGATAGGCCAGCTTGACTTCGCGGGTGCTGTTGTCGGCGTAGAGAATGTTCATCGCCGCATTGGTGGTGGTGGTCGCCATGGCCGCTGGCGCAGCCAGGGTTGGTGCGGCCATGCCCACAAAGCTGACCGATTTGTAAGCCACGGTTGGCGTATCGTCATCGCCGCCGCCACAGGCGGTCAAAAGCCCGGCAGCCGACAGCGAGCCGGAGAGCGGCAGCAGTGGCGCACCGCCCAATAGTTGCAAGAGACGACGACGCGATGTCAACACTGCGTTCATAACGGTAACTCCGTGGGAATTGTTGTGTATTGGAGAAACCACAGAGGCCCCAACAAGCGGGGCACTGAACTCTGTGGTGCGCACTGAGTATCGAGCGGCCAAATGGCAGCTTCATGACAGTTGCGTAACGATTTGATGACGGAGTGGTGCCGCCGTGTGGTGTAGGTGTGGCGCCCGTCCGTGGAATGCTGGATGTATGGAAATCCAGATGGCGGCAAGTGCTTCTGCAGGCTTGGCGCGGACGGTGGCGCTGGAGCCAGAAATACTGCCCCCGTTGCAGGCATTCGTCTGTAGGACAGCTGGGCTGGTCAAAGCTGGCGTAAGGTGCTACAACCAAGTCGCGATAACGGATGCCTTGCAACTTTGCGGCATGGTCAGCCCCATTGGTGCCGCCACGGAGGTCGTATGGATGTCATTAGCAACTCTGCAGCCCGCTACGTTCGCTTGCGCGAAGAGGAAATGTCGCTCGACGAGTTTCTCGTTCTGTGCCAGCGGGATACGATGGTCTACGAAGGAGCCGCGCGCCGCATGTTGGCCGCCATCGGCGAGCCGGAGATGATCGATACCCGCAATGACCCGCACCTCTCGCGCTTGTTCGCCAACAAGGTGATTCGCCGCTATCCGGCTTTCGCAGAGTTCTACGGGATGGAAGATTCCATCGAGCAGGTGGTGAGCTTTTTCCGCCATGCAGCCCAGGGCCTTGAGGAGCGCAAGCAAATCCTCTACCTGCTGGGGCCTGTGGGCGGTGGTAAAAGCTCCATCGCCGAGCGCCTGAAGTACTTGATGCAGAAGGTGCCGTTTTACGCGCTCAAGGGCTCGCCGGTAAACGAATCGCCACTGGGCCTGTTCGATCCCGTCGAGGACGGACCGGTGCTTGAGGAGCAGTTCGGCATTCCGCGCCGCTGCCTCAACCATGTGGTCTCACCTTGGGCCGTCAAGCGGCTGGAAGAATATGGCGGCGATATTCGCCAGTTCCGTGTCGTCAAGCGCTACCCCAGTATTTCCCGGCAGGTAGCCATTGCCAAGACTGAGCCGGGCGACGAGAACAACCAGGATATATCGAGCCTGGTGGGCAAAGTTGACATTCGTAAGCTCGAGAATTTTGCCCAGGACGACACTGACGCATACAGCTATTCGGGCGGCTTGTGCCTGGCCAACCAGGGTCTGCTGGAGTTCGTGGAAATGTTCAAGGCGCCCATCAAGGTGCTGCATCCGCTGCTCACGGCCACGCAGGAAGGTAACTACAAGGGCACCGAGGGCTTTGGCGCCATTCCCTTTGACGGTATGGTGCTGGCCCACAGCAACGAGAGCGAGTGGAAGGCCTTCCGCAACAACCGTAACAACGAGGCATTCCTGGATCGCGTCTACATCGTCAAGGTACCTTACTGCCTGCGCGTGTCGGAGGAAGTACGCATCTACGAGAAGCTTATCCGCGAGTCGTCGCTGGCCAATGCCGTCTGTGCGCCTGGCACGCTCAAGATGATGGCGCAGTTCGCAGTGCTCACGAGGCTCAAGGAGCCTGAGAACTCCAGTATCTTTAGCAAGATGCAGGTCTACGACGGCGAAAGCCTCAAGGACACGGACCCCCGCGCCAAGAGCTACCAGGAGTACCGCGACTTCGCTGGTGTGGATGAGGGCATGTCGGGTATCTCCACACGCTTTGCCTTCAAGATACTGTCCA
Source organism: Comamonas sp. (assembly GCA_036646255.1). Classification (GTDB taxonomy): domain Bacteria; phylum Pseudomonadota; class Gammaproteobacteria; order Burkholderiales; family Burkholderiaceae_C; genus Comamonas. The sequence goes on from JAVXMM010000051.1 coordinate 4,047, forward strand.
AGGTATTCAACCACGACAGTACCGAAGTGGCGGCCAACCCGGTGCACCTGATGTATGTGCTGGAGCAGCAGATCGAGCGTGAGCAGTTTCCAGCCGAGCTGGAGACCCGCTATACCAGCTATATCAAGGAATACCTGTCACCGCACTACGCCGAGTTCATCGGCAAGGAGATCCAGACCGCTTATCTGGAAAGCTATAGCGAGTACGGGCAGAACATCTTTGACCGTTACGTCACCTACGCCGACTACTGGATCCAGGACAGCGAGTTCCGCGATACGGATACCGGTGAGGTGTTCGATCGCAACGCACTCAACGCCGAGCTGGAGAAGGTCGAAAAACCCGCCGGTATTGCCAACGCCAAGGATTTTCGTAACGAGATCGTCAACTTCGTGCTGCGCGCACGCGCCAACAACCAGGGCAAGAACCCGAGCTGGACTAGCTACGAGAAATTGCGCCTGGTGATCGAGAAGAAGATGTTCTCCAACACCGAGGAGCTGCTGCCCGTCATCAGCTTCAACGCCAAGGCCAGCGCCGAGGATGCGCGCAAGCACGAAGACTTTGTCACCCGCATGGAAGCCAAGGGCTACACGCCCAAGCAGGTGCGCCTGCTGTGCGAGTGGTACCTGCGCGTGCGCAAGAGCAGCTGAGGAAGAAGTTGGAACGGCGCATCGGCACCGAGCGTGCCGGGCTATGCATGGGGGCACAGATGGCATTGCAAATCATCGACCGCAGGCTCGCAGGCAAGAACAAGTCGGTGGGCAACCGTGAGCGCTTTGTGCGTCGTTACAAGGAGCAGATTGCCGAGGCGGTGCGCCGCGCAGTCTCCAAGCGAGACATTCGCCACATCGAGCAGGCTGAGAACATCACCATCCCACGCAAGGACATCAGCGAACCTGTCTTTCACCATGGCCCTGGTGGTGTGCGCGACACCGTGCACCCAGGCAATACCGAGCATGTGCGCGGTGACCGCATCGCACGGCCTCAGGGTGGAGCGGGTGGTGCAGGCTCCCAGGCCAGCGATAGCGGGGAGGGCGAGGACGACTTCACCTTCACCCTGACCAAGGAGGAGTTCATGGAGCTCTTCTTTGAGGACCTGGCGCTGCCACGCCTGCTGCGCACCCAGATCTCCAGAGCGTTGCAATACAAGACTCGCCGGGCCGGCTACAGCCATGATGGCACGCCTCATAACTTGGCCGTGCTGCGAACCATGCGAGGTGCCCTGGGCCGGCGCATTGCTTTGACCAAGGCGCCGCACCGCGAACTCAAGGCCCTCGAGGCTGAGCTGGAGAAGCTGCTGGCGCAGGATGACGGTACCAGCGAGGACGTGGCTGCACTGCAGCAACGCATTGACGATTTGCGCGAGCGTATCGACAAGGTGGCATTCCTGGACCCACTTGACCTGCGCTTTCGTAGCCGCACCAAGGTGCCTGAGCCCAGCAGCCAGGCTGTGATGTTCTGCCTGATGGATGTGTCGGGTTCGATGGACGAGGCGCGCAAGGACCTGGCCAAGCGCTTCTTCATTCTGTTGTACCTGTTTCTCACACGGCATTACGAGAAGATCGACATCATTTTCATCCGTCACCACACCCAGGCTGCCGAAGTGAGTGAAGAGGAGTTCTTTCGTTCCACCGAGAGCGGTGGAACGGTGGTCAGCAGTGCACTGGTGCTGCTCGAGCAGATCATCCGCGCGCGTTACCCCGTGGCCGATTGGAACATCTACGTGGCGCAGGCCAGTGATGGCGACAACTTTAGCGACGACGGCGGCAATTGCCGCAGTTTGCTGGCCGAAAAGATATTGCCACTGGCGCGCTATTTTGCCTATGTGCAGGTGGTGCGGGAGGAGCAGAGTCTGTGGGAGGAGTACAGCCAGCTCTTGCCGCTGTTCCCGCACTTTGCGATGCGCAAGGTGTCTGAGCCGGGCGATATCTACCCGGTATTTCGCGATCTGTTCAAGAAAGAGGGGGTAGCTGCATGAACCCTTCTCAATACCCTGTGCTGGCCCGGCGCAAGGGCTCGCACCAGTGGAAAGTGGCGATTCCCAGTGACCGGTCTCAGCGCGATGTTCCATCAACGCTACGACCTGGGGGCAAGCGCCCGGGGCAGCCCCTGCCTGATCCCAGCGACTGGACTTTCGAGCTGATCGAGCGCTATCACGCGGCCATTGCGGCTACGGCCGAGCGCTATGGCCTGGATACCTATCCAAACCAGTTGGAGGTGATCTCGGCCGAGCAGATGATGGATGCGTATGCCAGCGTGGGTATGCCCGTGGGCTACCGCCACTGGAGTTACGGCAAGGAATTTTTGGCGACCGAGCGGCGCTATCGGCGCGGCCATATGGGCCTGGCATACGAGATCGTCATCAACTCCAATCCATGCATCAGCTACTTGATGGAAGAGAACACCACCGCCATGCAGGCACTGGTGATTGCGCATGCCGCCTATGGGCACAACAGTTTCTTCAAGGGCAACTACCTGTTCGGCATGTGGACGGATGCGGGAAGCATCATCGACTACCTGCTCTATGCCCGCGATTTCATTGCCCAGTGCGAGGAAAAGCACGGGCTTGATACCGTGGAGCAGTGGCTCGACTCCTGCCATGCTTTGGCCAACCTGGGCGTGGATCGCTATCGCCGCCCTTCCAAGAAAACTCTGGCACGCGAACGTGCCGAGCGTGAGCAGCGCGAGGCCTATGCACAGCTGCAAGTCAATGAGCTGTGGCGCACCCTGCCGGCGCGCCCGGACAAAAACAGCTCGGCGCAGCAACTCGAACGCTTCCCCAAGGAGCCGGAAGAGAATCTGCTGTACTTCATCGAAAAAAATGCTCCGCTGCTGGAGTCATGGCAGCGCGAAGTCGTTCGCATTGTGCGCAAGATCGCCCAGTACTTCTACCCGCAGCGGCAGACTCAGGTGATGAACGAGGGCTGGGCTACCTTCTGGCACTACACGCTGCTCAATACCTTGTATGACGAGGGCTGGCTCACCGATGGTGTGATGATCGAGTGGCTCTCATCGCACACGAATGTGATCTATCAGCCGCCTGCAGGGCATCGCGCCTACAGCGGCATTAACCCCTATGCGCTGGGTTTTTCCATGTACCGCGATATCCAGCGCATCTGCGAAAACCCCAGTGAGGAAGACCGGCGCTGGTTCCCTGATCTGGCGGGAACACCGTGGCTACCGGCGCTGCACCACGCCATGCAGAACTACAAAGACGAAAGCTTTATCGGCCAGTACCTGAGCCCCAAGCTGATGCGTGACATGCGCCTGTTCGCGATCCATGACGACGCCAGCGAGCTTGAACTACTGGTCAGCGCCATCCACAACGAGGACGGCTACCGCACCCTGCGCCAGACACTGTCACAGCAGTACGACCTGGGCGCGCGTGAGCCCAATATCCAGGTCTGGAACGTAAACCTGCGCGGCGACCGCTGCCTCACCTTGCGCCATACCCAGTACCAGGGCCGCCCGCTGGCCGAAGATGTGCAGGAAGTGCTCAAGCACGCTGCGCGGCTGTGGGGTTTTGGAGTACAGCTTGAAAGCGTCAACGGCGATGGAGAGGCACCGGTGCTGCTGCATTCCGTACAGCCTCCGCCAGCATGAAGCGGGTTGTGTCACTAGCCGCGGCAAGACCCGCGTTGTAGCAGTGCCTGAATCTGCATCTCGCTCACCGCAGCGGACGTAATCAAATCGACACTGCGGGCGCCACAGCATTGGCCCAGTTCGCGCAAAGCGCGGTGCTCCACACCGGTAAGCGCTCCAACTGCCTGGGCTGGCGAAGGGCAAGGGTGCAGCAGCAAGTATGGCGAAGGCGTAAACCAGCGGCGTGTACGCTTGAGATAGGAGTGCAGTGCATGTTTTAAAAACGCCTCAGCCGCTGTGTAATCGCTGATCAGGCAGCGAGGGTGGTCAAAAGGCTCGCACAAAGAGGCTCCCGGGGTTTGCGCCACAGCCAGCCGTGCCATGGCACCAATGGCCAAAACTCTGGGTTTGGGGCCTGTACTCAAGGCAAGCAATGCCTCATCGCTCCAAACGACATCGCTGTTGCTGCAGCGGATCAGGACCGCATCTGGGGCAATGCGCACATACAGCGTAGGCGTCAATACATCCCCAAAAGCCATTACTCCTCCGTCTTCATCACCTGCGCTACCGCATGGCAACGGGCCTCATGCACCATGGCGCCAATCTCGGCTCCTTTTCTGCCCAGCTGTGCAGCATGGGCAGCCACATCCTTAGTGTTAACGGCTTGTGCCACGGCCAGCATGCGCAGCAATTGCGCGCGTTGCGGATAAGGGTTTTCTTCCAGCCCCAGGCGCCCCTGGGCATCGCACTGGCAGGCTAGCAGCGCATCGGCGAAGCGATCAGGTTTGCGAAAAGCGTCGCAGCGCTCCAGCAACCGCACCACAGCAGCGGGGGCAATACCCGGGCTGCGATGGATGTTGCCGTGCTCTGCTGCCACCAGCAGGGCCAATTCAGCACATTCACTGGGTACACGCAGGCGCTGATGTATGGCGCGGGCCAGATCTACACTGCGCGCCTCGTGGCCGATATGGCGCGGCAATATGTCTGCAGGCGTTGCTCCCTTGCCTAGGTCATGTGCCACGCAGGCCCAGCGCACAGCCAGTGGTGCTGCCAGTTCGGCAGCGCGGTTCAGTACCATCATTACGTGCACGCCAGTGTCCACCTCAGGGTGGTAGTCGGCACGTTGGGGTACACCCCACAAACGGTCCACTTCGGGCAGCAGGCGTGCCAGCGCGCCGCAGTCACGCAGCACGGTGAACATGCGTGATGGCTTCGCCTCCATCAGGCCGCGTGCCAGCTCTTGCCACACGCGCTCTGGAACCAGCGCATCCACTTCGCCATCCAGCACCATCTGGCGCATCAGCTCCAGGGTTTCAGGGGCGATTGAGAAATCGTGAAAACGTGCGGCAAAGCGTGCCAGACGCAGGATGCGCACCGGGTCTTCGCGGAAAGCATCGGTCACATGGCGCAATACCTTGCGGCTCAAATCTGCGATACCGTTATAAGGGTCAATGGTGCCGCTTCCGCCCACCCAGTCTACCGGTGCAGCTATGGCATTGATAGTAAGGTCGCGCCGGGCCAGGTCCTCCTCCAGCGTTACATCGGGTGCGGCCAGCACGGTAAAGCCGTGGTAGCCGCGGCCGCTTTTGCGCTCCGTGCGGGCGAGCGCGTACTCCTCATGCGTCTTGGGGTGCAAAAAGACAGGGAAATCTTTGCCCACGGGCACAAAGCCTTGTGCCGTCATTTGCTCTGGCGTGCCGCCCACCACTACCCAGTCGTGGTCATGCACGGGCAGACCGAGCAAGCGGTCGCGCACTGCGCCGCCAACCATGTAAATCTTCATGGCGACAGTTTACTGGTGGACATAGACACCCGAGGTGTGCAGCTCGCCCTCCGCCTGCTCAATGCGTGTGACTGCCTCTTGTCCAGCGCGACTCACCAGCACCTCCAGCAAAGCCTCGGACAGTGCCTGTGCTGCCGTGACGGAGGGGAAAAACGACGGGCTATTCACCACAAATAGCAAGGTCTCATCCGCCGCCAGCGACAGCGGCGACGCCAAACTGTCCGTCAGCGCCAATACCTTGCAGCCTTTGGCGCGGGCTTGCGCTACCGCGTGCACGGTCTCTTGCGAGTACGGTGCAAAGCTGATGGCAACCAGTACATCGCCTTTGCTGATGGCGCGTTGCTGCATCTCGCGTACACCGCCCATGCCTTCGAGCAAATGCACGGTTTGGCGGAACAAGCGGTACACATAGACGAACGAAAACGCGACGGGAAAGCAGGCGCGCATGCCCATGACGTGCACGTCCTTTGCCTTCTCTAGCAGCTTGGCGGCAGCGGCCAGATGCGGGCCGCTTTGCTGCTCGGTCGCATCCAGATTGCTGCGCTGGGTGGCAAACATCTCGGCGGACAGTTGGCGGTCGGCACGGCCCATCAGGCTGCGCGCCTTGTCGCCGTACTGCCTGCCTGTCTCGCTTGCCAGGCCCATGTCCGCTGTCAGCGCCTGTTTGAACTCGGTCCAGCCCGCAAAGTCGCAAGTCTGCGCAAAGCGCACCAAGGTCGTTGGTGGCACGTCCGCGTGCTGGCCCACGGTGCGCATGGATTGCGTGACCACGTCGTTCGGGTGGTCCAGCACATAGCGTGCCACTTGCTGCAACGAAGGGCTGAGCGCCGCAAAGCGCTCGCGTACCTGGTCTATCACTCCCATGGGGTTTTGGCTTTCTGCTGGATGGAGTTTAGGGAAATCACGGGTGTTGATTGTCCATCATGGAACATATGATCCAAACAAATAATAAACAGATCAAAAGTTCTGAGAACGTAAACAGGCTCTAAGCGCCACGCTGGCGCGGAAGGAAAATACACATGCAAGCAAAACAATGGTGGATGCGCTCAGTTGCCGTGGCGGCCCTGGTGTGCGCGACGGCGGGCGCTATGGCGCAAACTAGCCCCACACTCGACAAGATCAAGGCCAGTGGCGCGATCACGCTGGGCTACCGCGAGGCATCGTTTGGCTTCTCCTACCTGGATGCCAATCTCAAGCCCATCGGCTACAGCATGGACATTTGCTACAAAATTCTGGATGCCATCAAGGCCAAGCTCAGCCTGAGTGAGCTGAAGGTGAGCTACCAGGCGGTCACATCGGGCAACCGCATCCCGCTTGTGCAAAACGGAACGGTGGACTTGGAATGCGGCTCCACTACCAACCTGATTGAACGCCACAAAATGGTGTCGTTCTCGCCCGATATCTTTCGCTACAACGTGCGCATGCTGGTGAAAAAATCCTCCGGTATCAAGAGCATTGCCGATCTGCAAGGCAAGGCTGTGGCCACTACCACGGGAACCACATCCTTCCGCCTGCTGCGCCAGGCAGACAAGGCCAGCAAGCTCGACATCACCAATGTTCCAGCTAAAGACCACACGGAATCCTTCTTGCTGGTGCAAGGCGATAAGGCAGCAGCCTTTGTGCTGGACGACATCTTGCTAGCTGGCCAGATCGCCAATGCACGCAACCCAAAAGATTACGAAATTGTGGGGGAAAGCCTGCGCACTGAAAACCAGGCGCTGATGTTCCGCAATGATGACCCGGTCTTCAAACAGTTGGTGGATGAGACCGTGGGTGGCCTGATGCAATCGGGCGAGATGGAGAAGCTCTACAACCAGTGGTTTATGGCGCCCATCCCGCCGAAAGGCATCAACATTAACTACCCGTTGAACGCAGAGACGCGCGATGCGTTTGCGCACCCAACGTCCAAAGGGATTTAAGGGGCTATAAAAAGATAGCGGCGTGCACCCGATGCGTGGTCGCAGGCCGATTTCTTAACAAAAATAGCGGAAATAAAACACAGCCTCCATCTGGCTTTGCATTGCCAAGGCCTAATCGCTATTCTGCGCGGTGTTCGGTATATCGATAAAGCAGATGGCGGGGTGTTTTTATGTGGGCAACTATTGGCTTGGTACTGGCTGCCACCGTGGTTTCGTTGGTGCTTATTGGGCTGCTGCTGGTGCTTTACGTCCGCTGGCTAATCACTCGCAAACTCAAGCATGTGCAGGCCATGGGTACGGCCCAGCAAGGAGAGCCAGCGCGCATTACGATGGAGTTAAAGCCGCTGAACTTTAGCGACCCGCAGGTGCGGGTGGTTATGCAGCAGCTGAAGGCGTTGGGATACGCATCGGCAGGGCGGTATCTGGTGCCGGAAATGGCAGGTTTGAAGCTGTGGGCAGGCACACATCCGCAGGATGGCAGCCTGGCCCTGGTGTTTGAGTCGGGTGACCAGTATTTTGCCGCTGATGTTATTCGTTTCTACGAAGGTGGTGCGGTGCTGGGCGCGGGGACCAATCCGGTTTTTGATCCGGCGCAGTACCCCAGCCATTTGCAGTACCAGCAGTTCCCGCCGCAGACACCCATGCAAGAGGTGGTGCAGTGGGTGAAGGCCCAGCCTTTGCAGTCGGCAGTAGTTCCAGCGACTGTTCAGTCATTGCGCAGTCTCAACATCAAAATGTACGCCGATTTGATGGACTATCAGTTGTCCTTGCCCCTGCCGTCGTTGGCAGAGTGGAAAGAGAGTATCCAAAAATCTGCAAGCGCCTTAGGCTCCCCTGTGCCACCGCTGGCGAGGCAGCAATGGCAAACTTTCTACGATTTGCAGCAAGAGATCACCGAATCTACCGCCGAGGAGGCAATGAGAGACCACGTACTGCGCAGTGGTGTGGTGCCGGCGCTGGAGTGGGATCGCATGCAGCACAACCTGGTTTTTGTGCATGAGCGATTAAATACAGCGGCTGTGACCGAGCGCGCTTTGCGCCGTAGTGAGTGGACGCAGGAGCAGCCCGCCATAGAAGCTCTGGTGCGCCAAAACCTCGGAGGAGTGGCTTTGTTTGAGGCGATACAGGACTTGCTGCCTGAGGACGAGCGTTTTGTGTATCTGACCCATGTTGGCAAGCCCCTGGATGCTCGTGCCTACAAGCCTGTTTCGTATTACTAATGATATTAAAACAATAGCTGCTAGCGCCCTATAGATGGGCGCTAGCAGCTATTTTTATTAGAACGTTTTTGCAGGCTTAACGGGCGGAGCGATAAGGCTCGTCCATTGCGACAAAGTCTTTTTCAGCCAGCGCACCGTCGATCCAGGCTTTGACGCCGGGCAGCTGATGAACGCGTTCGATATAGGCTGCTATCTCGCCCGGAACGGGCAATTGGTAGGTTTTGATGCGGGTGCAGATGGGGGCGTAGTAGGCGTCGGCAATGCTGAACTGGTCAAACAGCATGGGGCCACCGTGCTGGGCCAGCAATTGGCTCCACATGGCGCACAGGCGCTCCAGGTTTTTGCGCACGCCGGTGTTGTCGCGCCAGATGATGCGGCCTACGTCGGCCAGGTCTGCCTCAATGTTCATACCGCAAGCGCTGCGCAGGGCACCAAAACCGCCGTGCATCTCAGCGCAGATGCTGCGAGCAACGGCGCGGGCGGCTTTGTCTTTGGGCCATAGTTGTTTATCAGTGTGTTGCTCGGCCACATACTCGGCAATGGCCAGGCTGTCCCAAATGGCAATGTCGCCATCGCGCAGCAGTGGCACGGTGCCGGTGGGGCTGACGGCGTTCATGGTGCGTTTGAAGTCAGACTGGCTGTCAAAGCCATCAAAGCGCACATATTTTTCTTCAAACGGGATGTCGGCCTGGCGCAGCAGCACCCAGGCGCGCATGGACCAAGACGAGTAGTTTTTATTGCCAATGTAGAGCTGCAGCATGATGAACGAAGGGCAGGGTTGAGGAATGGCTTGTTTATACCGGATTTGCGGGGATGGCTAGCTGCGCGCAAACACCAAGCATATTGCTATCGTTTTAGACTGCTTCGTGTCTATTGAGCGGGCGCTAGCGGCTTATTTTTCATAAGCGTTGCAGCGCAGGCCGATGTAGAGCTTCTGCAATTGCTGGTGCATGCCTTGGGTGGTGGTGGGCCCCAGGGCATCCCAGGCGCTCAGGTGGGCTCGCTCCATCAGCGGGATGGCGCACTTCAGCAGGGCACGCCCTTGCGGGGTGAGGCGCAGGGCCAGGCTGCGGCGGTCTACAGTGTCTGCAATGCGGACGGCCAGGCCTTTGGATTCCAGGCGGTCGAGCAGGCGGGTGACTTGGGTGCGCGTGGCTTTCAGCGATTCGCTCAGCTGCGTGGGAGTGACGGATTCGTGCTCGTTATCAGCCAGCAGGTAGATGGCCAGGTACTCGCGCAGATCCAGGTTGAGTGGGGCGAGGGCAGCATCCAGGTGGCGCTCTAACAAGGCGGCACTGTAGATCAGGAAATGCGTGGCAGCCGTGGCATCGGCCAGGGCAGATGGCTTGTCGGCCAGTAAACGTTCGAGGCGGGAATCAATGCTCATTGGATCAAATCAACACGCACCCCGGCGGGCGGGGCAGTTACAACACGACAGATCGCTGAACCCATCCTTGAGACTGCCTATAACGGCCAAATTACGCCGTTGTCGTTCAAGATAGCGTCCAGCGGAAAATCATGGGGTTCGGGCTCGAAATCATCGACAAAACCATCGGTAAAGCCCAGCCCTACGGTGAAGGGGCGTGGCTCTATTGCGGCCAAGGTCCGGTCATAAAAGCCACCGCCATAACCCAGGCGGTAGCCGCCCGGCCCATAGCCCACGCAGGGTACAAGTAGCAAGCTGGGCACGACCAGCTCGGTGTTCTGCGGTTTGGGGATGTCGTAGGCATCCAGCTCCATCGGGCAGCCGGGGTACCAAGCGTGGAAGGTGAGCGTTTTGTGCTGCTTGTTGACCACGGGCAGGGCAATGCGGCGCAGCTGGGGCTCATCCATCAGGGCGCCATCTTCCTTCCAGCGGTGCAAGGCTGGCAACGGATCAAATTCGCCCTTGATGGGCCAGTAGGCGCCAATGATGGCGTCTTCGCGTTCGGTCAGCCAAAAGCGCAGCACTTGTTGCAGTTGCTCCGCACGCTCTAGGCGGTTGGGCATATTCAGACGCTTCTCGATAAGCGCTTGGCGCACGGCTTTTTTATCCATCGCAGACATCCCTCCAAAAACACTTTTTGGTCATACCATTCTGACAGCTGGCAGCTCCTCCAAAAGCAAAATCGCCTAGTGAAAACACGAAGCACGCCCTGCCCGAGACAGAATTTGCGTAAGTGCGTGTAATTACTTTGCGCCATGCTCAACCCCTGAGTGTCCGCGCCTTCGCCCTGGTGTGTATGATTTTGTGATTCTTCCAGGTGGCACGATGCGATAGCTGGAGGGCGTGCCACCGCTTTCCGAGAGTAATGGCCATGCGTTGGAATGTTTTGTTGATGCCGCTGATGGCGGTTATGGGTTTGGCGGGGGCGCCGCCCTTGTCTGCCCAGACTATTTTGCAGGGCGCAGCGCCCGCACAAGCGCCCGTACAGGTGCAGCCTGTGGTGGCGGCGACCAGTGTGGGCAGTATTGGGCAATCAAGCGCACAAGCGGCTAGCGATGATGTGCTGCTGGAGATGCAGCAAGCCTTTCGCAAGCGAGACAAAGTAAAGCTGGCGCAGTTGTTGCCCGCCACGCGCGGTCATGTGCTGGAGCCATGGGCTGCCTACTGGGAGTTGCGTGCCCGCTTGCAAGACGTTACGCAAGATGAGGTGCAAGCCTTTTTAAGCCGATGGGCCGGCACCTACCAAGAAGACCGCTTGCGCAACGACTGGCTGCGCCTGCTGGGCCAGCGCCGTGAATGGGGTAACTTTGATGCACTGTACCCAGCCTTTCGCATGGGCGACGACCGCGAGCTGCGCTGTTATGCAGCCGTGATTGATTTGGCCAAGGGTAGCAATACGGCCAGCTTGGCCAACACGGTGAAAACCAACTGGTATGCGCAGCGCGACTCAGAAGATGGCTGCAACCAGGCCGCATCTGAGCTGTATTCCGCAGGCAAGTTGACCGCAGACGACCTGTGGCGCCGTGCCCGCCAGACCATGGAGACCGGTCGTACCCGCGCTGCCCGGGCGGCAGTAGAGATTGCCGCTCCCGTGCAGCTGGCTGCGTTTGGCACCATGCTGCAATCGCCCGCCAAATTTTTGACAACCAAGACCAAGCTGCAGTCCAAGGATCAGCAAGAGCTGGCCACGCTGGCACTGATCAAGATTGCCGCAGACAACCCAGACGGCGCCACCACGATGATGGAGAGCCGCTGGAGTGAGATGCTGGCGCAGGAGAAGCGCGACTGGGTCTGGGGTGTGATTGGTAAAACACAGGCCACGCGTCTCTCGTCGGATGCGGTGACATCGTTTGCGAAAGTGGCCAAAGACAGCCATCTGAGCGACGACATGCTGGGCTGGAAGGCCCGCGCCGCCTTGCGCGCGGGGCAGTGGCCGCAGGTGCGCAAAAGCATTGACGCCATGAGCGACGAGGAAAAGAGCGACCCCACTTGGGTGTACTGGCGTGCCAAGGCCATGCAAGTGGGCAAGATCAGCGATACGCAAGCCCAGCAATCGCGCGATTTGTTCCAGAAAATTGCGGGCTCGCAAGGTTTTTACGAGCAGCTGGCGCAAGAGGAGCTGGGCCAAAAAATCAGCCTGCCCGTGCAAGCTTCCGTGATTGACGAGCAAGCCCGACAAGACGCCCGCAGCAATGCGGGATTGGCGCGGGCGCTCTACGCTATCCAGCTGGGGCTGCGCAGCGAAGGCGTGCGCGAGTGGAACTACACTACCAACCTGCACCAACCTGGCGGCATGGGCGACAAAGAGCTGCTGGCCGCTGCCGAGCTGGCGTGCCAGCGCCAGATTTGGGACCGCTGTATCAACACCAGCGAGCGCACCAAAACGGTAGTGGATGTAGCCCAGCGCTATCCCATGCCGTTCAAAGATGCGGTGGTGAGCCGATCGCGCGAGATTGGGCTGGATCCGGCCTATGTCTACGGTTTGATTCGGCAGGAAAGCCGCTTCATCATGGATGCGCGCTCGGGCGTGGGGGCATCAGGCCTGATGCAAATCATGCCTGCCACCGCCAAGTGGACGGCGCGCAAGATTGGTATGACGGATTTCACCCCCAGCAGCATCAATGATCGTGACACCAATATCACCTTGGGTACGGCGTATTTGAAGATCGCGCTGGATGATTTCGATGGATCCATGGCCCTGGCTGCTGCCGGCTACAACGCAGGCCCCGGCCGCCCGCGCAACTGGCGTAACGGCCCGGTGCTGGATGGCGCCATCTGGGCTGAGAACGTGCCGTTTAATGAGACGCGCGACTATGTGAAAAAGGTGTTGTCCAACACCACAGCTTATGCAGCCATCCTTACCGGCCAGCCGCAATCACTGCGCGCCCGCCTGGGCACGGTGGGCCCGCGGGTAGAGAGCGAGCCCGACCCGTCTAAGGATTTGCCGTAGTTCTAATGCAATTAAATTGATAGCTGCTAGCGCCCATCCATTGGGCGCTAGCGCTTTATTGGATTGCGTATTTCACCCTCAAGGCATAGCTATAAAGCACCAAGTGGGCGTAGCGCGGCAGCTAGAGGATGGCGTTCAAGCAGGATGATGGTGCGGCGAAGGCCCGGCTTTGGACGGGCTGCTGCTTTTGCGTGGGTTGTATGCGTAAGAAATCGCCCGTGCCAAACGATGGTTCTTGCACGATGTGCGTGTGCGCTGGCAGCTGCGGTGTCATCAGGTGCGCAGCCCCGCATCGCACAGTGTCACACTGCCTGGTAATCGGGCTTCTATCACCAGACACACCGTGATGATGGCTTCGATAATCGAGATAGACGCCACTGTTAGCGAGAGCTTGTTTTGACACCACCAGGCTATATCAAGCAGGTAATAAGCACCCAGCAGAAACCTGCAGCACTCAGCTGCAGCACGCGGCGCAAAATGCTCACCAGGTTATGCCGTTAGATGCGCAACTGCAGGGAGCGCGCATCATGGCGTGCGCTGCCATATGGGCGATCGTCTAAAAACGGCGAAGGTCACACTGCCAACCCTCAGCGGCTGGGCTGGATGATAAAGCTGCTCCATTAGGGCTACACCGCGCTACTGGTTGACCAGCAAATCGCCTTGGCGTACGGCAGCACCTGAGCGTTCCAAATCCGCAATCAGCGATGCATGCCAGACGAGCTCAGGCTGGCCCGAGAAGTAGTTTTTGTGCAGCATTCCGTAGTAGGGCGTCGCTGCCAGCCAGGCATGGATTTGGGTGAGCGGCAACTGTTGCCATTCCAGCAACTTGTATTTAAGTAGCACCTTGGCCGCATAAAGCGCATGGCGTTCGGGGCTTTGCACAAAGCCATCCAGCCTGCGGCGTGCTGTGGCAAGTGCTGTTTCTACATCGGTAAACAGGCTGCCGTGGCCGGGCAGCACCACGGCGGGATGCAGTTGCTCAATCACATTCAGTGTGGCGGCCACTTCATCAAAGGCAGCAATGCCTTCGATCTCGGGGAAGACCACACCAAAACCGTTCTCCCACAGCGCATCGGCCGATATCAGGGTGCGCGATTGTGGTTCAAACAAAATGACGGAATGCGGATCATGCCCCGGCGCCGCGTGCACCTGCCACAGTAGATCACCTAGCTGCGTATCCGTTCCTGGCTGCAGCACATCATCTAGCTGGAAGCGCGGGCAGTTTTGGCCGGTGGGCGCGTAGGTAAGCAGCGCTTCATCCCAATTCGCCACGGCATGCGCATGGCCGGGTGCAATACTGGTGCGTACCTGCGGCCAGCGCTGATGTAAGGCGGCATTGCCGCCGCAATGATCACTATGCAAATGGGTGTTGACGATGCGGGACAGTGGCGCGCCTTGCAGGGCCGATTCCACCAAGGCCACGGTCTGCTTGGCATGCGTGCAGTAGCCCGTATCCACCACCGCCGTAGTAGTGCCGGTAAACACCGTGTTGTTGGCTGACAGCCAGCCGCGCTCTATGAACTGGAGATCGGACGGCAGTGAGACAGGGCAGGCGGACATGATGACGCAGGCGAATGGAGTAAGGCCATCAGCCTAGCAGACTGCGTGGGCGCCGGGCTGGCACCCAGGCGTCAGCGGCGCTGAGGGGCGGCGGCGCCCAGCAAGAAGGCTTGGCTGGCCTGCAGGGGTGCGGCCAGGGTGTCAGACTCGTCCTTGAGTTGCACGCCAGAGATCTGGCGCTGGCGGGCCTGGCTCATCAGGTAGTGCAGTTTATGCACCGCCTGCGCATAGCTGAGCCCCTGCTCGCGCACATTGGAGATGCAGTTGCGCGCCTCATCGGTCATGCCCGGGCGGGGTTGCCAGGTCATGTACAGGCCCATGCTGTCCGGTGAGCTTAGGCCCGGGCGCTCGCCGATCAGCACCACCACCAGCGAGGCACCCAGCGCGGCGCCGATCTCATCGCCCAGGGCGACCCGCGCATTGCGCACCAGGCTGATCGGGCCGATGCGCCATTGTTCGGCCAGTGCTGGCAGCATCTGGCGCAGAAAGGGAAGGGCATTGCGCTCGATGGCCAGCGAGGACAGGCCATCGGCGACGACAAACACCACATCGGTCTGGGCGGCCGGCAGGCCCTGGAGCAAAGCCCGCGACTCGGTGCCCAGGCGCCGGCCCAGGTCAGGCCGCTGCAGGTAGGTGGGACGGTCTTGCGCGGCACTGTGCAGGCGCAGCACTGGTTGGGCATGCAGCGCCTGCAGCTCGCCCGCGAGCAGGTCCATGTCAAGCTCGGTGTGCACGGCCATCCGCGCTTGCGCATGGGCCAGCGCAAAGTCCAGATGCGCGCGCGTGGGCAGGCTGGTGCCGGCGCGGCCCAGCGCAATGCGGGCGCTGGTGAACTGGCGAAGGCGCTCCCAGGGGTTGGGGGTGACGGCGGCGCTGGCGGGCTCGGCTGCAACGGGCGCTGGCTTTGGGGCGGGAGGGCGTGGGGACATGGAGAACGTCAGTTGAGCTGGGCCAGCGCTTGCGAAAAA
The DNA here is from genome assembly GCA_036646255.1 of Comamonas sp. GTDB lineage: Bacteria > Pseudomonadota > Gammaproteobacteria > Burkholderiales > Burkholderiaceae_C > Comamonas. The sequence continues at coordinate 19,452 of JAVXMM010000051.1, forward strand.
GGCGCTGGCAGGTCATGGGCCAGGCGCAGGCCCGGGCCACCGGCCTGGGTAATGCCCATGCTCTGCAGCCAGGCCTCGAACTCCGGCGTGGGCCGCAGGCCTAAGGTCTTGCGCAGGTAAAGCGCATCGTGAAATGAGGTGGTCTGGTAGTTCAGCATGATGTCGTCCGAGCCGGGGATGCCCATGATGAAATTGATGCCCGCCACGCCAAACAAGGTTAGCAGCACATCCATGTCGTTCTGGTCGGCCTGCGCATGGTTGGTGTAGCAAATGTCGCAGCCCATGGGCAGGCCCAGCAGCTTGCCGCAGAAATGGTCCTCCAGCCCGGCTCGGATGATCTGCTTGCCGTCGTAGAGGTACTCCGGCCCGATAAAACCGACCACGGTGTTGACCAGCAGCGGCTCGAACTTGCGCGCCACCGCATAGGCGCGCGCTTCGCAGGTCTGCTGGTCCAGCCCATGGTGGGCGCCGGCCGACAGCGCGCTGCCCTGGCCGGTCTCAAAGTACATGGCGTTGTTGCCGACCGTGCCGCGTGCCAGGCTCTGCGCGGCCTCATAGCCCTCTTGCAGCAGCGCCAGGTCAATGCCAAAGCTGCGATTGGCATCTTGCGTGCCGGCGATGGACTGGAACACCAGGTCCACTGGCACCCCCCGGCCAATGGCCTCGATGCTGGTGGTTACATGGGTGAGCACGCAGGACTGGGTGGGGATCCGGTACTGCTGGATGACCTCGTCGAGCATATACAGCAGGGTGCTGACGGCGGCGATGCTGTCGCTGGCCGGGTTGATGCCGATGACGGCATCGCCATTGCCGTACATCAGGCCATCGAGCAGGCTGGCGGCAATGCCCGAGGGGTCGTCCGTGGGGTGGTTGGGCTGCAGGCGGGTGGACATGCGGCCGGGCAGGCCGATGCTGCTGCGAAAGCGGGTGACGACGCGGCATTTCTGGGCGATCAGGATCAGGTCCTGGTTGCGGCAGAGCTTGGAGGTGGCGGCCACCATCTCCGGGGTCAGGCCGGGTGCCAGCGCGCTCAGTGTGGCCTCGCTGGCAGCGTCTGACAGCAGCCAGTCACGAAAGCCGCCTACCGTCAGGTGGGCCACTGGAGCAAAGGCGGCCTGGTCATGGCTGTCGATGATCAGGCGGGTGACTTCGTCGCTCTCATAGGGCACCAGCGCTTCTTGCAGAAAGTGGGCGAGCGGCAGATCCGCCAGGGCCATCTGCGCGGCGACCCGCTCGGTGTCATTGCGGGCCGCAATGCCGGCCAGGTGGTCGCCCGAGCGGGCAGGCGTGGCCTTGGCCATCAGCTCACGCAGTGAGGCGAACATATGGCGTTCTGCTCCAACGGCATGGAAATAGGGCATGGTGCAGGGGCCTCGTCAGGGGGTAGTCTCGCCGGGGGCGTCCGCTACCAGGTGGTGGCGGCTGTATAGCGCAAAGTAGGCGACGAAGACAGCGTAGACGATGATGGCGCCAATGAGAACCCGGGGGTCCACCAGAAAACCGGCCACCACCGCGATGCAGGCCAGCACCAGCGCAATGCCCGAGGTGAACACGCCTCCCGGCGTGCGGTAGGCGCGCGGCAGGTTCGGCTCCTTGATGCGCAGCCAGATGTGCGATGCCATCATCATCACGTAGGAGATGGTGGCGCCGAATACGGCGACCAGGATCAGCAGATCGCCCTGGCCGGTGAGCGACAGCGCAAAGCCGATGGCGCCAGGCACCAGCAGCGCCAGGTAAGGTGTCTTGCGTTGTGTGGTCAGTGATAGTCCACGGGGCAAATAGCCCGCCCGCGACATCGCAAACACCAGGCGGGAGTAGCCGTAGATGATGGAGAAGAAGCTGGCAATGAGGCCCGCCAGGCCCACAAAGTTCACAAAGCGGCTGATCCAGGTGGGGCCACCAAAGACCTTGCTGGACTCCAGTGCTTCGACCAAGGGGTTGCCCGAGTTCATCAAGGCCGCAGCACCGGCACCGCCTGGTGCCAGCACCAGAATCAGACCGCAGAACAGCACCAGCACGACGATGGCGCCGATCAAACCTCTTGGCAGATCGCGGCGCGGGTCCTGGGCTTCTTCGGCGGCCAGTGGCACGCCTTCAACGGCCAGAAAGAACCAGATGCCATAAGGAATGCAGGCCCAGATGCCGATGTAGCCAAAGGGTAAAAAGCTGCTGGCGCCCCATGCGTCGGTGGGTGCGATGTCGAACAGGTTGCTGAGCTGGAAGTGCGGCACCATCGCAACGATGAAGACCACGAGCGCGACGACGGCCAGCGCGGTGACGGCAAAGATCAGGCGCAGGGCCTCGCCCGCGCCATAGATGTGGATGCCCAGAAACACGGCATAAAAGCCCAGGTAGACCATCCAGCCATCAATGCCGAACAGCGATTGGCAGTAAGCACCGATAAAGGTGGCGATGGCAGCTGGCGCAATCGCGTATTCCATCAAGATGGCGACGCCACACAGAAACCCGCCCCAGGGCCCAAAGGCGCGCCGGGCAAAGCCATAGCCGCCGCCCGCGGTGGGCGCGATGGTGGCAAGCTCAGCCAGCGCAAAGCACATGCAGGTGTACATGATGGCCATCAGGGCCGAGGCCACCAGCAGGCCGCCCCAGCCACCAGTCTTTAGGCCGAAGTTCCAGCCGGCGAAGTCACCCGAGATGACATAGGCCACGCCCAGGCCAACCAGCAGTAGCCAGCCTGCGGCGCCGCGCTTGAGCTGGCGCTGCTCGAAATAGTTGCTCGGGTGCGCGGGGTTGCCGCCAGCTGGTGTTGCGTTGTCGGCCATGGCCTACCTCGTTATCTGTGGTGTTCCCGATGGTGGCAAGAATATGGGCCGCGCTCTATCCGATTTCGGCAAATATGGATAAGGGGAAGGCTGGGTTGACGCTGGCTTGTTTCTTGCATGACGATACCTGTATGCCTACCGTCGCCGCTGCGTCTCTATGTCCCTGAACACCCCTTGCCCATCGCCACCTCTGAGCGGTGGCTTGGCCTTGGGCGCACCGGCAGCGCAGGTGGCGCAGACCTGTGATGTGGACGAGCAGGCGGCCTTGCTCAAAGGCTGGAATCAGCGCTACGAGCAGATTTCAGCGGGCATTTTCGAGGGCCGGGTAACCTCCCTGCACCTGGGGCCTATCCAGGCCTGGCGTGAGTTTTCCAGCCAGGCATTGCACCAGACTGGTGAGCTGCGACCCGGGCAGTTGGCGATGGGGTTGCCATGTTCCATTCCGGGCAACACCATGTTCTGCAACCGCCCTTGCGGCGAAGAGCATGCGATTGTTTTCTCTGGCGATGCACCGTTCGAGTTTGTCTCGCCAGGCGGGCTGGAGATCATCGATTTTGTCGTTGAGCAAGCCAGCCTTGATCCCTACCTCACGGCCACCGAGCGTGAGCGGCTGCAGGCCCAGTTGGTGCAGCCGCATCTGCGAACGGTTTCTGCCCATGAGCGCTGGCGCCTGCCGATTCTGCTGTCCGACATGCAGGAATGCTTGGCGCAAACGGCCCGCGAGGCCTTGCCACACCGTCAGCTCGAAGAGATGGCTGGCGATGTTCTGGCGGCCATTGCGGCCGTGCTGCGCGATGGAGTAGGAGGCGATGTCGATGAGCAGCTGTCCTACCAGCGGCGCGCGCATATCGTGGGTATGGCTAGAGAGAGGGTGGTTGCTTGCGGTGCGGATGGCTCGCTGATGGTCGAGGATCTGTGCCAGGCCCTGGCTGTGAGCCGCCGCGCCTTGCAGTACTCGTTCCAGGAGGTGCTGGGCATCTCGCCCCAAATCTATCTGCGCGCTGTGCGGCTCAACGGCGCACGCCGTGCTATCAAGCAGGGCAGCACCGTCTCTGATGCGGCCCTGGCCTGGGGCTTTTGGCACTTTGGCCGCTTTTCGCAGGAGTACAAGGCGCTGTTTGCGGAGCTGCCTTCCCACACCTGCAAACGTTACCGTTGAGCGATAGCTCAGTCAGGGGCGTCGGCAGCCAGCTCTGGCAGACCGCGCAACGCCGCATACACCGGCGTGAAGTCGCGTTCGGTCATGTCAAAGAGCTGCTGGAAGTTGTCGATCACGAAATAGGTCTGCTGGTAGCTGTCGATCTTGTAGCGGGTGCGCATGGTGCGTTCTAGCGACAGTGGCAGGCGCTGCGGCTGGGGGCTGGTGACAGCATGCTGTAGCTCGCCTGACGAGCTCAGAATGCCCGCGCCATAGGCCCGGATCTCGCCTTGCTCGCGGATCAGTCCGAACTCGATCGTGTACCAGTAGAGGCGGCTGAGCATTTCGCAGGCCCCCAGGCGCTCCGCCTTGAGGCCGCCTTGGCCGTAGCGCTGCACGTAGTCAGCAATGACGGGGTTGAACAGCAAAGGCACATGGCCAAACAAGTCGTGGAAGATGTCGGGCTCGACTACGTAGTCAAACTCTTCGGGCTTGCGGATCCAGTCAGTGACGGGGAACTTGCGGTTGGCGAGCAGGCTGAAGAAGGGAACTTCGGGGATCAGACCGGGCACGGCGACAATCTCCCAGCCGGTGGCAGGTTTCAGGCGGGCATTGATCTCTTCAAAGCGCGGAATTCGGTCTTCTGCGCCCAGCGCGGGCAGGGCGTCGATGAATGCCTGGCTGGCGAGGCCTGGTAGCAAGGCTTTTTGGCGTGCGTACAGCCGGTGGTAGGTGCTGTGGTCGGCCTCGGTATAAGCCGCGTAGTTTTGTTCGCAGGTGAAATCGTCACTGGCGCGGCTGTAGTCGCCACGCGGTGGGCGGTCGGATTGGCCATAGACCACGGGTGCTTGTCCCATCTTGTACTCCTTCATTGCACAAGACTTGCCAACGCACCCACCGAAGGCTGTGCGTTAGTTCGCCTTGATCTTTATCGTGTTGATCAAAAACTGAAACTTGCGGCTCTCTTGTTTGACGAAATGCGACAACTCTTGCAGGCGCATGTCTTCGGGGGCAATGCCCATTTTTTGGTACTGGGCCTTGTACTGCGGATCGTTTAACGCAGTTTGGAAGGCCTGTGCGTACTTTTGTGCATCCTTGTCAGGCAGGGTGGATGGTGCAAAAACACCAAACCAGGTGGCCACATCAAAGCCGGGCACTTCTTCGTTCACGCTGGGCACCTTGGGCAGGGCCAGGTTGCGGTCGGTCGTGGTGACGGACAAGGCCATCAACTCACCGGAGTTGATCAAGGGCAGGGCGGAGGCAAGGTTGTCAAATACGATGTCTACGTCGCCGCCCAGCAAGGCTTTTTGAGCAGGCGCTGCGCCTGCAAAAGGAACGCTTTGCAACTGCAGGTTGGCCAGCGATTTGAGCATCTCGCCCGCGATGTGGCCAATACTGCCGGTGCCAGCAGAGCCCAGGCGCAGCGTGCCAGGGTGGGTCTTGAGGTAGGCCACCATGTCCGAAGTGCTCTTGATACCTAGTTGTTCGGCGCGCGATCGCTTCATCACCAGCACGTTGGGTACGCGTGCCACCAGGATCAGCGGCTTGAAATCTTTTTGTGCGTCGTAGTTCACTGTGCTGCCCAGGTAGGGCAGCACGGCGTGCGTGGCCACGGCGCCCATCACGACCATATTTTCGTTGGACTTGGCATGGGCGATCAAGGCTGCGCCTGTTGCTCCGCCTGCGCCGGGCTTGTTGGTGACGGTGATGTCACCCAGCAGTGGCTTGGCGGCTCTGGCCAGTAAGTGGGCCGATGTGTCGAGCGGGCCGCCGGGAGGGTAAGGCACCACGAGGGTCAAAGGTAGGCTGGCGTTTTGAGCCAAGGCAGCAAACGCTGATCCACACAGCAAGGCGGCAAGAATGACGGAGCGGTTCACGATTGTTTCCCAATTGTTAATCGTTGGTTGAGCGCTCCGGAGTATAGAGAGGCTATGCTGCACTTCGATAAAACTGCTGCTGCAATTTTTCTTATTGGTATTGGGCTGGCATCGCAATTTGGCAGGCTTTGCTGGGCACCGCTGCTTGCCTGCACGCGGACTGGGCAGCCATGCGTCGCGGTGTAGCGTTTGCATGGAAGGATCCAGTCCGGGGTGCGTGCTGCAGCCGGGTATTACAGAACGCCTCGGCGCATTTGGTCGAGCTCGATGCTCTCAAAAAGCGCCTTGAAGTTGCCGTTGCCAAAGCCGTCATCGCCCTTGCGTTGGATGAACTCAAAGAAGATCGGGCCCAGCTGGTTTTCACTAAAAATCTGCAACAGAAGTTTGCGGCCTGCGCCGTCCAGCAAAATCTTGCGTTTCTTCAGTTCGGCCACGTTTTCGCCGTGATCGGGCAGGCGCTTGTCAATCAGCTCGTAATAGGTGTCGATAGTGTCGAGCAAACGCACGCCGCCTTCGCGCAATTGGTCCACCGTGGTGTAGAGATCGTCCGAGCCCATAGCGATGTGCTGGATGCCTTCGCCGTTGTACATGTCCAAATACTCTTGGATCTGCCCAGCCTTCTCTTTGCCTTCCTCATTGATCGGGATGCGAATCTTGCCGCAAGGGCTGGTCATGGCCTTGCTCTTAACGCCAGTGACCTGGCCCTCGATGTCGAAGTACTTCACCTCGCGGAAGTTGAACAGGCGTTCGTAGAAATCTGCCCACTCATCCATACGGCCACGGTGCACGTTGTGTGTCAGGTGGTCGATATAGGTCAGGCCAAATCCCTTGGGGTTCAGTGCTTCTTCGGCGGGCACTCCGGGCAGCGGCTCAAAGTCCACGTCAAAAAAGCCGATGTTGCCGATGTCGCCAGGCTTGGCGCCGTTCTTGCCGCGCCAGCGGTCCACCAGGTAAATCAGGCTGTCGCCAATGCCCTTGATGGCGGGAATGTTCAGCTCGCCCGGGCCGGCCTGGCCGGCGTAACCCCAGGCGCCCAGGTTCAGAACACGCTCGTAGGCGGCTTTAGCATCTTGCACGCGGAATGCGATAGCGCAAACGCTGGGGCCGTGCAGGCGGGCAAAGCGCTGGGCAAAGCTGTCGGGCTCGGCATTGATGATGAAGTTGATATCGCCCTGGCGGTACAGGGTGACGTTTTTATGGCGGTGGCGGGCAACGGGCTTAAAGCCCATGCTCTCAAACACCTTGCCCATGGCGACCGGATCGGGTGCGGCGTATTCGATAAACTCGAAGCCATCGGTGCCCATGGGGTTGTCCCAGGTGGTGAATTCTATGGTCTCGTGGGCGGGTGCAGTCATCGCGTGTCTCCTGATGAGGTATCTCTGTCTCTCTAGGCCCTGGCGTCCGGCAGGCGCGGCGCTGGGTGTAACACCGTAACTGTAGCGGTCTGGCTGCGCATGATTTTGGCGATTTGTGACAGTGATTTAGTTATTTATGCCTGCAAGTTGCGTGAATTATTAATCCAATGCAATAAAATTGTTTGATATCTAGAATGAACGCTGCTGCGGTGCAGCATACGCCTTGTAAAACACCCATGACCACGATGATCCACACCCTCGACAAACTCGACCGCGCCATCTTGCAGCGCCTGCAGCACAATGGCCGCGAAACCTATGACGTGATCGGTGAACAGGTCGGTCTGTCGTCCAGTGCCGTGCTGCGCCGGGTTAAGCGGCTGGAGGAGATGGGCGTCATCGAGCGCTATGTGGCCTTGGTGCGGCCCGAATCGGTAGGTTTGGGTATGACGGCCTATTTGAATGTGCGGCTAGAGAAATTCACCGAAGCTAGCAAGCGCAACCCGCTCGACCAGTTCCGTGCCAGCGTGCAGACCTGGCCCGAGGTGGTGGAATGCGTGGCCCTGACTGGTGACATGGACTATCTGCTGCGTGTTGTGGTGGCCGATATGCAGCACTACAGCCGCTTTGTGATGGACACCTTGCTGCGCCACCCCAGCGTGCAAGATTGCAAAACCAGCTTTGTGCTGGATCGCGTCAAAGTCACCACCGCGCTGCCGTTGCTACCCGCTTAAAAAATTTGTCGCGCGGGCGCATTTGCTCTGCATCAAGGGCAAGCGTTGCTGGCGCGTCTGGCTGACACGATCCTGACGTTTGTTGGCAGGGCACCGTAAACAGCCTGTAGGCCGCCTGAATAGGAGCTGCAATAACCCGGATGAATCAAGGAAATGCCAGTGGCACGATAAATGCTGCATTGCAACATCATTGATAATTAACGGGTAAACCCTTATATTGACAGCATGATCACGACGAAAGAATGGTTCTCCACATCCGTTACCAACGGCATGATGGCTTTTTTCCCCTTCTTTGGCCGTATGGGCAATGGCAATCAGCAGAGCCCGGACGGCAAGAAGCGCAGCACTTCTTCCTCTATGGTTCCTATCCGCTCTCTTAGTGAACGCCATCGTCCCCGTATTGCTGCGCACCTGCTCAGCCTTGATGAGCAAGACCGCTACCTGCGCTTTGGCTATGCCGCCAGCGACGCGCAAATTCAGCGCTACGTAGACAACCTCAACTTCGAGCGCGACGAGATCTTTGGCGTCTACAACCGGGGTCTCAAGCTTATCGCCATGGCACACGTGGCCTATGCACCCACAGAATCCAATATGGACAGCTGTGCCGAGTTTGGCGTATCCGTGCTCAAATCGGGCCGGGGCAAGGGCCTGGGTAGCCGCCTGTTTGACCGCGCGGTGATGGACGCACGCACCAAGGGAGTGAAAATGCTCTTCATCCACGCTCTGTCAGAGAACACTGCCATGCTCAAGATTGCCCGCAAAGCCGGTGCATCGGTAGAGCGCGAAGGCTCCGAATCTGAAGCGTATTTGAAGCTACCCCCCGCTCGCTTTGACACCCGCATGGCCGATCTGGTGGAGGATCAGATGGGCGAGATGGACTACCAGTTCAAAAAGCAGGCCCGCCAGTTCTGGGACTTTTTGGCCACCGTGCAGGAAGTGCGCCGTGACGTGCAAGAAGGCCGCCATAAATCAGGCCAGTAAATCTTGATTTGCTTTGAGATGAATTTGATCGCTGCTAACGACCGAGGGATAGTTGTTGGCAGCTATTTTTTATAGCGATAGACGCAACGCCAATCACCAGCACAGGATTAATGATTGCTATGGTTTTTGATGGTTGCATGCGCCCCAGTCGGGCGCTAGCTGCCAAAAACGTTAAAGATAAAACGTTACTATAAAAACAGCAAATCAGGAGGAAATCAGCAATCCGTTATGCTAGTTGCTTGTTTCACTACCGCACGTCCTGCATTCCAAGACAGTGTCTGACCCCCATCCTTCGCGATTCCCCGACAAGGAAGATAAAAAGACCTTTTTGCAAAAGGTTGTCGAATTTATTCATCCCGCGCCCGATACGCCTGACGAGCTGATCGAAACCCTGGCCGAGGCTGAGAACAATGATGTGATCAACGCCGACTCCCGCGTCATGCTGGAGCGTGTGATTCGGATGGAGGACATGACCGCCGGTGACGTCATGGTCGCCGCGCCGCGCATGGATCTCGTCGATATCGATTCCGATTACGACATGGTGCTGCACACCGTAATCAACACCGCGCATTCGCGTTTTCCGGTTTTTCAAAACGAGCAAGAAAACATCATTGGCATCTTGATGGCCAAGGATTTGCTCAAGCTGCAACGCTCCCCTCAACTCAACATCCGTGCCTTGCTGCGCCCCGCCGTCTTTGTGCCTGAGACCAAGGGTCTGAATGACTTGTTGCGCGAGTTTCGTGGGAACCGCAACCACCTCGCCATCGTGATCGACGAGTTTGGCCGCGTGGCGGGTCTGGTGACGATTGAGGATGTGCTGGAGCAAATCGTCGGTGAGATCGAAGACGAGTTCGATCTGCCCGAGGAAGAGGGCGACATCTTTGTGCTGGCCGACGATACCTATCGTATCTCGGGCGACACGCCGGTGGAGCGTGTGGCCGACGAGTTTGAGGTGGTGCTGGAGAGCAGCGACGCCGATGAGAGCTTCGAGACCATTGGCGGCCTCATTGCCCACGAGCTAGGCCATGTCCCCAAGCGCGGCGAACACATCATGCTGGGTGGTCTGCACTTTGAAGTGTTGCTGACCAAGGGCGGCGCAGTGCGCTGGTTCCGCGTACAGCGGGCAGCGCCGGTGTCTGACCCTGCAGCGGATGCGTAGTTGGTGCACTAGAGCACATCGCGTATAGTGCGCAAGGCGGCAGCGAACGGAAACGTCGCTGCCGTTTTTTTGTAGCCAACTCTGTCTGATCTGTGCCCGTTACCTCCTACTCGCTGTACCAAGCACCACGCCGCTTTCCGTGGTTTTTTTTGCTGCTTGCCCTGATGGCGGGTGTGCTGCAGGCCTGGTCGTTGGCCTGGCCTTGGCGTATAGAGGGCTATGAGGCGCTGTATGGCCAGCCGCTTTGGTGGCTGCAAATCATATCGCTGGCGGCCTTGGCGGCCATGCTCACCCGGATAGAGCGGCCCTGGCATGCGGCGTTGGTGGGTTGGGGTTTTGCCACTGCCTGGTTGTGCGCCACGTTCTGGTGGCTTTTTATATCCATGCATGTATATGGCGGTCTACCAGCACCACTGGCGGTGCTGGCGGTGCTGGCGCTGGCTGCATTTCTGGGCTGCTATTACGCCGTTGCCTGTGCGCTATTTAATGCGTACCAAGGTGAGCGCCTGACGCGTGCCGTACTGTTATTTGCCAGCGTGTGGCTGCTAGGCGAGCTGGCACGTGGCGAGTGGTGGACGGGCTTTCCCTGGGGCGCCGGTGGCTATGCGCACACCGATGGCCCGTTGGCCGCGCTGGCACCTTGGGTGGGGGTGTATGGCATTGGAGTGGTGGCTGCGGCGATTGCTATGGCGGCTGGCGGCTTGCGTGCACGTCATTTGGCCCAGTGGCAAAGCTATGCAGCGGCGCTAGTAGCGGTGGCTGCTTTGTGGCTGGTAGATACACAGCCGCTCGCATCTAATACAGTGGCTGCACGTGCGCCGGTTTCGGTGGCTTTGCTGCAGGGCAATATCTCGCAGGGCGAGAAGTTTCAGCCCAGCAGCGGCATCCCGCAAGCGCTGGGTTGGTATGCCGACCAATTGAAAAATGCCGAAGCCACTATGGTGATCGCTCCAGAGACCGCCATCCCTGTGCTGCTGCGTCAAACGCCCGAGGGCTACTGGCCTGCGCTGCAAGAACGCTTTGCCAAGGGCGAGCAAGCTGCGCTGATTGGAGTGCCACTGGGTGATTTTGAGGTGGGTTACACCAACAGCATGGTCGGCTTGGTGCCGGGGCAGAGCACTGAATACCGCTACGACAAGCATCACTTGGTGCCGTTTGGCGAATTCATCCCACCTATGTTCCGCTGGTTTACCGATTTGATGCAGATTCCATTGGGTGACTTCAATCGAGGGGGGATTAGCCAGCCGTCGCTCACCTGGGCTGGAGAGCGCTGGGCCCCCAATATTTGCTATGAGGACTTGTTTGGCGAGGAGTTGGCCACGCGTTTTGTGGATGCCTCCACTGCCCCCACAATTCTGGTCAACGCTAGCAATATCGCCTGGTTTGGCGATTCCATTGCGATCGACCAGCATTTGCAGATCAGCCGCATGCGGAGTCTGGAGCTTGCGCGCCCAATGATCCGCGCCACCAATACGGGTGCCACCGCTATCATCGACCACCGCGGTGTGGTGCAACAAGCCTTGCCGCACCAAAGCCGAGCAGTATTGCAGGCACAGGTGCAGGGTGTGGATGCGCCGCCCACGCTTTTTGCACAGTGGGCTGGCCGTTTTGGCCTGTGGCCGCTATGGGCTATCGGTTTGCTGGTGCTGACCCTTGCTATGCTGTTGGGCCGTCGCCGTTGATTAACCCTGCGCCACCGCAGGCACGCAAGATTGCGCATGATGGCGACAACTGACCGCTAAAGACAGCATGGCGAGCGTTTAGTGGGTGTATTTTGTCGCCCGGTGGGTCGCCGGTTGTAAATGTAAATGCTGTTAAAAACGGCGAAAGCTGGTGCATTTCTGACAAAGCACAGTGAAGTCCACGGCTTTGTGTCGGTAGATTTGCGCGATAAAGCGGGATAATGCATGGTTGCACATGGTGGTATTTGGCCGCTATGAGAGAAAAGCGGCGGTATGACCGCCACCCTGGAGTTGGACTGACAATGGCTGAATCTTTTTCCTACGAGCAACTGATCGCCTCGGGTGAGGGCAAGTTGTTTACCCCTGAAAGTGGCCGCTTGCCACTGCCGCCGATGCTGATGTTCGATCGCATCACCCATATTGACGAGAACGGCGGCGCGCACGGGCTGGGGAAAATCGTGGCCGAGCTCGATGTAAACCCGGACCTGTGGTTTTTTAAGTGCCACTTCCAGGGCGACCCGGTCATGCCTGGTTGCCTGGGCCTTGACGCCATGTGGCAGCTGATTGGTTTTTACCTGACCTGGCTGCGTTTGCCAGGCCGTGGTCGCGCTTTGGGCTCGGGTGAGGTCAAGTTCACCGGTGAAGTCGGCCCTGACGTCAAACTGGTGACATATGAAATTGATATCAAGCGTGTTATCAAGCGCAAGCTGAACATGGCGATTGGCGATGCACGACTGCTCGCTGATGGCAAGGAAATCTACGTGGCCAATGACCTGCGTGTGGGTTTGTTCCTGCGCGAAGGGGACGGGAAAGCATGAGCAAGAAGCGGGTAGTCATCACCGGCGCGGGCATTGTCTCGTGCATCGGCAACGACTTGGAGACAGTCGAGGCCTCGCTGCGTGCGAGTCGCTCGGGCATCAAGGCCGTGCCGAAGTTCACCGAACTGGGCATGCGCAGCCAGGTGGCCGGTGTGCCAGAGATCGACATCGAGGCACGCATTGACCGCAAGCAGTTGCGCTTCATGGGCGATGCTGCTGCCTACTCGCAAATCGCGCTGGAAGATGCCATCAAGCAAGCGGGCCTGACACCTGAACAGGTGAGCCACCCGCGCACCGGTCTGATCATGGGCTCGGGCGGCGGCTCGCCTGCCAATCAGATCGAAGCGGCAGACACGCTGCGTGAAAAGGGCATCCGCCGCGTGGGGCCGTACCAGGTCACTCGTTGCATGAGCTCGACCGTCTCGGCGTGCCTCGCGACCAACTTCAAGGTCAAGGGCATCAACTACTCCATCACCTCGGCCTGCTCCACCTCGGCTCACTGCATTGGCGCTGCAGCCCAGCAGATCGCCTGGGGTATGCAGGATGTGATGTTTGCTGGCGGCGGCGAGGAGCTGTCCTGGGGTATGTCGTTGCTGTTTGATGGCATGGGTGCCATGTCCAGCAAGTACAACGAGACGCCCGAGCAAGCCTCGCGCGCCTATGATGCCAATCGTGATGGTTTTGTCATCGCTGGCGGCGGCGGCGCTGTGGTGCTGGAGAGCCTGGACCACGCACTGGCCCGTGGCGCGAACATCTTGGCTGAAGTGGTGGGCTTTGGCGCCACCAGCGATGGTGAAGACATGGTGGCCCCTTCGGGCGATGGCGCCATTGCCTGCATGAAGCAAGCCATGGAGACGATCGACGGCCCCATCGATTACATCAACACGCACGGCACATCGACCCCTGTGGGTGATATGCAGGAGGTGCGCGCGATGCGCGAGCTGTTTGGCGACAAGGTGCCGCCGTTCTCGTCCACCAAGTCACTGACCGGCCACTCGCTGGGCGCAACTGGTGTACAAGAAGCGATTTATTGCCTGATCATGATGAACAAGGGTTTTATCGCTGGCTCGGCCAATGTGGAAACGCCTGATCCGCTACTGGGCGATATGCCCTTGGTCACCACGACCCGTGATGCAGACATCAAGACCGTGCTGTCCAACAGCTTTGGTTTTGGCGGCACCAATGCCTCGCTGGTTTTGAAGCGCTGGGAAAGCGCTTAACGGGTTGATTGGCCGATGGCCGTCACATACAAGAAAGCGCCTTTGGGCGCTTTTTCTTTGCCCCGAGCAAATCGATTGCTATGGATATTGAAGTGACAGGGGCCGCCAGTCGGGCGATGGGAGGCCATTTTGTGTAAATATGTGTGGCGCAATACCGCTATCGCCCAAGCTGCACTCAGCTATCGCCACACCGCTTTGCGGTCATGGCACTAAAATCAAAGGTTTTGACCGCTTTGCGTGCCGATGGTGGCCACGGGTTGCGTCGATGAGCAGACCTTCATGTTGACATTCCAACAAATCATTTTGAAGCTGCAGCAATACTGGGATGCCCAGGGCTGCGCGCTATTGCAACCGTACGACATGGAAGTGGGCGCGGGTACTTCGCACACCGCGACCTTCCTGCGCGCCATTGGCCCCGAGCCGTGGAAGGCCGCCTATGTGCAGCCGAGTCGCCGCCCCAAGGATGGCCGCTATGGCGAGAATCCCAACCGAGGCCAGCACTACTACCAGTTCCAGGTGGTGTTAAAGCCAGCACCTTCCAATATTC
>JAVXMM010000052.1:0-33392 GCA_036646255.1 Comamonas sp.
CGCGAACCTTCACGTTGTAGTCCACCACGCGCTTGACGGGTACCAGTACTTTCATGGTTTTCTCTTTCAGGATTTATCAATAAAGCGGCTTCTAGCGCATATGCAGTGGGCGCTAGCAGCTATGAATTTCATATTAACAAACACGAGTAGCTTGTGTTTGACATTGCTGCCCTACTTACTCGGCCAGCATGCCTTTTTCACGCACCACCTTGCCCCACTTGGCATAGTCTTGCGCCAGGCTTTGCTGCAGCTGCTGCGCGGGCATGAAGCGCGCAATAGCACCTGCACCCACGATGCGCTCTTGCACATCTTTCTGGGCGAGTATGTCTTTGACCTCGGCATTCAAGCGCTCAACCACCGCAGGCGGCATGCCTTTTGGCCCCAGCAAGGCACCCAAAGATACGGCCTCAAAACCTGCAATGCCTTGCTCTGCAATGGTTTTCACCTCAGGCACCACACTCACTCGCTCGGGCGAGCCAATCGCAATCGCCACCAGCTTGCCTGATTTGATGTGCGGCAGTGCAGCAACCAAGTCGGCATACATGATGGGCACCTGACCGCCAATGGTGTCGGTGATAGCAGGTACACCGCCCTTGTAGGCTACGTGCTGCATATCGAACTTGCCCAGGTCTTTGAGCAACTCCATGCTCATGTGACCAAAGCTGCCCGCGCCACTGGTGGTGTAGTTCAGCGGGTCCTTCTGCGCACGTGCCACATCGATAAGCTGCGGTAAAGTTTTTACGTTGGGCAGTTTGTTGGGGTTGACCACCATCACGATGGGCAGGTCATACATCATCGCGATGGGCGTGAAATCCTTGGTCGCGTCGTAGCCCACGTTTTTGTAGAACAGCGGCGCAAACAAGGTAGGCGTAGCCAAGGTCATCAGCGTGTAGCCATCAGGCGCTGCGCGCTTGAGTTGGCCTGCTGCAATGGAGCCGGAGGCACCCGCTTTATTCTCCACAATCACGGGCTGCTTCAAGCGCTCTGACAATTCTTTGCCAACGATGCGCGAGACCACATCGGTCGGACCTCCTGCGGGGAAAGGAACAATCAGGGTAATGGGCTTGCTAGGCCATGCCTGCTGGGCAAATGCGCCGCTGGCCAGTAAGGCAGCAGCGCTCGCCACAAAAATACGGCGGGCAATGGATGGGGCTGTCTTCATGAATCTTGTCTCTCGTTACTCTCTTGTGGCGGGCACACGTGCCATCTCGGCCCTGCAACCCGCCATCACCAGCCATGTACTCACTGGTGCGTCTCTTCAGGTTATCCAGCTCAGGCCGCAGGCAAAGTCAACACGCCCTTGGCCTGTAAAGCTTGAAGCTGCTCGTCATCCATGGCCAATAACTCTTGCAGCACTTCGCGCGTAGATGCGCCCAAGGTGGGCGGCGCGTGGCGGATAGGCAAACGCACGCCATCCATGCGGATAGGAGGTGCCAACACAGCCGTCTCGCCAACTACCGGGTGCGGCATGTTTTGCACCAGGCCCGCATTTTTGGTGCGCTCTGACGTCAAAGCTTCGTGCAGACCCAGTACCTCGCCGCAAGGGATGCCGCAAGCATTCATACGCTTAAGCAACTCGGCACGCGGGTAACTCTTGATGGTATTGATCATCAAAGGAAGCAGGGTCTCGCGGTCTTTGGCGCGCTCTACATTTGTGGCGTAATTGGGGTTATCGGCAATGTCAGCACGGTCGATCACATCGCGGCAGAACTTCTCAAACTGCGCGTTATTGCCCACCGCGATAATCAGCGGGCCATCAGCCGCCTCAAACATGCCGTAGGGCACGATGGACGGATGGGCATTGCCATAGCGCGCGGGGTCTTTACCCAAAAACAGCGCGTCCAGCCCGTAGTAACCGGTGATAGCGACGCCGCTGTCAAACAGTGCCATCTCAATCTTGCGACCTTTGCCGCTGCGCTCTCGCGCAAACAGCGCGGCCAGCACGGCCTGGGCAGCGCTCATACCGGTCATCAAATCAACCACGGCCACACCAAATTTCAGCGGCGGCTGCGTCGCCTCGCCGTTCATCGCCATCAGGCCGGCTTCGCCCTGCACGAGAATGTCGTAGCCGGGGCGCGCGGCCTCGGGTGTGTCAGTAGCGTAGCCGGTCACGCTGCAATAAATGATGCCAGGCTTGATGGCCTTCAGCTGCTCATAGCCCAGGCCCAACTTCTCAGCACCGCCGTGCTTGAAGTTGTGGATCACCACGTCAAACTGCGGCACCAACTCCAAAATCAGCGCCAAGCCTTCGGGCTGCTGCAAATCTACGGTGATAGACCGCTTGTTGCGGTTCATGCTGTTGTAGTAGGTAGTCTCGGTCTTGCCGATACGCAAACCCCAGTCACGTGTGTCGTCACCACGCTTGGGATGCTCTACCTTGATTACGTCCGCACCCAAATCGCCCAAAATCTGGCCGCATAGCGGGCCTGCAAACACGCGGGATAGATCGAGTACTTTGACGCCCGAAAGGGGCAAATCGCTTGCGGACTGTTGGTCCATTTTTTGTCTCCTGTCCATGTCGCAAAACGGGCATTAGCGCCCGTCCTGCAGCATTGTTTTGCTACTATTTTCGTAGCTTTACGTAATCTGCCGGGCGCTTTTCCAGGAAAGCAGCAATGCCCTCTTTGGACTCGTCCGTTCCCTGGGCCTGCACCATCAACATCGCCTCTAAATCGAGCTGTTCTTCCAGCGTATTGCTGTAAGCAGCGCGGCACAACTGCTTGATGCCTGCCATGGCGAGCAAGGGGCCGTCGGCCAGTTTTGCGCCCAAAGCAATCGCATCTTGCAAGGCACTGCCTGGCTCGGCGAGGCAGTTGACCATTCCCAGCTGTTGCATGCGTTCGCCGCTCACGCGGTCACCGCTCAGGCACAGCTCAGTCACCAGTTGGCGCGACAAGTGTTCTGCCAAAAATGCGGTGGCACCACCGTCAGGTGACAGGCCTACTTTGACGTAAGCCACCGAGAACACCGCATTGCGCGCCGCCACCAGCATGTCGCAAGCCATGGCCAGCGACAAGCCTGCGCCCGCCGCTGCGCCTTCTACGGCTGCGATCACCGGCTTAGGGCAATCGCGCAGCGCGCGGATCAGGTTGTGCAAGCCTTCCAGCAGCTCGCGGCGCTGCTCAGGCGCTTGCTCCCGGCGCGTGGCAATACGGCGCAAATCACCGCCCGAGCAAAAATGCCCACCCTCGCCCGTCAGAACAATCACGCCCACACTAGCGTCTGTGGCTGCATCCTTCAAGGCCTGCGTCAGCCCCAGGTAAAAGTCGGGCGACAGCGCATTGCGCGCCGCCTCGTTGTTGTTAGACAGCACCAGCACGCCACCTTCGCGGCGTGCCAGCAGCGCTGGCTGGGAGTTGCTGGCGTTACTCATTACGCGGCTGCCTTGTCGCTAGCGTTCAGCTGCATGTAGCGCGCCAGGTGGTGGTCCACATCGCCCAGCTGGTGATCTATCATCACCAGTCGCTTGGCGTAGTGCGCCAGTGGCAGCTCCCAGGTCACGCCAATACCGCCGTGCATCTGGATGGCCTCCTCAGCCATCATGGTGCCGATCTGGCCTACGGTGTACTTGGCGGCCGACAGGGCCTTTTCGCGCTTGGTGTAATCCGTCTCGTCAATCGCAGCGGCCGCGTTGATGACGGCGGAGCGAGCTTGCTCTGCCTCCAGCAACATATCAGCCATGCGGTGTTGCAACGCTTGAAAAGAGCCAATCGGCACGCCAAACTGCTTGCGGGTACGCAGGTATTCCAGGGTGTGATTCTTGGCCACATCCATCGCACCCAGCGACTCGGCTGCCAAAGCCAGCAGACCAAAATCCACCACGCGCTCCAGCAGTGCAAAACCCTCGCCTTCCTTGCCCAGCAAGGCATCGGCGCCAAGCTTCACATTCGCCAGCGTTAGCTCAGCAGCATGGCCACCGTCGATACGGCCGTAGCCGCGTGTGCTGATGCCAGCCGCATCGCCGGGCACCAAGAACAGCGAGATACCCTTCTCATCGCCCACATTGCCTGCAGTGCGGGCTGACACCAACAGCAATTGGGCCTTGTCGCCAAACAGCACCATGGCTTTTTGGCCGCTCAGCACCCAGCCATCGCCCTCTTTTTTGGCGCTGGTAGCCACGCGATTCAACTCGTAATGGTTGGCAGGCTCGTCATGCGCCAGTGCGGCAATAGTCTCTCCGCTGATGATGCCTTCAAGCTGTGCCTTTTGCGCATCGCTGCCGGCCTCGGTCAGTGCGCGCCCCACCAAGAAGGCGCCCAGTACAGGCTCTGCCACCAAGTGAGCTCCCATGGCCTCAAACACCACAGCGATGTCTTCGCCCCCGCCGCCAAAGCCGCCATCGGCTTCTTTGAACAGTGCGCCAATAGCACCCAGCTCGGCCAGCTTGGCGTAGGTTTCTGCGCTGTAGCCTGCATCGCTGTAGGCCATTTTGTTGCGGTACTCAGAGGCGTACTGCTCGCTCAGGTAGCGATTCAGCGCATCAGCCAGCATGCGGCGATCTTCGTTCAGTTCAAAGTTCATGTCGCTCTCCTCACAGGCCCAAAATCATTTTAGAAATGATGTTGCGCTGAATTTCGTTTGAGCCGCCAAAGATCGACAGCTTGCGGTAGTTGAAGTAATTGGCAGCGGCTGTCGCAGCCTCTGGCTCGCCGACGGGCGCGTCAGCATATTCCGAGTACTGAGCCTCTTCGATGAACGGGATCGCGTACGGGCCCATCGCGCGGCGGATCAACGACAGCAACTCTTGGCGGATCACCGTGCCACGAATCTTCAGCATGGAGCTTTCCGCACCCGGCACACCGCCCCCCGCCACCGATGCGATCACGCGCAGGTTGGTGGTCTTCATGTTTTCCAGATCGATCTCGATCTTGGCCATGCGGGTTGCAAACTGCGGGTCCTGCGACAGCGGCTTGCCGTTGCGTTGCACGCGGTCGGCGATGACCTTGAGCTTTTCCAGCGCCGCCATCGAGAAGCCCACGCCAGCAATACCAGTACGCTCATAGGTCAGCAGGTACTTGGCATAGGTCCAGCCCTTGTTCTCTTCACCCACCAAATTCTCTAGCGGCACTTTCACATCGGTCAAAAAGACTTCGTTGACTTCCTTGTCACCATCCAAAGTGCGGATAGGGCGAACCTCCACACCGGGCTGGTTCATGTCAATCAGCACAAAGCTGATGCCTTGCTGCGACTTCACATCCTTGTTGGTGCGAACCAGACAGAACATCATGTTGGCGTGCTGGCCCTGGGTCGTCCACGTCTTTTGGCCGTTGACGATGTAATGATCTCCATCACGCACGGCCGTGGTCTTGAGCGATGCCAAGTCCGATCCCGCTCCTGGTTCCGAATAGCCCTGGCACCACCAGTCATCGCCATTCAGAATACGTGGCAGCCAGTGGTTTTTTTGCTCGTCGTTACCGTACTTGATCAGCACCGGGCCCAACATGCTTATGCCGAACGGCACCAGGCGAGGGCCGCCAGCGATGGCGCACTCATCGTCAAAAATAAACTTTTGCACAGGCGTCCACGCGGTTCCGCCGTGCTCTTTGGGCCAGTGATAGGCCAGCCAGCCTTTCTCGTTCAGGATGGCGTGCCAATGCTCCTGGTCGGCGCGCGTCAGGCGCTGGCCGGCCTTGACCTTGGCAGCCAGATCTTTGGGCAGTTTGTCTTTGATGAAGGCGCGCACCTCGGCACGGAAGGCTTCTTCTTCGGGGGTGAATTGCAGATCCATGGCGGCTCCTTACAGAATTTCGAACAGGCCGGCGGCACCCATGCCACCGCCAACACACATCGTCACAACAGCCCACTTCATCTTCTGGCCTGCGGCTTTGCGGCGCTGGCCTTCCAGCAGCACGTGGCCCGTCAGGCGAGCGCCTGTCATGCCAAAAGGGTGGCCGATGGAGATAGCGCCACCGTTGACGTTGAGGCGCTCGCCAGGGATACCCAGCTTGCGCTGGCAGTACAGTGCTTGCGATGCAAAGGCTTCGTTCAGCTCCCACAGGTCGATGTCGTCGATCTTGAGGCCGTGGCGGGCCAGCAGCTTAGGTACTGCAAACACAGGGCCAATGCCCATCTCGTCTGGCTCACAACCAGCAATCGCCAACCCACGGAAAGCACCCAGGGGCTTAAGGCCCAGCTTGGCGGCTTCGCCCGCTTCCATCATCACGCAGGCCGATGAGCCGTCGGACAGTTGTGATGCATTGCCCGCGGTGACGAATTGACCCGGGCCTTTGACAGGCGCCAACTTGGCTAGGCCTTCGAGCGTGGTCTCCGGGCGGTTGCAGTTGTCCATGGTGGCCGTCACGTTTTGGTAGGTGACTTCGCCGGTCTCTTTATTCTTGATGGCCATACGTGCGTCGCAAGGCACGATCTCGTTGTCAAACACACCGCTGGCCTGCGCTGCCGCTGTGCGCTGCTGGCTTTGTAGCGAGAAGGCGTCCTGGTCTTCGCGGCTGATGCCGTAGCGCTTGGCGACGATGTCGGCGGTGTCAATCATGGCCATGAACAAATCAGGCTTGTGCTCGACCAGCCACGGATCGGCATCGGCTGGGCTCGCGTTGCTAGAGCGGATCAGCGAGATGCTCTCCACCCCGCCTGCCACCATGGCCGGTGCGCCGTCCACAATGATGCGGCCCGCCGCTATGGCGATGGCTTGCAGGCCCGATGCGCAAAAGCGGTTCACCACGGTACCGCCTACGCTCACCGGCAGGCCCGCGCGGACGGCCGCCTGGCGTCCGATGTTGCGACCGGTTGTGCCCTCTGGATAGCCGCAGCCCAGCACCACATCCTCGATCATGGCGGGGTCAATGCCTGCACGTTGCACAGCAGCGGTGATGGAATACGCCGCCAACTGCGCGCCGGGGGTGACGTTGAATTCACCGCGGTGCGACTTGGCCAATGGCGTGCGCGCGGTAGATACGATGACTGCTTCACGCATATCGATGTCTCCTTGGGATCTGCGATCCGTTGATTTTGATGCTTTTGCCATCTAGCGCCCAGTGGTCGGTCGCTAGCAGCTATTTTTTATATAGCAACCCAGGGTTTAGCAATTGAAAACGCTGGGCGCGGTGTGCTGTAAAAAGGCGCTCAAGCGGCCTTGTTCAGGCTTTCAAAGTTTTCGCCCTTCTCCACCAGCTCCACCAACAGGGGCGATGGCTTCCAGAACAGCGCGTCTTCCTTGGCAAACTCTTTGATGTCGGCCAGTATCTTGTCCAAGCCCACCATATCGGCCCACTTCATCGGGCCACCACGAAAGCGTGGGAAACCGTAGCCGTACAGGAAAGTCACGTCCACATCCAGCGGACGCAGCGCAATGCCTTCGCGCACCACGTTCGCACCTTCGTTCACCATGGCGGCCATGTAGCGGCGCATGATTTCTTCATTGGTGAACGTGCGTGGCGTCACACCGGCGCGCGCACGCTCGGCATCCACAATCGCCAGCACTTCAGGGTCTTGCTGGCCGGCGCGGGCGCCTTGTGGGTACAGGTAGTAGCCGCGTTGTGTCTTTTGGCCGAACCAGCCTTTTTCGGCAATGCGATCAGCAATTTGCACATAGCGAGCCTTGGGATCACGCGTGGCAGCCTTGCGTTTACGCGTGGCCCAGCCAATATCGCCACCAGCCAAATCGGCCACTTGGAAGGGACCCATGGGGTAGCCGAACTCGCGCACGGCGTCGTCAATTTGGTAGGGCGAGGCACCGTCTTCCAGCATGTAGTTGGCGGCTTCGCGGTATACGGCCAGAATGCGGTTGCCAATAAAACCATCGCACACACCAGCGCGCACTGGCACTTTTTTCATGCGCTTGGCCAACTCAAATGCCGTGGCCACTACATCGGCACTCACCTTGGCAGGCACGACGATCTCCAGCAACTTCATGATGTTGGCGGGGCTAAAGAAGTGCAGGCCAATCACATCTTGCGGACGCGAGATGCTGGCAGCAATGGCATCAATATCCAGGTACGAGGTGTTGGTGGCGATCACGGCGCCGCTCTTGCAGACCTTGTCCAGCTCGGCAAAGACGGCTTTCTTCACGCCCATTTCTTCAAATACGGCCTCAATCACCAGATCAACCTGCGCCAGCGCTGCATAGTCTGTGCTGCCGGTATAGCGCGCCATGGTGGTGGCTTTCTTTTCAGCCGTCATCCGGCCCTTGGAGATCAGGCCGTCGTAGACCTTCTCGACATTGGCGCGGCCACGGGCGATCGATTCATCATCGCGCTCGACCATGGTCACGGTAAAGCCCGCATCCAGTGCCGATACGGTAATGCCTGCACCCATGGTGCCACCACCCACCACGCCAATGGCGTTCAGTGCGCGCGGTGCTGCTGCCTTAGCCTCAGGCACCTTGGCTACTTCACGTTCAGCAAAAAAGGCGTGGATCAGGCCTGCGCGCTGCGGGCTCTCCAAGCACTGAACAAACAGCTTGCGCTCGTTCTTCATACCTTCGTCAAACGGAAGATCCAGCGCACCCTGCACGCATTCGATGATCTTGCCGGGCGAGAACAGTCCGCGATTTTTCTTGGCCGATTCAGCCTTGGCTGCATCTAGCTCAGCCTGCGAGGCGGCCTTGTCGGCAAGGGCTGCAGCTTCGCGGGTACGACGCGCCGGGGCTTTTTCATCCAGCAGTTGGTTGGCGTAGGCCAGGCCCGCGCTGCGCGCATCGGTGCCCGCTGGCTCCACCTTGTCCACCAGGCCCATGGTCAGCGCTTCTTCAGCCCCGGCATGGCGGCCGGACAACATCAGATCCAGTGCTGCCTTAACGCCAATCAGGCGTGGCGTGCGCTGCGTGCCACCTGCACCGGGTAGCAAACCCAGCTGCACTTCGGGCAAGCCCAGCTTGGCACCAGACACAGCTAAACGGTAGTGGCAGGAGAGCGCTACCTCCAGGCCACCGCCCAGCGCCGGGCCGTGAATGGCGGCGATCACCAGCTTGTCGCTGCTCTCCAGCTGCATCAGCACATCTGGCAGGCTAGGCGGCATGGCTGGCTTGCCAAATTCGCGGATATCGGCACCGGCAATGAACGCCTTCCCACTGCCCACGAGCAGCACAGCCTTGATTTCATCATCGCCCTGTGCCTGGGCCACGGCATCAGCCAGCCCTTGGCGCACGGCCTGGCTCAGCGCGTTAACGGGAGGATTGTTGATGGTGACGACCAACACGCGCCCTTCACGGGCAGTGGTCACAACGGCGTTTTCTGCGCTCATGCATGTCTCCTGGGTATAAATGGAACCGAAGTTTCAATCCATTGTCATTCACGGCAGGCTTATTTGACAATCACATAGATCATTGACAGACTGTCAAATAATTTTGAACAATCAATTCCCTTTTTAGATCATTCGAGCACGTGAGGGCAGCGCATTGGCGCGACAAGCGAAGCCGACAAAGTAACCAGATGATCTGGAGATGAAATAGCCGTTTTATGGACCATTCCGCCTTGACACTGCTGGTGGAGATCATCGACTCCGGCAACCTGAGCCGCGCCGCTTCCAAGCTGAAGATGAGCCGCGCCAACGTCAGCTACCACCTGACGCAGCTTGAAAAAGCGACCGGTGTGCAATTGGTTCGCCGCACCACACGCCGGGTGGAGCCCACCGAAGTAGGCCTGCGGCTGTACGAGCACGGCCGCGCCATACGCAACGAACTAGCAGCCGCGGGCGAAACCATCCGCAGCCTGGGCAAAGGCTTGCAGGGCCGCGTGGGCCTGGCCGTGCCCAGCGGCTACGGCCAGTTGGTGATGACGGATTGGCTGATTGCCTTCAAGCGGCAGTACCCGGATATCGTGCTGGATCTGATCTTTGAAAACCGCGTGGACAACCTGGTGCGCGACGAAGTGGACATTGCCGTGCGCGTACTGCCTACGCCCCCCGACAGCCTGGTGGCGCGCCACATGGGGGAGATGAACTATGTGGCCTGCGCCAGCATCGACTACGCCCGCCAGAACATGCTGCCCCAGCAGCCCGAGGATTTGCGCCATGTACCACTCATCACCAGTGGCGTCGTCGGCAAGCAGCTCTTGGTGCGTGCGTATCAAGGTGATGTGCGTAAGGAGATCCGACTGGAGCCGACCCTGATCTCCGAGCACTTTCCGTTTCTGCGCCAGGGCATCATGGCGGGCCTGGGCGTGGGAATCGTGCCTGATTACGTGATCCGTGCCGAGGTGGAGCGCGGCGAAGTAGTCACCACCTTGCGCGATTGGCGGCTGAGTATCTTCGGCAACAACATGTACCTGCTGTGGATGCCCAACCGCCACCAGACCAAGGCCGTGCGGACGATGATCGATTTTTTGCTGGAGCGTGCCGAGGTGGAGCGCACGGGGTGAGCAGCCAACGGCAGCACATCAAAAACTATAGCTGCCGGTGTATACCAATAGGCCATCAGGCCACTTTCATGCGGCGCACTCGCTCTGTACCTAGCCAACAGATGCTTACAGCAAAATGCAGTCTTTGACCTCTGGTTTGGAGGTACGCGCTGGCTCGCCCACCATCTCCAGCACCGATGACTCGATCGTGTAGCACAGGCTACCCAGCGCCAGATCATTGGCAGCCAGGCCAAATGGGTGCTCCAGCTCCGCTCCCAGGGCTTCCAGGGCAAAGAAGGTATAGCCCAGGAAGCAGACGATCACTGGCGTCATGGTGCCAATCGTGTCCAGCAGGCCAAAAGGCAGCAGAAAACAATAGATGTACACGCAGCGGTGCAGGATGACCGAGTAGGTGAACGGTATTGGCGTGCCCGAGATGCGCTCGCATCCGCCCAAGGCATTGCCCAGGCGCGCCAGCGACTGCTCCAGCGCAGGCACCACGGCAGCAGCCACCTTGCCGCCGCGCAACTGCTCCCCTACCCATTCCTGCACTAAGAGCAGAGCCATGGCTGCAGGAAAGCGTGCACCGGCAATACGCTCCACATCGCCTGGCGGCAAAAACGCCGACAGCTCAGCGCGTGCATCGCTCTCACGCAGTTGGTGCTTGAGTGCGTAGGCAAATGCGCACAGGCGCTGCGCCAGCAGCTTTGCGTCTGCCTTGTCGCCCGCCACGGCCAGCGCCTGCGCCGTCAGGTGGCGGCTCTCCACCAGTAACACACCCCACAAGGTGCGAGCCTCCCAGAACCGGGCATAAGAGGTGCTGTTGCGAAAGCCAAGAAAAATCGCCAGGGTCAAGCCGATCAACGAGAAAGGCACAAAATTCAGCGATACCTTCCAGTTCAGAATCGAGCCGTGGATCACGGTGACGATGATGGCAAGCACCGTGATGGTGATCAACTGCGGCAGGATCACCGGCAGGATGGAGCCGCGCCACACAAAAAGCATGCGCAGCCAGTGCACGGAAGGACGAACAATCATGACCGGTATTGTCCGCCTTGCCGCCCCCTTGTCGGAGGAAAATTTCAGAAAATCCGGAGCATGTAGCGAACGCGGCCATGCTCATGGATCCCACGTCGCAAACGCCTTTTCGCACACCGCCGGTAATCGCTGCCTTGCTTCAAATCTGTTTACATCGACCGGCACAGGAAGGCTGCTCACGCAGCGAGACTTGCCTGGTTTGGGGAGTCTAAAAACACGCACAGAACACTCCCTCACGCCTGTCACCTGTGTTCAGAAAAAAGAATAATCAAAAGTTTACATTTGCCCTTCATGCATCTCGAAAGGGCTACACATGAAGAGGACATGTATCTGGCTGGGTGCGGCTTTGGCCGCTGGCGTGATCACTCCAGCCGGGGCCGTGACGGCACCACCTGGAAGCCCCACGTTCTATTGCGACGCCAACCGCCCCGCCGAAGCCGACACGGTGGAAGGCCAACTGAACACCTTGCGCTTGACGCCCACTACACCCACCCTGGACAACCAAGGCCGCTGGGAATATGGCACCCCTTTTTCATCCGGCACCTACACGGGTGAAGCTAACGTACCGGCCAGCATCACAGACTGGGTCTACTTCGACC
Source organism: Comamonas sp. (assembly GCA_036646255.1). Lineage (GTDB taxonomy): Bacteria > Pseudomonadota > Gammaproteobacteria > Burkholderiales > Burkholderiaceae_C > Comamonas. The sequence goes on from JAVXMM010000052.1 coordinate 11,933, forward strand.
TAGATGACCTGAATGACGACCCCGTGATCGGCGTCACTCCCGAGACGGCCGTCTCGGCCGTAGGGTTCCAGCCGCAGCTACCCGGCGCCACAGACAACATGGTGCGTTACTTCCGCTACCGATTCAATCTTGCTTCCACAGTCGATCCCAGCACCTACCAGCTGAGCCTGTCAGGGATGACTGCCGACGACGCCATCGTTGGAACCTACTTGAACGGGGTACGCGTGGACAGCGGTGCGGCCTCTGCGGTGGGCGGCGGGGCCACGGCCGAGCTGCAGTGGCGATCCGGCGCGAATGAGTTGGCCTTTGCCATCTACGACAGCACCGCCACCGCAACGCATTTCACCTTGGGTGCAGCCACCCAGGCCGCTTGCAACCTTCTGGCTGTACCACCCGCTGCGGCCAAACCCGTTCCCGGCTTGACGCCGGCGGCCCTTGGCCTGCTCGTGGCCGTGTTGACCGGGTTCGGGCTGATCGGGCGCCGCCGCAAGAGCTGAGCTATTTGCCTTATGCGGGTTCTTGCCCGCTCGGCACCATATGCCAAGCATTGCCAATGCTTGGCCGACTTGCGTGCCCCGAAAAAGTAATAGACAGCAATCTTCGCTTCAATCCAGCGTGTCGTCACTTGAAGATTTCGCCGAAGCATTGCGTGCACGCAACTCGTCCAGCTTGGCACCAATTTTGATCTCCAGGCCACGCGGCACCGGCTGGTAGAAGTTGGGCTTTTCCATGTCATCTGGAAAATAGCTTTCCCCTGCAGCAAAGCCACCTTCCTCGTCGTGCGCGTAGCGGTAAGCCTTGCCGTAATCCAGGTCCTTCATCAGCTGGGTCGGCGCATTGCGCAGGTGCATCGGAACCAGCCGGGTGCCGTCTTGTTTCACGAAGGCTTTGGCCTTGTTGTAGGCCATGTATCCCGCATTGCTCTTGGGGGCCACCGCTAGATAGAGTACGGCCTGGGCTAGCGCCAGCTCGCCTTCTGGGCTGCCCAGCCGCTCATAGGTGGCTGCAGCGTCGTTGCACATCTGCATGGCGCGCGGGTCAGCCAAGCCAATGTCCTCCCAGGCCATGCGCACGATGCGGCGCGCGAGATAACGCGGGTCGGCGCCGCCGTCGAGCATGCGGCAGAACCAATACAGCGCAGCATCCGGGTCCGATCCACGCACCGATTTATGCAACGCGCTGATGGTGTCGTAGAACTGCTCGCCGCCCTTGTCGTAGCGGCGCATGCGCTCGCCCAGCACTTTCAGCAGCCAGCCATCGGTAATCGCCTCTACCTTGGCTTGTTCAGCCGTGATGGCCAGCGTCTCCAAGGTGTTGAGCAAGCGGCGCGCATCGCCATCGGCATAGGCGATCAAACGGTCCAACGCTTCTTTCTCAATTACCGGAACCGCTTGTATAGCTTGCGCACGGGCCACTATTTTCTTTAGATCGTCTTCGTTCAAGCTTTGCAGCACATAGACGGCAGCGCGTGACAACAAGGCGGAGTTGACCTCGAACGAAGGATTCTCCGTCGTCGCACCGATAAAGGTGAACAAGCCACTTTCCACATGGGGCAAAAACGCGTCTTGCTGACTTTTGTTGAAGCGATGCACCTCGTCCACAAACACAATAGTGCGCTGCTGCATCAGGCCGTCGCGCGCAGATTGCGCCTGCTCTACGGCTTCGCGGATGTCTTTGACGCCCCCAAGCACAGCGCTGATCGAAATAAATTGCGCGTCAAATGAATCCGCCATCAAGCGTGCGATGGTGGTTTTGCCCACGCCTGGCGGCCCCCACAGAATGCAGCTGTGCGGGCGGCCCGATTCAAATGCCAGGCGCAGCGGCATACCTTCACCCAGCACATGCTGCTGGCCAATCACATCGGCCAAGGTATGGGGGCGCAGGCGCTCGGCCAAGGGCTGGTGCCCAGCGCTGCTGGCGCCCAGTAAATCAGACTTACCCGAAGGGGTGATCGAGCCTTTTGCCATATTGCAATCAGTTTTTCGTCGAAAATAAGGGTTAGTACGGATATTTTTTGCAATTTTTGCAAAGGCTTCCATCGCCATCCACGATTTGGTTGTGGCGATGACGCAGCCAACAACGCGGGTGGCGCCACAAGCAAACCGCCCGCGCTGTGCGCCATGGCTCCCCCTGCGCGCAGGCCGATGCGGCCATTCATCCTTTATCAGGGTACGTCAAGCATCCGCCGCCGTGATTTTGATTTACCGGCAAGCCGCGCTGTGCGCCACCCTGCCCGGCCTGCATCTGGATCCACCATGACAACATTGAAGACCAAGGACATTATCGCCCTCGGGTTTATGACCTTTGCCCTGTTTTTAGGAGCGGGCAACATCATTTTCCCGCCCGTTGTGGGCATGGCCGCTGGCGAAAACCTGTTGGGCGCCTCCATCGGTTTCTTGCTGACGGGTGTGGGCCTGCCTTTGCTGGGAGTAGTCGCCTTGGCACGCGTAGGCGGCGGGCTAGATACGCTGACGGCGCCCATTGGCCGCATTGCCGGCACTGCCATGGGCATCGCCATCTACCTGACCATTGGCCCCCTGTTTGCTACGCCGCGCACAGCTACTGTGTCGTTTGAGATGGGCTTGGCGCCCTTTGTAGGCAACACGCCGTTTAACCTGCTGGTGTTCACCATCGCCTACTTTTCACTGGTGATGCTGCTGTCACTCTTCCCCGGCAAGCTGATGGACAACATTGGAAAGCTGATCACGCCCGTGCTGATTGTTGCGCTCATGTTCTTGGGTGGCGCTGCCTTTCTAGCGCCTGTTGGCGGCTACAGCACGGCAACGGCTGATTACGGCACGCAACTGGCAGCCTTCGCTCAAGGATTTTTGCAGGGATACCAAACCATGGATGCACTGGCTGCCCTGGTGTTTGGCATTGTCATCGTCAACGCCATCAAGGCCGCAGGCGTGACCGACCGGCGCCTGCACACGCGCTATGCCATTTACGCCGGGTTAATTGCGGCGTTGGGGCTGGGCTTGGTTTACATATCGCTGCTGTACCTGGGGGCTACCAGCGGAGCGCTGGCCGGCAGCACGGCTAGCGGCGTGCAGATTTTGACCACCTATGTCCAGCATACTTTTGGCGCCGCAGGCCTGTGGCTGCTTGCCGCAGTCATCTTGCTGGCGTGCCTGACTACTGGCGTGGGCCTGGTCTGCGCCTGCTCGGCCTACTTTAGCCAGATCACCGGCTTCTCCTACCGCGGCATGGTGGTGGCGCTCAGTATCTTTAGCGCAGCCGTTGCCAACCAAGGCCTGGCACAGCTCATCGCCGTGGCCGTGCCAGTACTGGTCGGCATCTACCCGGTGGCCATCGCCTTGGTCGCGCTGAGCCTGCTGCACCGCTGGAAGCAGCCCAGCCGCGTCTACATCCCCGTGATGCTAGTCGCCCTGGTCTTTGGCCTGCTGGATGCCGCCAAAGCCATAGGTTGGGCCACACTACTACCCGATTGGCTGAGCCACCTGCCCGGCGCCGCGCTGGGCATGGGCTGGGTCACGCCGGTCGCCGCGATGGTCGTTTGCGCGGGCATGGCCGATTGGTTTTTGGCCCGCCGCCGCATGCTGGTGCGCTCCTGATGCAGGGGGATTCCAAATTCGCAGCCGCCTAATCCACTTTCTGCTTAATGGATATAGCCTTTTTTAATAGCGGCGGCAGATACTCCGTCTGCAGACCTTTTTAATATCGCCTACCCAAAGCAGCTCATTACCGACAGCACAGGCGCACACAGATCGGAAAGAGACATTGAGCCTGCTTAAACCATGATTATTCATGGTCTTTTACGACAACACTGTCAAAATCCAAAAATTTGTGGAGCTTCTGCAATGACGAATCCAACAAAAAATCCCCAAGCGGCCCCAGCTGCCAAACCCCCTAAAAAAGGCCTCAACCGCCGCAAGTTTGTCGCATCTGCAGCCGCTGTTGGCGCAGGCGTGGTCGGTTACCAGTATTTCTTTGGCAGCCAATACCGCGCAGAAAAAGCAGATCGTAATGTCGATGTGCTGCTGATTGGCGGCGGCATCATGAGTGCCACCTTGGGCGTTTATCTCCAGGAGCTGGAGCCCGGCTGGAGCTTTGAATTATTCGAGCGTCTCGACCAGGTGGCCGAAGAAAGCTCCAACGGCTGGAATAATGCCGGCACCGGCCACTCGGCGCTGTGCGAGCTCAATTACACGCCGATGGACAAAAATGGCAATGTGCAGATTTCCTCTGCCATTAACATTAATGAGAACTTCCAGGTCTCGCGCCAATTCTGGTCACACCAGGTGCGCACCGGGGTATTGGGTAATCCACGCGAATTCATCAATTCCACGCCCCACATGAACCTGGTTTTCGGCGAAGAAAACCGCTCGTTCATCCAAAAACGTCTCAAAGCCCTGGAAGCCTCGCCGCTGTTCACCGGTATGGAGTCCTCCACCGATCCTGCGCAAATCAAGGAATGGATCCCGCTGATGATGGAAGGGCGTGACCCGGCCGAAGTGGTCACCGCCACGCGCTCGCCCTTGGGCACCGATGTGAACTTGGGCGAGATCACCCGTCAGTTCTACAAGAACCTGTCCTCCAAGCCCAACTTCAAGCTCAGCACCGGCCAGGAGGTGCGCTCCATCACGCGCAATAGCGATGGCTCTTGGCGTGTGTCGGCTTTCGACATGAAGGACAGCAGCAAGATCCAGACGGTGGATGCGCGCTTTATCTTTATCGGCGCAGGCGGCGCAGCGCTGCCGCTGCTCCAGCTGTCGGGCATCCCCGAGTCCAAGACCTATGGCGGCTTCCCCGTAGGCGGCGAGTTCCTGGTCACCGAGAACCCCGCCCTCACCGAACGCCATCTGGCCAAGGTCTATGGCCTGGCCGATACCGGCTCGCCTCCGATGTCCGTGCCCCACCTGGACACGCGTGTGCTAGATGGCAAGCGCGTGCTGCTGTTCGGGCCGTTCGCCACCTGGTCGAGCAAGTTCCTGAAGAATGGCTCGTACTTCGACCTGGCCAAGGCCACCACCTTCGCCAACGTGATTCCGCAGTTACAGGTGGGTGTCAATGAGTTTGCCCTGGTCAAGTACCTGGCCCAGCAACTGAGCCTGAACAAGGAGCAGAAGATGGACGCATTGCGCCGTTACATGCCCGAGGCCAAGGATGCCGACTGGCGCCTGTGGGAAGCCGGCCAACGCGTGCAGATCATCAAGAATGACCCCGAAAAGGGTGGCATCCTCAAGCTCGGCACCGAGGTCGTCGTGGCGCAAGACCGCTCGCTGACTGCGCTGCTGGGTGCATCGCCGGGTGGCTCCACCTCGCCAGCCATCATGCTGACGCTGCTGGAAAAGGCCTTCCCCGAGAAGGTCAAGAGCGCCGAATGGCAGGCCAAGATCCGCAAGATTGTGCCAAGCTACGGCGTCAAGCTCAACGAGAACCCCGCCTTGCTCCAGCAGGAATGGCAGGCCACCGAGCAAGCACTGAACCTGGCTATTGCATCGCCCAGTCTGCAAGGGGTTGAAGCGGGCGTGCAGCCCAACGAAAACATGAAGGACCTGAAGAAGGTGCCGGACATGGCGCTATAAACCACCGCCGCCATCAAGCAAAAAAGGTGCTCGCAATGAGCACCTTTTTTTTCGTCCGCTGCGCGCTGCGCAGCCTCTGAGTAGCGGTTACTGCCTGATCACTTCCGCGCCGGAAGGAATGGCGAACTCAAAGGTAGAGCCCGGCAGCGAAGGCAGGGCCTTGAAGCCGACAAAACGCAGGACTGAGCGCTGGCCGAAACCGTCTTCGATCTCCAGGCTTTGAAGCTGATCGCCCTTGAAGCCGACCTTGACCTGCTTGATCTGTCCGTCCTTGTTCTTGGGGATGGCCTGGGCCCATTGCTGGCCGTCGGCATCGGGCAGGCTGCTCACATCAAACTCCGCTTTAAGCGCCTGCAGGCTCGAGGCCGACGCCAGCAAGGCGGCCGGTGCCTGACCCAGGGCCTTGCTTTGCTGGCGCTGCGTGACCTGGTTCAGGTCAGCGTCATAGACGGTGAGCACCGTACCATCGGCCACGATGGTCTGATCAAAAGGCTTTTGGTAGATGAACTTGAACTTACCCGGCCGCTGAAACGCAAAACTGCCACTGGATGTCTTGACCCGTCCTGCCTGGCCTTGCTTGGCAGGCGATGTCACCGTCTGCGTGAACTGTGCTTCACCAGCCTGCGAGCTGGTCATGAACTTTTCCAGGCTTTGCAGGCCGTCAGCCTGCGCCCAGCCCGCCAGGCTGACCAGGGCCGCTGCGGCAATCCATTGTTTCATCGTGAATCCTTTCATGCTTTGCAAACAAAGCCAATGCATCGGCCCATCTCAGGCCAACCAAGGGTTAGGAGTGCGGCATAGGGCCACAAGTGCCCGACTCATGCCTTTGGGGTGCTGGCTTTACGAATGTTTACCGGCCGCTGCGCTACTCTTCACCGCCGGGCCGGTGGGCCACCAGCACTTCGCGCTGACCGCTGCCGGTCAGGGCGCTCACCAGGCCGGCGCGCTCCATTTCTTCGAGTAGGTTGGCCGAGCGGTTGTAGCCGATGCGCAGCTTGCGCTGCACGTAGGAGATGCTGGCCTTGCGGTCCTTGAGCACGATCTCGACCGCCTGGTCGTACATCGGGTCCTTCTCGCCGCTGCCCCCGCCCTCTTCATCGCCAAAGCCGGATTCGCCCTCGCCGGTGCCGCCTTCCAGTACACCTTCGATGTAATCAGGCTCGCCTTGCTCCTTCAGGTAACTCACCACACGGTGCACTTCGTCATCCGACACAAAAGCGCCATGCACGCGCACGGGGAAGCCGGTGCCGCTGGCCATGTAGAGCATGTCTCCCATGCCCAGCAACGCCTCAGCGCCCATTTGGTCAAGAATGGTGCGGCTGTCTATCTTGGAGCCCACCGAGAACGCGATACGCGTGGGAATATTGGCCTTGATCAGGCCGGTAATCACATCAACGCTGGGGCGCTGCGTTGCCAGCACCAGGTGGATGCCTGCTGCTCGCGCTTTTTGCGCCAAGCGCGCGATCAGCTCTTCAATTTTTTTGCCGACCACCATCATCAGGTCGGCCAGCTCGTCGATAACCACCACGATATGCGGCAGACGCTGCAGCGGCTCGGGGGTCTCGGGCGTCAGGCTGAAGGGGTTGGGAATGAACTCCTCGCGTGCCTTTGCGTCATCAATTTTGGTGTTGTAGCCTGCCAGATTACGCACGCCCATTTTGCTCATCAGCTTGTAGCGGCGCTCCATCTCAGCCACACACCAGTTCAGACCGTTGGCGGCCTGCTTCATGTCCGTCACCACCGGGCACAACAGGTGCGGAATTCCTTCGTAGACCGACATTTCAAGCATCTTGGGGTCGATCATCATCAGGCGCACATCCTTGGCTTCGGCCTTGTAGAGCACCGAGAGGATCATCGCGTTGATACCCACGGACTTGCCCGAGCCTGTGGTACCGGCTACCAGCACGTGCGGCATCTTGGCCAGATCGGCAACTACGGGCTTACCGACGATGTCCTTGCCCAGGCCCATGGTGAGCAGGCTCTTCGCCTCGTGGTATTCGTTCGATCCAAGAATTTCGGTCAGGCGAATAGTCTGGCGCTTGGCGTTGGGCAACTCCAGCGCCATGTAGTTCTTGCCGGGGATAGTCTCCACCACGCGAATCGACACTAGCGAGAGCGAGCGCGCCAGGTCTTTGGCAAGGTTGACGATTTGTGAGCCCTTGACGCCGGTGGCGGGCTCGATCTCGTAGCGCGTGATGACCGGGCCCGGAGCAGCCTCGACCACACGAACCTCCACCCCAAAATCCTTGAGCTTTTTCTCAATCAAGCGGCTGGTCATCTCCAGCGTCTCGTACGACACTGACTCTTGCACCTTGGGTGCGGCATCCAGCAAGTCAACCTGCGGCAGCTTGGTGTCGCGCAGCTCGTTGAACAGCGGCTTTTGGCGCTCCTTTACCACGCGGGCACTAGGCTGTGCTTGGGGCTTGACGGGCTCGGCAATATGCAGGCTGGGTTCCACAGCAGTTGGGCGCGGCACTTTCTGGCCGGGTGCCATGTCAAACATGCTGTCAAAACCATCGGGCTCCACCCGGTTGGCGCCCGCTGGTGCGGCGCTGATCACTTCGGCCTCACGCGCCTGAGCGGCCTTTTTACCCACAGCCTTGTCCGCCGCAGCTTCACGGCGAAGCATCAGTTTTTGCAGAATGCCTTCCATGCCAGCGCCCAGCTTTTCCGCAATCTGGCCCCAGGAGAAGCCCAAGATCCACGACATGCCCAGCAGCAGCAGGATGACACCAACAATGCCAGAGCCAGTAAAACCCATCCACTTTTCAGCCAGCGGGCCCAGTAAATAGCCCACAATGCCGCCGGCCGATCCGGGCAAGTTGGGCTCAAATCGGTACAGGCGCGACCACTCCAGCCCGGCGCTAGCAACCAGCAGCAAGGCCAAACCGCCCCAAAACACAATACGGCGCCACCACAGCGGACGCTGGTCATTAGGAGGGTTCTCACCTGCACGCAGCCAGCGCGCCAGCGATGAGAACCAAGCGAGCACCGCAGCAACCACCAGCCACCAAACGGAGAAGCCCACCATAAAGTAGCCGCCGTCAGAGACCATCGCGCCTAGCCGCCCCATCCAATTGCTGACATGGCCAGCCACTTGGGTGCCCGAGGTGGACCACGCCGGATCCTTGGGCGAGTAGCTGACCATGGCGGCCACGCAAAACGCCATCAGCAAAAATGTGATGATGAGCACCAGCTCGTGCCCAAAACGGCGCACGCCCATGACCAGCGATGCGCCAGCGCTCTGAGGTGCCTGAGATTTCTTGGAGGAAGAGTAAGCCATAACCTTGAGTGCAAGAGCTTACCCTAAGCGCAACGCAAATTCGATAGCAAGTTGGGAGCATTTGAAACGCTGATGCTCGCGGGCGACGCCGCTTGCCATGCTTAAAAACCAGGCCAATACCACCACCAACCGCCCGCTGCCCCTGCCCCAATTCGCAAGATCGCCCTCTATTTTTAATGAAAACATGGCATTGCGCCCCACTGGTGGGCGCCTGCAGCTATCAAAATAAAAGCACATCCGGCATGCACGCAACATTTTGTAATTGCACGGCACGCTTGACGCAGTTGCAACAATGTGGCGAGCTACTTACAGCCCCGTGTTTTTGCGAGGGGACGATTGTTGTCATTTATGACGCTGTCAAACCCACCACTAGATGGCTTGTGTCGATCGGGGACATTGACATAAACCATCCACGGCGGCTGCGTTGTGTTTGATACTCTTGCCTGTTTCGCCAGCTGCTTTTGCGCCTGCTGGTTGCACCATTTTTAAATGACGGGCTGCCACAGCCCGCCCCACGATTGCGATAGGAGTTCCCCATGTCTTCCGCCAACCAACACGCCAAAGTGCTGATTCTAGGCTCCGGCCCTGCGGGCTATACCGCCGCCATTTACGCCGCACGCGCCAACCTGAACCCGGTGCTGATCACCGGCATGGCCCAAGGCGGCCAGTTGACCACCACGACCGAAGTAGATAACTGGCCCGCCGATGTGATGGGCGTTCAAGGCCCTGAGCTGATGCAGCGTTTTCTGGAGCACGCGGAGCGCTTCAAGACCCAAATCATCTTCGACCATATCAACAAGGTTGATTTCAGCAAGCGCCCTTTCACCTTGACCGGTGACAGCGGTACCTACACCTGCGACAGCCTGATCATCGCCACCGGCGCATCGGCCAAGTACCTGGGCCTGCCATCGGAAGAGGCATTTATGGGCCGCGGAGTATCTGCCTGTGCAACCTGTGACGGTTTCTTTTACCGTGAGCAGCCCGTGTGCGTGATTGGTGGCGGCAATACCGCGGTGGAAGAGGCGCTGTACCTGTCCAACATTGCCAGCAAAGTCACTCTGGTACACCGCCGTGACAAGTTCAAGGCGGAGCCGATTCTGGTGGACAAGCTGATGGACAAGGTCAAAGAAGGCAAGATTGAGCTGAAAACCCACTTCACCTTGGACGAAGTGCTGGGCGATCAGTCTGGCGTGAACGGCATCCGCATCAAGAGCACGCAAGACGGCCATACCGAAGAGATCGCACTGCAAGGCGCGTTTATCGCCATTGGGCACCACCCCAATACCGACATCTTTCAAGGCCAGCTGGAGATGGAAAACGGCTATATCGTCACCCACGGCGGCCTCAAAGGCTTTGCAACCCAGACCAATGTGCCTGGCATCTTTGCCGCTGGCGACTGCCAAGACCATGTATACCGCCAGGCCATCACCAGTGCGGGCACTGGCTGCATGGCCGCGCTAGATGCGCAGCGTTTTCTGGATATGGAAGAAGCCTAATCCCCTACAACGGGGCAGCTAGCTCAGTTTGGGCTTTCTGGTTATAATCCTTGGCTTTGCTGCTTGCCGCCCTTTGCATTTTTACTTGTGTTTGGCGCGTGAACAGGAAATTACTGCGGCTATGGCCGTGGTGAATATGGGCTACCGCCACCCTTTGATTGGCGAGGTGAGGCTGCAAGCCGCGCTGCTAGCGATAGCAGCCAAGGGCGAGCAGCTGTTAAATGGAGTGTCCTGATGGCACGCGTTTGCGAAGTAACGGGCAAGAAGCCCATGGTGGGAAACAACGTTTCCCACGCCAACAACAAAACGAAGCGCCGCTTCCTGCCGAACCTGCAATATCGCCGGTTCTGGGTGGAAACGGAAAACCGTTGGGTGCGCCTGCGCGTATCTAGCGCCGCTCTGCGTCTGATTGACAAGAACGGTATTGATTCTGTGCTCGCAGACCTGCGCGCACGTGGCCAAGCTTAAGGAGATACATCATGGCTTCCAAAGGCGGACGCGAAAAAATCAAGCTGCAATCGACTGCAGGCACCGGTCACTTCTACACGACCACCAAGAACAAGAAGACGATGCCTGAAAAAATGGCAATCACCAAGTTCGATCCCAAGGCTCGCAAGCACGTCGAGTACAAGGAAGTGAAGCTGAAGTAATTCAGCCTTGCAAATCAAAAAAGCCGTCTCGCGCAAGCCAGGCGGCTTTTTCTTGCTCTTAATTTTTATAACCAGTCCATTAACCCTGGTGCAAAGCCAAGCTGTAGCCTTTGCCAAGGTAAGCCAAGCGCTACAAACTCATGGATGGTTTATTGCGGGACTACGCGCGTGATGGCAATCCCAATTGCGCATGCAGCAGTCGCCCCAAGGTTCGGTAAGCCTCTTCCACCGCTTCGGTAAATGGCATACCGCAGCTCAGCCGCAAAAAGTGGTCGTAGTGGCCAGTGTTGCTAAACATATCACCAGGTGCCGTGCGTATACCCAGCGCCAAGGCTTCGTCATACAAGCGGCTGCTAGACACCTGCTCCGGCAGCTCTAGCCAGATACTGAGCCCGCCCGCGGGCAGACTGAGCCGCGTACCGATGGGAAAATAACGCGCTACAGCCTGCGCTGCCGCTTGACGCTGCGTGCGCAAATGCTGGCGCAGCCGTGCCAGATGGCGAAAATACGCGGGCGTACCCACGGTACGTGCGCCCAGCAACTGCGGCCAGGTAGGCATATTGCGTGAACGGGCGAACTTGATGATCTGCACCCGCTCATGCCAGCGCCCCGCATTCATCCAACCCAAACGCAGACCGGGAGCAAAACTTTTGCTCAGCGATGCGCAATAGATCACGGTTCCATCCGTGTCCCAGGCTTTGCAAGGCTTTAGCACAGCGTCGCCCTCAACAAACTCGCGGTAAATATCGTCCTCAATCAAGGCTACGCGGTATGCGGCGCACAGAGCCACCAGCCTCTGCTTGTGCGTATCAGGCATGGTCGCACCCTGGGGCATTTGCAAGTGCGGCACTACCACCACAGCCTTGATGCGTGGCTGGGTACGCAGCGCCAACTCCAAAGCCTCCAACGACATGCCAGTGTGCGGGCTTGATGGGATCTCCAGTGCCAGCAAGCCCTTGGCCTCTACTGCCTGCACGATCCCAAAAAAGGTGGGCGACTCAATGGCCACCACATCACCCGGCTGAGTCAACGCGTCCAGCGCCAAATTCACCGCCTCTGAATTGCCCATGGTGGCACCGATATCCATAGGCGCCAGCCGCACGCCAAACTGCAAGGCGTAGCGCGCCATGGCAGCTTGGAAATCTGGGTGGGTAAACGGCGCCGACGGCCCATGCACCAGCACATCGGGGTACTCGCGTAGCAGCGCGGTGGCGTGGCTGTTCAGTAGCTTGGCATCAAACAACTCAGGCGCAGGCATGGCGCTGCCCAGATCAACCTTAAGCGCCCCTGCCAGCCGCGCCTTGTTCAGATACATGGCCGTGCGTGCTCCAATACCCTCAAAGCAATGGTCTGGCATGGGGTGCGGCTTGAGGTGCTGAGGCTCGCGTGCAGCGGGCATTTGCAGCGCGGTCTCGCGCACAAAATAACCCACGCGGGAGCGCGCCTCGATCAAGCCGCGTGACTCCATCACCCGCAACACCTGCAGCGCCGTGCTGTGACTGACTTGGTGCTGATGCCGGATCTGACGCACCGACGGCATGCGAGCACCAACGGCCAGCGCCTGGCGGGCGATAGCGTCTTCAAAATGGCTGGCGATACGCTCGTACAGATAGCTGTCGGGGCTGTCTGCGTGGTGGACATCTTTGTGCTCCACCACATCGACATCGCTTGCGGGCAACAGAATTTCATCAAAAGGGGGCATAGCCAGTTCACTCCGTGCAAGCTGTTATGGTGCCACTGCAGCAGGCACCACAACAGATACAGATACACGAATTTGCTACCAGAACAGCACGCCAGCACTTGCACTGTTATGCACTACAGCCCGGTGGGCTGTATCTGTTGTGCAGTGCCACATTTTCTTACGCTAAAGGCCTGTTTTCTATTGCTTTGAAGGCCTGCGTATGAACCCCGCCAGCACCCACCCCTTGAACGCATCATCGCCTTGGCCCAGCGCCCCGGCACCTGCGAGCAGCCTGCAGACAATTGCGCCCGGTCAGGCCATTTGGCTATATTTAGAGGGCGGCAGCACGCTGTACTGCCAGGCAGGCCAATTACGTATCCATTCAGCGTGGTACTACAACCTGCTGCTAAACGCAGAAGACACGCCTTTCTGCAACGGCGCCCATGCAGGCTGGTATCAGATAGAGGCCTTGACGCTACAGCCAGCCTCGCTACAAATTACCCAGCCACCACAAAGCCTGTGGACCAACATGCGGCGCGGGCTAAGCGAATGGCTGGGTCTATAGAGTGCATCTACGGTCTTCACGACCGCTATTAACTCAATAGCTGCGAGCACCCGGCGGACGGGAGTCAGCAGCTATTTTCATCAAGATTACTATTTACGCTGCCACACAGCAGCGAAGAAGCCGTCTGTTTGGTGCAGATGCGGCCACAGACGCAGGTAACGGCTGCCAGTGTCACCACCGCTGCACAGGCTTACCGCTTGCTCCACCTTCAGGCCGGTCAACAACTCGCCGGCATCCAGCGGCTCAAAATCCGGGTGAGCGGCCGCAAACGCCTCTGCAATGGCTTCGTTCTCAGCAGGCAATACGCTGCAGGTAGCGTAGACCAAGCGACCACCGGATTTAACCATGCGCGCAGCGCTGGCCAAGATGGAGGCTTGCTTGACGGTGAGCTCCTCAATGGCCTTTTCGCTTTGACGCCACTTCAAGTCTGGGTTACGACGCAGGGTGCCCAAGCCCGAGCATGGCGCATCGACCAGCACGCGGTCCATCTTGCCCACCAAACGCTTGACACGCTCGTCACGCTCGTGGGCAATAGCTGCAGGGTGCACGTTCGACAAACCACTGCGCGCCAGACGAGGCTTAAGCGCCTCTAGGCGGTGGGCCGACACGTCAAATGCGTACAAGCGGCCGGTGCTACGCATGGTGGCGCCAATTGCCAGTGTTTTGCCACCAGCACCCGCGCAAAAGTCCGTAACCATCTCGCCGCGCTTGGCATCCAAAAGCAGCGCCAGCAGTTGCGAGCCTTCGTCCTGCACCTCAACCCGGCCTTTGACAAAAGCGTCTAGCTTGGACAGTGCAGGCTTGTCAGCCACGCGCAGACCCCAAGGCGAGTACGCCGTGGGCTGGGCGTTAATGCCAGCTTGCTTCAGCTCTTTTTGTAGATCAGCGCGCTTGGTGTTCAATGCATTGGCGCGCAAGTCCAGTGGCGCAGGCTCCAGCATGCAGGCAGCCAAGGCGTCAAACTGCTCGCCCACCTGCTCTTGTAACGGTGCAACCAGCCATTCCGGCAGGTTGTGGCGGTGCTGGGGCATCAGCTCGGCAGGCTTGATTGCGTCGCACTCGTCCACCCAGCGGACCTCGGCATCCGACAGCACGCTCTTTAAAAAGCTGCGCGAACCGTGGAAGCCCAAGATGGCCAGGCGTCGCTCGCGCGCGCCGCTGCCAGAGCGGGCCAGCGATTCAAACAAGGTTTTTTTGCGCAGCACAGCATAAACCGTCTCGGCCAAAGTGGCGCGCTCGCGCGGCCCTAGGTTGCGGTGATCGCGGAAGTATCGGGACACCACGGCGTCAGCCGGATGTTCAAAAGTCAGCACCTGCGCAATGAGCTCAGCGCAGGCGTCTAGTAAGGCTTGGGGATGCATGGGCGCTATTGTCCCATTCGCGCAGTATCCGGGCGCGGCTCCAGACTAAGCAAAAGTCGTGCTAGCCAACGGTTCGGTCACACAACAGCGCGGCAGGTATCTCGTCAAGCACACGATAGACCTTATCCGCCTTATCTCCCAGCTCATCCACATTCACCAGCCAGACGGGCATGAGCTTACACACCAGCAGCTCGCGCTCTAGGTAGGTATACAACTGCGCTTCCCATTGCTGGGCTTCTTGATAACCTACACCGGGCCTGTCCAGCACCAGCACCAAGGCCTGCGAGCCACGCGCAGACTGCAATGGCCGCGCCAGCAGCCAGGCACGGCGCAAGCGCTTGGCCCGGGCCAGGTGTGTTTTCAACACTACCAGTTCCGATTCCCACAGTGGATCTACCAGCTCTGCATAGGATTTAGCCTGGTACAACATACCCAAGTCCTGCAACTCATCTGCAACATCGCGGCGCAGGCGATCCGCTATCTCCTCGCGTTTAGCCCATTCCGTGCGGGTGCGGCAATGGCTCGTACCGTAGTGCTCGTCAGCATCCAGCACATCAAGTACGCCACGTGCCATGGCGCACCACTGGCTGCGCATGGCAGGAATCAGATCAAACGCTTGCGCTAGATATGGCAACTGCGCCTCTGGGTCCATCTCTACAAACAGACTGGCAACAGCAGCTACCGCGCGCTTGCAATTCGTTTGCAGCTCTAGCGCACGGGTGTAAAAGGGCAGCGGGTCATCGCGATATTCATGGGCTTGCATATACCAGCCCAGCTCCACCAAGCCGTCAGCCTGCAAATACGGCTCCTTAGGCATCAATGCCTCAACTCGCGCATGGGTTTGCTGCAGCACTTGGCGGTGAACCGCCCAGTCATCCGCAAACCGCGTACACCAGCGCTGATCCAATATTTCGATCCAGCGCGCCGAGCGCTTGCCCAGCCACGCCAAACAGTTGCTACCCGACATGGGCGTAAGACCACGGGGCACGCCCAATGCCTCCAGCCGCTCGCGCAAGCCGGGATGGGTGTCGGTATACCCAGCAGGCGCTTGGTACTCCTGCTGCCAGGCTTGGTAAACCCAGTTCACATCCATGGTGTGGTTCATCACACCAGCCATCAAGCTGAAAGGGCCAATGGGATGCTCCAGCTGCCGAGCCCGCGACCAGTGCATAACCCAAAACCGCTCGCGAAACCAGCGCCCGCGCACCGCCACCTCCGACAGCGCATCACCCATCATCTCTTTGTTGACCAAGCGTGCAGCTAAACGGTCGGCCAGCAACTCATCTTGCCGGGCGACAACAAAGCTGGCGGCCCACCAGCGCGGCAGGTACCAGCGCATAAAACGCTCGCTCATCCAGCCCAGCCGCGTCATCTGACGCGAATCTGCCAACCGGTCGTGCAAGCCCTGCAGACGACGGCGAGCCCGGTACACCAACGCCGCGAACCAGCCCTGACTACGCCGCAGATGACTGTACTCCTGCGCCAGCACTGCCATCAGGCGTGGACGATCAATCGCCATGGCCAGCGGCAGGCCTAGCAACAGGTACTGCCGGGCTGGCAACAGGCCGCCAGCTCGCACTTGCTGCACGATACGAGCTCCATAAGCTTCGGTGATCACCAATTGATGAATCCTGGGGCCACCGGTTTTCTGGCGAATGCGCCCCAGAGCCTCGTATAGACGCGGGCATTCCCCTTGCGGTACAGCGATACCCTCTGGCTTGATCCAGTCTGAACGTGTCAGGCGCATTACGCTGACCACCAAAGCCAGGCCGCCAAAAAAACCAAAGATCAGCTCATCGCGAAAGCCTTGGTTCACCAACGTCAGCACGGCCCAGGCAATCAAGGCCAAGCCCATCAGCAGTCCGCCCCACACCCACAACACCGCCAGCATGGTTAGCCAAAACACATGGCGGCCAAAAACCTCCGGTTTGTCCGCCCGTTCCTGCTCATAGGTATCAACACGCTGCACAAAATCGATGTGCTCCACCCTACTCCCCCTCCGAATGCAAAACCATGACGACTGCCGCAGCTTGGATAATGGAATTTTTTGTCTGCTGTGATCAGCTCTCACTTTCAAGCTTTAAGCGCGATAGCCCAAAACCATCCTCAAATTATGGAACAAAGCCCCCAGAACACACCAGCCATTTCACCCGGTCTCTACCGGCACTACAAAGGCCAGCTCTACCAAGTTTTCAATGTGGCGCGCCACAGCGAAACGCGCGAATGGATGGTGGTCTACCAAGCACTGTATGGCGATTACGGCTGGTGGGTACGGCCTGCCAGCATGTTTGCGGAGGAGATAGAGGCTGAAGGCAAACACCAGCCTCGGTTTGCGGCTTATTTGCCACAAGCCGATCAGGCTTAAGGCATTTTCTGTAGCAAGGCTCGCACCGCTTTGGGGTAGATCTGGTGCTCTTGCACCAGCACACGCGCCGCTAATTGCTGCGCCGTATCGCCTGGCAAGATAGGCACCAAGCCCTGCTCCAGAATGGGCCCAGCATCCAGATCAGCCGTCACCATGTGCACCGACGCACCAGCAAACTGGCAACCCGCATCAATGGCACGCTGGTGCGTGTGCAGCCCCGCAAAAGCAGGCAGCAGCGATGGGTGGATATTGACCAAGCGTCCCGCGTAATGCGCAACAAAGCCAGGGGTCAAAATCCGCATAAAACCCGCCAAGACTACCAAGGCCGGCTCAAACCCATCAATGCGCTGCATCAAGGCGGCATCAAAATCCTCGCGACTTGCGTAGGTTTTGTGATCAAGCACCGCCGTGGCAATACCGTGCTCCTGCGCAAATGCCAACCCGCCGGCATCGGCCTTGTTGCTGACCACTGCAGCGACTTGGGCGCCCAAGCGCTGCGCCCAGCGTTCTTGCTGTGCAGTGCGCACAATGGCCGCCATGTTGGAGCCGCCGCCGGAAATCAGGATCACGATGTTTTTCATGGAGGCGGCATTATCGCAGCCCGCCAACAGCCTGAAACGCAGGCCACCGCCAAATGGCGGATAATCAAAGGCTTTACTGATTTCTACAGCCACGCAAACGGCTTACCCCGCATTCACCCATGAACGCCAAAGCACCTGTTGATCCGATTCGCAAATACCTCGAAACTGCCCGCCACCAGATCGCAGTGGGCAACCTCACAGGTGCCGCACAAACCCTGAACGATGCACGCCAACGTGCGCCGCGCGATGCCCGTCTCTTTATGCTGGCGAGCTTGATGGCAGAGAAATCCGGCAACCTGAACGGTGCCTACGATGCCATGCAGCGCTGCGTCGCCATGGCTCCCGATTGGGGCCCAGGCCTGCTCGAGCTGGCTTTACTGTACGCACGCCATGACCGTGACAACGAAGCCATGGCCACTGCAGAGAAGGTGATTGCGCTCGAACCCAACAACGCCCATGTGATCGCCGGCGTGGTCGACATCGCCCACCGTGTAGGCAACACCGAGATGGCCATCCGCCACCTACAGCGCTCGCTGGAGCTAACGCCTACCGACCGCACCCTGCGTCGCTACCTGGCAGTGGATCTGGGCGCCATCCACAAATGGGATGAGGCGCTGGCGATCCTGGAGTCGCTTATCAACGAGAAGCCCGACGACCATCTAGCCCGCATTGCCCGCGTGCAGTTGCTCCAGTCGCGCGGCACCATGACCGAGGCCCTGCCCGACACAACGGCACTGCTCGAGTTGAAGTCTGACGACAAAATCTACCAGTACTACCACCAACTGGCTCAAGGCCAAGTACCAGCCCATGTGCCCGTGGAATTGACCACGCGCATGTTTGACGAGCTAGCCCCGGCCTACGACAAACACATGGTGCGCGACCTGGGTTACCGCCTGCCCAAGCGAGTTGCCGATCAACTGGTCGATATCTTCCCGAATCGCAAGTTCAACCTACTGGATTTGGGCTGCGGCACCGGCCTGTTGGGCGCCGTACTGGGCCCTATTGATGGCTACATCCTGGGTGTGGACATGTCCTCCAAAATGCTAGCCGAAGCGGCCAAGCACAAGGTGTACTACAAATTTCACCAGGTCAACCTACTGGAGGCACTGGCCGCAACACCAGCCGGCACCTTTGAAGCCATCACTGCGCTGGATGTATTGATTTATGTGGGCGACCTGCAGCAAACGCTGGCCGATGCCTACCGTGTGCTGGCACCCGGCGGCGTGTTGATTTTCTCGTGCGAACACGGCGACGTAACGGGCCCTGATAGTCAACTGCAACCTTTTGGCCGTTACACCCACACCTTGAGCAGCACCGTGCGCCTAGCCAAGGCAGCCGGTTTTGATCGTGTAGACACCAAGGATGTGGATCTGCGCATGGAGGCCGGCCAACCGGTGGACGGCTTTATGGTTACGGCTTTCAAACCCAAGTAAGCCATAAACGCTCAAAAACAAAAGGCCTTGCAGTTTTGCAAGGCCTTTTTACTGTAGATCCGCGCTATGCCGATAGCCGCGAGCTTTTAGGCACATGGGCCATCAAAAACTCCATCTGGTCCACCAAGATACGGCGATTGCGCAGGATAAAATCCTCCCACAAACTGGGCGTATAGGGAGCGTAGAGCAGCGGCATATGCGCCTGCTCAGGCGTGCGGCCCGCCTTGCGGTGGTTACATGATGTACATGCCGTTACCACGTTCATCCAAGTGTCCGGGCCTTTTTGCGATACGGGAATGATGTGCTCACGCGTCAGCACATCTTCGTCAAATAACTCGCCACAGTAGGCGCAGACTTGGCAATCACGGCGAAACAGCTTGCTGTTGGTAAGCGTCATGCGCATCGCAAAAGGGTCGATGCTAGACTTGCCCCGCGTGCCAATGATGCTGGCAACGTCAATGCGCGACTGCAGGCCGGTGATGGCATTGTGCCCACCGCGAAAACACGCCACTTGCGAGCCCGCCTCCCAGCGCACATCGCCTGCCGCGTAGTGCGTCACCGCCTCCTGCAAGGTAATCCAGGATTGCGGAACGCCGCTTGCCGATAACTTCAACACTTTCACAATGCGCCTCCTGCCCATTGGGAACCGAAATACCGTCGTAAGCCCAGCCACCGCGCGCCTGCAAAGACACTGCGATCCGCACACGCATTCAATATGGTGATGTGCGCCAAGCCATAATGGCCAATATACACTTTTATTGTGAAATTTGACATCAGCGCCCCAAGCAATTGCGCAAGCCGCTATCAAAACCAAAGCAAAAATGAAGATTTTCCGAGGACTTGACCACCCTGGTGTTGCGCGCCACTGCGCTGTCACCATCGGTAATTTTGATGGCGTACACCGCGGCCACCAAGCCATGCTGGCCCTGCTGCGCAGCGAAGCCCAACGTCGCGGTATTACCAGCTGCGCACTCACGTTTGAGCCCCACCCGCGCGATTATTTTGCCCAAACGCTGAGCAAGCCAGACCTGGCGCCCGCCCGCATATCCACCCTGCGCGACAAGCTTGACCAGCTGGCGCAATGCGGTGTGGAGCAAACCATTGTGCTGCCCTTTAACGCCAAACTGGCCGCGCAGGCACCACAGGCGTTTATTGACGATGTGTTACTAAGCGGCCTGGGTACCCAGTATTTGCTGGTGGGCGACGATTTTCGCTTTGGCAACCAACGTGCGGGCGACTACAACATGCTGGTCGATGCAGGTCGCCAGTTTGGCTTTGATGTAGCCCGCATGAACAGCTACGAGTCTGATGGCCTGCGTGTATCCAGCACCGCAGTGCGCAATGCGCTGGCCGCAGGCGATATGGCGGGCGCCGCCAAACTGCTGGGCTACCCCTACGCCATATCCGGCCATGTGGTGCATGGCCGCAAACTGGGGCGTCAATTGGCCGAGAGCACGCCTGGCGCATCCGACGGATTTCGCACACTCAACCTGCGTTTTGACCACTGGAAGCCTGCTGCCAGCGGCATTTTTGCAGTGCAAGTCCATGGTTTGGCCGAGACACCTTTGCAAGGCGTGGCCAACCTGGGCATTCGCCCCTCACTCGACCCAAATGATGTGAATGGCGGGCGCGTACTGCTGGAAACCCATTGCCTGCAATGGCCCGCTGAACTGGGCGGGGACAGTGCTTACGGTAAAATCATCCGCGTGGAACTTCTACAAAAATTGCACGACGAGCTCAAATACGACAGCTTGGACGCCCTCACCGCAGGTATTGCCAAGGACTGCGCGGATGCCCGTGCCTACTTCACCACCTCGGCCCACGCCGAAACCCGTCGCCAGACCACGCGCGACCGAATTTGACGCTGACTCTACTGCGCCCGCTGCGCGCAGAAGTCATGGGTCAAATTGCGCGCTAGCGCCTGCCCACATTCACTTCTGCGCTATACATTTCTAAACTGCCCGGTTTTTCATGCCCCACCCGGTGCAGGCTCATGTTTTGCTTTGAAGGTTTTTATGTCCGACAAATCTCCCCAAGCTGAAAAGGCTTCCGCATACCGCGCCACCCTGAACATGCCCGACACCCCCTTCCCCATGCGCGGCGATCTGCCCAAGCGTGAGCCGGGCTGGGCCAAGGAATGGGAAGACCAAGGCATTTACAAGAAGCTGCGCGACGCCCGTGCTGGCGCCCCCATGTTTATCCTGCACGATGGCCCACCGTATGCCAACGGCAAGATCCACATCGGCCACGCGGTGAACAAGATCCTGAAGGACATGATCGTTAAGAGCCGCCAGCTCGAAGGCTTTGACGCACGCTACGTGCCGGGCTGGGACTGCCATGGCCTGCCGATCGAGAACGCCATCGAAAAGCTACATGGTCGCAATCTGCCCCGTGATGAAATGCAGGCAAAGAGCCGCGCCTTTGCCACCGAGCAAATTGCACAGCAGATGGTGGACTTCAAGCGCCTGGGCGTGCTGGGCGACTGGGACCACCCCT
>JAVXMM010000053.1:0-32542 GCA_036646255.1 Comamonas sp.
CAGCTTTGCAAGGTGTCGTGCTGTCGATGAACGCAATTGTATAGGAGTTTTCCCGAAGCCTTGGTCAGTTGCTATAAATTTTGAAATCTTTTTGTCAGACGGAGCTTACAGCGTCTTTTCCAACGCCTCAATGAACATGTCGCCTACTTTGAACCCGGTTTGCTGCTCTATCTCCTGGAAGCAGGTGGGGCTGGTTACGTTAATCTCGGTGACGCTATGACCAATGATGTCGAGGCCGATCAGCAGCAGGCCGCGCTGCGCCAGCTCTACACCTATGTGCTCGGCGATGGCGCGGTCTTCCTGCTCCAGCGACTGGGCTACGCCTTTGCCGCCCGCAGCTAGGTTACCCCGCACTTCATTGCCTTGTGGAATGCGCGCCAAGCAATAAGGCACGGGCTTGCCACCAATAATAAGAACGCGCTTATCTCCTTGGGTGATCTGCGGCAGATACTTTTGCACCATGACACTTTGGGCGCCGCCTTGATTCAAGGTCTCGATGATGCTACCCAGGTTCATGCCATCTGCACCCACGCGGAAAATACCCATGCCACCCATTCCATCCAGTGGCTTCAAGATGATGTCGCCATGCAAGGAATGGAAGTCGCGTATGTCTTGCGCCTGGCGGGTGACCAAGGTGGGCGGCGTGTACTGCGGGAACTCCATGACCGCTAGTTTCTCTGGGTGGTCGCGCAACGCAGCGGGTTTGTTGAAGACTTTGGCGCCTTCGCGCTCAGCTTGGCCCAGCAGATGGGTGCTATAAAAGTATTCGCTATCAAACGGCGGATCTTTGCGCATGATGATGGCGTCAAAGTCGGCCAGTACAGCGCGGCGGACTTGGGTTTCGTCAAACCAGGTCGTCTCATTGCCGGTCAGCAAAATATCGCGCACGCGGGCAGTGACCTTCTCGCCGCTGATCCAGTGAATATCCTCTGGCAGACAGGCGCTGATGCGGTGACCGCGTGCCTGGGCGCTGCGCATCATGGCGAAGGTGCTGTCCTTGTAAATCTTGAAGGACTCGAGGGGATCGGCAACAAAGAGAATGTTCATAAAACAAGGCAGCCGCCTAGCGGCCACTATCAATTAAATAGCTGCCAACGCCTGAAATACGGGCGCTAGCGCACTAAAACACTTAGCAAATGCCGCATCAAGGCGCCTGCCGCTTGCCATAATGTTGCACAAAAAGCGCCAAGCTGCCCGCCACCACCGCCCAAAAGGCTGATCCGATTCCGGCTATTGTGACTCCGCTGACAGCGACAAGGAAAGTAATAAGCGCTGCCTCGCGGTACTGCTCACTGTGCAGGGCTGTATATAGGCCGCCGCCAATGGTTCCCAACAGGGCAATGCCGGCAATCGCCACCACCAACTCATGCGGGAAGGCGATGAGCAAACCCGCAATCACCACGCCAAAGCAACCCACCAACATATACAGCACACCAGCCACCACGGCAGCGGTGTAGCGGCGCGCTTTGTCAGGGTGTGCCTCGGGGCCCATGCAGATGGCCGCAGAGATGGCGGCCAAGTTAAGTGCATAGCCGCCAAACGGTGCCAGAACCAAAGTGGCCAGGCCAGTGATGGTGATGAGCTTGGAGACCGGCAAGTCATAGCCCGTGCCCCGTATCACCGCCACGCCGGGCAGGTTTTGCGACGCCATAGTGACTACAAACAACGGCAGCGCCAGGCTAATAGCAGCTTGTAACGAGAACGCGGGCATCGTGAAGACGGGGAGAGTCAACCCCGGCTGTACAGCAGACCACTGGATCTTGCCCTGGGTCAACGCAATCACAATGCCCACAACCAAGGTCGCCATCACCGCATAACGCGGTGCAAAACGCCGCCCCAGCAAATAGACCACCAACATGCCCACCACCAGCCAGGTATTGGTTTGTGCGGCAGCAAAAGCATCCAGCCCAAACCGTACCAGCACCCCCGCCAGCAAGGCGGATGCGATAGCCACAGGGATACGGTTCATCAAGCGCTCAAACCAGCCAGTCAACCCTACCAAGGTAATGAGGGCTGCACTGATGACAAAGGCGCCAATGGCCTCGTTCATGGTGAAAGCACCAGTAGCGCCGGCCGTAGCCAGCACAGCAGCGCCCGGCGTAGACCAAGCCATCACCACCGGTTTGCGCCACCACAGACTAGGTAGCCAGCAGGTCATGCCCACGCCAATGCCAATCGCCCACACCCAGGAAGACAATTGAGCCGATGTGGCTCCAAAGCTTTGCGCGGCCTGAAAGACGATAGCGATCGAGCTGGTCAGGCCGACCAGCACCGTTACAAACCCCGCCACCAGCGCCGACGCGCTTAAGTCTTTGAAAAACCGCATGTGTGCTTGGCAGCTAGCGGCACGCGCAGCAGCGGCCACCAACCACTATCAAAAGATGAGCTGCTAGCACCCTTTGGGCGGGCAGTAGCAGCATAAAAGTCTTAAATACCCAAAAGACAACAAGCAGGGCTATATCTCGATCTTGGAGCCCAACTCCACCAGGCTGTTACTGGGCAGCAACAAAAACTCCGCCGCACCTGCTGCATTGTGGTGCATCTGGGCAAACAGTTTCTGTCGCCACGGCGCCATGTCGGTGCTGGCTTTGTCGGTAGGCACAAACACGTCACGCGACAGGAAATAGCTGGTAGTCATCACGCTCGCATCGCAGCCGTGGCCGCGCAGGTGCTGCAGCGCTGTGGGCATATCCACATCGTTTTTAAAGCCATAGTTCAGCTGAACACGCCAGCAATCGCCCCCCAATGGCTCGATAGACGCACGCTTGTCCAGGCCTATCCACGGCACCTCGTGGTAAACAAGGGTGACGAAGATATTTTGCTCATGCAGTACCTTGTTGTGCTTGATGTTGTGCAGCAGCGCCGTAGGTACCACGTTAGGGTCAGACGTTAAGAACACCGCCGTGCCTGGCACACGCGTGGGCGGGCTTTGCAGCACCATCTGCAAAAAGCCTTGCAGTTCAACCCCGTTAGTGTGCAGCTTGTTGTAGATCAGCTCGCGCCCGCGCTTCCAGGTCATCATCACCGTAAACAGCGAGAAACCAATCAACAGCGGGAACCAGCCACCATCAAACAACTTGAGCAGGTTGGAGGCGAAGAAGGTGAAATCAATACAGAAGAAAAACAGCGTGGGTGCCAGCGCCATCCATAGCGGGTACTTCCAGCCATTGCGCAGCACAAAGAAGGTGAGCACTGTAGTGATAGTCATATCCAGCGTAACGGCAATCCCGTAGGCCGCCGCCATATTGCTGCTAGATTTGAACAGCAGCACAGCCAGCACAATGGCCCAAAACAGACTCCAGTTGACGAAAGGGATATAGATCTGCCCGGTATCACGCACACTAGTGTGCAAAATCTGGATGCGCGGCAAATAGCCCAGCTGGATGACTTGCTTGGTCACACTGAACGCGCCGGTAATCAAGGCCTGCGAGGCAATCACCGTGGCCATGGTGGCCAGCACCACAACCGGGATCAGCGCCCAGCTAGGCGCCAGCATGAAGAAAGGGTTCTTCACCGCCTCGGCGTTCTCCAGTATCAAGGCACCTTGGCCAAAGTAGTTCAGCACCAGTGACGGCATGGCAATACCAAACCAAGCCAGGCGGATGGGCTTTTTACCAAAATGGCCCATATCGGCGTACAAGGCCTCAGCGCCCGTCACACATAGCACCACTGCTCCTAAAATAATAAAGCTGATGCCGGGGTTGTTGAAGATGAAGCGCAGTGCATACGTGGGGCTTAACGCCCACAGCACGCGCGGGTGATCCACAATATTCCACAGGCCTAAGGCTGCAATGCTGAGGAACCACAACACCATGATGGGCCCAAAGAACTTACCAATGCCCGCCGTTCCGCGCTTTTGTACCGAAAACAGCGCCAGTAGCACCACCAAGGTAATCGGTATCACCCAAGATTTGAAGTGGGGCGAGACAACCTCCAGCCCCTCTACCGCCGATAGCACCGAGATCGCCGGGGTGATCACACCATCGCCATAAAACAAACAGGTGCCAAAGATACCAATCAGCATCAGCACCGCACGCAATTGGGGCTTGTCTTTCACCGCTTGCGATGCCAGCGCCAACATGGCCACCAGGCCACCTTCGCCATTGTTGTCGGCGCGCAGCACCAGCACCACGTACTTGAGGGAGACGATGAGGGTCAGCGTCCAGAAAAGAATGGAGAGCACGCCGTAGACGTTGTCGTGCGTGAAAGGTACATGGCCGGATCCAAACACCTCTTTGAGCGAGTACAGCACGCTGGTGCCGATATCGCCATACACCACCCCAACCGCCCCTAGCGTGAGGGCGGACAGTGAAGATTTTTTACTGGGTTGCACGTCAAGCCTTTATGCCATGCCGCCTGGGGCATGCTTGTAATCGGTCGGTTTGCATTGTGCGCCTGTTGCTTCAATCTGCGGTTATGCAGCGCATCAGGACAAGCCCGAATGGCGTGGAGCCATCGGGCAGTCTGTGGTTTTCATCGCGGAATGCTTTAGAGCGTGTTTACGATCTAAGAAACGCGAAATCAGTCGTAGATCTCGGCATCAGGGTCGGTGGCTTCCAGCTCATAGCTGGCAGCTAGCATAGCCAGACGGGCGACCACGCCATACATATAGAAGCGGTTGGGTGCGCTGGCACCCACCGAGTCGCCGGGCGAGATGCCGTATTCAAACGCCAGCGGAATAAAGTGTGCGCCTGGCACGTTCAGGTTATCTTCCGCGCCTCGGTCCGAGTGCGCGCGGTAGTACCCGCCCACAACGTAGCGGTCAATCATGTAAACCACCGGCTCGGCGGCCTCACCATCCATGCGCTCCACGGTCTGCACGCCTTCTTGGATGAGCATGTCGTGCACCTGCTGACCATCCTTGACCAGAGACATCTGGTTCTTGGTCTTGGCGGGCAACGACTTGAGCTCCTTGGCATCGTGCACGGTCATCACGCCCATACCGTAGGTGCCGTTGTCGGCCTTCACGACGACGAAAGGCGTCTCCTTGATGCCGTACTCTTTGTACTTACGGCGCACCTTGGTCAGCATCACATCCACATCTTCACGCAGCTCATCGAGTGCGTTATCGGTGCTGTCGTTAAAGTCCACCCCCTGGCGGCTGGTGAACATAGGGTTGATCAGCCACGGATCGATCCCCATCAGTTTGCCAAAACGCTTGGCCACTTCTTCGTAACTTTGGAAGTGACGGCTCTTGCGGCGTACGCTCCAGCCTGCGTGTAGCGGCGGCAACACAAACTGCTCGTATACCTCTTCCAAAATACCGGGAGCGCCCTTGGACAGATCGTTGTTCAACAAGATGGTGCAAGGGTCAAAGTACTTGAGTCCCAGGCGACGGCCGTGGCGCAGCGCGGGCTCCACCACTAGCTCTTTGTTGCCTACCTTGATCTTGACCGTCTCCTTGATATCAGGGTCGATCGAGCCAATGCGCACGTTCAAGCCCGCCATCGAGAAGATGTTTTGCAGCTGCGCCAAATTGGCCAGGTACTGCGGGTTGCGCGTCTGGTTCTCAGGGATGATGAGCAGGTTTCGCGCCTCAGGGCATATTTTTTCGATAGCAGCCATCGCAGACTGGACGGCCAGTGGCACCATTTCAGGCGTCAAATTATTCCAACCACCGGGGAACAGGTTGGTGTCCACAGGTGCGACTTTGAAGCCAGCATTGCGTATGTCCACCGACGAGTAAAGCGGGGGCGTGTGCTCCATCCACTCCAGACGGAACCAGCGCTCGATCGCGGGCATCGCGTCAAGCATGCGCTGTTCTAACTCGTTGATGGGCCCCGTTAGGGCTGTTATGAGATTCGGGACCATATATGAAAGCTGTTCAGAGGCTCGAAAAAGAAAGAGCGAAAAACAATTAAGTGCCAATTGTAGAGAGTTGACGCACAAAGTCACCTCCCCTTGTCCTGCTGCTACATGAAGCAGCGCTCACCTTCGCCAAAAAGCGGGGGTTAGCAGGGCCAAGAAACTAAGGATCTCCAGACGCCCCATCAGCATGCCCAGGGTCGTCACACCGAGCTGGAAACTGGTTAATCCGGCGAAATTATTACTGGGCCCTAAATCGCCCCAGCCTACCCCCGCACAGTTCACGCTGGCCAGCACCGCGCCCAAGGCATTGCTGAAATCCATATCCGTCAGCAACAACGCCATGGTCAGCACGCCAATCGTGGCGCAGTACACCAGCATAAACGCCAGCACGGAAAAAATCACTCGCTCATCCACCGCTTGACCGCCTACGGTGACTGGCTGCACAGCATTGGGGTGCACCAAGCGCCGCATCTCGCGCCGCGTTTGCTTGAGTAACAGCAACATGCGGATCATCTTGATACCACCGCCGGTAGAGCCTGCACTGGTGGCCACGCCCGACAAAAGCAGCATAAACACAGGCGCAAACGGCGGCCACAAGCCAAAATCTACCGTGGCGTAGCCCGTGGTGGTGGCAACAGAGACGGTATGGAAAATGCCCATGCGCAGGGATTCCAGCGGCTCATAAACACCTTTAACCCACAGCAAACCCGCAATCACCAAGCCTGCACCCAGCAAAGTGCCAATGGTTGCGCACACCTCTGGAGCGCGATAAAGCACGGACAACGTACGCTTGCGCATGGCCACAAAATACAGAGCAAAGTTGCAACTGGCCAACAGCATAAAAACCACAGCAATGGACTCGATCACCGGCGAGTTGAAGTAAGCGAAGCTCGCGTCATGCGGCGTCAACCCACCCAGACTGACAGTGGTAAACATCACCATCAGCGCATCCAGCGGCGTCATGCCAGCCACCCAGTACGCCAGCGCGCACAGCAGCGAGAACAGGCCGTATACGCCCCACAAGCCTTTGGCCGTCTCTGCCATGCGCGGGGTGAGCTTGGTGTCTTTGACCGGGCCCGCCGCCTCGGCGCGGAACAGCTGGCTGCCGCCCATACCAATCATGGGCAGGATGGCCACAGCCAAAATCAAAATCCCCATACCGCCCATCCACTGTAAAAATGTGCGCCAAATATTGAGCGACACCGGCAGCGTATCCACATGGTTGAGCACGGTGGCACCCGTGGTGGTCAGGCCCGATACTGCTTCAAAATAGGCGTGCTGCCAGCTCAATGCTCGGTCGATCTTGTCATAGCCCAGGTACAGCGGCAGCGCAGCAAACAGCGGAAAGACGATCCACACAAAGGCCACCAGGATGATGCCGTGACGCGCCTGCAGCTCGCGCTGCTCATGCCGCGCACACCACCACAGCGCGATGCCGCAGGCCCAGGTCAGGCCCATGGTCAGCGGGTAGACGCTGAATACACCGTCTTCCATCAGGTAAGACGCCAGCGCGGGCACGGCCATGGTGCTGCCAAACATCAGCAGCAAGATGCCCAGCACGCGTAAGACGGGACGCAAATCGGTCATGGCTTAAAAAAAGGTCACACCGACTCGGAATAGCGATTCCACCTCATGCACCAAGCGCTTGTTGGGCAGGAAGAGGATAACGTGGTCATTACTCTGCACGATGGTGCCGCTGGTGGGCACGATCACCTCGACATCGCCCTTGTCATCCGGCCGCTGGCCTTCGCGCTCTGGGAATTCGCTGCCATTGGTGTTGCGGGCATCGGGCTCGGGCAGGCCTCGCACAATCAGGCCCACATGCACATCACGCGGCAAGCGCAAGGCGCCTACGCGTCGACCCACCACACGCGATGTTTTTGCGTCGCCACGCGCCACAATCTCAATCGCCTCGGCCACGCCACGGCGCAGGCTGTGCACGGCTTGCACATCGCCCTGGCGCACATAGGCCAGCAACTCACCCAGGGTGGCCTGCGCGGGCGACAACGCAATGTCAATCTGCGTGCCGTGCATCAAGTCAGCATAAGTGCGGCGGTTGATCAGCGCCAGCACCCGCGTCGCCCCCAGCTTTTTAGCCAGCAGGCAAGACATAATATTGTCTTCGTCATCATCGGTGATGGCGACAAACAGGTCCACGTCCTCGACGTTCTCCTCTTCCATCAGGTTTTCATCGGTGGCGTCGCCTTTGAGCACCAGAACATCCGACGACAGGCGCGAGGCCAAATACACGCAGCGGTCTTCGCTCTTCTCGATGATCTTGATCTGAAAGCGCTTGGACTCTTTGGTCAGCGCCCGTGCCAAGCGCATACCCACACGTCCACCACCAGCCACCATCACGCGGCGTACAGGTTGCTCTATCTCACCTACCTGGCGGTTAAAGGCGGCTAGCACCTCACCCAGGTATTCCTTGTCAGACAGAACAAACACCTCGTCACCCGGCTCAATGCGCGTGCTGCCTTCAATCGGCACCATGCGGTCGGCCTCGTGGTGAAAACGGCGGTACACGCCCACCACACGCACGGCGCCGTGAGGCAGGTTTTGCCGCACATCAGCCACGCTCAAGCCCACCACAGGCGCACCGCCACGGGCCCGCACCGATGCCAACGCCACATGGCCTTGCGCAAAGGCGCGCACCTGAAGTGCTTCAGGGTATTTGACGAGTTTGCCGATGTAGCCCATCAGGGCTTCCTCCGGGCAGAAAGCGTGGGTCACGCCAAAACCGTTGTCACCCAGCAGCTCGGCCTGGCTTTTGACGGCTACCGAGCGCACACGCACGATGCGGGTGGGGATGTTGAAGACCACTTGCGCGATCTTGCAGGTCACCAGGTTGGTTTCGTCTTGTGAGGTGCAGGCGATCAGCATGTCGGTATCGGCGGCACCCGCCTCGGCCAGCACATCGGGGCTGATACCGTTGCCCACCACACCTCGCAGGTCAAATCGCGATTCCAGTTCGCGCAGGCGTGCGCCATCCGTGTCGATCACCGTGATGTCGTTTTTTTCGCTGAGCAGGCTCTCCGCGACGCTTTCACCAACACGGCCCGCGCCCAAGATAAGAATTTTCATAACAATATGCCGCCCTTGCCACACGGCAAGGCTGCTTTGCACGGCCGCATCATAACGTGAGCGCCCACAAAAGGGCATGTTGACATAGAGGACGCCACATGCCTTAACCAGCCGGCATTGCCAACCATTGTCAGCCGTGGCGCAGCAGCAAAAAACGCCACGTCAAAGTGGCGCTGCGATAGAAAGATGAACAGAAACGCGATCAGTGGCGGGTTTCGCCTTCGCCCAGCACCACATATTTCAGTGATGTCAGACCCTCAATCCCCACAGGGCCACGGGCGTGAAACTTGTCGGTGCTGATGCCGATCTCGGCGCCCAAGCCGTACTCAAAACCATCGGCAAAGCGCGTACTGGTGTTGACCATAACACTGGCCGAATCCACCTCGCGCAGAAACTGCTGCGCGTGCATGTGGTCGCGCGTCAAGATGGCATCGGTGTGGTGGCTGGAGTACTGGTTGATGTGCGCGATAGCCTCATCCACACCTGCCACTACCTTGACGCTGATGATAGGCGCCAGATACTCCTCACCCCAATCTGCCTCCAGCGCCTGTTGAATCTTCGCACCTTGCACTGTTTTCAATAGCGCCATGGCCTCGGCATCGCCACGCATCTCGACACCCTTGGCTGCAAATATAGCGCCCATGCGAGGCAGAAAATCTGCTGCCACGCTACGCGCTACCAACAGGCTTTCAGTCGCATTACAGGGGCTGTATTTTTGCGTCTTGGCGTTCTCCACCACGGTCAGCGCCATGGTGATGTCGCAGGGATCGTCTACATAGGTGTGGCAGTTGCCATCCAAATGCTTGATGACCGGCACCTTGGCGTCGCGGCTGATGCGTTCGATCAAGCCCTTGCCGCCACGCGGGATGATCACATCCACATAGCCAGGCATTGCAATGAGATGGCCCACGGCCTCACGGTCCGTGGTTTGCACCAACTGCACCGCATACTCGGGCAGGCCGGCCTCGGCCAGCGCTTGGGCGACCAGCTTGGCCAGCGCCTTGTTCGACTCAATCGCCTCCGAGCCGCCGCGCAAGATGCATGCATTGCCGCTCTTGATCGACAGGCTGGCAGCCTCGATCGTCACGTTGGGACGGCTCTCATAAATCATTCCAAACACGCCAATCGGCACACGCATCTGACCCACACGGATGCCGCTGGGCATTTGCTTCATCCCGATGATTTCGCCAATCACATCGGCCATGGCAGCCAGCTGCTCGCAGCCTTGGGCACAAGTCTCCAGCACCTTGGGACTCAGACGCAGGCGGTCCACCATGGGGGCGGACAAGCCGTTGGCGACGGCACGCTCCAAATCCAGTGCGTTATCGGCCTGCAGCGGCTCGGTCTGCTCGCGCAGCAAGCGTGCCAGTGCCAGCAATGCTTTGTTTTTGGTAGCGGCAGATGCTTTAGCCATCTGCGCAGAGGCTTGTTTTGCCTGCAAACCCAGGGTCTGCATGGTGTCTGCGATATTCAGGGCGTTCATGCCACTATTGTCGGGCATTTGCTGCGCTGCAGCGCAACTGCGGCCAATGGCCCCTGGCAAATCCCGTGCGGCAGGCCGTCAACCACTCTACACTTCAGCCATAAACTGCCACGAGGAGACCGCGATGCAAACCACCGCCCTGCGCCAGCTTGGTGCGCTACAAGATGCGCTTGACCACTTTAGCGCCGGCCACATGGATGCCGCCGCACTCAGCCAACAGGCCCGCACCTACACGGACCTGACCAGCGCCCTGCCGCCCAAGTTTGAAGAGGTATTGCTGCAACTGCTGGACCGCCTGGAATCTAGCGCCTTGTTTGACGAAGAAAGTTGCTCCTTCAGCCAGAAGGATCTAGTGGATAGCCTGAGGCTGTGGCTGGACAAGGCAGGCGCCAAACTCAGCATTGCTACACCCTGAAAGGTGTCACTGGGGCTTACCAACGCCTTAAACACCACCCCGCTGCACCAGCATTTTTTGCAAGCGCTCATTACGGCAGTGAAGATAAATGAACTCCGGTAAAGACGCGCAAAAACACTCGCACACCATCGCCCAAACCGCTACTTTGTGGGTGTCAGCAATATCGCTCTTGCGAGCGCGGAGGTCTTGAAATGGGTTTACTCAACGAAGTCATTGGCGCCGTTGTCGCCGAAGAAGCACTCAACAAAGTCGATCCCAATGCGGGATTTTTGAAAAAGGGCATAGCAGCCATTGCCGGGTTTGAAGGCGAGAAAATGATCGAAGAAAAGCTGACGCAGTCGGGCGATGCCCAGCAGCCCGCAGCGAACACAGATAGCCAGTAAGTCAGCTCTCTTCTATATAAAACAACCGCTAGCGCCCTCTGGTCGGGCACTAGCGGTTTTATTTTGATAGCAGATTAATAAATAAGATCAGCGGCGACGGCCGTTGGTCCAGATGGCACCCGTGGTTATTGCACCATCCAAGGTGACGTTGACCAAGGATGCACCCGACAGGTTGGCGCCAGCCAGGTTGGCGCCCGTCAGATCGACATTGACCAACTCAGCGCCTTGCAGGTTGGCGCCTTGCAGATTAGCGTTGGACAAATCCACATTGGTAAAGCTGTGGCCACCAAAGTTGGCATGCACCAGGTTGGCACCAGACATATCTGTATTGACATGCTCGCGCCCTCCTGCACTACTTCGTCCGCTACTAGTTTTGCTGTGCGCCACGGTTGATCCCTCGCCACTGGACTGGATCACCACGGCAGCGCCACCGCTGCCCGAGCCTTGCACGCGGGTACTGCGGCCCGGAATATTGGTCTCGGCCACGGCCCCCTTGCCCGCTGCCGAATTGACGACCGAGCCGTTGACGATAACTGAGGCGCCATTGCTGCTGCCGCGCACATCGACGCCAGGCGCCGTGATGACCGCGCCTTGCGCCCAAATGCTACTGCTGAGCAGGACAGTTGCCAGGGCGGCAGCGCCGCGTATCCAGGGTTGTGATTGCATGATGTTCTTCCTTTCTTGCGCTACTGCAAAGGCAGCGCGGTGGTTGCTGCATCAGGCGCTAGCGTGCTAATTGCGCGCTCTGGCGTCTGCGGCCCCTCCGGGGGCGCGGCCTTCTCCTCGAGGAGTGGCGCGCTATTCATATCCATAGGCAAGGTAGCGTCTGCCGGCTGTTCGGCTTGCGGCATCACAAAGGATTGCTGCAGCAAGTTGGCCAGCGGGTCAGCCACGCGCTGCGGGCGGGCGGGCAGCTGCGCGGGCAGTTTCTCCTCCACCTTTAGCGCCACCGCGTTGATGCGGGCAGCCAATTCTTGCATCCATGCCTCGTCTAGCGTGGCTTGTTTGCCGCTGCTGCGGCTAAAGATCAGGCCCAAGAACTCACGCGCTTTGGGCGAGCCAGCGTCGGCCGCGCGGCGGTAGTACTGGATGGCGGTGGCAAAGTTGCGCTGCACGCCGCGCCCCAGGTGGTAGCGGTAGGCTAGCTCCAGCAATGCATCGGCGTTGCCATCATCAGCACGGGCACGCAGGCGGGCCAGCTGCTCGGTCTCGCTGGCGCGCTGGTAGTTGGCCAGACGGCTCAGGTTTTGCTGCGCAGTCTGGCTGCCCAAAGCCTGGGCTTGTACATATAACTCTTTGGCCTCGCCCATGCGGCCATCCAGCTCACGCTCCACACCCAAATCATTCAGCGCCATGGCATCGCCATCGCGCGCTGCCTGCTCCAGCAATAAGCGGGCTTGCTGCATGGCGCGTGGGCCGGTGTTGCGGCGCTCTACCAGCGACAACAGGTAGTTTGCCTTGCTCAGCCCTGCACTGGCAGCACGTTGCAGCCACTGGCGGCCTGTGGGCACATCGCGCACGCCGCCCGTGCCGGTACCCAGCATATAGCCCAGGCCCGCCATGGCGCGTGCATCACCGTGGTCTGCCGCCTGGCCCCACCACTGGCGTGCCAGGGCACCCGCTTGTGGCAAGCCCGCATTGCGGTAGTAATACAGGCCCAGCTCCACCTGCGCTCGGGTATCGCCCTCTTGCGCCTGGCGACGCAAAACCTGCAAGCTGGCATCGGTGCGCGGCTGCGCTGGCATGCGTATCGAGGCACTGCCAGCCGCGGCGGGTGCCTGGCCTGCAGCGGGCGGATTGACGCCCCCCGCATCACCCGCGCCGCCTTGCGGCAACACAATGGCTGCGCCACTGCCGGTGGCCTGCAGCGCCAACCCCAGGGCGATGCTCGCCACGCGTGCCCGGCTCACGGCCCAGTACGCCCTCTTCATGAGCGGCGCCCACGGCGAGCGGGCCTCTCAGTGGCAACAGGGGCTTGCACGACAGGGCCCTCCACCTCCCACTGCAGGTGCGATTGGGCGATCACACCTTCTTGTGCAGCAATTTGCTGCTGTACCGTTTCAATGGCTCTGACACCAGCCAATGGCACCAGTTTGGCGTCGGTCAGCGCAGCAGGCAGGCGGCCGGTCAGCGGTTTGGCCGTCTGCGCGCAGTAGACCTGCTCAATACCCGGACGGGCGGTTTCGATCAGGAAAGAATTAGCTTGAGACACATCAGGCACCATCAAACCCACATTGCCTTGCGCCACCACTGCTTGCTGCAGCGGGTTGGGGTAGATCTGCGAGACCACGTTGGCCGCATCTTTGTAGTAACAGTACAAAAAGCCAGTGCGCGCCGGTGCGATGCGCACCACGACCGAGCTGCCGATTTGCAAACTAGGCTCTTTTTGCCCCAGCAAAGACAGCGCCAAGCTGTCATGCGCCGGCTCGTTCATAGGCAGCGCGTGCTCGCGTGACTTCAATTCACCGCTTTGCGGCAAATAGCTAGATGCTAATTTGTCCTCAGCCGTCATGCCGACGTAGTTGCGCATCAGGCCGCTGTAGGTTTCAAAGTTGACCACGCCCATGGGCGTCATGTCTAAAGACGCCTGGTAAGTGGCCAGCGCATTGCGCAACAAGGTGGAGTCGCGGCCATCCACCGCACCATTCCACGCACCTTGCGCCTTCAGCACGCGCTGAGCCAGCGTGATGCGGTCGGCAACCGATTGCTCCTCAAACCACGCACGCAACTGGCGCTTGAACTCTGGGTGATTTTGCTCGTAATCAATGCACTGCCAGTACGGCAGTTTTGCCCATTTACCCACCAGCTCAATGGTTGCCAAATCGACCAGCAGGCGCACAGCCGCACCCGCGCCTTGGTTGTTGTCCGCCGCCACCTCATACTGCACACCCATGCGGTAAATATGCCTTGGTAAACCAGTAGCACGCCCCCCAAGCTCTACCCCTTTGCCTCCCGTCGCCACCACCAACTCATTGGCAGAATCCAGGCCGGGGTACAAGGTACGCGAGTTCATATCGCCCAGGTGCAAGTCCAGTCCCACGACCGAGCCCAATACATCCCAGCTGTAGCCCGTATCGGTATTGGCAGTAGACACCCCGATGCTGCGCCGCTTGGACACCACCGTCTTGTCACCAAAGCTAATGGCACCCGATACATAAATTTGCGGCTTGCGCAGCTCAATCTGCCCGTTGTTAAGCAGCAAGCTGGTCATGGTCTGCACCGTGTCCTGCTTGAGCGCATCCACCTCGTAATCCACCACACGGAAAGCCTGGCTAGTGCGCGACATGCGCGACAGCGCAGTGATCACCATCTCCTTGGTGCCCGTGGAAAAAAGCCCGGACGGATCAGGAATACTTTTAACCGCCACCAAGGTGGACGGTACTTGTTCGGCCGCCAGCATACGATCCATGCAGGCCAGGCCCTCGCGCATGGCGGATGCGGACTTGGTAGGCGTCACCAGCGGTGATTGCTCGGTGATTCCTTTCTCAATTATGTCTTTACGATCCGTCAGACCTGGATTGATGGCGCAGGCAGACAGCGCCAGCACACAAGGCCATAACACGGCGTGGCGAATGTAGGAAATTTGCATGATTTATACGTTTCTTATCCGATACCAGCCAGCCCGTGCAAAGCCGACGGCCCCTCTGACTCAGTGGGTGGACAGCAAGGCTGCCGCTCTACTTGCAAATATTGATGACCGAGCCGCGCACCACCGTGACCTGGTCACTATTGCCAGCGCCATAGCGGTTACCGATCCCCCCCGTACCCTCGTTGACCTTGGGCACCCCCACATTGGTAGTGCAGCTTTTACCGCCCGGGCTGGTGACCATCTCGCGCTCAATATTGGCTCGAGCATCTTTTTCGCCCATGTTGTCGCGGGCCATGACATTCACAACTTTGTTACGAGATGCTGGATCCAGACCTGCGCGACCCGCTGGCGGTTTTTGCTGAGCCTGGGCCAAACCACCGAGCACGAACAAGGCAACGGCGCCTACCAAACTGGCTTTCATATGCTCCCCCTATAGACAAATGGGGTGAAACCATTCACCCCATTTCCTTGATCAAAGAATTAACAACGATTTATTTACCGTCGTTGGAGGCCAGGTTTTGCTCAGCCTTGGCTGCTGGACCAATTGCCATATTGGCAACCGCACCATTGGTCACAGAAACTTCTTGCTTGTTATTGCCACCGATTTTCACATTACCCTTATTCGATGCCAGATTTTGCTTAGCTTGGGCAGCTGGGCCAATAGCCATATTGGCCACTGCTCCATTCTTCACCGTCACCTTCTGATCATTATTTCCACCGATTTTCACCTCGGCTTGTGCTGCAAAAGCGATAGCCATACCCGACACCAAAACAGCGATAACTTTTTTCATAAAAACTCCTCGTTACTGAAATAAAATAATGCTAAAAAATAACATTGTCGCAATCAGTCCTCCACTCCGGAGCAACCGAACTTCATCAACGGCCTGGACAGCTGCAGCTATCACTTGCCACCAATGTTCACCACATTGCGCACACCTCTACCGGAGGCTTGGGACACCACGGGCCCGCCTATGGACACTATCTGATTACCAGATCCTGAGCCTCCGTTACGCGACGCAATATTCAATTCACTGTAAGCACCAAACATGGCAGAGTTCACGACTGCCCCATTCACTACCGATATTTGGTTATTGCCTCTGATATTCGATATGTTTTTGGTAGATGAAATATTCATCACCGCATGACCTCCTGGGCCAGCGACATTAACCACTGCCCCATTCATGACAGCTTGCTGGTTGTTTTGCGCATACGCCACAGACTGAAACCAAAAGAGCAGCATCAAAGCCGCCATCCAAGAACCTGCCTTAGCCAAGGTATTGGCTGGCGCAAGGATTTCTTTTTTCGTGCATAAATTCACAAACACCTCCACCCCAACAAGAAATTACCAAGTCATACTTTTACCTTGTAAAAATTAATCCCCTATGACTACTTGTAACTAAATAATTCATTACCATTTGATGAAATTCGCAACAATTAGATGCCAAGACGGGGAAATCGGAAAACACACACTCTGAAGAAATGAGGTCTCCGTAAAAAAGGAGTTACATAAACAGTCATAAGTAAAATTTATGACTTTGCTATCTTTTTACAAGACCGTGCAACTTCTTGTCTTGCTTTACAAACAAGCTGGGTGAACCCCACACTCCAAACGCAAAAAAGCCCGCGAGACGCGGGCTTTGACTTACCTTGGTACAGCTGTAGCGGGCTAGCGCCCTGCTGCGCAGGCCTTGCAGCTTTGCAGGGCAAGCCGGTGCAGGGCCTGCCAGCCGTCCTGCGGCCATTCGGGCACTTTCAGGCCCTTGACGATACCGTCTACCGCGTGAGCAGAGTGCAGCAAACGAGCGACCGAGGCATCACTGATACGGGGCAGAATCCGCTCAAAATGCCGCTCTTTGGGGCCCCAGATGCGGTTTTCACGCAGTGCCATGGGCATGGGGCGGCCGTTGCGCAGCGCGTCTTTCACACGCTTCATGGCGCGTATGTCCTCGGCCAGCGCCCAGTGCACCAGCACGGGGGTCTCGCCTTCGGCCTGCAGGCCATTCAGCATGCGCTCGGTGCGCAGCACCTGGCCGGACAGCACAGCATCTGACAGCTTGAACACGTCGTAACGCGCGACGTTCAGCACGGCTTGCTCGACTTGCTCAAAACCCAGCTCGCCTGCAGGGTAGAGCAGGCCAAGTTTTTGGATCTCTTGGTGGGCAGCCAGCAAATTGCCTTCTACGCGATCGGCAAAAAAGGCTAAGGTGCGCTGCCCTTCTTCCCCGCTTTTGACGTGCTGGCCCTGCTGCTGCAAGCGCTGGGCAATCCACTGCGGCAGCACGGCGCGCTCTACATTCTCGACCTGTACGGTAGCGCCGTTGGATTCGAGAGCGCCAAACCAGGCGCCGGTCTTGGTGGCCTTGTCCAGGCGCGGCAGGATGACGACGGTCAGCGTGCTGTCGTTACCGGCACTGCTTTCTGCCAGCTGCTGCAAGGCGGTACTGCCATCTTTGCCGGGCTTACCCGATGGAATGCGGATTTCGACAATCTGCTTGTCCGCAAACAGGCTGAGCGAGCCGCTGGCGGCCAGCACCCCGCTCCAGTCAAAATGCGCGCCAGCCACGGTGAAGCTGCTGCGCTCTGTGTAGCCGGCTACACGCGCGGCGCTGCGGATAGCATCCACGGCCTCTTGCACCAGCAAGGCTTCGTCGCCATGCACGGTATAGAGCGCGCGCAGCCCTTTAGTGAGCTGAGTGGTCAACTGGTTCAGCGGCAGTTGCATATAGGGTATTTTTGGCCTCTAGCGCCCGGCTGGCATGCGCCAGAAGCTATCAAATAAATAGCCGTTGTGCCATACGGCACGCAGGCTTACTCGGTCGGC
Organism: Comamonas sp.; assembly: GCA_036646255.1. Taxonomy (GTDB): domain Bacteria; phylum Pseudomonadota; class Gammaproteobacteria; order Burkholderiales; family Burkholderiaceae_C; genus Comamonas. The sequence continues at coordinate 17,584 of JAVXMM010000053.1, forward strand.
GTAACGCTTTTGACAATGGCCAGGCGACGCACGATCTGCTGGACGATGTCTGTCTGCATATTGCGGTAGAGCATGTCCTCCTCGTTGGCCTTGGACAGTGCAAAAGTTTCCACATAGCTGATCTCGCGGTACTGCATCAGCTCAGTTTCTGGCACGTAGCGGCCACCTTTTTGGTCGCGTACCCGAAAGCGTGTGAACAAGCGGATCTGCAGCTCACGCACCTCGCCCGCGGCGTTACGCGAGACGATCACACGCTCGCGGCGCTGGCCCAGGTCGTCGTAAATGGCCTCGGCTTGCAGCGCTTCGCTGGCATCGCGCAGCACTTTGACCGTGCCCGCGCCCTCCAGATTGCGCTGCAGCTCTTTGAGAAAGGGCGAATTGGCGCTGCCGTTCAAATACAAAGACTTGAAGGCGAAATCCACCGATCCGCGCAGTTTGAAACCGCACGCCGCCAAGAGCGGCGCGCTTGCCATAGCAGTGAGCAGCGTGCGTTTTTGCATGGCCTTAGACTACCACGTTGACGAGGCGGCCTGGCACCACGATGACCTTCTTGGGCGCAGCGCCCGCAGCGATCTTCTGGTACTCCTCATGGGCCAAAGCGGCAGCCTCAATCGTCGCCTTGTCAGCGCCTGCAGCCACCACGATAGAGCCGCGCAACTTGCCGTTGACCTGCAGCATCAGCTGAATTTCATCTTGCACCAAGGCTTGCGGGTCGACTTGTGGCCAAGCGGCATCCAGCAGCTCGCCCATACCTTGAGCAGCGTAGCCCAGCTCGCTCCACAGCACTTGCGTCAAATGCGGCGTAGCGGGATAGAGTGCGCGAATCAAGATACCAAAGCATTCCACCGCAGCTTCGCGGCCACCTTCGCTATCGAGCGCCTTGAAATCTTCCAGGGCGTTGATCATCTTCATTGCGCCAGACACCACAGTGTTGTACTGCATGCGCTGGTAGTCGTACTCCACCTGCTTGAGCACCGTGTGCACGTCCAGGCGCAGCGCCTTGGCTTCTTTGCTGAACTGGATGTCTTTTACGCCGGCAGCGCCCGTTGCACGGGAGCGCGCAGCTTCAAACTCAGGAGCACTGAGCTTGGCACCGTAGTTGTACACGCGGCGCAAGAAGCGGTAGCTGCCTTCCACGGCCGATTCGTTCCACTCCAAGGTCAGCTCGGGTGGCGCGGTGAACATGGTGTACAGGCGCGCAGTGTCGGCGCCGTACTTTTCGATCAAATCCTGAGGGTCAACGCCGTTGTTCTTGGACTTGGACATAGTCGTCATCTCGTAATCGAGCTTCGAACCATCCGCCTTGAGCGTGTTGGTAGCAACGTCCACGTCCTTTTCCCAGTAGTACTCCTTCGCACCACTGGCCAGCTTTTGCGAGTACGCGCCGCGCAGCACCATGCCCTGCGTCAGCAACTTGGTAAAGGGCTCATCGATCTTGACCAGACCCATGTCACGCATGACCTTGGTCCAGAAGCGCGCATACAGCAAGTGCAGGATGGCGTGCTCGATGCCGCCGATGTACTGGTCCATGGGCATCCAGTAGTCAGCGCCGTCAGCCACCATCTTCTCGCGGTTTTGCGCATCGCAATAACGCATGAAGTACCACGAGCTGTCCACAAAGGTATCCATCGTGTCCGTCTCGCGGCGGGCAGGCTTGCCGCAGCAAGGGCAGACCACGCCGGCGTGGAACTCTTCACTCTTGATCAACGGGTTACCTGAGCCATCAGGCACCAGGCCTTCGGGCAGCACTACGGGCAGGTCCTTCTCAGGCACAGGCTGTGGGCCGCAGTCTTCACAGTGGATGATCGGGATAGGTGTGCCCCAGTAGCGCTGGCGGCTGATGCCCCAGTCGCGCAGACGCCAGGTGGTCTTCAGCTCGCCCAGGCCCTTGGCCTCCAGCAGTTTGGCCACGGCTTGCACGGCTTCCTTGTGGTTCATGCCATCCAGCTCGCCAGAGTTGATCAGCACGCCGCGCTCCTTGTCGCCGTACCAGTCGCTCCACTGCTTGTTGTCGTAGGCATCTTGGCCTTCCACTGCCACAACTTGCTTAATGGGCAAGTTGTATTTATTGGCAAAGGCAAAGTCGCGTTCGTCATGGGCAGGCACACCCATCACAGCGCCGTCGCCATAGCTCATCAGCACATAGTTACCTACCCACACCTCAACCTGATTGCCGGTGATAGGGTGGGTGACGAACAGGCCCGTGGGCATGCCCTCTTTTTCTTTAACGGCCAACTCGGCTTCAGTCGTGCCGCCTTTTTTACATTCTTCGATGAAGGCAGCCAGTGGCGCGTTGCTGGCTGACGCGTGCGTGGCCAGCGGGTGCTCGGGCGCCACAGCGCAAAAGGTCACGCCCATCACGGTGTCAGCACGCGTGGTGAAGACGTACATCTTGCCGTCCTGAATCAGCTCGCCTGCAGCATTTTTGATGTCGTGGGTAAACGCAAAGCGCACGCCAGCCGACTTGCCGATCCAGTTCTCCTGCATCAGACGCACCTTGTCGGGCCAGCCGGTGAGCGACGCCTTGGGGTTGCCGATCTGCACATGGTCCAACAGCTCTTGGGCGTAGTCAGTGATCGCCAGGTAATAGCCGGGGATCTCGCGCTTTTCGACCACAGCGCCCGTACGCCAGCCCTTGCCGTCAATTACCTGCTCGTTGGCCAACACGGTTTGGTCCACCGGGTCCCAGTTCACGGTCTGGGTCTTGCGGTAGGCCACACCCTTTTCCAGCATCTTGAGGAACAACCACTGGTTCCAGCGGTAGTACTGTGGGTCGCAGGTGGCCACTTCGCGGCTCCAGTCGATGGCCAGGCCCATGGCCTGCATCTGCTTTTTCATGTACGCAATGTTGTCGTACGTCCACTTCGCCGGCGGTACGCTATTTTTGATAGCTGCGTTTTCTGCAGGCAGACCAAAAGCGTCCCAGCCCATGGGCATCAAGACGTTGTAGCCCTGCATACGCAACTGGCGCGTGAGCATGTCGTTGATGGTGTAGTTACGCACATGGCCCATGTGCAGCTTGCCACTGGGGTAAGGCAGCATGGAGCAAGCATAGAATTTTTTCTTGCTCGCGTCCTCGGTTACACGGTAGGCATCTTTGGCTTGCCACTGGCTTTGCGCGGCAGCTTCAACGTCGGAATGGTTGTATTTTTCTTGCATGGAACTGTTCAGAAAGAAGCGGCTGCCCACGGCTGGCCCGGGGCAAGACCCAATTGGGCAAAGATTGTAGGCGCATCGCCATAGCCCCGCGCCGTGCTAGTGCCGCAGACGGCGGCTCGGTTTTGGTCTGCATGCAAAAATATTAGTCAAACTCACGGTTTGCGCTTGCCTAGTGGGCGCCAACCGCTTTTGTTTTTATAGCGTTTATTTGTTTTGAAAGGATAGCCCGCCGTGACCTGGGAAACCATTGACCACCTAGACCCTTGGATGCAAACCGCCCTGGGGCTGGCCGCACTGGTGCTGCTGGCTTATGTGCTGCGCTTTGTGGTGCGGCTGGTGCTGCTTAAGGCGGTGCCACGCTTTCGCGCTGGCCTGCAAGCTGCGTGGATCAAAACCTTGCTGTCCGACCGCATCCTGGTGCGGGCCGCGCAGGTCGTGCCATCGCTGGTCATCCAGACCGGTATTGCCGCCGTTCCGCATTTGCCCGCCATTGCCACCACGGTGATCCGCAATGTGGCCATCGCCGTCACCGTAATGCAGGTGGCGCGTCTCCTCATCTCGGTGCTGGACAGCGTTTTGGAGTTCAATGAAGCCAGCTTGGTGAACAACAAGGACACGCGCTCGGTCAAAAGCTACGTGCAGTTGGGCAAGCTAGTCATCAGCTTGGTGGCCGCGATTGTGATGATCGCCACCTTGATCGACCGCTCGCCACTCATCCTGCTGAGCGGCCTGGGCGCCATGTCGGCCGTGCTGATGCTGGTGTTCAAAGACACGATTTTGTCGTTCACCGCCGGTGTGCAGCTGAGCAGCAATGACATGCTACGCGTGGGCGACTGGCTGGAGATGAGCCAGGTGGGCGCCGACGGCGCCGTGGTGGATATGGCGCTGAACACGGTCAAAATCCGTAACTGGGACAACACTATCACCACCATCCCCACTTGGCGGCTGATGAGCGAAAGCTTTAAAAACTGGCGCGGCATGTCTGAATCCGGCGGGCGCCGCATTAAGCGCAGCTTGCGTATTGACACCACCACCATCCGCTTTTTGACCGAACCCGAGATCGCAGAGCTGAACCAGATCGCCCTGCTGCGCCCCTACCTGGCCACCAAACGCAGCGAAATCACTCACTACAACAGCGACTTTGCTCGCCACGCGCCCGATATGGCCGATGAAATCGTCAACCTGCGTCAGCTCACCAACATCGGCACCTTCCGCGCCTATGTCAACGCCTACCTCAAGGCAAACAGCAAGTTGCGCCAAGACATGACCTTGATGGCCCGCATGATGGAGCCCACCACCGAAGGCACGCCGCTGGAGATTTACGCCTTTACTGACACCACGGCATGGCTGGAATACGAAGCCATTCAGGGCGACATTTTTGACCACCTGATGGCTATCTTGCCGGAATTCGGTCTGCGCGCTTTTCAGGTGCCATCGGGTAATGATGTGAAGATTGCGCTGCGCCAGCATGAGGCGCAGGTGCTCAACCTCCAAACCCAGAAACTATAATTTTGATAGCATCTAGTGCCTGTTAATCGGGCGCTAGACGCTTTTTATAAATCAATCATCATCACTACTAACGAACGGCTGGGCTGGGTGCGGCTGCTTCCTCCGCAGCAGCTTTGCTCGCTGCCGCGGCAGCATTCACAGCCTCTACTGCCACAGCAGCCTCTTCGGCGCTGCTCTCCATCGCCTCGGTGGCATCCACCGCTTCATTGCGGCCCCGGGCAGAAGCGGAATCCCAGATCGAGCGCCCCGGCAACGCCTCTATCACCTGGCCCTGCGCATCCGTCAAGCCCACCAGCAAGGCACGGCCATCGGGCAGCACGCGAAAATCGCCAAACTTGGCGCGTTCAAAATGTGTGCCCTGCCCTTCGGGGAAGAAGTAGGCATCCGTCACCAATACCCAACGGCCTTTCAAGCGCTTGAGCGGCAAGATCACCTCTCCCGGACCAGGCTGGACGCCCGCCGTCACCAAGCCGATTACGTTGGCAACGCCCTTGGCATCCACACTGGCGCGCACCTTTGCGGTGGGTGCCACGCTGCTCTCTAGCCCCTCGTACACCGCAGCGGGCATGTCAAAACGCAGCGCCACATAGTCACCCTGCATCAGCGATCGTGGATCAACCGGCACCAGCGGCACCATGATGCGCTGGCCGTTGGCAATGACTTGCTCCTTGCCTCGTACGTCCCAATTCACCAGGCCAAACACCAGCACTGCGCCCAGCAGCACCCAAGCAAGTTGCGCATGGCGTGGTTGGGCAATTGCCGCAGCATTTGCATGATCAGCATGCTCACCACGGGGCCGCAGCGCCAGCAAGCCAGCCAACATCACAGCGCCCAATACCGCCAGGCCAACACCCTTGGCCGCTAACGACCACGCCAGCAAGTAGTAAAACTGCCCCAGCAGCGCCAAAGCAATCACGGCACACAACACCGCAATGCGCCAGCGCGCGCTCAGCAGCGCCGCAGCCGCCACCAAGGCCGCTATGCCCAGGCCCGTACTAAACCAGGCACACACGGCCAGCAAACCACCGGCTAGCAGCACGCTGTATTGCAAGCGAGGCACCATCACAGAACGTGCTCGCCAAGTGCGCACCAACCACCCTGTGGCCAGCACAACAGCAGCCACCGCCAGCCAGCGCCCTGCGCCAAACATCCATCGCCCTTCATTCCCCAGAGCAGGAACGGCCCAAGGATCAAACCATCGCCCCGAGAAAGCGCTGAACGCAGCGCTGCCCAGCACACCCACCACAGCGGCATCGGCAAACGCAGCCCAGCGCGGCTGCGCCCACCACTGCTGATACTGGGCCAGACGTGCAGGCTCGGCATGCAGCCACAGCGCCCACAATAACGCCAGTAGCAAGCCATCCAACTGCAGCGGCAAAATCCAAGGCAGCCAACTTTGCGCCGTCATCAGCACACCGTACACAGCTGCTGCCCAGCCCAGGCCCATGATGGATTGAATCCAACGCGCTTGCGCCAGCCAAGCGCCCAACAGCAGCAGTGCCGCAGCCAACCCAAAAATCAGCAGCGCGCCCATACGCGAATTAAAAATGACATCACCCGCATTGACCAACAGCAGCCCACCACCCAGGCACCACAGCACCAGAGCCACACAGTTCAAAAAAGCCTGAGCCGAGCTACGCAGCATGGCGCCACTGACTGCCAGCGCAATCACGCCCAGCACCAAGCCTGGCGCGCCCATCAACACCCGCTCCCCCAGCGCAAGCACCAAAAAGCCCGCCAGGGGCACCAGGCACACCAGCGCACCTAGCATGGCCATGCCAATGACCAGCGCCGATGGCTCATTCGCGTCCGCATCCGGGGCATCACCCTGCACTAGCGCTTGCTGGCGGGCCGCAGGCCACCAGCGTGCTTGTGTGTGTCCATACACCATCACACCACCTCCATCGCACTAGCAGAGCCCGCACGCATGCGCTGCTGCACTGCCATCAAGCCGCGTACCGATCCACCCAAGCACGCCATTGCCACCAGCGCAAACACCAGCAAGGCGCCCATCTCCGAACCATCCCACAACCAGCGCGCCACCATTGACAGCACCAGCACATTGGCAGCCAGCGCCGCCAAGCAGGTCGATACAAAATCCTGCAAGTGGCCCCACAACGACACCAGCAGGCTCACCGCAACCAGCAATGCCACCAAGGCCAGCACTACTCCCGATCCACGGCCCATAAAGCTGAACAACTGCACCATGCCCATGCCAACCCACGCCAGCAGCGCAAAAGCCAGTGCAATGCGGTGCGACCACCAGCCCATGCCACCCGCCACCCGCACAGGCCGCAGCAACGACACCAGCGCGGGCACCAAGGCCAACGCCAGCCACAAACCGGTACGCATCAGCAGCTGGTGCAATTGATGGCCATCTGCCAAAAACACATCCCAAGGATCAAACCTACCTGACCACATGGCAATGCCCAGCGCAGCAATCAGCACCCACAGCGCCCACAACATATCGCTGCGCATCAGCCCCGCCCATACCAGCGACAACGCTGCCCAGGTGGCAAACAGTTGCCAGGCATCCGCCCCCGTCTGGTAGGTTTGACCTACAAAGGCCAGTAAACCGCCCAGCACCAAGGTGGCGCAAAACAAGGCCGCCATGCGCCCGCGCGGCCACAGGCACGCCGCAAGCACGGCCAGTGCCAGCGCACCTTCAATCAGCCCTAGCTTGAACATGCGAGACTGCTCTTGCCAGTTGGCCGCCACCCAAAAAATCAGCCCGCTGGCTAGAAGCAGCGCCGCGACCAGCGCCAGGCCCATGCGCACCCGCACTTCTAGCGTTTGCGGATTACCCGGCGACACAGCCAAGCGATAGAGCTGCGCCATGCGCCCATCGCCCGCAGGCAACTGGCTGACCGCTTGGTACAAACTGGGGTCCATAAAGATGTCCTTGGTGAATCTACGGATCATGCAGGCAAGCCCCGCCCCCGCCAAACCAGACGAGGCGCCGCGTTGCGGCATGCCCACAACCGGCAATGTACCGATGCGCTGCGGCGCAGCAAGCGCGCTGCTGCACAGTATCAGCAGGCTATACCAAAGGCGGGGGCAGACGATGCCGGATCAGGGCTTGGCGGGCTGCGCCACAAACCCCATGCGCGTGAGGCCTGCCGTTTGCGCCGCATCCATCAACTCCACCGCCCGTGCGTAGGGCAGCGCTTGGTCGATGGAGAGTTGTACTTCGGTTTGCGGGTTGCGCTCAGCTTGTTGTTTGAGTAAGGTTTTCAGCGCTTCCATGTCTGCGGTTTTGCCATCAACAAATAGCTCACCTTGTGCATTCATTTGCACAGCGATGGCGGCAGGTGGGTTGGCAGGTGTGGCGCTGGCAGCCTTGGGCAAATCAAGGCGAATGGACGCAGCCAGCAACGGCGCCGCCATGATGAAGATGACCAGCAGCACCAGCATCACATCCACCAGCGGCGTGACATTGATGGTGTTGATAGGTTGTGCGGTTTGCGATTTGGTAAAGCGCCCGAATGCCATGGCTGTACCTACCTTGCCTTAGCGGCTACCCACACCCGCTATGGCATTCATAGCTGCTGGCGCCCACTGTTCTGGCGCCAAAGGCATTTTTGACTGTGATACTTGCTGCAGCGCCCAAGTTTGCATGTCGTGGGCAAAACCTTCTAACTGCTCCTCCACCTGTGCGGCTTTGCGGCCCAGCAGGTTGTAGGCCAGCACGGCGGGCAAGGCTACGGCCAGGCCTGCAGCGGTCATAACCAGTGCCTCGCCCACGGGCCCAGCCAGCTGCTCTAGGCTGACGTGATCAGCACCCGCCAGCACTGCCAGCGCATGGTGAATACCCCAGACCGTGCCGAGCAGGCCGACAAAGGGCGCGGTCGCACCAATCGTGGCCAGCACGGTTTGGCCCCATTGCAGTTGGCGGCTGGCGGATTGCAGTGCCTCGCGCAGCACGCGCGTGGTTTGCACTTGTGCGCCGCTGGCTACGGCCAAATTGTGCTGGGTGGCGGGCATGCCGCCGACGATGTTTTCGATCGCATCCACCGCAGGGGTGATGAGCAAGGCACGGTCAAACTGCGGAAGTTGTGCACGGGCTTGCTCCCAACTGCTGGCTTGCCAGAAGGCGCTGGTGGCACGCTGCACGCCTTGCTGCGCCCTGCCGAGCCACCAAATCTTGTAGAGGATGAGCACCCAACTGGCAACGGACATGAGGAGCAGCATTACTGCCGTTCCACGGGCCACACTGTCTGCCTGCGATAACCATTGCCAAGTCGTCATAAGCCGCTTTCTGGTGTCGTTGCTATGCGGCGCTTGGGCTTTACTTCTTCAAGCCCAGCACGTCATACATGTCGAACAAACCGGTGTTATGCGCCGCCAGATAGCGCGCAGCGCGCAGACTCCCCTTGGCGTAACCCGCGCGGCTGCTGGATTTGTGCGAGATCTCGATGCGTTCGCCATCACCTGCAAACAGCACCGTATGTTCGCCCACGATATCGCCGCCGCGAACGGTGGCAAAGCCTATGCTGCCGTCGACCCGTGCGCCGGTGTGGCCATAGCGCTCGTACACGGCGCGGTCAGCCAGCTTGGTGCCTTGGGCTTCGGCAATCACTTCCCCCATCTTCAAGGCTGTGCCGGATGGCGCATCAACCTTGTGTTTGTGATGGGCTTCGATGATCTCGATATCGTAGCCACCATCTTGCAGCGCCTTGGCAGCCATCTCTAGCAGTTTGAAGGTGACGTTTACGCCCACGCTCATATTGGGCGAGAACATGACGGAGGTCTTGCCGGAAAAACTGGCAATCTGCGCTTTTTCAGCATCGCTAAAACCGGTGGTACCAATCACCACGCCCACGCCTTTATCAGCGGCTGCAGCCAGATGGGTCAGCGTGCCTTCTGGGCGGGTAAAGTCGATCAGCACTTGTGCATGGGCTAGGCCTTGAGCCACATCGCTGGTGATGAGCACCCCGGTGCTCTTGCCCAAGAAAGCACCCGCATCGGTACCCAGGCTGGGGTTGCCTGCGGCATCCAGCGCGCCCGCCAGCTGCAGATCCGGGCTGTTCAACACTGCCTCGATCAACATACGGCCCATGCGGCCGCTGGCACCAGCAATCGCGATACGCAGGCTGGAAGAAGGCGTGGAGGAGACGGTCATGGCACAAATCCTGTCGCCAGCGCACTGGCCTGGCGGATAAAAAAGAAATTGGCCGCCAGCCCCCATTCAACAGGCGCCAGCAGCTATCTAATAAGTATCAACAAGCCGGCTTTAACGCTGACTCGATTCCAGTGGGGGGTAGCTGGCAGGGGCGCTGGCGCCGCTGGCTGGCTCAGTCGCTTGCGACTTGGCAGCCTCTTCCTGCTTGGCGGCATTATCCTTTTGGTACTTGGCCAATTCCTCAGGTGTGGCCTCTAGGCGCGGCACCTTAGGCGTCTTGATGGACGTGGTGACCGAAGCGACAAAATCCTGCTCGCTCGGCATCTCATCGCCCTCATAGCGGATCAAGCCCACCTCGTCAAAATAGACAGTGAAGCGGCGCTCTTGCTCAGGCACACCCTTGCGCTTGATGGTGAAGACGTAATCCCAGCGATTGGCGTGGAACACGCTGGCGAGCAGTGGTGTACCCAGCAAATCCTTCACCTGCTGGCGGCTCATGCCCTTTTGCAAGGCCTCCACCTGCTCTTTGGAAATCACATTGCCCTGCACCACCTCTACCTTGTAGAGCGTGATGGAGTCGGCAAACTTGCGGCTGGCGTTATTAAACGAGCCACAGGCAGCAACACTGGCACCCAAGGCAAGCAACGCCGCCATGCGGACACCGGAACGAACAAATTCGGGCATGGTTATATACATAGCGATATGATCGGACATTGTAGCGGCAGGTCTCCAGGCCTTCTCCAGAAGCCCGTGCTGATGCCCGGCGAACGTGAAAGACCTTGTAATGAAAAATATCGACGAACTCAAAAGCACCGGTCTGAAGGCTACCTTGCCTCGCCTAAAGATTCTGGATATCTTCCAAAATGGCGCCCTACGCCACATGACAGCTGAAGACGTGTTCCGCGTTCTGCTGGAAGAACGCTCCGACATTGGCCTGGCCACGGTCTACCGCGTGCTCACCCAGTTTGAGCAAGCCGGTATCCTGATTCGCAGCAACTTTGAAAGCGGCAAGGCCGTGTACGAGCTGGACGAAGGCCAGCACCACGACCACTTTGTTTGCACCAGTTGCGGCAAGGTCGAAGAGTTCTACGACGCCGAAATTGAAAAGCGCCAGCAATCTATTGCCAAAGCCAAGGGCTGGGTGGTGCACGACCATTCCATGGCGCTGTATGGCCAATGTGCAGCCTGCGCAGCCAAAGCCAAATAACACGCCTTTCCACAATAAAAAAGCCCTCGCAGCACCACTGATTGCGAGGGCTTTTTGCAACCTGTGACCGGCGCGCTTCACTCGTTGCTAAATCTCCTGTCCACTCGCCATGGCCTTGCGGTGGCGATCCACAAACTCTTGGTACGTGTCAATACCGCGTAACTGCAAGATGGTGTTGCGAACCGCCGCCTCTACTAGCACAGCAATATTGCGGCCAGCCACCACCTGGATCACAACCTTCATCACCGGGATACCCAACACATCCTGCGTTAACGGAGCGGCAGGCAGGCGGTCGTAATCGCGCTCCATGGTTTCTTTGCGCACCAGATGCACGATGAGCTTGAGCCGCATCTTGCGGCGCACTGCTGTTTCACCAAAGATAGCGCGAATATCCAGCAAACCAATACCACGCACCTCCAACAGGTTCTGCAGCAGATCAGGGCATTTGCCTTCGATCGTGGTTTGGTTGATGCGGTACAAATCAACGGCATCATCAGCCACCAGGCCATTGCCGCGGGTGATCAGCTCCAGGCCCAGTTCACTCTTGCCTAGGCCAGATTCGCCAGTAATCAATACACCCATCCCCAAAATATCCATAAACACGCCGTGCATGGTGGTGCGGTCAGCAAAGTGTTTGGAGAGAAAGGCGCGCAGCACATCAATCACAAAGGCAGCCGACTCTTTGGTTGCAAACATAGGGATATGCGCACGCTCACACATGGACAGCAACTCATCCGGAGCGCCCTGTCCATCAGCCAGCACCAAAACCGGTGGCTCCAAGGTGACGATACGAGCGATGCGGCGGCGGCAATCGTCGGTGGTGGAGTTGGTCAGGTAAGCGATTTCGCGCTCGCCCAGCACCTGAGCTCGGTAGGGGTGAATGTAGTTCAGGTAACCCACCAAGTCAGCACTGGAGCGTGCGCTGCGCACGGCCACTTCGTCAAAGCGGCGCTCAGATGCACCTAAACCCGCAAGCCACTCCCACTTAAGCGAGGTACGAAACTCCTCAAACAAGACATCTGCGCTGACAACATTGGGTTTCACCGGGCTTCCCTTTCAAGGCATGAAGAACCTGCTCCAAGTTTTTTCGCTACCTCGCCGATGCCTTCGCGGGATGGACTACTGAACGCAATAACGAAGCAGACCAGCGACAAAGGTTGGAATCAAATCATGAGAATTCTTCGCGCTGCATCTTGCTTGGGCACGAGCCCAGGCTTCGCCACATCGACTCGAACTCATCCCGATTGCACCTCCAACGTAGCCATCACAAAACTTTGAACAGCTTCTGGGCAAAGCGCAGCGCGCCTTGCAGCTGCCTGAAAGCGTAGCAGGAAACCGAGGTATTTGCGATGGAAACGTGCACGCCTAGAGCGCGTGCACGGGGCTCATCAAGCGTGAGCGGTAGACACGCTGGCCGACGATTGCCAAGTATCAATCAGCTGGTGCAATTGCTCAGCATTGGCCGTAGCCTTCATTTGCTCGCGCAGGCTGGCGTTGCTCAGCAGTTCGGCGATTTCACCCAGTATCTCAAGGTGCTGCTGAGTCGCAGCTTCGGGCACCAACAGAAAAATTAACAGATTGACGGGTTGCTCATCAGGCGCATCAAAGCCGATGGAGCGTTCCAGCTGAAACACGGCTGCCATTGGGGCTTTGAGCCCTTTGATACGGCCATGCGGAATCGCTACGCCGTGGCCGAGGCCCGTAGAACCCAAGCGCTCGCGCGCAAACAAACTGTCGGTAACCAGAGCGCGCGAAAGCCCATGCAGGCTTTCAAACAGCAAACCTGCTTCTTCAAACGCGCGTTTTTTACTGGTGACATCCACACTCACTAACACTTGAGCTGGAGGCAAGATTGAGGCAAGGCAGTTCATAGTGAAGTGCGACAATATGGCAGGCAATCCTGAGCGTGATCGTACAAACGCAGCAACACCTAGAAGCAGGTGTTGCTGTCTGTATTATCGGTCACGACTGAAGTCAGATCCCGTTTCCCTCAGCAAAAGCCAAGGGTTTATGCCATTGCTTGTCGCAACGCATCGCTGTAGTGAGATTGAACACGTTGCTTATGGCGACCGACCATGCGGTCTAAACGATCCACCAAAGCATCTACTGCAGCATACAAATCATGGTGGGAGCACTGTACACACAGCTCGTCGCCCTTCACCCGCAAGTTGCACACCACACGCTGCCGTTTCTCCTTTTCTTTCTGCTTTTCCACCGAAAGTAAAACTTTGGCATCCACTACCTGGTCAAAGTGACGCGTAATCCGCATCAGCTTGGCTGTTACATATTCGCGCAACGCTGGGGTCACATCCAAATGGTGACCGCTGATCGTCAGGTTCATGAACAAGTCTCCTTCTGCAAATCGAGAAAAGTACCAAGGCCGTTGAAACCCAAGCACCCTAATGGGGAAACACATGCATGCGTAGAAACCATAATGCGCCCGGACCTATAAAATTGCAAGCCTATGACAATCTGGCGCAGTAGGATTTTTAGGATATGAGCGGGGTGTAATACACGGTGTTTGTTACGAATTTGCATGTTTGCGCTGCAAATTTTGAACTCCACTCTCCCCAAGGACGGGCGCTAGCGGGCCGTTTTGCCAAGCACGACCTTACGCCGTGCACCGCGCCATCGCACGTAGGCGCCTACGTATTTGCCCGCCCAATTTTCCAATACTGCACCGGGATAGAAGGCATCCGTCACCAAGCGCTGGCGATGACTGGCGTGGCGACTACAATTTGCAGCTTGCCCTGCAGCCAACGACTAGCTCCTAGCCTTTGTGCCGTACGCCGGGCGTCTGTCCACTGTTTTGCATCACCATGACCCAGTCCGTACCTTCTGCATTGCACACCTCCAAGCTCCACTCTTTGCCACTGCTGGCCCGCGGCAAGGTGCGTGACAACTACGCCGTCGGCACCGACCGCATCCTGATGGTGGCCTCTGACCGTCTATCGGCCTTTGACGTCATCATGGGCGAGCCCATTCCCGGCAAAGGCGCGCTGCTGACGCAAATGGCGCTGTACTGGTTCGACAAGCTGGGCGATATCTGCCCCAACCACCTGACAGGCGAAGCACCTGAATCCGTGGTACAGCCTGACGAGGTGGCGCAAGTCATTCAGCGCTCCATGCTGGTCAAGCGCCTCAAGCCCGTGCCTATCGAGGCGGTGGTGCGTGGCTATCTGGCGGGCAGCGGCTGGAAGGAGTATCAAGAAAACCAAGCGGTCTGCGGCGTCAAGCTGCCCGCTGGCTTGGTCAACTCAGCCAAGCTGCCTGCGCCCATCTACACGCCTGCTGCCAAGGCAGAAGCTGGCGAGCACGATGAAAACATTACGTTTGAGCGCACAGTGGAGATCGTTGGCCCCGAGCTGGCCGCCCAGATCCGCGACCTGAGCATTGCCATCTATCAAAAGGCGGCTGCTATTGCGCTGGAAAAAGGCATGATCATTGCCGACACCAAGTTTGAATTTGGCTTGGATGAAGGCGGCAAGCTAGTGCTCATGGACGAGGTGCTGACACCCGATAGCTCACGCTACTGGCCCGTGGAAGGCTACGCAGACGCGCTGGCCAACGGCACCAACCCTCCCAGCTACGACAAGCAATTTGTGCGTGACTGGCTGGAGCAAGCCAAAGTCAACGGCAAGCCTTGGGACAAGACCGCCCCAGCCCCCCGTCTGCCACAAGATGTGATTGAAAAAACTGCTGCCAAGTACCGCGAAGCGCTGGAGCGCCTGACGGCCTGATTAGCGCTTACTTGCGCGATGACGATGCGGGTACAAGCCTCCCGCCACAAAGGTGAAGTAGCATCAACCACCCATAAAAAACGCTTTTCTGAGCCAAGCCAGAAAAGCGTTTTTGTTTTAGCGCATCGCCCTTTTGCAAAGGAGCGCTGCCTTAATACCGCACGAGATTATGCAAAAGCGGGCTTGCGCAAGAATCCCTGGTTAGCGCCATTGCGGTTAGGG
>JAVXMM010000054.1:0-31822 GCA_036646255.1 Comamonas sp.
GTCCTTCATGCGGCCCACGCGCAGGGCGGCTTGCAGGCCCAGGGTGATTTCGGTTTGCATGTCGGCCAGCTTCTTCTGAATTAGCTGGTTGGCAGCCAGAGGGCGGCCAAATTGCTTGCGGTCCATGGTGTACTGGCGGGCGGTGTGCCAGCAGAACTCTGCTGCGCCAATCGAGCCCCAGGCAATGCCAAAGCGGGCGCTGTTCAGGCATGTGAACGGACCCTTCAGACCGCGCACTTCGGGGAAGGCATTTTCTTCAGGGCAGAACACGTCGTCCATCACGATTTCACCAGTGATTGAGGCGCGCAGACCGACCTTGCCGTGGATGGCCGGGGCGGACAAGCCCTTCATGCCTTTCTCCAGCACAAAGCCGCGGATCTGGCCGACGGCACCGCCCTCGGACACTTCCTTGGCCCAGACCACAAACACATCGGCGATGGGTGAGTTGGTGATCCACATCTTGCTGCCCTTGAGCTTGTAGCCACCATCCACCTTGTAGGCGCGGGTAGCCATGCTGCCGGGGTCAGATCCGTGGTCGGGCTCGGTCAGGCCAAAGCAGCCGATGAACTCGCCCGACGCCAACTTGGGCAGATATTTTTGCTTTTGTGCTTCAGTCCCAAACTCGTTGATTGGAACCATCACCAGGGACGATTGCACCGATGCCATCGAGCGGTAGCCGGAGTCGATGTACTCGATCTCGCGCGCCACCAGGCCGTAGCTCACATAGTTCAAGCCAGCGCCGCCGTATTCGGTGGGAATGGTGGGGCCCAACAGGCCCAGCTCGCCCATCTCGCGGAAGATGCTGACATCCACCGATTCCTTGCGGAACATCTCTTGCACGCGCGGTGCCAGCTTGTCGCGGCAGTAGGCACGGGCGGCGTCGCGGATCATGCGCTCGTCTTCGGTCAGTTGCTCGTCCAGATGCAGAGGGTCATCCCACTGAAAATTAGCCATGTTGTGTCTCCTAAAGAATCGGTATGAGGTATGCAAAAACGGGTGGCTGCGCAAGCCTTGAGCGCTTGTGTACCCGAACATGGGCCTGATAGTAGAGGGGATGCAGCACTATCGCAAACGATTGTTTATCATCCAGGTATTCGTAAAAATCATTTTTAATAATTTTCTACAAGATAGATTTGCTATTGTTTTAGATGAATTTATTAATAATAGACGGGCGAAAATGACCGTTTTTATACAAAAATAGATTTACTAATCAGTCACGCAGTAAAGGCCATTTATGCGCAGGATGATCCCATCCACCCAGGCTCTGGCTTGCTTTGAGGCCGCTGCCCGCCACGAGAGCTATACCCGCGCCGCACAAGAGTTGGCGCTGACGCAAAGCGCCGTGTCGCGGCAAATCATTGCGCTGGAGGAGCAACTGGGCGTGCAATTGTTCAAACGCTCACGCCACGGTGTGGTGCTCACCCCCGCCGGCCACCAGTACAGCCAGCAAGTTGCACAGTGGCTGCAAGGTATAGAGCGCGGCACCTTGGACATCATGGCCCACCAAGGCGCGGGTGGCGCTATCAGCATTGCGGCGGTGCCCACTTTTGCCACCCGCTGGCTGCTGCCGCGCCTGCCGCAGTTTTTGCAACAGCATCCCGGCGTCATCGTGCATATCGACGTGCAGACCCGCCCCTTTGCCTTTACTGAGCGCCAGGTGGATGCAGCCATCTACGCCGGCACGCCCGAGCAAGCGCGCCAGTGGCCAGGTACGCAGGCTGCCTGGCTGATGGATGAAGTCATCGTCCCTGTCTGTAGCCCCCGCTTGCTTGAGCCCGCCACCCAGCGCGGCCGTGGCCGGGCCTATCAGCCCGTGGCCCCCCAAGTGCTGGCCGAGCTACCCTTGCTACAGCAAAGCACCCGCCCCGACGGTTGGCGCCAATGGTTTGAGGCCACCGGCGTAGACGCCCCGCATGCGCTCGACGGCCCGCGCTACGAGCTGTTCTCGATGTTGGCTGTAGCCGCAGCCGCAGGCATGGGGGTGGCGTTAATCCCGCCCATGCTGATTGAGGACGAGCTGGCACGCGGGGAGTTGGTTGTGGCCTGCCGCCAGCCGCTGAAAGGTAGCCGGGCGTATTACTGGATGACACCGGACCAAAAGCAATGGGGAGATCTTTCGATCTCCCCATCATCTGCGCTTGGGCAGTTTGCGGCTTGGTTGGCGCTTGCCGCGCAAAGCTAGGTGAATGGCTTAGCCTTGGCCGCGGCGGCGTACCGCAAAACCGGCCAACATTGTCAGCGACAGCGAGATCAAGCCCCATACGCCCAAAGTAGGGACAGGCACTGCTCGAGGGGTGGTTGTGCCGGTGTCATCGTCCATAACTGTGACGGTTGCCGATGCTGCGGTAGCCAGGCTGTAGCTAGGATCGGCTTGTAATGCCATGGTGACGAGAACATTGCCATCACCTACAACGGTGTTCGCTACCGCGCTGATTTCACAGGTAGCCGACGTGCCGCCTGCTGCAATGGAGAGCGGCGCATCACAGGTGGTTGTAAAACGGCCAGCGCCGGTGTTCATCTGGCTGGTAATCGCCGCCTTTACCGAGAGGCCGGCTGCGGGAGCTGCCTTGTCTGCCGTGATGGTGCAAATGGCGGTTTGACCGGCGCTGTCGTTCAAGGTGCTGGGGATGCAGTTGACCGATAGGGCGGGTAGCAGCGCTGGGTTGGCTACATCATCATCGGTGATGGAAACGGCTGCAGAGCCTTGGGTGGTAGACGCTTCGTATCCTGCACCGGGCTGGATCGCGGCCAGCACACTGAGGTTGCCATCACCAACTACGGTATTGTCAGTGGCCGTAATGGTGCAGTTTGTCGAGGTGGCGCCTGCAGCAATTTGCTGAGGTGTAGTGCAGGTAGAGCTGGAGCGAGCTGCAGCGCCGGTGCTGTTGGCCTGTACGGTAAACGGCAAGCCAGCCGCCGGTGCAGGCATATCCGAGGTGATGGTGCAGGTGGACACCTGGCCAGCGCTGTCTGTCAGGCTATTGGGGGCGCAAGCGATGCTAAGCAAGGCATCATCGTTTTGGATCGTTACTTTGGATTCGTAAGCGGTCGTGCTTGGGTTGTAGCCAGTACCGGCCAAGACGGTCAAGTTGACATCCAGGTTGCCGTCGCTAGCGGTGCTATTGTCTGCAGCAACGATCTCGCAGGTTGCGGTGGTACTGGCTGCGGCCATGGCGATGGGGCTGGTGCAGGTAGAGGTGTAGCGGCTGGCTGCGCCGGTACTGCCGACGTCCAGATTGACAGAAATACCGCCCGCTGGTACCGACGTATCACTGGTCAAAGTGCAGATGGCTTTTTGGTTGGCGGAATCCATCAGGTTACCTGGCGTGCATGCAACGCTGATTGTGGGGGTGACTGCTTGCACCAACGTGGAGGCGAGTAAATACGAGTACGTTACAGTTTTACTTGCGCCAGGGGCGATATCTCCAAGCGCGATATACAAGCCGATTGAGTGGTCGCCTGTAGTTTGGGTTTGGCCGGCACTGTCTTGTAAGAAGGAGTCAGGATCAGTGGTCCAACCCGGGGTTATGCCTGCAATTTTGTCTGGGTAGGCAGTGTCGTTAGACAGAAGGCAAATGGTCTGATTGGACTGTATGCCCGTTGCACACACTTGGGTGCTTGAGATGACGTTGTTGTCGGTGGCATAGGAGTTGTAGTTATTAACGTCTGGGTCTGGGTCTAGGCTACGCAGAAATTTCACGCCCGTCATGGCGGTGGAGCCATTGTTCGTAACGGTTGTTGTTATAGCAATTTGATGTTTTGTCCCATCGGTGTTGAGTGCGTAATCGTGTTTGATGGCAACGTTACCCACGTCAACCTGGGAGCTCGCACCAGATGTTGTTACTTCAGCGGCCGAAATTTGGGTGAGCGTGTTCGGGGAAAAATTTCCAATTCCAACGTTGTTGTTGTATTGACTGAAAGTGGTTGTATCTCGCGTGTACTGGACGGTAAACAGCTCGTGAGGGGTACCTGGCGTCAGAAAATCGTTGTTTCCGTAGGTTTGGGTGCCAGTAGGGTCATACAAGATGCCTGGAGTGGCGCTCTTGTTTGAGCCCAGGGTGGCGTAATCCGATATGCCAACCTGGATCCAGTTGTTTTCTAGCGTCAGTGGGGTCGCAAATGCGCCAGCAGCAGCTAGCGATACGAACCCTGCCAATCCCAGTCTGAATATTTTTTGCGTCATTTTTGCCGTCCTTCTATAAATCTATCGAATTTAATTTGACAATTAATTTTGTAAATTTATAGCATGTTTATTTTTAACTATCAATGTTGGTTATAAATAGTTAAAACTTTTCAATTGCTGGAGGAGGGGGGTGTGGCGCTGTTGCGAATGCGTTCAGCCCGTTTGGTAGTCGTTGGCGTTACCAAGAGCAGGGACAATGGCGTGTTAGATGTATCGCGAAAAAAGGAGTCCGCATGTCGTTCTGCCAAACCCTCTGGCAAGCAAACCTTTCTCTGTACCAGCGCACACTGGATTTGCCGTTTAACCGCGAGTTGGCGGCTGGCTCACTTAGCCGCGAGCGTTTTCGGCATTACATGATCCAAGATGCGCATTACTTGGTGGCCTATGGCCGGTCGTTGGCGGTGGCAGCGGCCAAGGCTGATAACGCTGATGGCGTGGTGCAGTTTGCCAATGCGGCCAATGGCGCCGTGGTGGAGGAGCGCAAGCTGCATGACGGCTTTATGCGCGACTTTGGTATCAGCGCTGAGGAATTTGCCGCTACGCCTTTAACGCCTGCTTGCCACCACTACACCAGCTTTTTGCTGGCTAATAGCTGGGCGGAGTCATACCCTGTGGCGTTGGCGGGTTTGCTGCCATGTTTTTGGATTTATGCCGAGGTGGGGCGCGACATTCATGCGCGCTCGGTGGATGGCAATCCGTACCAAGCCTGGGTCGACACCTACGCCAGCGAGGAGTTCCACACCGCCGTGCGCGGCGTGATCGCCACCATCGACCGCGTTGCCGATGCTGCGGAATCGGCAACGCGTCAGCGCATGGCTGAGGCCTACCGCTATTCAGCTGAGCTGGAATGGATGTTCTGGGATAGCGCCTATCAGCTGGGAGCCTGGCCTACGCGTTAATCAAATACTCCTAAAACAATAGCTGCTAGCGCCTTTTAGCTTGGTGCTAGCAGCTATTTTTATTCAATATAGTGATTCGCTAGATGGCTCTGCCACGGTGTCTTGGCTGGGCGCTGGACTAGTAGCGCATTGTGCGTAGGCTTAGGCGCAGTACTTGCTGTGCCCGTGGTGGTGTGGGTCGCATTCAATGGCGATGTTTGCGTGGATCGCGTTGGCGAATGGATCGAGAGCATGTCTTAAGGGGCGTAGCCCGTTCGCTGCAGGCTTGTGCTTCTCACTCTGAGCCCTTGCTAAATTATGTAAAGCGCAGATGGTGTCGTGGTAAAGCCTGCGGGTGAAGGCGCTGGCCTACAGAAGCGCGTGGCGCGCAGGAATACGCTGGGGCTGTTCGTCCACCCGATGCGCGTCCGCGCAGACCTCGAGATTCTTGTAACCCGAGGCCTCACGCACGCATCGCAACCCAGGAGTTGCTATGTTGTCTTTCAATCCCGTTAAGCCCGAAGTTGTCTACCATGCCCCCGTGTTTGAACCCACAGTGGATGAGTTGGCTTTGCTGAAAAAGTTGGAGCTAGGCCAAGCGATCTCGCTGTCCGAAGCTCTGCATGATCATGTATCCAAGCGCCTGTTTGAGTGGGGTATGGTGGTGCGGCGCGAAGGTGGGGATCTGGGTATTACAGCACTCGGGATGCGCACTATACAGCGGGTGGAATAGCTGCCATAGCCTCCCACAGGGGGCTACCAAAGCCGGGAAGCCGCATGGCGTGCCTGTTTTTTCATCAGTTATTGCAAATGCTTGAAGAATCAATGGCTTGTGTGGCTTATCTACAGCTGTGCACAGAGCCATCCACAGTATTGTGCCCGGTGGATGGGGACAAGCTGGGAGGTGGCAGGGGCTCTGCCTTAAGTTTCCGCTGGAGCCCGTTGTGCGGGCATGGTTTGCTACAAAAATGAGCAAATCAAGCGCTAAAGCTGCTGTGAAAGCGGTTTTGCCTTATTTTTGGGCATGCCATATTTTCTACTTATTTATCAAATAATTAAGTGGCTTATCTACAAGACTTTCCACTGCCATCCACAGCATTGTGCC
This sequence comes from Comamonas sp., assembly GCA_036646255.1. Classification (GTDB taxonomy): domain Bacteria; phylum Pseudomonadota; class Gammaproteobacteria; order Burkholderiales; family Burkholderiaceae_C; genus Comamonas. The sequence goes on from JAVXMM010000054.1 coordinate 6,167, forward strand.
CGCAGGCTGGGGACAACACTTCTGCTTGTTGAATATTGCTATAGATTGATGAGCTGCTAGCGACCACTGTATAAGCATTTGAATCTGATAAATGCTTTAAACCCAATAAAAACAGGTGCAGTTAGCTATCAAATTCAAAACTTTGGATGCTGGTACAAACCCGTATAGCCAGTATCGACGGGCGCGCATACATTCCGTCACTTGGCTAAGCGTAAACACGTTCTAGCCACGTGATGTCGAGAGAGACTGCTGCGCATAGCGCAAGAGCAGCGCCGAAGGAGCAACCGCCCCGGAAACTCTCAGGCAAAAGGATCGGCATCACACGGTTAAACACTCTGAAGAATGTGCGGCGTCTTCGTCCGCTGCGCATACCGAAGGAGCAAGCGGTCATTGCCAACGGCAATGCTTCGTGAATCTCTCAGGTCCAGAACAGAGGGGGCGTCTGCTGCGCATCGTGCGCGCGGGCTCCACCCTTTGACGTTTTGGGGATCTGAATCATGAAGACAATCGCCGTCATTGGTGGTGGCATCACGGGCGTCACCACGGCTTATGCGCTGGCGCGCCGCGGGTATTCTGTCACCTTGTTTGAAAAGCAACGTTACGCTGCGATGGAGACATCGTTTGCCAATGGCGGTCAGCTTTCTGCATCGAATGCAGAGGTGTGGAACCATTGGTCAACCCTCGTCAAGGGACTGAAGTGGATGCTCAAAAGCGATGCACCGCTGCTGCTGAACCCCAAGCCCAGCTGGCACAAGATTTCGTGGTTTGCTGAGTTCTTGGCAGCCATCCCTTATTACGAGAAGAACACGGTAGAAACCGCCAGGCTGGCAATCGCCGCGCGCGAGCATTTGTTTGCCTGGGCGCAGGAGGAAGGCATTGACTTTGATCTGAAGAAAGAAGGCATTCTTCACATCTACCGCGACCAGGCAGGTTTTGCGCATGCGGGCAAGGTATCAGCCCTGCTGGCACAGGGTGGGCTGGCGCGGCGCGCGGTTTCGCCAGATGAAATGCGGGCCATTGAGCCCACGCTGTCTGGCACTTACTACGGCGGCTACTTTACCGAGAGCGATTCGACGGGCGACATCCACAAGTTCACCAGCGGATTGGCGGCCGCTTGCGCGCGGCTGGGGGTGCATTGCTTGTATGGGCAGCAAGTGCAATCTGTCTCCAGCAATGGCAAGCAAGCCAGCGTAACGGTGCGCCAGGGCGATGGCGATGTGACCACTACGTTTGATGGCATCGTCGTTTGCGCTGGCACGGCCAGCCGGTCACTGGCGTCGCAACTGGGTGATCGCGTTAATATTTACCCGGTAAAGGGTTACTCCATCACCGTCAATCTGCTGGATGAAACCAGCCGCAGCGCAGCGCCTGTGGTGAGTTTGCTGGACGATGCAACCAAGCTGGTCACCAGCCGCCTGGGTGATGACCGCTTCCGCGTAGCGGGGACGGCAGAGTTCAACGGCCACAATCGTGACATCCGGGCTGACCGCATTCGCCCGCTGATTGAGTGGGTGCAGACTTGCTTTCCTGGCATCAGCACGCGCAGCGTCACCCCTTGGGCGGGCTTGCGCCCCATGATGCCTAACATGCTGCCGCGCGTGGGTAGGGGCAACAAGGCCTGCGTCTTCTATAACACTGGCCATGGTCATCTGGGCTGGACTTTATCGGCCATCACGGCTGATATGGTGGGCGATGTTGTTCAGCAGTCGCTGGGCTCATCCAGCACCGTGCTGCGGCCTGCATCGTTGTCGCACGCTGGGGTTTGATAGAGCTAGTTGCTATCAATAAATGAGCTTTTAGCGCCTGTTGTTTGGGTGTTATCAGCCGTTTTTATCCTATTTCTCCTTCGGCATGGCCCTGCAGATAATCCAGCATGGCGCGCAACTTGGGCGGTATGTGGGGGCCAGGCGCGTATACCGCATAGGCCATGCGCGGCGCATAGCTTCCCGCCAACTGCCAGCGGGGCAGCACCTGCACCAGGCTGCCGTTGGCGATATGGCTGCGGGCTACAAAATCGGCCATCAGTGCAATACCGGCGCCCGCGCCATGCTGCAAAGCTTGTAGTAGGCCGTGACTGCTTGCAATGGTGATGGGCGTGTTCAGGCGCAGCTTGGTGGGTGGGCTGGCACTGTCGCCAGTAGGCGCCAGCTCCACCAGGTTTTGGAAGGGTCCGTAGCCAAGACTCATGCAGGGGTGGGCCTGCAAATCCTGTGGCTGGGTAATGGGCGGCTGTGCCTGTAAATAAGCCGGGTGCGCCACCAGCACATAGCCTACGCGCTGCAGTGGCCGCGCCACCATGGTGGGCGGCAGTGCTTCGGCGCTGGTGATGCGAATGGCCAGATCCAGCCCCTCGGCGGTCAAATCGGCCATGGTGTCGCTCATGCTCAGTTGTATCTGCACATCGGGCCAGCGTGCGCAAAAGCCAGGCAAAAGCGGCGCCAGCCACCAATCGCCAAACACCAGCGGTGCGTTGATGCGCAGTACGCCTTGCGGCTGTTGGCGGTGGGCAGCGGCGCGCGATACCGCTAGTTCGGCGCTGTGCAGCATGAGTAGGCAGTCAGCATGCACGGCGGCGCCCACTTCAGTGAGCGACAGCGATCGCGTGGTGCGGTGCAGCAGCTTGACGCCTAACTGCGACTCCAGCCGGCCCACGCTGCGGCTGACCGCGCTGGTGGTGAGGCGCAACTGCCGCGCCGCACCTGCAAAGCTGTGGTGGGCGACGACCTGGGCAAAGACTTGCATATCAGCCAGTGGGAGCGTATCGGTGTGCATGGTGGTTGAGAGCGGCAAACACATGCCTGGATACGTTGTTGCTTAGCCTTGTCGTACTTGCTGCCTGGCGCTTCGCGCATCGCCTCAAACGTAAATCTGCGGTTTGCTGGCTTGTGTTTGATGCTTTTATTGTTGCGTATAAATCAATAATAAATTGAATAGAAGAAGTATTGTTGATTTGTTGCGTAAGCACGACCATGGCAGCTATCGCATCAACCGGATATAGCCATGAACGCATCCAACGCAGCAGTGCCGACGGCGGCAGCCCCTTTGTCCGCCGTGCATGGCAGCGGCGGTACCTGGCGCATGGTGGCGGCTATGTTGCTGTCGGGAACGATTGGCCTAGTCGTTATTGAGAGTGGTTTGCCAGTAGAGCAGGTGGTGCTGCTGCGCTGTCTGCTGGGTGCGCTGGGCTTGGGCGCGTGGTTGTGGTGGCAGCGCACCTGGGTGCAGCCTAGCTGGCGCGACTGGCGTTTTATGCTGCTGGGTGGCGTGGCCTTGGTGGCTAACTGGGTGGCGCTGTTCCATGCCTATGCTTACGTGGGAATTGCCGTGGCCACCGTGGTCTACCATGTGCAGCCTTTTATGCTGGTGCTGGCAGCCGCGCTGGGTGGTGAGGCCATGGGCTGGCGCAAGCTGCCGTGGATGTTGCTCGCCCTGGCGGGTGTGGTGCTGAGTAGCGGTGTGGGTACCGGTGCCGCTGCGGTCACCGAGGCTGCCGTGCAGCATGTGGGCTCGCCAGCATGGGGGGTGTTGCTGGCGCTGATGGCTGCGGCGCTCTATACCGTAACGGTGGTGAGTACCCGGCGCGTCAAAGGCATTGCTCCTGCGCAAATCGCCATGGCGCAAATGCTGGCGGGTGGCGCAGCGCTGGCAGTGTGGTCGGCCCCCGTTTTGCTACAAGGTTTGCAGCGCTTAACGACCGTACCCCTTACGCAAACCGTGGTTTGCGTGCTGATAGTAGGTTGGGTGCATACATCGCTGATGTATGGGCTGATGTATGGCGCCTTTCAGCGACTGGGCGCAGCGGCGATCGCCATACTGAGTTTTATCTATCCTGCCGTGGCGCTGGCCGTGGATTTGCTGTGGTTTGGTACCTACCCTGCGGTGCTGCAATGGCTGGGCATGGCTTTGATTGTGTTGGCGGTTCTGGGCTACCGCTGGCAGGGTTTGCGCGGTACAAGCCCATCAAAGGCGGTGTAACAAGCGGTGTTTACTTTTCTTCGCAGTCGGGATAAGCCCGGTGCAACACGGTTGCACTAGGATGCGATCATTCTTTACACGAGTGCCTCTGCCGCAGGAGTAAGGTGCCCGGGCACGTGAAGCCACAGAATGATCGCTAGCTATGGACCAGAACACTACAAACACCCATCCATCTACTACCGCGGCAGCGGCACCTAACCCCGGTATCGCCAGTCAGCTCTCTAAGCCAAAGCGGCGCTGGGTGGGTGCCAGCATTGCGGTCTTGCTGGTGGCTGCGCTGGTAGGTGGTGCCTGGTACTTGGTGCAAAGCAAAAAAGCGGGCCCCGGTGGCCCAGGCGGCCCCGGCATGGGTGGGCCGGGCGCCATGCGATCCATGGCCGTAACTGTGGGCAATGCCGCCGTCAAGCGCCAGAGCCTGCCGGTGACCTTGAGCGCCATGGGGACGGTTGTGCCCACCACGACGGTGACTTTGACCACACAGGTCTCGGGCATCTTGCGCGATGTGCTGTTTACCGAAGGCCAGATGGTAAAAAAAGGCCAGGCACTGGCGCAGATAGACCCGCGCCCGTTTGAGCAAGCCTTGCAGCAAGCCAAGGGCCAGCTGGCGCGCGACCAAGCCCTGTTGGATGCTGCACGCGTGACTTTGAAACGCTACCAGACCCTGTGGGCGCAAGACTCCATTGCCCGCCAAGAGGTAGACACCCAGGCTGCCACCGCCAAGCAGTTGGAGGGTTCGGTGTTATCTGACCAAGCGCAAGTACAAACGGCGCAACTGAACCTGGGCTACACCAAGATCACTTCGCCGATTGACGGCCGCATTGGCTTGCGCAGTATTGATGCAGGCAACTATGTCAGCGCTGGCGGCACCACCGGGATTGCCGTCATCACCAAGGTGGCGCCGATCGATGTGAGCTTTACCGTGCCGCAGGACCAGATCCCCGCGGTGCTGGCTGCGCAGCGTGGCGATGTGCCGCTGGCCGTGGTGGCGCTGGATCGCACGGGCAACCAGTCATTGGCTACCGGCCAGTTTTTGACTTTGGACAACTTGGTGGACACCGCCACAGGAACGCTCAAGGCCAAGGCGCGTTTTAGTAACAGCGATGGCGCACTGTTCCCCAACCAGTTTGTCAACACCCGCTTGACGTTGAAAGACATCAGCAGCTTGGTTGTTCCCGTCACCGCCATCCGCACAGGTGGCAATGGCGATTTTGTCTATGTGATCAACCAAGACCGTACCGTGAGCCAGCGCACGGTGATCCGAGGCATGAGCACGGTGGAGTGGGTGGCTATCAACACAGGCTTGAAAGAAGGCGAGTTGGTGGTGACCGAAGGCGCTGACCGGTTAAAGGATGGTGCATCGGTGGTTTTACAGGGCGATACGCCTACGCAGGCAGCGGGTGCCAGCAGTGGCCGGCGCGGTAATCGTGAAGGCAGTCAAGCTGGTGGCCGACGTGGTTCTGGGGAAGGGCGCCCAGGCGGCGCAGGGGCTGGCAATGGCGCCACGCCTGCCAGCCCTGCGGCGATAGTGCCCAATGCCGGGCAAGCAGCACCGGCGGCAGCGCCAGTGACGCCTGCTGCGTCAGCCAATGGTGAAGCCAATCCGCCTGCCCACGGCGCAGCCCCGGATGCTGCACCCACGCCAGCGCAGCAGCGTGCAGCCCACTAAGGCGGGTTGATCCATGAGTCCTTCCCGTCCGTTTATCCACAGGCCGGTGGCCACGGCTTTGCTGATGCTGGCCATTGTGCTGTCTGGCTTGGTGGGCTTCAAGCTGCTGCCACTGTCGGCACTGCCCGAGGTTGACTACCCCACCATCCAGGTGCAAACGCTGTACCCCGGCGGCAGCCCGGAGGTCATGAGCCGTACCGTGACTGCGCCGCTGGAGCGCCAGTTGGGCCAGATGGCGGGGCTGGACCGCATGGCCTCGACCAGTGCCGCTGGCGTGTCCATCATTACCCTGCAGTTTCAGCTCGGCTTGTCGCTAGACGTGGCTGAGCAAGAGGTGCAGGCGGCCATCAACGCCAGCAGCGCCTTGCTGCCCGCAGATCTGCCTGCACCCCCGGTCTACGCCAAAGTCAACCCGGCCGATACGCCGGTGCTGAGCTTGGCCATTACCTCTAAAGAGTTGCCGTTGACCGAGGTGCAGAACATCATCAACACCCGGCTGGCGCAAAAGATCAGTCAGGTCAGCGGGGTGGGGCTGGTCAGCCTGGAGGGGGGGCAAAAGCCGGCCATGCGCATCCAGGCCAACACACAGGCGCTGGCGGCCAATGGCATTACGCTCAGCACTTTGCGTACAGCAATTAGCAATGCCAATTCAAACTCTGCCAAAGGTAGTTTTGACGGCCCTAAGCGCTCGTATTCGATCAACAGCAACGACCAGTTGCTGACTACCGACGATTACATGAACCTGATCGTCAGCTGGAAGAACGGTGCCCCGATCTTGATGAAGGACGTGGCGCAAGTGGTGGCCAGCGCCGAGAATGACCGCCTGGCAGCCTGGGTGGGTGACAGCCCTGCCATCATCCTGAACGTGCAGCGCCAACCAGGCGCCAACGTCATTGCAACGGTGGATGCAATCAAGCAGCGCTTGCCCGAGCTGACTGCATCATTGCCTGCATCGGTTGAAGTCAAGGTGTTGACAGACCGTACGACAGGCATACGCGCATCGGTTGAGCATGTGCAGATCGAGCTGCTGCTGGCTGTGGCCATGGTGGTGCTGGTGATCTTTTTCTTCTTGCACAGCTTGCGTGCCACGGTGATTGCCAGCTTGGCAGTCCCCATCTCGCTGATCGGCAGCTGCGGCGCCATGTACTTGCTGGGTTATAGCTTGAACAACCTGAGCTTGATGGCGCTAACCATCGCCACCGGCTTTGTGGTGGATGACGCGATTGTGATGATTGAGAACATCGCTCGCTATATCGAAGAGGGCGAGACGCCCATGGCCGCTGCGCTCAAAGGCGCTGCGCAAATTGGCTTCACCATCATCTCGCTCACCGTGTCGCTGATTGCGGTGCTGATCCCGTTGCTGTTTATGGGCGATATCGTGGGGCGCTTGTTCCGTGAGTTTGCGGTCACCCTGGCACTGACCATTTTGATATCGGCCGTGGTGTCGCTGACCTTGGTGCCCATGATGTCGGCGCGCTGGCTAAAGCCTGAGGACACGGGGGCCAACACGCGTGGCTGGGCTGCCGCTGTGCAGCGCGGTTTTGACAAAGTGATCCACCACTATGACCGGGGCTTGGCGGTCGTTTTTCGTCACCAGTTCATCACTTTGCTGGTGGCAGCGGCGACCTTGGTACTGACGGGTTTGCTCTACCTGGCCATCCCCAAGGGCTTGTTCCCCACGCAGGATACCGGCCAGCTGACGGCGCAGATTGTCGCGGCACAAGAGGTGTCATTTGCCCGCATGAGCGATCTGCAAAAGCAAGCGGTGAGCGCCATCTTGGAGGACAAGGATGTAGAGTCGGTCAGCTCGGTTGTCGGTGTAGATGCATCCAACAACACCATGCTGAACACGGGCAGTTTGTCTATCAACCTTAAGCGTCCACATGATGCGCAAAGCGATGTGATGCAGCGCTTGCGCAACCGTGTGGGCAAGGTGGCGGGCGTCACCATCTTTTTGCAACCTGCGCAGGATCTGACGATTGACTCGCAAAGCGGCCCGACCGAATACCGCTTGTCGGTGGGAGGCGTGAGCACCGCCGAGGTAAACACCTGGACGCAAAAGCTGGCTGCCAAACTGCATGATTTACCCGAAGTGCGCAACGCCACCAGCGATGCAGGTCGTCAAGGATTGTCGGCCTACGTGAATGTGGACCGTGATACCGCATCGCGCCTGGGTATCAGCGCCAGCAGCATTGACGACACGCTTTACAGCGCCTTTGGCCAGCGCATCGTCTCCACCATTTTTACCGAGACCAACCAGTACCGCGTGATTTTGGAGGCGCAGCAAGGCCAGCTAAACAGCGTGCAAACGCTGGGCAATTTGGCCATCAGCGCTAACAGTACGGGGGCTACGCCGCTGTCCGCCATTGCGCAAATCCAAGAGCAAATGGCTCCGCTGCAAGTCACTCGTGTATCGCAGTATCCGGCTGCTATTTTGGGCTTTGATACAGCGCCTGGTGTATCTCTGGGGCACGCGGTGGACGCGATCAAGCAGGCGGCCAAGGACATTCAGATGCCTGCATCGCTGACCATGGAGTTTCTGGGCGCTGCCGGGGCCTACCAAAAATCGCAAACCAGCCAGCTCTTGTTGATCTTGGCCGCCTTGGTCTGCGTATACATCGTGCTGGGCGTGCTGTATGAGAGCTATGTACACCCGCTGACTATTTTGTCCACCTTGCCGTCGGCTGGTGTGGGCGCCTTGCTGGCGCTGATGCTGTCAGGCAATGACTTGGGCGTGATTGGCATCATCGGCATCATCTTGCTGATCGGTATCGTCAAAAAGAACGCGATCATGATGATCGACTTTGCCATTGATGCCGAGCGCAACCAGGGCATGGCGCCACAAGACGCGATCCACCAAGCGGCCTTGCTGCGTTTCCGTCCGATCTTGATGACCACCTTGGCAGCCCTGTTTGCCGCGCTGCCACTGATGTTTGGCTGGGGCGATGGTGCCGAGCTGCGGCGTCCGTTGGGCCTGGCTATTTTTGGCGGGCTGATGCTGAGCCAGCTGCTCACGCTGTTCACCACGCCGGTGATCTATTTGGCGTTTGACCGCTTGGGCGCACGCCTGGGGGACCGCACCAGTCGCAACCACGGAGCGGCGGCATGAATTTGTCCCTGCCTTTTGTCAAACGCCCGGTCGCCACTGTCTTATTAACGGTGGGCATTGCGTTGGCGGGCATCGCAGCCTTCTTTGTGCTGCCGGTGGCGCCGCTGCCTCAGGTGGATTACCCGGTGATCTCGGTCAACGCAAGCCTGTCGGGTGCCAGCCCGGAGAACATGGCATCCAGCGTAGCCACTCCGCTGGAGCGGCACCTGGGCGTGATTGCCGGGGTGAACGAGATGACCTCGAGCAGCTCCACTGGATCGGCCCGCGTCACCTTGCAGTTTGATTTAAATCGCGACATCAACGGCGCTGCGCGCGAGGTGCAGGCCGCCATCAACGCTGCACGTACCGATTTGCCATCAGACCTGCGTAGCAACCCCACCTACCGAAAAATCAACCCCTCCGATTCGCCCGTCATCATTTTGGCGATGACATCGCCCAAGCGTACGCCGGGTGAGCTGTATGACGAGGTCTCCAACGTCGTTAGTCAGCGCATTTCGCAAGTCGATGGCGTGGGCGATGTGGAGATTGGTGGAGGCTCATTGCCCGCCGTGCGCGTAGAGCTGCTGCCGCAAGCGCTCAACAAATACGGTATCGCGACTGAAGATGTGCGCGCCGCCATTCAAGCGGCCAACGCCAACCGGCCCAAAGGTGCTATTGAGAGTGACGGCAACCGCCTGCAAATCTACACCCCCGTGCCTGAGCGCAAAGCCGCTTGGTACCAAGGCTTGGTGGTGGGCTGGCGCGATAGCGCTGCCGTCAAACTGGGTGATGTAGCTCGCGTGATTGATGGGCCCGCCAATGTGCACACCATGGGTTTGTTCAACGGTCAGCCTGCCATTTTGGTGCTGATCACCCGCCAGCCGGGCGCCAACATCATTGATACGGTGGACAACGTGCGCAAGCTGCTGCCTGAGCTGCAGGCGCAGTTGCCCGAGGATGTGACCATCCAGGTGGCCAGCGACAGCACCAACTCCATACGCTCCTCGCTGCATGAGATTGAGCTGACGCTGATGGTATCCGTCGTGCTGGTGGTGTTGGTGGTGGGGGCCTTTATTCGCAAAGCGCGGGCTACGGTGATACCGGCAGTGGCCACCGTGGTGTCGCTGCTGGGCACTTTCGCCATCATGTACCTGCTGGGCTTTAGCCTCAACAACTTGAGCTTGATGGCGTTGACGGTGGCGACCGGCTTTGTGGTGGACGATGCGATTGTGGTGCTGGAGAACACCAGCCGCCATATCGAAGCGGGCATGGACAAGATGAGCGCCGCTTTGCAAGGTGCGCGCGAAGTGGGTTTTACCGTGCTGTCGATTAGCTTGTCGCTGGTTGCCGTGTTTATCCCGCTCTTGTTTATGGAAGGCCAGATTGGCCGTTTGTTTAAAGAATTTGCGGTGACCTTGTCAGTCGCGGTGATGATCTCGTTGGTCATATCGCTGACGACCACGCCCATGATGTGTGCCTGGTTTTTGCGCGATGAAGATGCTATTAATTCTGCACCGCAAGGTCGCCTGGGTCGGGCGCTAGAGGCTGGTTTTGACTGGATGTTGCGGGTGTACGAGCGTTGCCTGGATTGGGCTCTGCACAGCAAGGCACTGGTCATGCTCATCTTGCTGGTGGTGATCGGTATGAACGGCTACTTGTTTGTCAATGTGCAAAAGGGCTTCTTTCCGCAGCAGGACAACGGTCAGTTGGCAGGCGGCTTGCGGGCTGACCAAAGCATCTCGTCTACCGCCATGTCGGCCAAGCTGAAAGACGCGCTGGCCATCATCCAGCAAGACCCGGCGGTGGATACCGTGGTGGGTTTCTCAGGCGGCAGCCGTGCGGGCGGCGGCTTTATGTTTATCAACTTGAAGCCGGTGAAGGAGCGCGATGCGACCAGTTTGCAGGTGGTGGCTCGCTTGCGCCCGCAGTTATCGCAAATCACCGGGCTGCGTGTGTTCTTGAACCCTATACAAGATTTGCGTGGCGGCGGGCGCTCGTCTAACTCCACCTACCAGTACACGCTTAAAAGCGATAACACCGCCGACTTGAAGAAGTGGGCCACGCGCCTGGCTGATAGGCTTAAGCAAGAAAGCTTGTTGCAAGACGTGGATACGGATCAGTCCGAGAACGGTGTAGAGGTGTTTGTGGAGGTGGACAGGCAAGCAGCTTCGCGTTTGGGTGTTAACTCCAAGTCCATCAATAACGCGCTCTACAACGCCTTTGGCCAGCGCTCGGTAGCGACCATATACAGTGATTTGAACCAATACTCCGTGATCATGGAGTGGGCGCCTGAGTACACGCGCGGCCCGCCTGCGCTGCAAGATATTTACGTGCCATCCAACTTGGCGGGCACCGTGGGTACGGCAGCCAATCCAGCGCTCAAAAGCGCTTCTACCGGCAATGTCATCAGCACGGTAGCTGACACTATGGTGCCGCTGTCGAGCTTCGCCAAAGTGGTTGAGCGGCCTGCGCCTACCTCGGTCAACCACCAGGATGGAGAGCTGGCAACCACCATCTCCTTCAATCTAGATGAAGGCGTGGCGCTGAGCGAGGCGCAGCAGGTGATTGCCAAGGCCGAGGCCGATATCGCCATGCCCATCAATGTGCGCGGCAGCTTCCAGGGCTCGGCACTCAGCTTTCAAAAAACGCAAAACCAGCAGCTGTATCTGATCTTGGCGGCGATTGTGGTGATCTACATCGTGCTGGGCATTCTGTATGAAAGCCTGGTCCACCCGATTACCGTGCTGTCCACCTTGCCATCAGCCGGGGTGGGAGCGGTGATTGCGTTGATGCTCTTCAACATGCAGTTCACGGTGATTGCGCTGATTGGGGTATTTTTGCTGATTGGTATTGTCAAAAAGAACGCAATCTTGATCATCGACTTTGCCCTGGAGGCGGAACGATCACGCGGTATATCAGCGACCGAAGCCGTGCGCGAGGCCTGCATGTTGCGCTTTCGCCCGATCTTGATGACTACGCTGGCCGCCGCGCTAGGTGCCTTGCCGCTGGCCATAGGCTTTGGCCAGGGGTCGGAGCTGCGCCAGCCGCTAGGTATTGCCATCATCGGTGGTTTGCTCGCCAGTCAAGTCTTGACCTTGGTGACTACACCCGTGGTCTATGTGTTGATGGACAAACTGCGCCGCCGCTCGCCTAACGAGCGTGATCTAAGCCGTGCGCAAGCGGGTGATGCCGAGCCTCATTTGGGATAAGCAGGAATGAAGAAGCAATTTACTAATTTAAATGCCAAGCCATTGGGGCGCTTGCGTGCTACAGCTGCTGCGCTGTGCTGCGCAGGCTTGCTGGGCGCTTGCTCAGTTGCACCGGTCTACCACGTGCCCGGCACGCCAGCGCCTGCCAGCTTTAAAGAGGCTGGCGCGCTATGGCAAACCGCGCAGCCTAATGATGCAATTGACCGGGGCGAGTGGTGGCAGTTGTTTGGTGATGCGCCGCTGAACGCTTTGGCCGCGCAAGTGCAAGTAGATAACCAAAACATTGCAGCCGCTGCAGCCGCTGTGGCCCAAGCCCAGGCCACCGTGCGTGCAGAGCGCGCGGGGCTGGCTCCTAGCGTAGGTGCAACACTGGGCCAGACGCGGCAGGGCGGTGGCCAATCCAGCGGCCATGGCAGTGCATCGCTAGGCATTAATGCGGCCTGGGATGCGGATCTGTGGGGGCGTTTGAAGGCGTCGCTCAGTGCCGCACAAAGTAGTGCACAGGCGAGCGAGGCAGACCTGGCTGCTGCGCGTTTGTCGGCTGTGGGCAGCCTGGTGCAAAACTACTTTCGCTTGCGTGAGGCTGATGCCGAGCTGAAAATTTTGCAGCAATCGATCGACGGCTACCAGCGCAGCGTGCAGATTACGCAAAACCGCTATGACGTGGGTGTAGAGGCGAAGACAGCGGTACTGCAGGCCCAGACCACGCTGACCAATACCCAGGCCAGTGTGGAGGCGTTGCGCCAGACGCGCCAAACCTATGAGCATGCCATTGCGATGCTGACCGGCCAGGCACCAGCGGACTTCACCCTTCAGCCAGCGCCGTGGTCCGCTACCGTGCCGCAAGTACCGAGCATGGTGCCATCCACCCTGTTGGAGTGCCGCCCTGATATTGCTGCCGCCGAGCGCGCTGTGGCCGCAGCCAATGCGCAAATTGGCGTGGCACAGGCTGCGTACTACCCTAGCTTGAACTTGTCGGGCTCGCTCAGTCGATCTGGCTCCAATCTGGGTAATCTGTTCAGTGCGTCAGGCTTGCTGTGGTCGCTGGGGGCATCGCTTAGCCAGACTGTTTTTAATGGGGGCGCCATAGCCGCACAGGTTGATTCGGCCAAAGCGGCGCATGCGGCGCGTACGGCAAACTACCGCCAGACAGTGCTGAGCGCATTCCAGTCGGTGGAGGATGTGCTCAGCACAGTGGCATCGCTAAGCGCCCAGTTGCCATTGCTGCAGCAAAGCCTGGATTCAGCGGAGAAGGTAGAGCAGCAAATGCTGAATCGCTATAAAGAAGGCCAGGTGCAGTACACCGATGTGGTGACCGCACAAGCCACAGCGCTCAGCGCGCGTCGCTCCTTGATCCAGTTGCAGCTCAACCAGCAACTGGCAGCAGCGCAACTGATTCAAGAATTGGGTGGTGGCTGGCATGCAGCGTGGATGCAGGAAAACGGCAGTTGAGCTGCTCGTATTTGCTTAACAGGGCGGGCAGGGGCAAGATGGGTAGTACGCTGTGCGATAGCCTGCACGGCTTTACTCTCTGCTATGCCTGACCTGACCTTTCCAATCCGTGTTGAATGCCCGCCTGGTGCCTGCATTTGCGGGCGGAATGTGCTGCAGCTGGCGGGTGCAGATCCGCGCATTCTGCGCTTGACGCGTGAGGAGGAGCAGCGCTTGGTTGAGCGGCTGGAGCGCATCACCGATCTGGCGGATTTGCGCCATATGCAGCAGCGGATTTTTGATCAATTGGGTGTGCGGATGCAGATCAGTGTCAGCATGAACGAAGTGCGTAGCTTGCGCGGTATCACCGTCTTGTTGCAGGAGCAGCCGGGCCTGTGCCGCAAGACGCGCCAAGCCTTGCCTGCAGCCATCAAGAAAAGCATGGAGCAGCGGCCCCAGATTGCCTATGCGCTGCTTAATGAAGGTGGTCTGTTCGCGTGATCGGCTCTTAGGGCGGCTTAACGCAAGCCTTGATGCATCGTCACTTCGCTTTGTCGTTCTCTTGCCCTGCCTGCGGCTTCGTGCTTTGTGCTTTGTCGTAACGCAGACCAGCGGTTTGGTGGCTCGTTTTAGCTACTCTTAATGCAGTTGCGGCAAAAAATTGCGACCTGTGCGCTCCACAAAACTGGCGTAAGACATGGGTTGGCCTAACTGGGCGCTGTCATCATTGGGGAGCACCCAAGCCCAGGCGCGTTGCTGCTGCTCGTCAAATACCAACTTGAACAAATGGCTGGGCACCCAGACCTGGTTGCGCCCAATGGTGTGCGCACGTTGATCGAATAGGGGGCCGGTGTAGACGTACACATTGCCGTTGGCCCGCTTGGCATATTTGCGCACATCGCCTTCCAGTTTGGACCACACTTTGCGATTGTTGGTGGGGTCTTGCGGCACCATGTTGGACAGCGCGAACGACTGCGCCATGCCGCTTTCCGTGCTTTGGTTGGCGGCGGCAGCCATGTGACCGCGGTCGTAGCCGCTGCCTTGGTAGTCTGCAAGATCGGCTTTGTAGGTTGAGCGTAGGCGTGCGTCAGCGTAGAACTTGTCGGTGCGCTCGCGGCCCGCAGCGCTCTGCAGGCGCTTGCGGTTGAGTCGCTCAATCGTCACGATAGGGGTTTTAGACAGGCCGGAATACAGCACCGCAAAACCGTCTGAACACAAAGCCACCGGCAGCCAGCTAGCGCCTACCTGTGCCAATGCCAGAGGCGCGCTGGCGGGCAGTTGCTCGGCGCATTGGGTAAAGCTGCTGTCGTCCTTGCCGGGGTGCTTGGTGGTGGATGCTTGGCTGTGGCTGACTGACCCGCTGGCCTGTGGGTGGGCGGCATCACGGCTTTGTTGGGCGACATCCTCCAGAGCCTCGCGCCAGTCCACCAGCTTGCCTTGTACTTGATGCAGCCAATGCTGCACATCGCGTACTGGCTGATAGCTGGTAACCCAATGGCTGGCGGTATCAATGGCCCAGCTGCGCGCCTGCTCTAGCTGCGGCACATAGGCGGCCGAAGCGACGGCAGCCACGGCGCTATAGCCTGCCAGAGCCGATTTCCCGATCAAACGGCGCAAGGCATTGCGTATGAACCCATCAGCAGGTTTGCATGAGGATTTTTTGGACGAACGCTTGCTCGAGCGCGACGGAGAACAGGCCATGAACTTGAACAACAGTGGCACTAGAGGCCACTCCACTTAGCAAAATAAATGCATTGATTGTGGCGCGTTTTGCATGCAAAAATCCGTAAATGCTATGAATTTTTAAGTCGACATCACCACCTGGTGGGCGCTATAGCTGTGTTTCGTGTATTGCCTAATGGCGTTGTCGCACAACTCCAGATCGCCTGTGTAGCGGGCTCGCTCAATGGGTGATTCGAGCGAATGCAAGCGGTGCTACAGCGCCACAAACTGGACAATGTGCGAGCAGCATTGAAGGTGCGAGGCGACTTGATCACTTGGCTGAGCAAGGCTGAGCAGTGGTTGACCTGGCCGAGCGAAAAGTGTGGGCGTAGCCAAACCCTCTCGGATGCAGCCATCCAGTTTCGCCTCCGCACTCAATGCTTGTTTGGTTGCCATTGCACCAGGTGCTTGGCATGGTGTATTCGCTGTTGCGCATGACGGCCCCTGTTTGGACATCCCTAAGCTACCGCATGGTGTGCCGCAGACAGAAATCTGAGATGTTCAGATCCGCTACTTGGCAAGTCGCAATGGCTTGCATTTGCTTGCCGACTTCAGCGGCTTCAAGCTCTTAGGCGACGAGCGAGTGGGAAGCCAGGATGCACGAGGCAGAGCGTTGCCGAAGTGACGTAGGCGGGCCTGGGCACGTATGCACAAATCCTGCAGATAGGGGCCATTGTCGTAACCAGCAAACTATAAAGTTGGGGGCGCCAACTGCTGTCGACCTGTTGGCCCCCACATCAAGTCGCCAAACAGGTGCCGGCTTCATAGGTGATGGAGCCTATGACAGGCAAGGTGTGTACATAAACCTGTCGCTATTGGGGGAGCGATTTCCATCATTTGGTCGCACAAAGAATCAAGGCTGCACAAGAGGCAGGTTTTTCGGATTCACACTCAACGGCTTCAGTGGGCTGTGAATGCTCCCCAAACGTAGGTCATCGCATAAGTGCGTCTGGCGTTTGGGGAGGTTCGCTCTCAGATGATTAACGCAATAAATTTCCACAAAAAAGGCAGCTTAGGCAGCTGCCCGAGGCGGAGTAGGGAGGGGCTCATTTCTGCGCCGTCTGGAGCGCGGCTCTGTGTTTTTGGAGGCTGATTAAACTTCTGTTGAGATCAGCTTGTTCTTTATCTAGCAGCGCAAAGCCAGCTTTAATTGCCTCGCAAAGCGTTAGATAAACCCGGTCTGATCGACGCAATCTGCCGGACTCCGTGACTAGCCAAAGCCCGGTGTTGTTGCTCTCGTACTGGTCGATGATGGTTACCACCACTGGTTTGAAGTGAGGTGTGAGCACCCATACCGTATACGGGGGTTTCATTTTTGAGCCTTTTGCAGCGCATATAGCCGCTGCCACTTGGCAATTGTCTTGCGAACGTCGGTATTGTCTTTATTGGTGTAGCGCAAGGGTTTCTCGCCCTGGTGTGCCACGAGTGGGCGGCTGGGCATAGTGAGCATCGGAGGGTGGTAAGTCGATTGCATGACTAACTCCTTTCTCAGAGAGATATTGTTATGGTGGAACTGGCATTGGTTTTGTGCTTCGGTACAAACCCTATACGGTGTCAGGGGCTGGGCTAGTTGGGTGTCGGTCAATGACGGATGTACTTGATCTTGGGGTGCTCAGAGGGTGTCCCTGCGGCATTTACAAGGTCTGATGTTGTTTGCATTGGCGCAGTTGGTGCGCTCGCGACGAACTCTGTGCTTGTGCCACCTGAGTCTGCAACTTTGTTTGGCTAACTTGTGCATCTGTTGGCGTAAGACCTGGGGCATTGGCACTACCACTAAAGGGCCATTGCGTGCATCTGTCTCAACTTTTCCAAACGCGGCGTTTGGTTTGAAAACGCTATGGTTTTGGCTCTGATCTTGTGCAACAGGGCGCGCTGATTGCTCGGCGTGTGTTGAAGGCTATCAACCTCCCCCATACAAAGTTGGTCGCGGGTGCCTTCTTGGCTGTCGTCTGGCACAGACAAGCCATCTCAGGCTGATGGCACTCTGTGGCGCTAGACAAGAAACTGCCTCAAGGGCAGTTGCTGGGGGCGCTGCGCAGGCTCAGTTATTTGGCCTCGGACGAAGTAGACGACTGGATGGAGGGTGCAGCCCTTCGTATTGCAACTTGCTCTCTGAACATCATGCCACCAACCATACCAAGAGCTAACCTGTCTGACTTAGATAGCCAGCCAGATTCTAAAGTTATCCATTGAGCTAATTTGATAATTGCTTGTTCTAAATTTGCTGATGATTCTTGCGTGCTGAGAGTCAGTGCGTGCTGCCGAAATTCTTCAATCGCTACACTTATGTCGATGTCCTTGGTCATTTATACATTTTCATGTATGTGGCGATGTTTTATAAGTTAATAAATGTTAATGCGACAAGCAAGAAAAAGCCACCTTGAAAGGTGGCTGCTGCGCTTGCAACAAAAGGACGAAGCCTTGTGGTCAGACTATCCGCAATCCGTATTGGCCAATAAAGCCAAAAAGCGCGATAGCTGTGCGCTGCTCGATTAAAAAATCACTTCATTAGGGCTAGGTGAATGCCCTCATGTCGAGCATGATCAGTGGCCTCTTGGGCAGTCGCAAAAAGCTTTGAAAACGTGTACACGGTGTCTTGTGCGAGAGAGCCTTGGCCAGATTTCAATGAGACGGCGGATTTGAATTTGCCATCGGATTGCTCGCACACTCCAGGGGAGATGAAATAACGTGAGATTTTGGTGGTGTCTTTGAGAAAGTGAAACATAGATGCGCGTCCCACACGTAATACGCTGGGACTTAAAGCGCCAGAAATAAAAAACTAACAGAGGGGAGAAGCCGACCCTAGGAATTTATTGTGGCTTGTGGCTTGCCTAGGATAGTGCGTAAAGAGGCATGATGCCTCGCACTGAAATTTATCGGATCGGGGGCAAGCGGGCCCAGATCGACTTTTCAGTCTAGCATAAATTTGAGATTTGCGCTTGCTATCTGATTGAAATGTGTAACCATGCATTGCATGCAAAAGAAAGGCCGCTTAGTGGAGGCTTGAGGGGCGGGCGGCGATTGTCAAGATGACGAAGTGCTGCTATTAGTGCTTGTGCGGTAGAGCTACTTGCCGTTGTTGGGCGTGCTAGGGACCCCTCCTTTGAGGCGCCAGAGGTTTGAGATACCGCTTGCGCCGTATGACCGAGCTGCGATCTATAAGGCCAGTGGAGCATTTCCCATATATGGATACGGGAACAGTCATGTAATTTTACGGATTCTCATGGCCTTTAGGTGGAACTCTCGCAGCGAGTGATGCCGCAATGTGCTCGGAAGAGGGTGTTTGGTACATAACTCTGCGGCGATGGGTGCGTTTACGGAAATACGCGTAGGCCTGGGTGTGAAGTCCACGTAGATGTCCTGGCACTCGTCTAGTGCTTGGCTAAGCATACGGGTTGCGTCGCTAAGCTTATAGACTGCGTAGAGTTGGATTCGACTCTCACTAGACGCTCTAGTTTCGCTGTATGCCTGGAGAGGCTCAAGGGCAACTAGTTCAAGGAAGCTGCACGGCGGCTAGAGCTAATGGGCTTGGCGGCTTGTGTGCGGGTTTTCGCATCGAAACCATGTAAAGGTCCAACGTTAAAAGATTAATGGAGTAAGTATTTGCTTGCATTTGGTTTAAGGGTATTAAAGAGCGTACTGTGGTTGGCATGAAGGTAAATTTTTACCTTCTGAACTAGACCGGAGGTCTATATGTCGTTTCTATCGAACCCACACTTGAGCGTGAAAGCTCAAAAGCCACTGATTGCAGGTGATCAGACGCCAAAGCCGGAAGAAAAGAAGCCGGAAGAAAAAGCTCAAGAACCAGCCAAAAAGGCTGTCGAGTTGGTCTAATTAGCTAGCGCTCAGGCGTCTACTATCAAACAAGGGAGCTTCGGCTCCTTTTTTACTTGGGGCAAGCTATGAGCCTGAGACGAGAATAGCCCGGTGCCAGTGTCCCGAGTGGGGTCTTCTGTGCTGTGAAGCCTTCCATTCGGGTTGGTGGAGCTGAGTTTCTTGGATCGTTTAGAGGCGAGGGGGTGTTCGTGAAGCCCTTGCGAATCAACACAATCAGGGTCCCGCTTGGGGGTGACTGTTCCCAATAAGACGTAGCAACGACAAAGCCGGCGAATGAGTAGAAGTGACAAACCCAGCAGAAGCTGGGTTTGTCTAGGCAAGCCGATGCTGCCTTTTTCTACATCCATGAAGGATGTGGAACCAATGCTAGGACATGGGAGTCGCCTCGTCAAGCGAGTCTTTGTAAGTAGCAGCGGAAGGGCAATTGAGTGCCCTCAAACCTGGAATCGTCATCAAGAGGTCTTACCGCAGGGCTGGATGGAGTGTCGGCAGGGAGGCAAGCAAGGGCTTTGCCCCTCGATAGAATGCGGGTTGCTATAGTTTTCTACGAACACGTCTAAATTTAACCCCGAACGTCTCTCGATATGCACGCACTCGATCCAAGCAATAAAAAAGCCGTTAAGTTTTTAAAACTTAACGGCTTTCAGGTTGGTGCCCGGGGCCGGAATCGAACCGGCACGCCTTGCGGCGGGGGATTTTGAGTCCCCTATAAAAGTGAGAGTTTATGCGGGTTTGCGGGCTATAGTTTCCTCAAAAAACCATTCAATACGCCCTCTGAGCAAAAGTTATTGAGGAAACGATTTAACGAACAGCCTTTAGCAACTGGGCCTTGGTTCGATAGTGCTTCTCAGTGAGCTTTGTACTGCTGTGCTGAAGTAGTTTTGATGCTTCATCAACATCTCCAGCCAAATCGGCAGCTAGGCTTCGCATATCCCGCAAGAACATCTTGCGGATTTTCCCGCCTAGGGCTGAATCGCCTGCGTTTTCAGCGCGATAGGCAGCTGCATCCCGCGCATCATCCCAGCGACGCCGCAGCATTTCCATAGACACTTGTCCGCCTGCTGGCGTGCAAAGCAGCATTACGCAATGAGCCTTAGATTCAAGGCGGCGCGCAACGATTGCAGCAAGCACTGGCGAATCTGCGACCAAAAACTGAACAGGCTTCTTGGTCTTATTCGCTCGATGCGTGATAACGCCGTTTTCAGGCATTCGCACGGTCCTAGCATCAGTAATCCGCATTCCTGTTGCGGATGCTATGTCCATGCAGTCACGCAGTACTTGATCTCCCTGCTGGTATACGGCTTCAAACATGGTGGCCGTCACCTCAAACTCTCGAGCGCTTTCTTCGTTCTTCCAATTTTTTACCCCTTCGGCAGGCCACAGCTGTCGGGTCAATCCCCACAGTAGCGCCTTACCCCACACAATGCGGAGCAGGGACATTTCACGGTTACCCTGAGTTTTTGCGCTACGTAGGTCTAGATAGCGCCTCAAGCTCGGAAGGTCAACTTCATCCCATGCCATAGGTCCAAAAACTGGGCGGATTGATCGCAGGTTTTTTGCGTAGCCTTTCTTCGTCTCTGCACTCTCGTAGCGTGGCAGCTCCCGCTCTTCCCACATTGCAAACGCTTCTTCGAGCCTTCCAATGGTCAAGGGGCGATTGTGGTAAAGCTGCTCCCATTGTTCTAGGGCCTTCGCATAGTCGCTCCCAAGGTTGACATCGGGCTTTCCTTCCGGGCGCATGTCGAACGAGTAGTAGACCCACACTTGCCCGGATTTGCCACGTCGCACCATTGTTTTGAGGCGTGGATACTTCGTGACTTTTGGCATAAAGCCTCCTATCGAATGGCGGCAAGGTTCATACCACCCCGGGCAAGAATCGGCTTGCCCTCCAGCCAGCTCTGCACATGCACTCGGGAAACAATGACGCGGGAACCGTCTTGCTTGAACGGTATGCCTCGAAATTTAAACCAGGCTGCCTGTTGCGTCGAGCGCGCATAGCCCGTGAGTTGATGCAGCTCTGGCGAACTTAGATATTCGCTCATCTCCATTCCTCCATTAAAAAAACCCCTTGTCGGGGCTGTGGTTGTTCATTCCAGCGGTCGCGGTTATTGCAGCGCTGTCATCGCTAATCTTGTGAATAGCAACATGAATAGACGAAGTCGCGTTAATTCAATCACTTATGCTATTTGTGAATAGATGAGTGAATGAGTTTGTGAATACAGTTACTCCACCTGTTGCAGCGGGGCTGCTGGTAGGGCGTCACGAACAAGCTGCCGCATGATTGGTCTATCTCCTGGAAATCGCGCGTCACAGAAGTCAGGGCAGAGTGCCGCAATTAGCTTGTCGCACTGTGGCACAGCCTGCGCCGATAGCTGGGCCATGGCGGCTTGCCATGCCTTCCAAAGATCGGCTGTCATTGGGTTGAGCCACACCCAGCAGCTACGGTCTGTGTCGTATGTGCGCGCAGTGTCGTAGCCTTCTTCTTTGGCCCACTTCTCAAACGCCTCTCTGCTTGGGTCAGTTGTCATTGGGGTTTCTTTCGGGCAACAAAAAACCCGCACTGGGCGGGTTCTAGGATGGAATTTAATTTGCTAGTTCAGCTTCAAGTGTGGCTGTCCGGCAAGTTGGTCGGCCACTGGCTTGAGCAGTTGCATAGCACTCTTTGCCATCTGATAGCCGTCATGGTGATCGTTGGCGTTGTCCATCGCATAGGTCGCTGTTGCTTGAGCTACAACCATCAGTGACTTGCGAGGGAGTGGGAGTGAGTGGCGCTGACCGGATTCAACGCCAATCGTCTTGTTGATCAGCTTGTTGACGTTCATGTGCACCTTGTCGGTGTTCTTTGATGCAGCTGCCAGGACCTCGATTCGGTCGTGTAATGCGTGGTAGGTTGGAAGGTACTCTGCATCATCTTTTTTGACGCGCCCGCTCTTGATGATTTCATCAATTTTCAAGTCGCACCAAACGCCGAACTTGGCATCTAGCCAGCGCGCAAAAGCGACTGCCAGTTTTGGGTGGAGCCATGTGCCACCGCCACGATCAGCCCGGGCGCGACTGGCACTTACATACCCGTTTTTCCGGGTATCTAGAATTTCAGAATCGCAGCCGGTCAGGGCTTGATCGAGGGCTTGGATGTACTCCAGGGTCTCTGCCGTATCCAACCAGTGATCCAGGCGTCTTCCAAAGTTCTTTGCCACTTCGGTGGCGTTGAACCAGCCATCATCTCGGATTGAAATTTCATGGTCGTTATAGACCAACGTCTTTAAACTCATAGGCGATCCTCACGGTTAAGCCTATGCGTCGGGAAACCACTTGCTTGCACTCTAAATGCTCACAAGTTAAAATCACCGACGCACTCTAGAAATCCTGATTGCAATGTGTCTTGGCGGACGGCAATTAGGGCGATGCCAAAATTAAGGACTACCCATTGGGACGGTCCTTTTTTTTGGTTTTGCAATCGAGGATGCTAGTTATGCACCAGGGCGATTTATGCTGATCCTACCAGAACTCCCTCGTAAAAGGCAACGTACACATTCCGTGTTATGACCTGTTAATCGCTGTTACGCACAAAATACTGTTTTTAAGTCTGTGGATAAGTGCAAAAAGTATGGCTTTTCACCGGACTTAGCGAACATGCTTAAAAATTAATCGGTGCTATATACCCGGAGTTAATGAGGTCAAAGACCCTTCTTTACTCCCCACCTCCGATGCCGCGTTTGGGGATGGAATAGTCAGGCCGCACCCACTGCCCGCTCGCAACTTTGATGCAATCGTCGGAGTCGAGCATGTAAACGCCTTCAGTTACGCAGTGGTCGTCTTCAGCCTTGATTGCTGTGCATATGATTTCCCGCTCTGCCAGTCGGCCTTGCTCGTACATCCATCGATCACGGCTTGTTGCAGGCGGGGTCATGTTGACCATTGGCTGCTCCCCCTGTGTGGCTACAGGGGAGGTGTAGGCAGGTCTAACAACCCAACGATTAGCGTTTTCGTTGTGTTCCTGGGCATCTTTAATGTGGTCATGCCCGAATGGGCGACCCAGGTCGGCGGTATACGCAAACTCCACCGTGCCATCTTCGGGATCAAGCACGAGGAAGTAGTCGGCACCTTCTGCCTGTGGCAATTTAGGCTCTTGCTCCCGCATGGCGTCAGATTCCACAACTGGTTGATTTTCTTTAGATGTCGGAATTCCGATATCCGCCCGCATGGCGTGGGTGGCGTCTGCGTCTGCGAGCGCTTTGACTGCATACTCATATACCCTGCCTTTTAAAACGGGTGCCATTGTCGAAACCAAATGCACCATCATCTGCAGAGCATCAACAATCTTTTGCAGCGCTGGATACTCCCCCGCAGGGGCTTGCACCATATTCCCGGTGTCGGCAATATGGTCGGCAGTCGCTGGCTGGGTGGTGGCAAGGGCGGCAATTGCGCTGGCGTGCAGCTTTAGGGTTGCTTTCGCATTCACCTCGGCGGCTTTGCTCCAAGTCCCCTTGACGCGTCCTAAGGCGTCTATCCCTTCGTGCTCGCAAAGGCTGTGGAGCGGATTATTCCCAACAAACATATCCAAAGCTGCAGCCAGGTCGGCTACAGCTTCGCGCACGTTCTCCCCCGCTGGCTCCACCTGGGGCTGGGGTACTTGTATAGCAACAGTAGCTTGAGCCATTTCCCAGAACGGGGTGAGCCAATGCCCTGCTGTTGGTGGATTTACACCTTGCGCCCCGAATGCGAGTGCACCGGTAATAGCGTCAGCGGTTAATGCGCGGATGCCTGCAGTATCCGCATCTAGAGAATATGCCTCAGCAGTCTTGAGGGGGGCGGAAGAGTTGTTTTCAGGCATGTTGGGCCTCAAAGGTGTGATTTGCTTCAAACACAGCGCGGGCAAAGCCTAGCGGCGTGGCACTGCGGAAGTTGTGGCGCTCGGGACCCGGGGGGGCTGCGTGAATGCGGTTGTCTGGTTCGCCCAGCGACAAGTCCGCAAATGCGGGTGGCATGACGAATCCGCCGCCTGTCCACAGGCATGTTTTCTTTGTGTAGTTGTCACCTTGCACCCATCCCGTGAACTGCCACGGATGGAATGTGTGGTCGGGCTTTCTCCAGTGGCTGGAGATATTGCTGACCGGGTTTTCGATTAGGTAGGGCGCCTGAGACCACTCGCAGAACTCCGCTGCAGTAGCAAACATGGCGATTGAGGTTTCCAGCTTGCGCAGCCCTTTACCCTTGAACCAGCGTGCACCGGAGACTGCAAGGTGATCGCATGGAGGGAAGGCTGCAACAAACGCAATTCGCTCGCGGTCTACTGGACAGAGCCACGGACGCGTCAGATCGGTATGTACTTTATGTAACCGGCCTTCTGTTGTGATGCCCATCGTGTCGTAGGCAACAGGGTGCTGGATATCCACGATCCAGCAGTCGTATCCCGCATCCAACCACGGCTGGGCCATCTTGCCGGTTACGTCAAAGAGAAAAATCGCTGTGTCAGCCATGTTGGGCTCCAGAAATAGAAAAGCCCGCCGAGAATGCTCAGGGCGGGCTGTGAATGGGTGCCCCGGGGGGCGCTAGACGCGGTAGTTGGCTATCACGACTTTGTAGCCCTTGGTTTTGGCTAAGTGGTCGGCATAGGCAAACGCAGCACGAAGCTCTTTGCGGCTGAGGTGCTTGCTGAGTAGGCAGGCCTCGTCGAAGCCTTGGCGGAATGGCTCCAAATCTGGCCCGGCAAAGCCAGCGCGCTTGGTGTTGACCCAGCGGCGCCATGCATTGATAAGTGCGCGGCGGCCCCGGCAGATGCGCGGCAGGGTGTTTTGCCGCAGCTCCTGGTATGCGATGGTGTTGCGGGGAAGTTGCTTTGCGCGTTGCACAGCTGCATACAAGAGGTGACCTATCCAGCTGTGCAACAGACTCAGGTGATCGTCATTGCCTTGGCCAGACAGCAGCTGGTCACGCACGTCGATCATGTAGAACAGTGATTCGAAATCGCCGCGGGCTTCGTAGCTGGCGTTCTCGTTGCTCACGCGCTCATAGGTCTTGGCGCGGTGCACATGCTTCATGGCTGCCAGCCACTGCAGGCCACGGTGCGAGCGTGCAAAGGCGTGGTAGGCGGCATTGAGCACCGCGCTGCGTGCCTTGATGTTGCCGGGCTGGCAGCGCCAAAAATAGAGGCGGGGTAGGGTGTGCATAGTCAATGTCCGCAGGGCAGACCTTCGCCTTCTTTGGGTTCTTCGTGAACCTCGGCGCCGCAGCTTGCGCAGATCGCGAATGGCTCCGGCTCGGTCGGTGTTGGAGTGTGCTGTTGACCCTGTGTCATGGAGCAGCGCCTTCGCGTGTTGGCAGCTGGCCTAGCTCGGTACGCCCTTCACCGCCCAGCGCTTGGATCAGATCGGGGATCATCTGGCTGAACTCGCCGGTGGCAATCGCCACATCA
Source organism: Comamonas sp. (assembly GCA_036646255.1). GTDB lineage: Bacteria > Pseudomonadota > Gammaproteobacteria > Burkholderiales > Burkholderiaceae_C > Comamonas. The sequence continues at coordinate 31,510 of JAVXMM010000054.1, forward strand.
GCGTCAAAACCGGCGTCTTGCTGTGACTGTCCCTCCATCACCACGTCCAGGAAGGCCACTTTCTTAAGCTGCAAGCCCTCGGTCAGCACAAAGCTCACCCGGTCGTCCCAGGTGAGGGCCAGCTTGGTAGGGAGCTTGCCTTGGTTGATGTGCTCGCGGATCTCATCAATGTCCAGCGGGTGGCGGCCGTACTTCACGATGGCCTTGGATTCGTCCGCGCTTTTCAGCTCGCACTCACGGTCAATGCTAAAACCAGCCGGTGCATCATGGCTGTGCAGCCAGTGAGCCATAGCCGCTTGCGGGCTGGTCTGCG
>JAVXMM010000055.1:0-31303 GCA_036646255.1 Comamonas sp.
AGCGGCTCCTTTACACGGAGTAGGTCGGCGGTTCGAGACCGTCAGGACCCACCAGCACCTAACAAAAGGCGAACGAAAGTTCGCCTTTTTTTCTTTGTTCCACAGAAAGTTTGATGATGTTTGAGACCATCCGCAAGTACTCCAAGGTGCTGATGTATCCGCTGTTCTTGCTGATCATTCTGTCTTTTGTTTTGGTGGGTGTTGACCAGAACTATTTCACCGAAAAGAGCCCAATTGTGGCCAAGGTGGGCGGCAAAGAGATCACGCAAACGGATTGGGACAACGCGCACCGCATGGCGACCGATCGCATGCGCCAGCAAGACCCTAATATGGACGGTAAGTGGATGGACGGCCCGCAAGCGCGTTATATGACGTTGGAGCGAATGGTGCGTGACCAGGTGCTGGACGTGGCTGTGCAAAAAATGCACCTGACCGTGGACAACGCCACCTTGGCCCGCGCATTGCAAGATATTCCCCAAATCGCATCCCTCAAAAAAGCTGATGGCAGCTTGGATGTGGAAGCCTATCGTGCGTTGGTGGGTGCGCAAGGCATGACACCCGAAGGATTCGAAGCCGGTATGCGCCGTGATTTGGCGCTGCGCCAAGTGCTGGGTGGTGTTACTAACACCGCTTTTGTTACGGATGCGCAAACCAAGACGGCGATCGATGCGCTCTACCAGCAGCGTGAAATTCAGATGGCCCGCTTTGATGCCAAGAATTTCGCTTCGCAAATCAAGGTGGAAGATGCGGATTTGGAGGCCTTTTATAAAGGCAACCAAGAACTGTTTCGCCGGCAAGAGCAGTCCACGGTGGAATACGTGGTGCTGAATGCGGAAACGGTGAAGGGCATGATCAAGCCTAGCGAAGACGACTTGCGTACTTACTATAAAGAGAATCTGAGCCGTTTCATGGATCCTGAGCAGCGCCGTGCCAGCCACATTCTGATTAATGCACCAGAATCCATGCCAGCTGCAGACCGAGAAAAAGCCAAGCAGCGTGCAGAGGCTTTGCTGGCTGAAGTAAAGGCCAATCCTGGGCAGTTTGCTGATATTGCTAAGAAAAATTCGCAAGACACGGGTTCTGCAGCCAACGGCGGCGATCTGGGTCTCTTCAAGGCAGGTGATATGGTTAAGCCGTTTTCTGATGTGGCCTTTACGATGAAGACAGGCGACATCAGCGACGTAGTCAGCACGGAATACGGATACCACATCATCAAGATGGGTGAGATCAAGACGCCACGCACTCCAACATTTGAAGAGCTACGCGCCAAGATTGAGACCGAAGTAGTGTCGCAAGAAGTGCAGAAGAAGTATGCAGAAGCGGCTGAGATTTTCTCGAACATGGTGTTTGAGCAGTCGGATAGCCTGAAGCCTGTGGCTGACAAGCTGGGACTGACTATCCAAAAGGCGGAGCACATCACGCGCAGCCCTGCTGCTGGTGCAGCTGGCGCGTTGGCTAACCAAACTTTCTTGGAAGCACTGTTTTCTAACGATGCCGTGCAAAACAAGCGTAATACTGAAGCGATTGAAGTGGCACCAAGTACGCTGGCCTCTGGCCGTGTGGTGTTGCACGACGATGCCCGCGTGTTGCCGTTTGAAGAAGTTAAGGCAAAGGCCCGTGATTTGTATGTTGCCAAGCAGTCGGCTGAACTGGCGCGTAAAGAAGGCGAGGCCAAGCTGGCCGCATGGAAGGCTGACGCTGCCGGCGCTAAGCTGGCTGCGCCCATCGTGGTTTCGCGCCAAGATGTAAAGGGTCAGCCTGTTGCGCTGCTGAACGCTGCCATGCGGGTTAAGGTTGATGGCGCAGCTGAGTGGACAGGCGTGGACCTGGGTGCTGATGGTTATGCTGTGGTGCGTGTTAACAAGATCGTGCCACGCGCCGAAGACACCGCTGAAGCACGCTTAGCGCAAAAGCAAGAGTTTGAGCGCCTAGTAAGCTTTGCGGAAACCATGGCGTACTACGAGTTGCTGAAGGAGCGCTACAAGGTTCAGATCAAGGTGCCACGTCCAGAAAACGCAATTGCTTCATAAAAGTTGCAGTTTTAAAAAGTAAGCCAGAAATTGACGCTATAATCATGGCTTACCAAACACGGTGGCTGTAGCTCAGTTGGTAGAGTCCAGGATTGTGATTCCTGTTGTCGTGGGTTCGAGCCCCATCAGCCACCCCAAATTCATTAGAGTTGCTGCTATTGAATAAGTAGCAATGGGAAATAAAAAAGCCTTCGTGGGAAATCACGAAGGCTTTTTGCTTTACAGCGATCTGCGTTTTGCTTCGCTGCTGCGCTCGTAAACCCGGGCGGTGGTTGCTGGATCGGCATGTAAGTCCGGCAGTGTGTCGTAGCGGCGTTTGTAGTACGTGGTGTAGTGGGCGCGCAGGTCATGAAAAGTGAAACGCTTTTCAATGATTCGATTCTCCAGTGCGGCATCCATCAGCCGGCCCCACATAGTCTTGAAACCTGATTCGCTGTAGGGATTGCCTGTTTTGGGTGCGCGAAACACGGCGCCTAACGGGTTGTAGCCAGGTTGCGCACGCATGCGGTCCAGTACTTCTTGCAGTGCGTCTCCAATAAAAACGATCTCTCGCTTCTCGGTTTCCCCGCGCTGCTTGGCCCGTGTCAAGCGGATTATTTCCTCGTCCACCTGGGGCCAATGGAGTTTTAAGAACTCTGTTCGACGACTGCCAGCGAGCGCTGCGAATTCGGCCATGCCCACAAGCACATGGGCCGATGGCCCTCTGCGCATGGCCCAGTCGGTGAAGGCGCTCAGCTCTTGCGCTTCAACCAGCCGGGTGCGTGGCCGCTCTTTGTTGCGGCGAACTTCTTTGCAAGGGTTGCGGTCTATGTCGCCCAGCTCTACCGCCAAGTTGAAAAGGTTGGAAAGTAGAGCCACCTCACGGTTTGCAAGTGTTTGTGCGCCCTTGCGGTAGACCCGCAGGTACTTATTGATGTCCGCAGGTTTAATGCTTTTTACAACACCACCCTCCCAAACTTTGGCTAAGCGTCCCCAGTATTCTGCGTACTGTTTTTGGGTGATGTCGGCCAGCTTGGCGTAGTCGGTTGATTGAGAGTACAAGCGCCACAATTGGCCGATGGTGCCCTGGTCGTTGGCTTTCAGATTCATGTCCAGCACGGCGCGGATCGCTTCGTTTTTGTCCGTGCCTAACGATATGGGTGGCCTGCCCAGTGGGTGGTAGCGGTAGGTAACTGTTTTGCCATCCTTCCACGGGCGTGCCTCCATCAAAGGCAGCAAGCCGGTGGCGGATTCGCGATCTTTTTTTCTGGGCATTTACGCCTCCCAATTTAATCCATTGCTGGTTTTTGGCGCGTCTTGCCTGCTGCCGCTTAGGCGTGCAAGCATGTCCGGCGTGACCATGGGCAGTCCATCTGGACGCCGCTCTAATTTACACCTAAGCACTTTTTCTAGGCGACGGGTTTGTGCAGCGCGCTGCCGCAGGGGCTTGGTGAGCTTGTCGATTTGCTCTTCTGACAATATGTCGGTCATGTGGGCTCCAACATAGAATGATTTTTCTGTTGTCTGATTAAGCAACCAGGCGCAGGGCCTGGGCTTCGTTGTAGTTAGCGGCGACTATCAGTCGCATGGGTAGGGGGCTGACGCTGTTTCCAGCCATCCGCACTTGCGCGGTTTTCGTCAGCGGCTTGCCTGCGGCCGTGCGGTCGATGATGTAGTTCAGCGGGAAGTCTTGAGCGTTGTAGAGTTCGCGCGGCACTAGCATGCGCAGCGTGATGTCTACGATTACCCAAGGCTCGCCTTTGAGCCACACGGTCACTAGCGCAAGTCGGTCATGCGTAGTGATGGTGGTGGCAGGGTCGCGCAGATCGGCCCATTGCCCGCCGCTGGCGTGGTAGCGCATCAAGAAGGCGGCGCACTGCAGCGCGCCTGCCTTGTCGTCCTGGCTCAGCTCGTAGCGCACAAGTGCGTGGTGCTCGCCGCCGGCGCAAACCGTTGACAATGGCTCATCCATAGCAACACCCGTGCTGTTGCGGCGCAGGGTTGTCAGGTGGGCCACGGCCAGTTGCTGCTGGCTGCCGCTAGTCGTGACTGTTGACATGCCTTCGCGCAGATCACGGGCCGGGGTGGCGTTGAAGCCTCCGTTGGCTTGCACCATGAAAGCCGTTGCCAAACTTTGCCCGCCGCCGCTCGCAGTGACTGTACCCACCGGGCCGGTAATGTCGTTCGCGCCGTGGCTGCGGCGCTTTGTCGCGCCTAAGCCTTCGCCGTGGCCCGCTTGCACTAGGTAAGCGGATGCAGTTGCGAACTTGTTGCCGCCCGCTACGACCGTGCCCAAGGACTGCAGCAGATCGAGTGCCCGCGGCTCTTGTCCGTCGCGTTCGCCATAGCCCATCTGCACTAAGGTGCGTGCGGCACCTTCTACGATAAACGGCGCCTTGCTGCCCAGCACATACTTTTGCATGCCGTGCTGGATGCGGCGCAGCGTGGCGTCGGCCAGCGGCTTTTTGCGACCAAAGATGCTTGCGCCGGGGATGCTCCAGTCGATGCAATCAGCGGCGGGCTTGTGGGGCTTGAGCTTGCCTGTAGGCTTTTTGGCGTGGGTCTTTTCGGGCCAGACGATGGGCAGATCGTCGCGGCGGGCCACAAGATACAGGCGGGTGCGGGTGCTGTGGCAGCCCAGATCAGCATTGCAGATCACGCGCCATTGCACTTGGTAGCCCATGTCGCGCAGGCCTTGGATAAAGTGGCGCCAGTTATGGCCCAGGCGCTTTTTGTCGGGCACCAAAAACTGGTTGTGACGGGGCACGCGCTCGCCCTTGTCAGCTACGCGGTAGGTTGTCTTGCCGCTGGCGTCCTTGGTTTTGTCTAGTGTGATGACGCGGCCCGTGTCGGGGCAACGCTTGGCAACCAGCGGCGACCACTGCATCATCTGCTCGACGTTCTCCAGCGTGATTACGTCGGGCTTGGCGATGCCGCCCCAGCGGTGCACCACCCAGGCCAGCGAACGGATCTCGCGGCTGCGAGGCTGGCCGCCCAGCGCCTGGCTGTGGTGGGTGCAATCGGGCGATGCATGCAGCAGACCCACGGCCTGACCACCCGTGGCTTGGCGCGGGCAAATCTCCCACACATCGGCGCGGTAGTGGCGCGTCTGCGGGTGGTTCGCTTCGTGCATGCCGATCGCGTCGGGGTCGTGGTTGATCGCAATATCTACCGGGCGGCCTATGGCTTGCTCGATACCCGTACTGGCACCGCCGCCGCCGGCAAACAGATCAATCACCAGCTTGGCAGACAGTGCTAGGACAAATTGAGGGGTTAGCATGAGTAGTGACCTGTGTTAAAGGTTGTTGTTGGCAAAGGCCTTGCTTAAATGCAAGCCTTCTACGGCATGCCCGCGCTTGAGCAGTGCGCGGCATAGCGCGGCGCGTTCTTTGTGGCTGTGCGATGCTTGGCGTACCAGGCCTAGATAGCTGTTGCCTGCGGCGTGCACTTCGTGCGCGGGCATGCGCTCTAGTCGATCTAGCGCAGTGGCTAGAGTGCGTTTGCGGGTGGTGCGGCGCCAGGGTTTGATCACTTGGCCCACAAAATCCACGCCGCGTTCCACCGGTTGGATGATGGTTTTGCTGGGGTTGAGGTGCAGGCCCAAGTTGTTGGGTAGCCATTCGGTGATGGTTTGCAGCGCGCTGCTAAGCCAGCTGGGTGACTGGTGCAGCAAGACGAAGTCATCAACATAGCGCACATAGTGTGGTGCGCGCAGTCGGTGCTTGGCGTACTGGTCAAGCCCGTCTAAAAGCACATTGGCAAGGAACTGGCTGCTCAAGTTGCCGATGGGTAGGCCTGTATCCATGGGGGCGTTGAACAGGCTTTTGTGCGGCGGCACGCGCTGCAGGTGCTGTTGGCTGCCGCGTATCTCTACGTCTTCGCGTGGATCGTGGAAGAGGATGGTGTCTGCCAGCGCAAGCCACCACGGCTCGTGTACGCGGTTGGCGATGCGCTTTTGCAGGATGTGCTTGTCGATGCTGACAAAGAAGTTGGCGCAGTCGCATTTGAGGTAGTGCGCTGGCTGGCTCCAGTTGCGGGTAATGCTGCGCACCTGCTGCTCCAGGCGCTTGGCGCCGTAGAGTGTGCCGCGCCCAGGTATGCAGGCGCAGCTGTCGGCGGTAAAGGCGGCGTGAAAGCGCGGTGCGATGTGGTTGTAGAGCAGGTGATGCACGATGCGATCGCGGAAATCAGCGGCCCACACCTCGCGCGGCTTGGGGTGGGTGATGACAAAGCAGATGCTGCGGCCGGGGCGGTAGGTGCCTGCCAGTAGCTCGTCATGCAGTTGGCACAGGTTGCGCTCTAGCTGCTGCTCAAAGCGCAGTGCGCTTGCGCTGCTGCGTTTGTGGCGGCGGCAATCAATGTATGCCTGCAGCAAATCGGGGAAGGTGGCGGTGTTCGTCATGGCAAGGTGGCCGGCGCATGCGTGTGCATGGCCGGCCTTTAGGTTGAATCTGCGGACGGGGCGAGCGCGGAGCTTGTTGTCCTTGTCGTTGTTGTTGCTGTTGCCGTACTCGAAGTCCTGAATCCAGGCGTTGTTGCGCGAGTACTGCGACGCGTCGGGCTATCTACGCTGCCGCGCCGAAGGCGTTTGCCGATCAGTGCGGCGGCTGTGCAGGGCTTGCGTGTGCCTGATGGCACGGCAGTTACCTTGGTGCACCTGGCGGTGGGCTTGTGGCCCAGCGGCCCGACCAGATTCAAAAGCGCACGGGCGCAATGGCCGTGGCCAATGCGCAAACAGGCGCTGCGGTTTAGGTGCGCTGGCGGGCTGACTTGGCCCAGCCGTTGGCTTGCTTGCCAATGCTGTCGGTCAGCTGGATGCTTTTGGCCCACAGCTTGCCGCTGATAAGCCGCTTGTCGTGCGCGGCGCGCAGCAAAAAGCGGGCAACATCCAGCCGCTCCAGCAAGGTCTCGATCTGCGCCGCCCGGCCACTGCCGGTGCGGGCAGCGTTGGCGCGGCCAATGGTGACTAGCAATTCAACACATTCATCAGCAATACGGTTGCCCATGGATGCGCGAAACGCGCGCGGGATATTGGCTTGCACATCCACTGCTAGCGACAGCAGGCCGCTGGCAGATTTGTAGATGTCGAGATCAGTAGTAAGTGCCATAAATATGCGCAAAACCGGCGCTGCGCGCCGGTTGAAGGTTTAAGGGTTGAAGTGTGAAAGTGGAATCTTGCGGACGGGGCGAGCGCGGAGCTTGAAGCCCTTGACGTCGCCGTAGCTGGTGCTGTAGCCGTACTCGAAGCCCTGAACCCAGGCGCCGTTGCGCGAGTACTGCGTGCTGCTCCAGTACCAGCTGTCTTTGCTAAACAGCTCGGGTACATTGGCATGCAGTGCTTGTAGCTCTGCCATGGCAGGCAGATACCAGTCTTGGTGGTCGTGCAGATTGAGTGTGGCAATGCGCTTGCCCAGCTCTAGATCAGCTGCGGCCATGGCGGCGGTGTTGGCGGTGCCATCCGTCTTGCTGTCGGCGCCTTTAATCTTGACCCAGTCTTTGCTCCAGACTATGGATTCGATCTCTGCGCCTTCGGCGTCGGGCACGATAAGCGCGTAGTCTTGGCTGCCGTCTGCAGCTGCACCGCGCATGATGGCGCCTAGGCGGCCGCCTTGGCCTTCGATAACGCTGCCGAAAACGGGTAGGGTGATGGTTCGCATGCTTGCTCCAAAAAAGAACCGGCGCTGCGCGCCGGTGAAGGGGTTAAAGGGGTGAAGGCTTAAAGTTGAATCCAGCGGACGGGGCGAGCGCGGAGCTTGCCGCCCTTGCCGCTGCAGCTGCTGTCGCCGTACTCGAAGGCCTGAAACCAGGCGCTGAGGCGCGAGTACTGCGAGCTGGTCCAATACCAGTTGTCTTTGCTAAACAGCTGCGGTGCGCACAGCCAGCACATAAACAGCTCGTAGCGGCTGGGTAGGTGGAAGTCGTTGTGGCCGTCTGCGCTGTATTCGCTGGCCCATTGCGCGGCTGGGTGTTTGCCTGCTTGCACCAGTGCGGCTGTGTTGCCCTTGCCGTCTGCCTGACTGGTGGCGGCGTGCATGTCGTTGTCGCGCGGGCCCCAGGTGATTTCCTCATGCTCGTCAGTCGCCACAATCAGGTGGCGCGCTGGCAGGCCTTGCATGGCGGGCAGGGTGCATACGTAGTGGCCGCCTTGGCCCGGCCAGTATTCGCCGGGCTGCACGGGTACGGCGGCGCTGGTGGTTGGGGTGGCTTCTGCGCGGCCAAGGGTGTGCATGGCGCGCTCCATGGCGGCCATGGTGTCTGCGCTGTGGTGGATGTGTACGTTCAAGGTTTGGGTGGTGATGTTCACGGTTGGCTCCTGTTAAACGAAAAAGCCAGCTACCTATGCGGCTAGTGGGCTGGTGGTGAGTGGGGTGGCTTGCCTAGTGGCTGGACTTAGGTTGGCTGTGCATGCGCTGCAGGTTGCGGCGCATTTGTTGTAGGGCTAGCTCCATTTGCCTGGGGCTGCTGGCGTCCATGATGGCTTCGTGGTGGTCTAGGCCAGTCAGCATGGCTTGCAGGCCTGGGCCGTCGAAGCCGAATTTGCCGGTGGCCAGGTAGCGCTGCTTGCAGCGCTCTAGCGCGGCTTGTGCGGTGCCTACTTCGTCGCACAGGCCTTGGTCGATTTGGCCGGCGCGGATGCGGGCTAGGTTGAGGGCGACTACCACGCGGTCAAAGTCGTCTTTGCTGGCGGTGCCGTCTGCTACGCGGGCAAAGGCCTCGCGGGTTTTGATGTGGTCGGCCGTGGTGTCGCCGGGGTCGTAGGGTAGGCAGTCGTTGAGGCGGGCTATGCCCTCTTGGCCTGTGCCTTTGGGTATGCGGCGTGGCTGGCTGGTGGTGCGTTGGCGTTTGGCTTGCAGGCGGCGCAGCTCACGGCTGGTATAGGTGGATGTGCGGTAGGTCATGGCGTGTTGGGTTCCGCCTGCTTCTCGCGGAAAAAGATGCGCGGTTTTTGGCCGGGGGTGTGCTCTGTTGCGCATTCCATTTCTGGGGCGGGCGGCATTGGCTCAAACTTTGGCAGCTCGATGTATAGCCCTGCCAGTTTGAGCAAGGGGATGACGGCGCGGCCCGCTTCGGTCAGCTGGATCAAGGCTACATCCATGTCCACCTTTGTTCCTTTGACACGTTCAACCAGGCCTTTGCGCTCAAGTGCGGCAAACGTGGTTAGTAGTCGCCAGCTTGCGCCGGTTTGATCGATCTCGCACATGCACTGGATTTGGCGGTGGCTAATGGTGAGTGCAAAGGCGGTGCTGGTAACGTAGTCGCGGAAGTTGCTCATGGGTGTTGTTGGTTTAGTGGTTGTACAGCGGTGCATGCGCCCAGTGCTGCAGTACGGCGCGCTCCAGATCGTCTAAATCGCCTGCGTTGATGACCGTCTGGTCGGGGGCGAACTCTTGGCCGGTGGTGGTGCTGATGTGGGTGGATTGCACGTTGTTGCCGGGGCGGTGGATGCGCCAGATTTGGCCACCTTGCTCGCGCACCAGGTCGGCCTCGTTTTTAAAGCGCACGTCGGTGATGACGATGCAGGCCGGGGCTTGCTCTTGGCTGGCGTGCCAGGTTAGGGCGGCGCGCATTTGATTGATCCAGTAGTCCGGGTCTAGCTTGCGGCGGTACTCAGTGCCCCACCAGCGCATGATTTGGCGCGGGCTTATGGGGGCGCTGACGGGTAGCGTGATGGCTGCGGCCGCCAGCGCCAAGATGAAGTGGTGATCGGCGCAGTATTGCAGGGCCAGCCAGTGGTTGGGCTGCTCTTTGGTGGCGCGACAGGTGAGGTCGGCCATGCACAGGCCGGGGTACCAGGCGGCGCAAATCTCGCGGCGCAGGGTGTCGGCAAAGGCGGCGGTGGTGACTTGGTGGTGCCGCTCCAAGATGGCGGCCACGGTGTCTTTGCCTGCGCCTTCTAGGCCGGTGAGGCCGATGATGCGGGGGGGGCTCATGCTGGCTCAGTCTCGACAATGCGGGACACATCGTGCACGCGGTCGCTCAGCACGTGCATGGCGGTTTTGCGGGCGGTGTCGGCGCTGACGGATTTGATGCGGGTGCGGGGCAGGCGCTTGGCTTCGGCCAGCATGTCTACGTCCTCAGGACGCACATTGGCGGGCACGGTGGTGATCTCGTAGGTGTGCAGCTGAATGTTGCCGGGCTGCATGCGGGCGGGTTGGGTGATGGGGCGGATGCTGTGGTCCATGGTTTGAGTCCGGTAGTTTTCAGTAAAAATAGCTGCTAGCGCACGATTGGTGAGCGCTAGCAGCTATGTATTTGGTAGCGTTATAGATGACGCTTATGTGGCGTTTATCGCTTGGTGTAGCTGCCCATCAGCACGGGCAGCTGGTTGGGGATTTGCTGGCGGATCAGGCCGCTCATCTCTTCGGCGGCTTCTTCCTGGTGGGTCTCCAGCGCGATGATGTTGAGCCAGAACATGGGCTTGGCATCACCGGTCAGGATGCTGATGCGTACCCGGTAGGTGCGCTCTTGCAGCTCGGCGGCGGGGCGGCAGCGGTATTCCAAAAAGGTGGGTAGCTGCTCGTCGCTCTTGGCTTGTACGCTCTCGAAAGCGGAGCGTGTGGTGCTGAGCGATTCCTCTTGGTGTTGCGAGCGGTTGGCGCCTTCGATGGTGATGTTGCGCACGGCGGCCAGGGCCTTGGCCATGCCCAGCTGCTCGTCGCCCGCCAGTGGGGTGATGTGCGGTGCCCAGTTCTCCATCCATTCGGCCATGTCGCGCTGCGATGTTTTGCGGGCCGTGGCGCCCAGCAGAGCAGCGTAGGCTGCTGTGTTTTTGAGGGTGAGGCTGGCGAGGTTGTCGCAGTGGCCGGGGTTGTCGGTGTTGCCAAAGTCCAGCACCGCGGTGGCGCGCATGTTGTCTGCGTCTACAAAGACGGTGGTGCCGTCGCCGTGGTGGGCCTCGGTGTAGGCGGCAAAGGCTTTGATCTGGTGCGTGGCCATGTTGCCTTTGGGGCGGCGGCGGAAGGCGGCGTATTGCTCCAGGTCTTCGACCTTGAAGTCGTCGTGCACGGCCACGATTTTGGACATGCGCGAAGCGGCATCTACCAGCGCCTCATTGGCTTGGGTGATGTTGGTGTCTTGGCTGAGGATTTGGCCGTAGGCGCCTGTGGGGAGGCCAAAGGTCTCTAGCGCTGCTTCAGCAAATCCTTGGTCGTGGGTGGTCTCTGCGGTGGCGATGGTCATGTTTGCTTTCTGCAAAATAAAAGCCCGCTGCCGTGGTGGCTAGCGGGCGGGGGGTTGATGGGTTGGGTGCTTGGCTTAGGCGTTGGTCGGGGTGTTGGCGTTGCCAAACATCTTGAGCTGGTTCTCAGGCATCAAGGTCAGCTTGCCAAACTTGCCTACGTGCAGCACCGTGGTGCGGGTGGCCTCTTCGCCAGCCTTGCCGTCGGCGGTGGGGCGGGCAAATTTCAGGGTGTGCTTGAGGTTGACCTGGCTGGTGCCGGGGATGTGGTCGATATGGAACTTGACCGACACCTCGCCCACACGCTTGTTGTCAACCACGCCGGCGGCGACTTGGCTGATGGCGATGGAGAGCATGCGCTCGAACTGGCCGCCGTCCAAGTCGGTGATGAACTCGGATACATCGGTGGCGGCTGCGGTGGTTTCTGCTGGGGACATGGTGCACTCCTTTTAGTGTGGTGCGGTTGGGGTTTTTGGTGAAAATTGGCGATAGCGCCCGACTGGTGCGCGCTAGCAGCTATGCTTTTTGATGCGCCTTGGCGGCGGTATCGGCTGCGCTGCCGGGGAAGGGCAGCACGCGGCCGTCGGGGTAGTAGAGCCAGTCGCCTACGCGGCTGGGTAGTTGGTAGGCGGCAAAACGGGCGGCGGGTATGCCGGGGTTTTGCTGCAGCTCGGCACCGGCGTAGATGGGTACCCTAAAGCTGGGCTAAATGGTGACGATGGCGTTGCTTTTGCGGGCCCGTGCACGCGCTGCGCGCTCTGTGGGGTTGAGCAAGGGGGCTTTGCCGTGCACAACCGGGGTGGTGTGCGGTGCTGGCTGCTTGGCCGTGTTGCCCTTGGTAAAGGGGCGGGGCCCGCTGCTTTTGGGGCGCAGCCGGTGTTGTGGCAGGTCGGTGTAGGTCATAGGTAGGGCGCTAGCTGGATCAGGGTGGCGGCCAGGGTGCAGGCGGCTACGGCCAGCACGGCTATCAGTGCAGCAATGGGGTGCATGGCGCGGGGTGGGTGGTGACGGGCTTGGCGGTGATGCGCGTGGCCTGCGGCCAGTCGCCAATGGCATCGATCACGGCCTGGCAACTGCTGGTGGATTGGGTGATGTAGGTGGTGTTGTCTACAGTGACGAGGTAGTTACGCATGGGGTGCCTTTGCTAAAACAAAGCGGCCTGCCGGGCGGTGTGCCGGGCAGGCCGTGGGGTTGTAAAAAGGCCGCGCCAGTGGCGGCGGCTAAGGCGCTGCGATCAGCGCACGGGAGCGTGGGGTTAGCCCGCCTTGCGGGCGGCGCTGGCCTTGGGGTCAGCCTTGATGGTTGGTTTGCCGGGGCCGTAGGTGACGAGGGTGAAGCGCGGGCGCTGCAGGTCGTCACGCGCACGGGCAAAGCGCTGGCTAATGTCGGTGTGGCGCGAGTCTTGGTAGTTGAAGGCGCTGCTGGCCAGTCCTTGTGTGGGGTGGTAGCACTTGGGGTGTTTGCTGGGGATCATGTGCGGGGCTCCAGAAACGAAAAAGCCCACCGGGTGGTGGGCTGGGGTTGGGTGGCGCGATCTTGTTAATTGCGCCAGTGGGTGGCGCGATTATTGGATGCCGGTGGATTTGGCGTATTCGCGCAGGCGGGCGTAACCGTTGGCCATTTTGTCTTCGCGCTCTTTCAGGCGGTCTAGCAACTGCGTGCCGGTGGCGTGCCAGTCGATGGTGCGGCCAATGTCCGACATGATGTTTTGCAGCGCTTGCTTGTCGCGGTTTTGCTCAGCGCCTATGGTGTCTAGTTCTCGTTTGAGCAAGGCTTGCTCGCCAGCCAGACGCACTAGTTCGTCGCGGTCCATGGGGCGCATGGGTGTTGTTGGTGGAGGATTTCCACCGGCCTTGAGCGCATCAAAATAGCGATCAATTGCAGCGTTAATTGCTGCGACCATAGGGCGGTCTGTCATCGGCATGTCTCCATCATCCGTACATTGTCCTGCTGCCGGGCGCGTTCGTAGGGTGTCAGGCCTATGCTGCTGGCGGATACAGCGGCGTTGTGGATCTCGTGGCTTAGCGGGCAGGGGCCGTTTTTGCTGGTGTAGGGGTTGACGGCGGGTGGGCGGTAGCGCCAGGCCTCGTGCCCGTAGCTGGGTTGGCGGTACACGCGGGTGGGGCGGTTGAAGTGGCCGTAGTGCCCGTGGTGTGGGCGCTGGCCGTAGCCGTGGCCGCTGGCGGGGCGGGTGTCCACCGCGCGGGCGGTGCTGCCGCTGCTGCAGGGGGCGTCTTGGTAGCTTACACGCCCGCCGCTGTCGCAACGGTTTACAGCAAAAACGCCGCTAGCGCCCGCCAGTAGCGCGCTAGCAGCTATTAATTTGATTGCGTGGTGCATGGTTTACCTCTTAAATTGCGCAGCGGGCAATTGGGCGCTTGCCGCTGAAAGGTGAGTAAATCAGCACCTCCCAACGGCCATCGCTGTATTCGCGGGATAGCTTGCGTGCTGCGCTGCTCAAGTCTCGGCAGTTGGCTTGCGCGATGTTGGGTGTGCTGGTCTGTACCAAGCTAATGTTGTTGTTGCTTAAAAAGTTGACTTCCACATCGCACTGGGTGACGGATGGCGCGGTGCGGGCCATTTTGCAGATGGCGTAAGCGGCGTCCACAGCGCTCATCTGGCTGGCGGCTTCGGCGGCCTTTTTGGCCTTGGCCTCGGCCTTCCATTCCTCTAGCCGGGCGTCCATGGCGGCCATGTCGCGGTCCATCTGCTTTTTCTCTATCGCCTCTTTGCCCAGGCGCTGCTGCTCTAGTACTTGCAGGCCCTCAGGGGTTTGCGACGGCTTGGGTAGCGGCTTGCCGTCAATAGTCTCGGCCTTGGTGGCGTCTGCTGGGCAGCGTGGTGCGCTTTGCAAGGTAATCGTCTTGCCGTTTGGCATGGTGCATTTAACTTGTGCAAAAGCACCGCTAGCGCCCGCCAGTAGCGCGCAAGTAGCTATTAATTTTGCAGTAATCCCCATGTTGCCCTACACCCGTAAATAGTTGTTTCTGCGGGCATTATGGACGATGTGGCTTGCTAGGCGCTAGGCGCTAGGCGCTAGGCGCTAGGCGCTAGGCGCTAGGCGCCAAGGGCTGCACGGGGCTGGCGATGGTGATGGCGGCGCGCTGGCGTTCAATTTCTTGCAGGGCGGCCAGGTGGTCGTTAAGCAGGCGGGTGGTGTCGCTGTTGAGGGTGGCGCTGCCTACGCTGGGGCGCAGGCAGTTGACGGTGTTCATAATCGCCGTGCGCAGCTGGTGGTTGCTGAGCATGAAGTCCAGCTCGTTGGCGTCTGGCCGGGCGGGCACCATGGGTGCGGCACCGCTGGGTTTGGGGTTGGTGGGCATGGCTATATCTCCGATAGTTTGGCGCGGCCGTCTTCATGGGCAAGTAAGGCGTCTAGGTGCGCTTGCAGGGCAAAGCGTGACTCGGCGGTCAGCGCGCCGCCAAATGGACTCGGATGTAGCGCCTGGACTGTTTCGCGGATCGCGTCGCGCAATTGGCTGTTGCTCAGGGTAGTGTTTGGCACACCCAGTTTGCGAAACCATTCCGCAGTCTTCCAGCCCTCGGTCACCAGAGTTATGTGCTGGTTGCGGCGGTAGGCCATGTGGCAGGCTTGCGATGGGCTCAGGTGTGTGAGCGCTAAGGTGCCAACGCTGGGGATCTCTTGGCCTTTCCAGTCGTCTATCAAGTCGGTCAGGCTAAAACGCTGCAGCAGCTCCGCACTGTTGGCTGTTTTGCCGCTGCCTTGTGGGCTGCTGTAGATGATGGATGGAAACATGCGCCGCTCCTATTTTGAGTACTAAAAGCATCTAAAAACAATAAAAGCCACTAATGAGTGGCTTTCTGTGGGTTGATGGCCGCCGTGTTAACCCCGGCTTGTGCGTTTGAGCTTTTCCAGAAGCTGCGAGACTTGCACTGCTTGCAGGTGGGTCACTACCTGTCACGATTGGCCATCAGGTGAGCGCCCTGCGGTTTGCATTGGGCTGTCTGTTTTCCACGTTGGTGGGCGGTGTGCACGCCGCTCGGCGCTCGCCTGATGGTTGCACCTTACGGGTGCAAGTCGGCCTTGGTAACGCATAGGTAGATGTGGGTGGCATTTGGAGATAATGGCTTGCGGCCGTAAACCTCTGCGCCACTTTGAGTGCGGCATCTACGGGTAAAACATAAGAGTTCTTTTTGGAGGCGGCATGGCTATACGCCCTTCGGGTAAGCGCAATCCAACTGGTCAGCGGGAGAGCATTGGCGCCAAAGCATCTGACATCATTGGGCGAAGTGGCTACTCCATCACAACCCTGTACGACTTGCATCAGCGGTCAACCAATGGTGAGCAAGCGGCTGCAGAGCAAATTGCCAAGCTGATCAAGAGCAATGCTGATTTGGACTTGGTGTTCTATGCCTTCCGTTCAGCGACAAAGCGCGTACAGGACGCGCAGCGCAGGGTTCAGGGGCTTAAGAGCAAGAGGCCTGAAGCTGACCCGAGAAACGGTGGGTGGGCCAAGCTAAGCGCGCAGACCACTGCAAAACGGCCTGTGCGCAAATAGGCGCAGTCCGATCTGTTCATACCTAAGCCACCTGTCACGCGTCTTGGGTATTGCCCCTGATCTCGCTCAGGGGCGGGCGCCGATTGCTCGGGTCCGTGTTGTAAGGCTTCACTGGTTGCGTTAAGGGTTCGCCACGCCCAAGTACCCCGTGCGCTCAATCCGCTTCCTATGTCCGGGTAACTCGCCTTTCGACATCCGCGCACTGGCTGCGCTTCTCTCGATCAACATCGAGGGCCGTTGTGTCGTGTTTCGTGCCTCGTTTTTTGCAGACAGGCCGTGAACCCCTTTTCTTGCGCCGGGTGACATCTGGGGCGCGCCGCTTCCGTGTTGCGGCTGTATCCACTGATTTTTAAAGAGTGGGGCGTTCGGCTCGATCACTTGAGGCCCAGCGACTTGGTGGTCGTTGGGATGTAATGTAGCGTTGCTAAATGAATTGTGCAATAGCTTTGCTAAAGATTTTTAGCATTGCTACAAAAAAGCCACCCGAAGGTGGCTTGCGTGAGGGTAATTGCGGGTCTAGCCGTCTTCCCACTTTCCAATGATTTTTCCCAACACTCGAAATGGATCGCGGATCGGCTCATGCAGTGGGTTCAAAGGCATTAACCATTGCCGCCCATCTTCATTTTTATAAACCTTGAAGGTGACATCGTGTGTATCTAAGAGGCAGGCGATGATGCGGTCACCGTTGACGGCATCTCGCTTCATTGGGTCTACATACACGATGCAGCCGTCTGGATAGCTGCGCTGGCTGCCGCTGGGGGCTGTCATAGAGTCGCCGCGCACGCGCAGGGCGTAGGTGTACTCGCTATGAAATACAGGGCAATCAAGCCACATTTCGGCTTCACCCACCAAAAATGGGTCGGCAGCCTCGCACCATGCACCTGCTTGCACCCATGAAATGAGGGGGACTTTGCCTGCGTGGGTGTCTGATGTCGGTTCTACGTTACTGATCAGCTTGGAGAAGTCCATCAGTTGTTTGGCTATGCGGGGGCTGATCTTGTCAATGGCTACTCCTAAGCCGTTGGCGTAAGCGACTGCGGCCTCCATGCTAATGGGGCGATTGCCGCTGAGATGCTGACTGAGCATTGAAGCGCCGCCAGGCACGTTGTGTTGTCTGGCAAACGCAGCTTTGTTTGCAACGGCTGCAAACAAAGTGGTGAGGTTTTGCGCCTCTTCCTCGGTGGACCATATTCGATTCATAAAGCAATGCTATATAAATAATTGTTTAGCGTGGCTTGTCGATAACGTTTAGCTGTGCTAAATTACGCGCACTATGAACCACAGTGAATTGGCTAAGAAGGCGGTTGAAGCAGTCGGTGGCAAGCAGGTTGTGCTTGCGCGCTTGGTTGATCTAGCGCCCGCCTATCTAAACCAGATCTGCTCTGGTGCACGACAAATTCCCATCGAGCACATGGCTGCTTTTGAAGTGGCTAGCAAGGGCGCGGTAACGCGTCAGCAGATGTGCCCATCGGCTTGGCGGCGTATTTGGCCCGAGCTGGCACAGCAGGAGGCTGCCAATGTGTGAGTCATCAAGCTTTAAATCCGAGGCTTCGGGCTTGGGTGCCCCCGGGCAGGTTGAGGGTGTGCCCCTTGTTGCGCTGGCAATGCAGCTGAGCTGGAAAGTGGCTGTCGCCAAACGTGGATTCCTCAAAGCTCAACGTCGAGGTGTGGCCTTCTCTGTGGCAGGTCTGGCAGTAGTACGGCGGGGTGTGGCTTGCGCCGTTGCTTGGCTTCGCGGCCAGGACGAAAACTCCACTAACCACCTCAAAAAGCTCGTAGTCGCCTGCGGCATTAAGGCGCTTTTGCAGCTCTCGATTTTCCTCGTGCAGATCTCGATTTTGTTGCTTGATCGTCGCTATATCGTCCTGCAGCGCATCGAGCGTTTGTCGGACTTGATACACCTGCTCCATCAGTGCGAGCTTGATCTCTATGACTTTGGTTTGGTCGCGCGTGGCGACAAACCCGTTGGCAATGGTTGTGATGCCGGATAGCGCAGTTATGACCTCAGGAATTCCAGTCATGTCCGTCCTCTTTGGTTGGTTGGGTTGTGTTGCAGCTCCCATCGTATGCCAAGGCTGGACGGGCGCCTTTTGCGGAGGTTGCAATGCTTGAGTTCATGGCTTTCCTCCGTGGCCTTTTGGCGTATATCGGCCTAGCGGTGTTTTCGCTGTTTGTGAGTGCGGATACAGGCCGTGTTGATCCGCGCGCATGTGTAGCACTTGGCCTAGTCCTGTGGGCTGTTTCAGCAATAACGGGCGTTGCAGTGTGGGTTGTGATGGGGGGCGATTCATGTCTATAAGTATTGGCGTTAACCGCCGCGCGTCATACGTTGGCGATGACGATGTACCCCACATTGCGGGCCAAGATATTTTGGATGTGGCGTATCAGACGGCCCACGGTTACCAAGGTGGTGTGTCTGCCCTGGCTGCCCGCATGGGTGTGGTGCCGGGCACGCTGCTGAATAAGGTGAACCCCAACAACAACAGCCACCACCTGACTTTGCGTGAGGCGGTGGAGCTGATGGAGCTATCAGACGACCCGGCGCTGCTGCAGGCGATTGCTGCACGGCTGGGGTGCACGGTGATACCCGCCCTGCCTGACCAGAGTGAAGGCGACCCAGTGCAAGCAATGGCTGAGCTGGGTATGGCCCAGGGCGACTTTATGAACTATGTGGGCCAGGCATTGGGCAATGGCCCACATTGCACGGCCAACCAGGTGCGCGGCGTGGACGAGATGGCCAGCCGCTTCATCGCCGTGATTGGCCACACCGTGGCTATGGTGCGCCGCCGTATGCGCAAGGCGCCCACGCATTTTGCGGACCAGTAAGAGAGCTGCTGGCCGCATGAGTTTCACCCCATCACTCCACACAAATGCATGCGCGGGCGCAGGGATGTCTCACCCTGCACGCGTCTTAGTCAGCGCAACTGCCGTAGGCACAAAGGAAGTTGTGCCCTTTGCGCATGCAGGGGTGGTGGGGGTTTTCTATGCCAACTACAGGGCGGGCCAGACACCCGCACCGATGCACTACAAGACTATGAACTACCACCAAACCCCGGCCCCCATGGTGTATGGGAAGGGCTGCATGCACGCGCATTTGTCAGTAACAGCGATTGTTGCACGCGAACAACGAACCAGCAAAAGGTACTCCCCCACCCCCGTCGATGAGGGTAATTCGCGCCCCGATGGGTGGGTAGTTAGTGGGGTTGGAAGTTACTGACATGGCCGCTAACTACGATGATGTGTTGGGCCAGTTGCAGGGCTTTGGCCTGCTGGTCGACGACCTGGACACAGGGCGGCTTCGCCGGGTGCGCGTGGAAGGTGAAGGCCGGGAGCGCAAGGGCTGGTATCTGCTGCGCGAGCTGCGCCTGGACAATGGCGACGATGTGCTGGTGGGCAGCTACGGCGTGTGGCGCGGTGCGGAGAATAACGCACAAAAGGTGGAGCTGAAAAAGCACACCCTGACCGCCGAGCAGAAAACTGCGATGCGCGAGCGCCTGGCCGCTGACCGACGCCGCGCAGAGGCCGCACGCAAGGCCCAGGCCGACAAAGCAGCCCAGCGTGCCAGCCGTGCGTGGAAGGCAGCTGTTGCCCAGGGCAATAGCGAGTACCTGAGCCGCAAAGGCGTGGGCGGCCACGGCGTGCGCTACTCGCCGCAGGGTGCTTTGGTCATCCCCATGTGCGATGCGCTGGGCAACGTGCACGGGCTGCAGATCATTCGCGGCCGTGATGTGAAGATAGCCGATGGCCAAGAGCGCCGCGAAAAGGAATACTGGCCGCAAGGCCTGGTCAAGCAGGGGCACTTTCACCTGATTGGCGGCGTGCCGCAAGGCCTGCTGCTGGTGGGCGAGGGCTACGCCACCTGCGCCAGTGCGTTTGAGGCCACGGGCATACCCACGGCGGTGGCCTTTGATGCCAACAACCTGGTGCCCGTGTGTGCCGCGCTGGCCAAGCGCTACAAGGGCGTGAAGATTTTGGTGTTGGCCGACGATGACAACACCCAGAAATGCCAGGCGCAAGACGAGGCCAAGACCGAGGCTGCAGGCAAAACCGTGCTGTGCAAGGCGCACGTATGGTTGCCCGATGGCCCGGAGTGCGAATTTTGCGGCCAGCCCCACAAAGCAGGCAATGCCGGCATCACCTGCGCAAGTGCCGCGGCGCTGCAAGTCGATGGCGCGTGGATGGCACCACGCTTTGCCGACCCGGCCGCCGTGCGCAACGCATGGATCACCAAGGGCCACAAAGCCAATGACTTTAATGACCTGCACCTGGCCGAGGGCTTGAACGTAGTCCGCAGCCAGGTGGAGGCCCGCCTGCTGGAACTGAATTGGCGAGTGTCGAGCGCTGCGCCTCGCACACACCGACTGGGGGGCGGGGAGAAGCTGTCCGATCTGACCGCCATCTCTGATTTGGGTGATCTACTGGAGCGCTACTCGCTGGTGTACGGCATGGGCGACATTGTGTTTGACCACCAAGAGCACATCCTGGTGGGCATGGTCGATATGCGCAATCTGTGCATTGGCAAGGATCTGCATCGCACCTGGCAGGACCACCCCGACAAAAGCGTGGTGCGCGAAGAGGATGTGGGCTTTGACCCTGCGGGCACCGACCCGGCAGTGAAGTGCAACCTGTGGGGCGGCTGGCCCACGATGCCCAAGGCGGGCCGGTGCGAGAACCTGGTGCAGCTGCTGGAATATATGTGCGGTGGCGAGGCCAATGCCAAAGAGCTGTTTCAGTGGGTGTTGCGCTGGTTGGCTTACCCGCTGCAAAACCCCGGCGCCAAGATGAAGACCACCGTGGTGGTGCATGGTCCGCAGGGCACTGGCAAGAATATGTTTTTTGAAACCGTCATGCGCATCTATGGGCGCTATGGCGGTGTGATTGATCAAAACGCGATCGAAAGCCAGTTCAACGACTGGGCCATGCGCAAGCTGTTTTTGATCGCCGACGAAGTGGTGGCCCGCGCTGAGCTGTACCACGTCAAAAACAAGCTCAAGACCATCATCTCGGGCGAGACGATCCGCATCAACCCCAAAAACAAGGCCGCCCATAACGAGCAAAACCACGCCAATCTGGTGTTCTTGTCGAATGAGACATTGCCCGTGGTGCTGGAAGAAGACGACCGCCGCCACGCGGTGATATGGACGCCGGCCAAGCTGCCGCAAGAGTTCTATGCAGAGCTGAAAAAAGAGATCGCCAACGGCGGTGTGCAGGCGCTGTACGACCACTTGCTGCACCTGGACCTGGGTGACTTCAACGATGGCACCTTGCCGCCCATGACAGAAGCCAAGCGCAGCCTGATCGAGCTGTCCAAAGATTCGCCCAGCAAGTTCGTCAAGGCGTTTGAGGATGGCGATATTGAAGGCTTCCCCGGCCTGCACGCGCCCAAGCTGCTGTCGCCCATGCTCAGTGGCGATCTGTACGAGCTCTACAAACACTGGTGCGCGCGCAGCGGCCTCAAGGCCTTAAACCAACCGCGCTTTGGTGCGGACCTGAACCGCAAACACAAGGTGCGGGTGGAGCGCAAGCGCTACACGCCTGTGGATAGCGACGGCTTCTCGCTGGCGGACAAGGGGCCTGCAGCTGTCAGCTACTTCCCCGGTGGGCATGAGCTGCCCACAGGCGAGGCTGAAAAAGACTGGCTGAGCACACGCATCGATGTGTTCCGCCGCGCCACTCGTGACTACGCGGCCAAGGTGATGTGATGCAGGCCCGCCCCATTTCATCCAATTTGTGCGGTATGTGCGGCAGTGTGTGCGGCATGTTGTGCGGTATCAAGTCATTGATTTTTAAGGCTTGTGCGGTATGTGCGGTATTTGGCGACCAAGCCCATGCGCACACCCATGCACCTGCGCACACATGCAGGCGTGCGTGTGCGTATGCACGTATGGGTGGCGCACATACCGCACATACCGCACACACGCCTATTCATGCGGGTTTGCATACGTTTCATACCGCACACCATTACCCCACATACCGCACAAAAAAGAAATGGACTGTGATGGATAAAGAGAAAGTGCAAAAAGTGATTCATTGCAGGGAGAGCAATGCGGCTGAGTTCCGCCAACTGGTGCGCGAATGGCCCGCCCTTGGCAAGACGGTGGAGGCCCTGCAGGCGCAAGGTTTGTTTCCCGGCTTGCGCGGCCTGCAAATCACGCTCACAGGCGATCAGCAGTTTGTGGATGGGGGTGTGGCTAGCGTGACCGGAGAAAACGGCTTGCTGGCCCGATCTAAGGCTTTGACTGGTGAGGAAGGGGGCGGTGCATGAGCATCCGAATGACAGCACGTATGACCGGTGCCGATGATGTGATGGCCCAGTTGCTGGGCTTGAGCAAAGGCGGCGCCGCCCGAGCCTATGCAAAAGCGCTTAACGACGTGGGCTTTGAGGGCCGCCGGGCCATGCAGACGGAGTTTGGCAAGGTGTTCCAGGGCGTCACCCCGTACGTGCAAAAAAGCGTGTACGTCAAGATGGCCAAGCCCGACAACCTCTCGGTCACCATTGAGCCCACGTATTACGGCGGCAAGGGTATCGACCCGCAAAAAATCCTGCAGGCGCAAGAGTTCGGCGGTAAGCGCCGCGACAAGCGTAGCGAAGTAGCCCTGCGCCGCGTGGGCATTCTGCCCAATGGCTACCAGTCGGTTGTGCCCGCCAAGCCATACCCCGGCAGTGTTGATCAGTACGGCAATATCAAAGGCAGCTTTGTTACCCAGCTGCTGTCCTATATGCAGGCGTTTGGCGAGCAGGGCTACAAGGCCAACATGGGCGACAAAGGCCGCCGCCGTGTGCACCGGGGCACCAAGGCACAGGGCGGGCGGCGCTACTTTGTCAGCTTTGGCCGCATGCGGGGTGATGCACGTAGCGGCCACCTGGCGCCGGGCATTTGGGCGGCCAGCGGCACCCACGGTGTGGACGTGCGGCCGGTGTTGATCTTTGTGCGCGTGCCGCACTACACCTCTCGCTTGTCTATGCAGCGCATAGCGGATCGTGCCGGCCTGGGTGATTATCTGGATCGCCGCATCCGCTTCCGTTTTCGGGAGGCCGCAGGCGTATGAGCAACGTACCCGATGACAAGCTGGTCAGCCTGGCCGACCTGGCCAAGGCCCTGGGCTGCACACGTACCTACGCCTACCAGTTGCACAAAGAAGGGCGCGTGGTGCCCGAGGAGGCTGGCAGCAAGCGCGTGTGGCTGCGCGCCAGTGTCCAGCGTGTGCAAGACACCAAGGACCCAAGCAAGGCTGGCGTGGCGGCACGGCATGCATCTGCGCGCCAAGAATCTGCAGAGGAGCCGGGCGTTGAGGAAGCGCCCGAAGCGCCCGAGGGCGCGGCTGCAGGCGGATTTAACTTCCAAACCAGCAAGGCCAAGCGCGAGCACTTTGCCGCGGCGCGAGAGGAGATTGAGTACCGGCGAGAGGCGGGCGCCTTGATCGAAGTGTCCGTGGCCAGTGGCGCCTTTGCCGATGTGGGCGCCATGTTGGGTGCGGGGCTTGATGCGATTGCGCCCACCTTGGCCCCCCTGCTGGTGGGCAAAGACGAAGTGCAGATCCGCAATGCGTTGCAAGACTATGCGGAGGAGCTGCGCAAGAACATGGCTGCCAAGGTGGCCAAAGCCGCAAAGGAGTGGGGCAGCGATGTGGACTAGCGACTTTGCCAGCCCCGCCCGACCCATGCTCAGCATGGAGCGCGCCTTGGCGCCGCGCAAGCGCCTGACGGTGAGCCAGTGGGCGCATAACGAGCGCAAGCTGTCCACCAAGGGCGGCCAGTTTGCAGGCGACTGGCGGAACGAGCGCAACCCGCCGCTGGTGGAGCCTATGGACTGCATGAGTGCCAAAGGCGGCGCGCGTGAGGTGGCGTTGATGTTCCCCATCCAGTTCGGCAAGACGGAGGTGGCCATTAACGCCCTGGGCTACACCATGGACCAGGACCCGTGCCCGATTATGGTGTGCCTGCCTTCCGAAGTGAGCATGAACAAGTGGGTGGCGCAAAAACTCAACCCTGCGCTGGAAGAGACGCCAGCCATGCAAAGCGCGCTGGCCAGCACCGCCAGCCGCGATGCCGCCAACACCCGCACCTTCAAAGATTTTGCGGGTGGCCAGCTGTACCTGGAGCATGCAGGCAGCCCGTCGCGACTCAAGTCCACCACGGTGCGCAAGCTCATCGTGGACGAGCTGGACGAAATGGCCAACAACCTGCCAGGCGGCGATGACCCGCTGGAGATGCTGGATGGCCGTACCAGCGCCTTCCCCGTCACCAGCCAAAAGCTCTACATCAGCACGCCGCAGATCAAGGGGCTGTCGCGCATCGAGGCCAAGTGGAACCAAAGCGACCAGCGGCGCTACTACGTGCCGTGCCCGCACTGCGGCCACAGCCAGCATTTGCAGTGGAGCGGCCTGCACTGGAACACCGCCTGCACCGAGGTGTGGTATGTGTGTGCTGACTGCGGTGCGCACATTGAGGAACACCACAAAACCGCCATGATCGCCGCCGGCGGGTGGGTGGCCGAGAACCCCGGCGCCAAAATACGCGGCTACCACATCAACTGTCTCTACTACCAGTTTGGCCTAGGCCCGCGCTGGCAAGAGCTGGCAGAGCGCTGGCGAGAGGTGCAGGGCGATCCGGCGCGGCTCAAGACCTTTGTGAACGACCGCATGGCCGAGCCTTGGGAGGATGCGGCCATGCGCGCGGTGCGCCACAACGCCATCGCCGACCGGGCCGAGCCTTACCTGCTGCGCACCGCGCCTGCTGGCGTGCTGGTGATCACCGCCGGGGTCGATACCCAAGACAACCGCCTGGCCGTGCACATCACCGGTTGGGGTGTGGGCATGGCGTTTTGGACGCTGGATTACGTGGAATTGCCCGGCGACCCAGCCGACGGCGCCGTGTGGGCTGCGTTGACTGAGTTGCTCAATCGCCCCATTGAGCACGCCAGCGGCGCGCTGCTGCATGTAGAAGCCACCGCCATCGACACCGGCGGCCACCGTGGCGAGTATGTGAAGGCCTATGTGGCAGAGCGCCGTATACGCCGCCCCATGGCCATTTTTGGCGCCGTGCCCAATAACGCGCCCCTGCTGGGCAAGGGTAAGGCGGTGGATGTGACGCGCAACGGCCGCATCGATAAAAAGGGCGTCATGCTCTACACAGTTGGTACGGTGGCAGGCAAACATTGGCTGTATGGGCGCTTGTCGGTCGATGCTGACCGCCAACCCGAAGAGCGGCAAACCCACTTCAGTAGCGATCTGGAGCTGAGCTACTTTGCAGGCTTGGTGTCGGAGACCTTCAACCCCGCCAAAAACCGGTTTGAAAAGGGCCGCAGCGGCGCGCGCAATGAGCCCCTGGACACCTGGAACTACAGCTTTGCCGCCGCCCACCACCCCGAGCTGCGGCTGCACCGCCTGCGCCGTGCCGATTGGCAACTGATCGCAGACCGCATCACCTACGGTAAACGCCCTGCAGAGGCGAGCGCCGCCGAGCCCGCCACCCCCACAGAGGGCAGGGCGCCCAGCACAACAAAACCCGAGACCCCGCCACAGCGTGCTTCCTCACGCGGTAACCGATTTGCCAGTCAAGGCTGGATCAACCGCAGATGACAGAAACCACCGTTCGCAAAAAAATCACCCCCGGAAAGAATGAAGACATTGCTGTGCAGCTGGAGGCGGAGTTTGCCAACATCCTGCGCGATGACATGGGCTATGCCGCCAGCGATGCATCCACCAAAGCGGCCGAGCTAGTGCAAGGCATGCGCAGTCGACTGGGCGGGGCGTGGTGCTACATCCCCGTGCCCAGCAGCGGGCGTCGCGCGCGTGATGAAGCCATACGCCGCGAGTTTTGCGGGCCTGCAAGCCTGCCAGCGCTAACGCGCAAGTACGGGCTGACACCCAGGCGTATTTACCAGATCGCCCGGCAGCGCAGTAATTGAAATTTTTGCGGTACGCATTTCACAAGGTGACTTGTACGCTCGGCGCGATACGTAGCCCGCGCGGGCAATAACGCAAGGATCACCACATGAGCACCGCCACCGAGATGCTGGCCAAGTACCTGCAGGCAGAGTCTGCGGTGCTGGGCGGCCAAAGCATTACCTTCAACGGCCGCACCGTCAGCCGCGCCGATCTGGCAGAAATCCGCAAGGGCCGCCAAGAGTGGGAGAAGAAAGCCCAGGCCGAAGAAGGCGCGGGCACGCCCACCATCGGCGGCAAGGGCTTTGCCGTGGCCACATTTGGGCGCCGTCTATGAACTGGCTTGAACAAACCATTGCCCGCATCAGCCCCCAGTGGGCCATGCAACGGGCCCATAGCCGCCATGTGTTGGCCCACTATGAAGCTGCGCGACCCAGTAAACAGCGCTTGTCGCACAGCAGCAGCGCATCTATCAACACCAGCATCCAGGCCAGCGCAGCATCTATCCGCGCGCAGGCGCGCGATCTGGAGCGTAACCACGACATTGTGCGCGGTGCCTTGCGGGTGCTGGTCAACAACGTGGTGGGCGCCGCAGGAATTGGCGTGGAGCCGCAACCGCGCATGGCCAATGGCGACGTGCATGAAGCCTATGCCGCGCAATTGCGTACCGCATGGGTGCTGTGGCAGCGCCGCCCCGAGGTCACCCGTCGCTACCACTGGGGCATGCTGCAGCGCCTGACTGCCTACACCTGGCTGCGCGATGGCGAAGCCTTTGGCCAAATGCTTAGCGGCCCGGTGGATTACCTGCGCCACTCCACGGCTGTGCCTTTCTCGCTGGAGATGATGGAGCCTGATTTCATCCCGCTGGATATGACCGACCCTGAGCGCAATCTGCGCCAGGGCATCCAGTGCAATGCCTGGGGCCAGCCAGTGGCCTACCACTGCTACAAGGGCGACCCGCGCGAAAGCTACCAGCTGGCCACCAAAACCATCCCGGCCGAGCGCATGTTGCATGTGGCCACCATCGACCGCCTGCACCAGTACCGGGGCATGAGCGAGCTGTCCAGCGTCATCACCCGCCTGGAGGATCTGAAAGACTTTGAAGAAAGCGAGCGAATTGCAGCCAAGGTGGCTGCCAGCCTGACAGCCTATGTAAAGCGCAACGAGGCCTTTAATGGCAATGGCACGCCCAAGGTCAACAATGGCGACGACGAAGGCGAGCGCCCACAACGCGAGCTGGAGATGATGCCCGGCATGATCATCGACACCCTGGAGGTGGGCGAAGAGATCGGCATGATCGACACCAAGCGCCCCAACCCCAATCTGGTGGCGTGGCGGGCGGGCCAGCTCAAGGCGGTGGCGGCCGGCATGGGGGCCAGCTACAGCAGCATCAGCCGCGACTACGACGGCACCTACAGCGCCCAGCGGCAAGAGCTGGTGGAGCAGTGGGTGCACTACGCCGTGCTGGCTGATGAGTTTGTGGGCATGCTGGTGCAGCCTGTTTGGGAGGCCTTTGTACGTGCAGCCCACTTGTCGGGTGCTGTGCGCTGCCCCAAAGAAGTGCCGCTGGAGAGCAGCGATGATGCGCTCTACATCGGCCAGGCCATGCCCTGGATTGACCCGTACAAAGAGGCGGTGGCTATGGAGAAGCTGGTGCAAGCCGGTTTTGCCAGCGAGGTAGAGGTCATCCGCAAGCGCGGCCAGAACCCGCGCGATGTGATGGACCAGACCGAGCAATGGCGCAAAGAGGCGGCGCGTCGTGGCCTGCGATTTACCAGCAATGGCGCCACCATGGCGGGCGGCGTGGCCGTGGCCAGTGGTGACGGCGGCAGCGATAGCGGAGACGGTGCGGCCACCAAAAGCAAGGACGATGCAGCCGCAGCCAGCTAGGCCTGCGCAGAAAGTGAAATTTCTGCGGTACTCATTTCACAAGCATTTTTTGAGACTAGAGCCCATTGCAATCAATGGGCTCTTTTCATGTCTGCTGCACAACCCGCACCTTGGTACACCATCCGGCATAAAACCGCTGTGGCTGCTGCTGCGTCAGGTGTGCAAAGCGCCGCGGAAGTTTTGATCTATGGCGACATTGGTGAAAGCTGGTGGGATGAAACTATTGCTGCAAAAGACTTCGTGCGCGATATCGCTGCACTGGACGTAACTGAAATAACGGTTCGCATCAATAGTTATGGCGGTAGTGTTACGGATGGTGTTGCCATCCATAACGCAATCAAGCGACACAAAGCCCATGTAATTACCGAGGTGGATGGCTGTGCATACAGCATTTCCAGCCTGATTGCCCAGGCCGGTGGTAAGCGCCGCATGGCATCGAACGCACTGATGATGGTGCATGCGCCGCTAATCGGCGTGCGTGGAAATGCAATTGACCTTCGAGACACCGCTGAATTGCTGGACCAGACCAGCGTGGCGATGGTGACTAGCTTTGTCGCCAAGGGTGTCGTAGAGGCAGATATTAAAAGCTGGCTGGCCGATGGCAAAGACCACTACTTCACCGCCGAAGAAGCACTGGCCAACGGCCTGATTGACGAAATCTCCGACCCGCTTCCCATTGCCGCCTCCGCCCATGTGCGCGAGGCAGCGCAAGCCCGCTACAGCCGCCAGCCGGTAGCTGTGGCGCAAACCCGTGCGGCCACCGCCGTGAAACAACCCAAGGAACCATCCATGGAAAAGACCGAAACCCAGGCGGTGCAGACTCCTGTCGTAGCCGCCGCGCCTGCAGCTGCTGCGCCAGATACAGCCGCTATTCGCGCCGCTGCGCTGCGTGAAGACACTGAGCGCCGCCAGGCGATTGCCGCGCAGTTTGCGCCCTTTGCCGCGCAAGACGGCGTGGCCGCTTTGCAGCGCAGCTGCGAAGACGATGTGGCCATTACCGCAGTGGCCGCCGGCCAAAAGCTGCTGGCCCACATGGCGCAAGGTGCCAGCTCTGTTGCAGGCAATGTGGTGGTGTTGCAAGACGAGGCGGACAAGCACCGTCAGGCGCAAACCCAGGCCCTGCTGGCACGCGCCGGCATGGCCAAGCAAGACACGGCCAACCCATTCCGTGGCTACACGCTGATGGAGCTGGCCCGTGCATCTGCCAGCCGTGTTGGCCAGGGTGCTGGCGACAAGATGACTGTGGTGGGCAGCGCGTTTACCCACGCCACCAGCGACTTCCCACTGCTGCTGGCCGATGTGGCCCGCCGCTCGCTGATGCAGGGCTACGAAGAGGCCGCCGAGACCTTCCAGCTGTGGACGCGCTCTGGCACCTTGACCGACTTCCGCGAATCCAAGCGCGTGTCGCTGGGTGCATTCAGCGGCTTGGACAAAGTGGCAGAAGGCGCCGAGTACAAGTACGGCACCATCGGCGAAGGCGGCCAAAAGGTGGCGCTGGCTACCTACGGCAAGCTGTTCTCCATCACCCGCCAAGCCATCATCAACGACGACCTGGGCGCCTTCACCGCCATCCCGCGCGCAATGGGCCGCTCTGCCATCCGCACCGTGGGCGACATGGTGTACGCACTGCTGACAGGTGCACCGCTGATGGATGAGGACGGCAAGCCCCTGTTCCACGCCGATCACAAAAACCTACTGGCAGCCGCTGGTATCAGCACCGACAGCGTGGAGGCCATGCAAGCCGCCATGGCGCTGCAGGAGACGCGCGACGGCCATGTCACCAACATCGGCATGAAGTACCTGCTGGTGCCTGTGTCGCTGCGCGGAACGGCCACCGTGGTGCGCGCGTCGGAGTTCGCGGTCGGCGCCACGGCCAAGAACAACACCATCCCCAACAGCGTGCGCGACACCTTCGAGGTCATCTCTGACGCGCGCCTGGACAAGGCCAGCAAGACGGCCTGGTACGGCGCTGCCGACCAGAACATGTTTGACACCGTGGAGGTGAACTACCTGGACGGCAACCAAACGCCCTACCTGGAGCAAAAGCAGGGCTGGCATGTGGATGGCACCGAGTTCAAGGTGCGCATCGATGCAGGCGTGTCGCCCCTGGACTTCCGCGCCCTGGCCAAGAACGTCGGCCAGTAATCCCCCATCCGTGCCCGGCCACGGCCGGGTGCACCACTTAACAGGAGCAATCCATGAAGCAGTTTGTGCAAATCGGGGATGTACTGGACTACACCCCAGCCACCGCAGTAGCGGGCGGCACCTTGGTCGCCATTGGCAAGCGCGTAGGCGTAGTCGTCAAATCTTTGGCGGCCAACGAGCCGGGCGCCTTGCGCGTTACCGGCGTTGTTGAGGCGGCCAAGGTCTATGCCGATGCCTTCTCGCAAGGCGATCTGGCGTACCTGACCGCCGAGGGCTTGATCACCAAGACGGCCACCAGCAACACCCCCGCAGGCTACGCCGCCTACGCCGCCGCAGCGGGTGTTGGCACGGTGCAAGTGCAGCTGAACGGCTAAGGCCAAACGTGATGCCAGACGTCGCCATCGCCCCCTTCGCCGCTTTGATGCGCGAGACCAATGCCGTAGTAATGCAGGCATTGCCCAACGCCATCGCGGTGGTGAACGGCGACGAGCCGTTTGGCGTCATTTTTGAGATGCCTTATGCCGATGGCTACGGCGCCGTGGTTGATGGCCGCTCGCCCGTCTGTACTGGCCCTGCTGCGCAGCTGGCGGGGCTGGAGCGTGATGGCGAGATTGTTATCGACGGCCAGTTGTACGTCGTTGACAGTGCCGAGCCCGATGGCGATGGCTTTATCAAGCTGGCCTTGATCAAAGGGGATGCGTGATGTTGGCGCTGGAGCCTTTGATTGTTGCCCGCTTGCAGCAGCACTTTGCAGCGCTGGGCCCCGCCGTCAAGTTGGATGCCAAGGGCTGGAGCGACGAGGGCGACCGCAAGGTGCTGCCTAACCGCGTGGCGGTGCTGGTGCGCTTTGCGGGCACGCCCCAGGGCGCAGTCACCAAGGTGGCTGCTGCCATCACCACCGGCTGGGCGATTGAGCTGCGCGCCAAGCGTGGCGCCAAGGCTGCTGAGCTGTTGGATTCGGCCTTTGCCGAAGTGCTGCAAGCCCTGCATGAGTGGGTGCCTGCACCAGTCGCTGGCCGCAAGTGGTCGCACCTGGCCTACCAAAACACCGACCCTGCCGACCTCATCGATGACGGTGTGTTCGGCCTGTCCATGTATTTCCAAACCGCCGCGATCTACCCCGGCAAACGATAGAGGAGCCCACCATGGGATTCATTCGCGAAGAAACCCAGCTGCTGATGCCGCGTGGGGAAGTGTTTTTTGATCTGGAAAAGGAAGACGGCTCCTTTGCGGGCGAATTCCCCATGGGCAACTGCCCTGAGGCCAATATCAGCATCAGTGCAGACAAAGCCGATCACTTTGACAGCCGCACCGGTATTGCGCAAAAAGACCGCACCGTGCCCATCAAGGTGGAGCGCTCGGGCAAGCTGACCTGCGACAACTTTTCGTCGCAAAACTATGCCAGTTATTTGTCGGGCTCGCTCACCCGCTTGGCGCAGGCAGCCACACCGGTGAGCGATGAGGTTGTCACCGTCAACCCTGGCTACTTCTACCAACTGGGTCAAACGCTGGATAACCCCATCGGTGTGCGCGATGTGACTGGCCTCACGGTCAAGAGCGAAGATGGCTTAACCACGTATGGCTTGGGTGTGGACTACGAAGCCGACCTCAAGCTGGGTCGCATTCAGATCAAGGTGGGCGGCACTATCGCCGCCAACACTAAGGTCATGCTG
>JAVXMM010000056.1:0-31262 GCA_036646255.1 Comamonas sp.
CAGCTCGCCAAAGGCTTGCAGCATCTTGGCTGCCACGCGCTCGGGCTCGTCGTTCTCGTGCTTGCGCGCCCAGTCGGGGCTGGCTTGAACGGTCCAGCGCTCGATCTTGCCGCGCCCGGGCTTGGATGGTTCGCGCGCCAGCCAGGTAATGCGGGGGTGTTCGGTGCGGGCCGCGTTCCACTGCGGGCCTATGTTAGTGATGGCGGGGTCCACCGCGTGGGCAAAGCTCAGCAGCAGGGTCCAGCTGGGGGCGATATAGACGTCACCCAGGTTCCAGTCGGCGGGGGGCGATACTTCGCTGTGGGCCAGCAGTACTTCGGCCTCAGGTGCAGGTATGGCCAGCACTACGCCATCCAGCCCGGCAAATACATGCACGCCGCCGTCCATGTCTTCGGTGCGGATTTGCCATTGGGCGGGGTTGAGGGCGTCGCGTTCAAAAGCGACGGCTTCTTTGCCGACATGCACATTCAGCGGGGCGGACCAGGCTTCGAGCAGGCTGTCCATGGTGGGAACGCCCACCAGGTGTGGCTCCATGGCGGCGCGGTTGACCACAGCTTTGCCGCTTGCATCCAGCGTGCGGATGGCATTCACGCTCCAGCGCTTGGTGACGCCGGGTGTGGTGTCCAGCGCTTGTTGAAAACGCGCATCGCGCACAGTAAAAAACTGTGCGCCCAGGTCAAAGCTGCCGTGTGCGCCTTCGCGGCTGGCCATGCGGCCACCCACTTGGGGCTGGGCTTCGATCACCGTGACCTGGTGGCCTGCTTGCTGCAAGGTACGTGCGCAGACGATACCGGCCATGCCTGCGCCGACAACGGCAAAGTGCTTGTGTGCAGTGGCGCGCTCTGGGGCTTTTCGTTTGGGCTTGGGAGGGATCTTGGATGGCATGTGGAACCGACTTTCTGTTGACAGGATGCGTTCACTGTTTTTATAGCAGATATGGCAGAGCGCGCAATGCGCTCCGGGAGTTCAATTTACACGCTGTGATCCAAAGCCAGATCGGGATTTATCCCACGTAATGGTTATTCAGTAGGGATTCGCGTGTGGTTGGCGACTGCAACTGGTCCAACCACCATCGCAAGGCCTTGCCGGGGGCGGTGTTGTTCCATGCGTAGCGCAGGCGTATCTCGCGCGATGGGCGCATCAGCTCGCGCTCCACCAACTGGCCGCTGCGCAGGTAGGGCATGGTCATGTTGTCGGGTAAAAAACCGGCGCCAATGCCTCGCAGCTGGGCTTGCAGCTTGGCTTGCATGGTGTCTACCGTCAGCACATCCTGGCCACTTAAGACGCCCATGGTCTGGCCGTGGCCAGATCGGGATGAATCCGCCACTGCAATGATGCGGTGCTGGCGCAGCACATCGTCGCTGATGGGCTGTAGCTCATCGGCCAGCGGGTGGTGGGGCGCCACCACGTAGCGAAAGGTGATCTCACCCAGGTCCAGCTGCTGCAAGCTGGCAACATTGGATGCATCCACCGCCACACCAATGGCGAGATCAGCGCGGCCAGTAGTCAATGCCTCCAAGGTGCCAGCCAGGATGCTGTCGATTATTTTGAGGCGCGTGGGCGGAGCAATGGCGTAAAAGGACTCCACTAGCTCCAGGAGTGTGGTGCGCGATATGACGCCATCTACCGCAATGCGCAGCTCGGGCTCCCAGCCGGTGGCCACGCGACGTACGCGGTTGGCAACGGCATCTACCTCACGCAGCAGGCGAGCGCCTTCGCGCAGTAGCTCCATCCCGGCTTCAGTGGGGCGGGCTTGGCGGGCGCTGCGGTCAAACAGCAGTACATCCAGAGCGTCTTCCACCTGGCGGATACGGTAGGTGAGGGCGCTGGGCACCAGGCCCAGCTTGCGGGAGGCGGCGGCAAAGCTACCGGTGTCAGCCACCAGTTGCAGCAGGGCCAGGGTATCGGGGGTGAGGACGTCTCGGTCACGCAGTACGGCCACGGTTTTCTCCGTTCATCAGATTTTTTGAATGATGCCATCAAAACCGCTGCGTCAAAGCGGGGGCGCCAAGTTTTACAGTTGATCCCAAGGTGATGAACAGCGCAGTATTCGCACTGTTTCACAAATGGAGGTCAAAAATGTTGAATGTTCGCAAATCTGCAGACCGTGGCCGCGCTGATCACGGCTGGTTGCGCTCCAACCACAGTTTCTCGTTCGCTGGCTACTACGACCCCCGCTTTAATGGCTGGGGCAATCTGCGCGTTATTAACGAAGACCGCATCGCTCCTGGCAAGGGTTTTGGCACCCACGGCCACCGCGATATGGAAATCATCAGCTATGTGCTGGAAGGCAATTTGGCTCACAAGGACAGCATGGGCCACGTGGAAGGTCTGCCGCCCGGCGATGTGCAGCGCATGAGCGCAGGCACCGGCGTGCAGCACAGCGAGTTCAACCACGCGGAAGGCCAGGAGACGCATTTTTTGCAGATCTGGATTGAGCCCGACAAAACTGGCATCAAGCCCAGTTACGAGCAAAAAACTTTCTCGGATGCCGAGAAGCGCGGCAAGCTGCGCCTGGTGCTGTCGCCTGATGGTGCCGACGGCTCGCTAAGTGCAAACGCTGATGCCCGTATGTATGCAGGGCTGCTGGATGGGGCTGAGACTGCTGATTTGACATTGGCTGCAGGGCGTAAATCCTACGTATATGTAGTCCGCGGCGTACTATCGCTGAACGGTACGGTGTTGCAAACTGGCGACGCAGCTTATTTGGACAACGAAACCCAGTTGCACCTGGATCAGGCGAGCGACGCCGAAGTACTGGTGTTTGACTTGGCAGCCGACTAAGCTGCGGATGGGGTTTGGCGGGTATAGGGCTCGCCAAACTGATGAATGGCTATTTCAAAAAAGGTTGATATGAATGCATTGCAAAACCCGCTCGCGCTGGCAGGCCGCATTTTGCTGGCCTGGTTTTTCATCCCCGCAGGTTGGGGCAAGTTGATGGGCTTTGCTGGCACGGTGCAGTACGCCGCGTCTGCCGGCATGCCGTTGCCCGAGGTATCGGTAGGCATTGGCTTGCTGATAGAACTACTGGGTGGCTTGGCCTTGCTGCTGGGCTTGGGCACCCGTTGGGCTGCGGCGATTTTGGCGTTCTTCACCTTGGTGGCAAGCTTTGTATTCCATGCTTACTGGGCCGTGCCTGCAGAGCAAGTGCAAGTGACCCAGTTGCTGTTTGGCAAAAACATGGCCATTGTGGGCGGCTTGCTGGTTTTGGCCGCCTTTGGTGCCGGAGGCTGGAGCCTGGACTCCAAGCGCAAATAAGCAGCACAAACTAGATGGGAAAAAGCCCTTTGCACAGTGCAAGGGGCTTTTTTATGGAGGAAATTGGCAGCCAGTGCCCGTCAGTCTTGCGCTTTAAGTGCTGTTTTGTGTAGCGCATCATTGACTGCGCGGCGTCCATCAAACACATAGCAGCTGCCTTGGTAGCCAGCGCCATCGGTTTCCTCGAAGTATTTGAGGATGCCGCCTTCCAGCTGGTAGACATGCTCCACACCTTCTTCGTGCATCAGAATGGCGGCTTTCTCGCAGCGGATGCCGCCGGTGCAGTAACTCACCACGGTTTTGCCAGCTAAATCAGCCTTGTGTTCACGCAGCCGAGCAGGGAATTCGGTGAATTTTTGGATGCGCCAGTCGATGGCGCCTACAAAGGCTCCTTCTTCCACCTCGTAGTCATTGCGTGTATCCAGTATTACCACCGGGCGGCCTGTGTCGTCATGGCCCTGGGCAAGCCAGCGGTGTAAATCCACCGGTTTAACGGACGGTGCACGGCCGCTGGCGGGGCGGATGGTGGGGTGGTCCATGCGGATGATCTCCGGCTTGACCTTGACCAGCATTTTGCGAAAAGGCGCATCTGTCGACCAACTCTCTTTGGGTGCAACATCGGCAAAGCGGGTGTCGCGGCGCAAATCGTTGACCCAGCCGCGCACAGCATCAGCGCTGCCTGCTAAAAAGAAGTTAATGCCTTCCTCGGCCAGCAGTACCGTGCCTTTAACGCCCCAGTGCGTAGAGCGCTCGGCCAGCAGCTCGCGCAGTGCGTCGGCATCCGGCAGGGGTACAAATTTGTAGCAGGAGATGTTGAGGATGTCGGGCACGGTAGAAGGTGTCGGCGCTGCGAGGGTGGTAAGTGTTCTATCAAATGTATAGCTGGTAGCGCCCGCTAGGCGGGCGCTAGAGGCCTATTTTATCTAAAACGCTTAGGTGCTGAATGGCAGAGCTTGATTATCCGGCTGGCTGCGCACGGCCATAGCCTGCAGAAAATCGGCATCGGTGCGGTACAGGCGCAGGCGTGGGTTGTCTTGCAGCAGGCCGGCACGCTTTAGGCGCAACTCTACCGGTAGCTTCATGCCGACGATGTGGAGCAGGCCGCCGCGCTTGGCTGCCATGCGCTCCAGCCGTACAAAGGCCTCTACGCCGGTGATGTCGATCTGGTTCATGGGCTGGGCCAGCAGGACGAGTTGCTTGTATTGGGGATGACGGGCCCAATCGTTGGCGGCGCGTGTCTCTAGTGCGGCGGCAGAGGCGAAGTCCAGCTCCGAATCCATGCGCAGCACCAGTACATCGGGTGCAATCAGTGGCAGCTGCCATAAATGGCGGTCGCGCAGGCTCCCGTCTGGGTGCAGGCCCACTTCGACAATACGCGGGTGCAGGCGGTTGTATAAAAAATAGCATGAGCTGAGCAAGATGCCCGCCAGCACGCCCCAGTAAATGCGCGGTGCCGTCAGAATGGTGATGGCAAAGGTGGTGACGGCGATGACGCCTTCAATGCGCGATATTTTGAACAGGTTGATGATGGCGCGCGGCTTAACCAGGTTGGACACCGCCGTCATCACAATTGCCGCTAGCGCTGCCTGCGGCACGTGGTAGAGCGCCGGGATAAACCACAGCACTACAACCACCACCAGCAAGATCGAGAACACATTGGAGTAGCCCGTTTTGGCCCCGGCCAGCAGGTTAACTGCCGAGCGTGAGAACGAGGCGCTGGTGGCAAAGCTACCAAACAGGCCCGCACTCATCTTGGACAGGCCTTGCGCGACCAGCTCTTGGCTGCTGTCCCAGCGGGTGCCAGCCTGTTGATGCTCGACCTGAGCGCTGGATGCGGTCTCCAGCGCACTGACAAGTGAGATCACCAGTACGGGCATGATGAGTAGGCCAAACTCATCCCATCCCAGCATGCCCGGCCAGCTAAAGTGCGGCAGACCGGAAGGTAAGTGGCCCACCACGGCGCCCGCTTTGTCGGCAAAGCCCGTGGCCCAGCTGATGAGGCCAGTAAGGCCAATCACAAAAATGGCCGATGGGAAGGCCGGGCGCCACTTTTTGGCCACTACCAGCATGCCAATGCTGGCTACGCCAAAGACGATGGAGCGCCAGTCGAACAAGGCAGGGGATGGGTTGTGCCAGACAGTGGCCCAGTCGCTTGTCATGCCCAGCAGGCTGGGCAATTGCGATGCCAAAATCAAAATAGCTGCCGCCTGCGTAAAACCTGCCAGCACGGGTGAAGTGACGAGGTTGAGCAACCAGCCCGCACGCACTAAGCCGAGCGAGAACTGCACCAGCCCCGATAAAATGGCCATCCACGCGGCCAACATCACCCACTGGGCTGATCCGGACTCAGCCATGCCGGTGAGCGACGCACCGATCAACAGGGCACTGAGCGCCGTGGGCCCCACCCCCAAACGCGGCGAAGGGCTGAACAAAATCGCCACTGCCGCGGGGATGATGGAGGCATAAATGCCGGTAATCAGTGGCATGCCTGCTAAATGTGCATAGGCTACGCCCTGGGGGAGCAGCATCAACCCAACCGTCATGCCAGCCGCAAACTCGCCCCGCAGCAGCTGCAAAGTGGGGCGTGGCCAAGTGAGGAAGGGAAAGATACGGTAGATCAACGGCGAGAGCATGGCCCATTGTCGCCTCAGCCTGCCCATGCACCAGAAAAGCGATGTGCATAGGCGACTGCGACTGTGAAGAAATCCAGCAGAACTGTATCGGGCAGGTTTCAGATGCAGCATTGCGCGGCTAGGTGCTATACAGCTGCGGGTAGCTTGGTGACAATGGCAGGCCTTGTTGCATCGCCGCAATTTTTAATCACTACCACAGGAGCCCCTCTATGCGTTTCGCAAAAATCCGCTCACTGCGTTTGCTAGTCGGCGTGCTATGCCTGGCTGCAACTGGGGTGCTGGTCTACAGCAACTGGATGCCAGCCGCACTTGCTGCAAGCAGCCACGATACATGGTTTACGCAGTGGCGTGCATGGGGCCACGCGTTGCACCAGCAACTGCGAGTATCTGGCTCGCGGGTGAATGGCGTGGTCGAGCATGCCGCACAAACCAAACGTGTCTTGGCAGGCGACGACGCCATATCCGCAGCTGTGGCCGACGCCTTTGCGGCATCGCAAAGTGACGATCTGCGCGACCTGCAGGTGGATACGCACCTTGCCATGGTGACGCTCAGTGGCAGCGTCGCATCCGTAGATCTACGTGAGCGTGCTATTGCACTGGCGGAAAAGGTGGATGGCGTGCATGGCGTGTTCTGCATAGTGGATGTTGTACCTGTCAAAGTTGGCTAACAAATCCTTGCCACGCCGCAAAGGCTTGTGCCGTGGCTACGGCAGGCACCGTAGCTTGGGCGCATAATGCCTGCCATACACGCATTCCATTGGTTTGTGTACTGCAAAAAACATAGCAAAATACGGTGCCTAGCCACCGCAAGACGCCGCCACCATGCACGAC
This sequence comes from Comamonas sp., assembly GCA_036646255.1. Taxonomy (GTDB): domain Bacteria; phylum Pseudomonadota; class Gammaproteobacteria; order Burkholderiales; family Burkholderiaceae_C; genus Comamonas. The sequence goes on from JAVXMM010000056.1 coordinate 6,723, forward strand.
GATCAACACGAGCATTCTCACGACCACAGCCACAACGGCGCCCATTGCGACCATGCGGGCTGCAACCACGATCACCACCACGGCCCAAAGCACATTTACGTCTATTCACCATCGGGTGCGGTGCGCGATAAAAAGGCCTTCCGCCTGGGGGTGAAGCGCTTGGAAGCCTTGGGTCACACCGTTGAGGTGGACCCAGCGGCGCTGGAATCGCATATGCGTTTTGCGGGGGACGACGACACACGCCTGGCCGCGATTGAGCGCGCTTGCAGGAGTGGTGCCGACGTAGCGCTGATATCGCGTGGCGGCTACGGCCTGTCGCGTCTGCTGCATCGCATTGATTACGAGTTGATGGGCCAGGCTATTTCTGGTGGTACCAAGTTTGTGGGCTTGAGCGACTTTACCGCGTTGCAAATGGCGCTGTATGCCAAGACCAAGGCGGTAACCTGGGCTGGACCGGCGCTTGGCGCCGATTTTGGTGCAGCCGATGGCATGGACGACATCATGCTGGACTGTTTTGAAGACATGCTGTTCGGCCACGGCGAAGGTGCGGGCTGGCGGGTGTCTGCCGAGCGCGCGGGTACGGTCACTGGTGCATCGGCGGCAGAAGATACCTACATCCCCAAGGCCACGCTGTGGGGCGGTAATCTAGCGATGTTGGCATCGCTTGCAGGCACACCCTATATGCCCAAGATCAAGAATGGGGTGTTATTTCTTGAAGACGTTGGCGAGACTCCGTACAAGGTGGAGCGCATGCTGACTACGCTGCTACATGCCGGTGTGCTTGCTCAGCAAAAGGCTATCGTGTTTGGTCAGTTCAATGATTACAAGCTCAGCTCGCACGACAAGGGCTTTAAGCTGACCACCGTGGTGCAGTGGCTGCGTAGCCAGATTGAAGCCCCTGTTTTTACTAACCTGCCGTTTGGTCATGTGGCGACCAAAGTGGTGCTGCCGTTTGGTGCGCAGGTGTCGCTCAGCGTAGAAGGGCGCGATGCGCTGATCTATTGGGGTCACCAATAAACCGGGCTGAAGTTTGGGTCGCAAGCGCCATTTGTTATCTGCTGTCTGTATAAATTAGTTATTGGTGCGTATGCGCTTTGGTCTGGCGGCAGAGGCAAGTTTGCGGTGTAATATGCGCAATAACAACTATTTCAAGGGTGAGGCGGCGCCGGGGGAGGTGGCTGCTACGCCCATAGCAATACATCCATGACAACTGTCGCTACCGTGGTATTCATCGATATCTCGGGCAGTACTGCTTTGTTCGAAACCTTGGGCAATGAGCGGGCTGCACGGGCCGTCGCAGGCATGACAGACGCCTTCAAGCAGGTCGTTGTACAGGCGGGGGGCCGCGTCGTCAAAACACTGGGCGATGGCGTGCTGGCTACTTTCAATAGTGGGCCCCTGGCCATCAGTGCCATGACCATGTTGATGCGCCGCCACTACGGTCAGTGGGATGCACTCCCAGCATCGCAAAAATTTGATGTGCGCGTAGGCATGAGCACGGGCGAAATCGTGTTGATGGAGGGCGACTGCTATGGCGACTCCGTCAACATGGCATCGCGCCTGTGTGAAAAAGCCAGCCACCGCGAGATCTGGGCCTCCGCAGCCACTATGGAGTCCAGCGCCCGCGCCGATACCACCTTTGTACCCATGGGCTGGATGGAGCTGCGCGGCAAGGCGGAGCAGCACATGCTCTACCAAGTGCAATGGGCCGAGCCTGAGGCACACGAGCTGATCACTGCCTACGACTCCGTCTTGCCCATGCAGCCTGAGACCGTGGTGCAAGTGCGCTTGCGCTTCGCTGCAGGTGGAGTGGAGAAGTTCTTCAACACCATAGACATGCCCATCTTTGTGGGCCGTTCGTCCGACTCAGAGTGGGTGGTGCTGGACCGCCGCGTATCACGCCAGCATGGCCGCATTGACTGGCGCGGTGGGAACCTAATCTACACCGATCTCAGCCGCTACGGCACTTGGATTAGTTTTGGCGGCAGCCCCGCCACCGTGGTGCGCCGCGAGACGGTGCAATTGCACGGCGCAGGCGTAATGTACTTTGGTGTTTCACCCGAAGATCCCACCGCACCCAGTTCGGCCTTCTCTGTTACGCCGGTTTAGGGCCTGTTGAGATTTGATCAAGGTCGCGAGGGTAGAAGGCCCGCTCGTCAGTCTGGACGAGCGACTCCGTGCATGTGCACGCACCTGAATAAGGCGCGTAACGATGAGTGAGGAGCGGGCGGTGCTTTCCCTTCTGGCTGAGCTGTAAAACACCCGTCTGCATCGCTGCCTGCCTTTGCAGTCCATCAGCATTGCTGCAGGCAGAGCGCCCCTGGCAACCAAATATTTTCAGACCTGACGCGATCCTTGATCAAGCCTTAGCTCTCTAAAGCAGCAAGCGCCGTATGGATCGCCGCGTCATCCGTGGGGCGTACTACACGTGCCACTTCCACCCCATCTTTCAGCACCACCAACGTAGGCCACAGTTTGATGCGATAGCTGCGGCCCAGCGGTTTGCCAGCTCCGTCCTCCACCTTGATGTGGGCAATACCGGCCCGGCCCGCCAGCGCTTTTTCGATTAGCGGTTGTGCGCCCACGCAGTGCGGGCACCAAGGGGTACCAAACTCCAGCACCGTGGAGCCGGTCAGCTGCTCTACCTCGGCGCGCGTGGGTTCTTGGGCAAGGTGTTGAGAGATATAGGGCATAGCTTTCTCATCTAGGTAGGTACTCTGCCATTTATAGCGCCTGGCGTTCGCCAATTGGACGCTAGCAGGTTGTATCTGTCACATTTGCGCAGATCGCGGTATTAGCCTGCGGCCATCAAACTGTGCAAGTGCACTAAATCTTGCGGCGTATTAGCGTTATAGAAAGCGCTAGCGTCTCCAAATGGAGAAAAAGCATGCGGATGCTGCTGCGTCCACTGCCGAATCTTGCGCCCGCCGCCCGCAACGAAATCGTGCACACTGGCCGCCAAACTGGTGTGGATCAGGCAAAACGCAGGCTGGGGGAGGGCGCGGGTGTGGGAGCTTGTCTCTGCGCCATCGATCGGCGTGCTCGCCATCACCACCAAAGCATTCTGCGCAGTTGCCACCTGTGCCATGGTTGCTGCTAAATCCACGGGGAATAATGGCGTGTCGCAAGCCACCGTCAACAACCAAGGCGTGGTGCAAGCTGCCAGCCCGGCCGCAAACCCTGCGAGCGGCCCGGGGAAAGCATCATCCGCCGCCGTTAAGCCCGGTAAGTCAGCCACCACCGGCCAGCCCAGCGCCGTATACGCCGCCATGTTGCGGTTGGCATTGATAGCCACCATGCCCACTTGCGGCGCTAAACGCTCTGCACACCACTGTGCCATGGGTTTGTCCGCCAGCAATTGCAGGCCTTTGTCCACTCCGCCCATACGCGAGCCCCGGCCGCCCGCCAGCACCAGGCCGGTGATGTGGTCGCGTGGGATGGTGACAGGTATTTGAGACATGATTTGCTATTAAATATAGAGCTATTGGCACCCATTGTACGGTCGCTAACGCCTTGTTTTCTATAAGCCATTGGCGCCCCTGCACTGGCAAAACGACATGGTTAGGAGGCCCATCCATGCAAAGTTTTCGCTCCCTGCTGCAACGCCCACTGCAAGCGGCCCTGACGTGCGCCTGCTTGATGGCCTCGGCATTGCCCACCGCTTGGGCGGCCCGCGACTTTACCCCGCGCAGGCGGGCACCTGGGTCATCAATAAAGAGCTGGATGGCAAACCGGGTCGGGGTTTGGCGATACATGCGCAGGGCAACATCTTTTTTATGCAGGTGTTTGGGTATGAGAAGAATGGTGATGCGACCTTCTACACCGCTACAGGGCAGATGGACGGCAACACCGTGACCGCGCCACTGATGCGTTACCGAGGCGGCCGCAGCTTTGGTGGCGAGGCGCGGGATGCGGTGGAGGATGGATCGCCCGGCGCTGTGACGGTGAGTTTTGCCAATGAAGGTGCGGTTCCCTGGCGAGCCGGGACGGGCGACTAAGCGGTTTCAGATGCGCAGCCAAGACTATTCGGATAAATACTTGGAGCAAAGAAGATCGCGTAGTTATTTAGTGGCGGCCGTGGAGGCTGGTGAGCAGACACCCTTTTTTATAGGTATGACGATTGGTAATGCTACAGCCATAGATGGGCGTTTTCATGCATCTTTCCATCGTCAAGGTGGAACTGAATCCTCTCAGTCCTTGCTATGCCAGGCAACTGCTGATGATGAGACTTATGCATGTGAAAGCGATGATGCACCAGGCACAGCGAGGGAGCTTGTTAAGGTTCGGGCAATGCAATTCGAGGTTGCAAATATAGATGTGCAAGGCACCGTGGACATCCTGCAAAACGGTCTGGCACGAAGCTACGCATTTGCGGGGGATTGCCACTACTGAAGTGGCGGTGTAGCTACAAATAGCTGTTCCGTTTTTGAAGAGGTGTAGTAGCAGATATAAGTAGCTGCAGTCAGGCTTATGTACCTAGCAGAGGCACCTTGGTGATTGAGGATGAGTTGCGCGACAAACCCAGGTGCGGCCTTGCTATTGATGTTCAGAATGGATTGGTCGTTGCACGAATATTCAATTACTCGACTAGCGGATCGCCGACTTTCCACATGGGCGGCGGTAACTATCAAGGAATAGAAGCGCGGTTTCCCCTGAACCGTTACCAAGGAGGGCGTGTGCTTAGGCGGTCCCGCAGTCAGCGCTCGTTTTTCTGCGGAGGCCGGTGAGGTTTTTATGCGATTTTCAGGTGAGAAGGCTGGACGTTACTCAAGCAGTCGAGTGCATGGGTTTGTGCAGTTGCCGGGTGAGCCAGAGATGCGAATGGTGCGCATGGCGCTGGAGCCGAACGAGGCACTTCAAGGTCTGCTTGGCCAGTGGATGATGCGATTTAGCGATAATGCGACCGCCCAAGAATCCAAATTGGTAAATTTGGTCCAGATAACAGGGGATGAGGCTATCAATGAAGACGGCTCTATTCGCTGTAAGCAACCGATGCTGGACTACCCCCCGTGAGGGTAAGGGTGTATTGCGCCTGGAATCGCGGCAGTGAGGCGTGGCCATCAGGTTTCTACCAATAAGCGCAGCAGTAGTGCACTGCAGACTCGCGATCGCCATGGCAACTTGATGGGCCTTGGTAACGTGCCGTTGGACTAAGCCAAGCAGCGTCATCCCCCGATGTAACTCATCTCCACCCGCTTGCGCAGTTGGGCCATTTCTGGGTGCAGGCTGCGCTGCTCGCTGTAGTTATCGGTGCGCTGGCCCCAGACGTTTGCGATGGCTGTGGCTATGGCTTCGTCGTTGGCGCCATTGCGCAGCAGGCTGCGCAGATCCCAGCCTTCGCTGGCGAAAAGGCACAGGAAGAGGCGCCCTTCGGTTGACAAGCGGGCGCGGTTGCAGTCGCTGCAAAAGGCATGCGTTACGCTGCTGATCAAGCCAATTTCGCCTTGGCTGGCATCGTGCTCGCCGTTGGCTCCCATGTAACCCCAACGCACGGCGGTTTCACCGCGCACGCTCGGCGACAGTGGCGTTAGTGCAAATTCGGCCTGCAGGCGGGCCAATAGCTCGTCGGACGGGAGTACTTCCTCCATGCGCCAGCCGTTGGTGGCGCCTACGTCCATAAATTCGATAAACCGCAAGGTCACACCGCTGCCGCGAAAGTGGCGTGCCATGGCGGTTACTTCGTGATCGTTAACACCGCGTTTGACGACCATATTGACCTTGATATTGTCAAAGCCAACAGCTTGCGCAGCCTCGATGCCATCCAGCACGGTAGCAACGGGGAAATCCATGTCGTTCATGCGGCGGAACAGCTGGTCGTCCAGGCTGTCCAAACTCACCGTTAGCCGGTTCAGGCCGGCATCCTTTAGCGCTTGGGCTTTGCGCGCCAGAATGGAGCCGTTGGTGGTCAAAGTCAAATCCACCGGCTGGCCATCTACGGTGCGCAGCACTGCCAACTGGGCGATCAGTGCTTCCAGGTTTTTGCGCAACAGTGGCTCGCCGCCGGTGATGCGCAGCTTGCCCACGCCCTGGTTGACAAAAATGCGCGCGGCGCGGGCGATTTCTTCAAAACTCAACAGGTCGCGGTGTGGCAGGTACTGGTAGTCCTTGCTAAACACATCTTTGGGCATGCAGTAGCTGCAGCGAAAGTTGCAGCGGTCTGTCACGCTGATGCGCAGATCGCGCAACGGGCGCTTGCGCTGGTCGCGCAAATCACTCGCTGGAGCAGCATCGCCCAGCACCATGGGCCGTGTGCCGGGCTGGGGCAGTTGGCGCTCATCGTGCAGGGGAATAATCGGGTGAATCAGGGGCCGAGACATGGGCCAATGGTACCGCAGGAGCTATAGCACAACAGCCTGCGGGGCCGCATGGATAGGCGTTATGGCGCGAATGGAATAGCGGTTTTTGACGAATCGCAGCGTGGTCTCTTTATGCCGTTTTGCTGTTTGGGAGCGGGTGGGTGCTGGCTACCTTGGTATTGGTTACCGCTTCCGTTTTGGGTTGCGGTTTATAGCCCGCAAACTGTGGGTAGATGGTTGCCACGGCCACGCCGTCAAAATCCCAGCCCGTGCATTGGCCCAGGTGGCGTGGGGGCAGGTTTGGATCAGGGGCTGCGAAGGCTTTATGCACGCTTTGGAAGGCAGCAGTGGCCATGTTGAAGAGCAGCTCACGCATATGTGTGCAGCCTGCAATCTGGCCCAGATGGGTCTCGATCGCCTTGCGCCAGCCCCGTGCCATGCAGCTGCCCACCATTTTTTGCATGGCAGGCAGGGCCTGTGGACAGCCACCCAGCGGGTGGGCATCCATCACCACTTCAATCGCTTGTACGACCAAGTCGGTGTTGATGGTGCAGCGTATCCACATATGGTGGATGGCCTCGCCCGCTTTGCGGCTACGCTCGCCGGGCAGGGTTACGTCATAGGCCTTGATATCGACCAGCTCGCCTTCTATGTCCCATAGACCGTCCTCGCGCTCAAAGCTACGAAAGCGCACATCGCGCAAATGCTTGGGGGTTCGGTTGGGTACAAGGGACAGGGGCATGTTTTTTATTAGTGGGGGCAGGGCGAGCGTCCTGCAATTTTGTTCACTATGCGGCGCGGCGCATGACTTGTCAGCACAACGGGTGACAGCCTTGGTGCGGTGCAATATCTGCCTATTGTAAAAACAATCACGCCCCCATGTTGCGGTGCAACTATTGGGGGCGTTATGCATACAGGATCTTGGCGTTTTACGCCATTAGCGCCCGAGTGATGGGCGCCAATGAGTCAAAAACAATAGCAATTAGCCGTGGCGGATTGCCACCGTCTTCAAGGTGGTAAAGCCGTACAGCGCCTCAAAGCCTTTTTCACGGCCATGGCCGCTGGATTTGACGCCGCCAAAAGGCAACTCTACGCCACCCGCTGCGCCGTAGTTGTTGATAAACACCTGGCCGCTGCGCAGGCGCTTGGCTACGCGGAACTGGCGGCCACCGTCGCGTGTCCACACACCGGCAACCAGGCCAAACTCGGTGGCATTGGCCATTTGGATGGCCTCTTCTTCGCTGTCAAACGCCATAGAGCTGAGCACGGGGCCAAACACTTCTTCTTGTGCCAAGCGGTGGTTGACGGGCACATCGCGCAGCAGGGTAGGTGCTTGGTAGTAGCCGCCTTCGGGCGCCTCGTCCACGATCTGGCCTTGGGCGACGATGGAGATACCGTCGTTGTGTGCATCGCTCAAAAAATCCCATACGCGCTGCTGCTGGGTTTGGCGGATCAGTGGGCCCAGGTCTAAATCCATGGTGGCGGGGCCTACGCGCAGCGCTTCAAACGCGCTGGCCAGGCGGGCCAGCAGGGTTTCGTAGATAGAGCGCTCCACTAGCAGGCGTGATCCGGCCGAGCAAGTTTGGCCGGAGTTTTGGATGATGGCGTTGATGATGACGGGGATGGCCGCATCCAAGTCGGCATCAGCAAACACGATTTGCGGGCTTTTGCCGCCTAGCTCCATAGTGCAGGGGCAGTGGCGCTCGGCGGCGGCTTGCTCAATCAAGGTGCCTATGCGGGGGCTGCCGGTAAAGCTGATGTGGTCCACCCCGGGGTTGCGCGCCAGCGCATCGCCCACCTCATGGCCAAAGCCGGTGACGATATTGATCGCCCCTGCGGGGAAGCCTACATCTGCCGCCAACTGCGCCACGCGAATCAGGCTCAGGCATGCGTCCTCGGATGGTTTGACCACGCAGGTGTTACCAGCCGCCAGCGCGGCACCTACGCAGCGGCCAAAAATCTGCATAGGGTAGTTCCAGGGCACGATGTGGCCGGTTACGCCATGCGGCTCACGCCAGGTCAGCACGCTGAACTCTTGCGGGTAGGGGATGGTCTCGCCGTGCAGCTTGTCGCAGGCGCCGGCATAAAACTCAAAATAGCGGGCCAGCGCAATTGCATCGGCCTTGGCTTGCTTGGTGGGCTTGCCACAGTCGCGCTGCTCGATGGTGGCCAGCTCTTCAGCATGCTCCAGCACCTTGGCAGACAGCTTCATCAGCAGGCGGCTGCGGTCCACCGGCGCCATTTTGCCCCACACATTTTGAAAGCACAGGCGCGCGGCCTGTACAGCGTGGTCAATATCTTCGGCATTGCCGCGCTGGATTTCGTCGTACTGCTGGCCGTCAGACGGATCAACCATGGGAATGGTTTTGCCCGAGAGCGAGGGAACAGAGGCGTTGGCGATGTAGTGCAATTGCATGGCAGATCCGCGAATCGGTTGAAACAAGACAAAAAACCTGCCTAGCCTAGCGCAGGAACGAGGTGCTGCCTACAGAGTAAACCTGCCGGCTGTCGCAGGCTGGACTGGAGCTGATCTGCGGGCTGGCGGGGCTTTTTCAGCGCGGTGTCAGTCAAAGCACCTAAAATCACCGGGTTTTGCGCGCGGTTGCGTCCTGCTGTGGCGGGTTCTATGGGCTACGCGCCCCTGTTTTATACACCTATCGTTTTACTTTTTAGGGAACACAATGTCCTTCGAAAAACTGACCCCTGGCTCCAAGACACCTGAAGTCTTCAACGTTGTTATCGAAATCTCGGCCAACTCCGCTCCCGTCAAGTACGAAGTGGACAAAGAAACTGGCTGCGTGTTTGTGGACCGCTTTATGGGTACCGCCATGCATTACCCCGTGAACTACGGCTACGTGCCCAAAACCCTGGCGGGTGACGGTGATCCTGTCGATGTGCTGGTGATGACCCCCTTCCCACTGCCACCCGGCGTGGTCGTGCCTTGCCGTGCAATCGGCATTCTGCACATGGAAGACGAAGGCGGTGTGGATGGCAAGGTGCTGGCTGTGCCAACGCAAAAGCTGCTCCCTAGCTACGACAAGATCAACCACCTGAGCGACATCCACGACCTGGTATTGCAGCAAATCTCGCATTTCTTCGAGCACTACAAGGATCTGGAAAAGGGCAAGTGGGTGAAGGTGCTGGGCTGGAAGGGCGTGGACGAGGCGCACAAGGAAATCGTTGATGGCATCGCTGCTTACAACAAATAAATACTATTTTTAGGCCGCTAGCCCCCGATAGACGGGCGCTAGCAGCTCACTAAAATGTAGCAAAAGCCGGTTGTGACCGGCTTTTTTTTCGTTCAGAATAAGGCGCAGATCAATCAAAGGGCGGTTGCCTGAATAAGGAGCAAAGCGTGGTGGATGTTGTCGATTGCGTCGTTATCGGCGCGGGCGTGGTGGGCTTGGCAGTGGCGCGGGAGCTGGCGCTGGCTGGGCGCGAGGTGATGGTTATCGAGGCACAAGACGCCATCGGCACCGGCACCAGCTCGCGTAATTCCGAGGTCATTCACGCTGGCATCTACTACCCGCAAGGCTCACTCAAAGCCAAGTTGTGTGTGGAGGGTAAATCGCTGCTGTACCAGTACTGCGCAGAGCGCGGCATTGCCCACCGCCGCTGCGGCAAGCTGATCGTTGCCACGACAGATGCGCAGCGCGCCAAGCTGGACGACATCGCCAGGCACGCTGCAGCCAATGGTGTGGACGACCTGGTACTGCTGGGCCGCGATGAGGCGAGGGCGCTAGAGCCCGCGCTGGAATGTGTGGCTGCCTTATATTCGCCCAGCACCGGCATTGTCGACAGCCACGGCCTGATGTTGGCGCTGCAAGGTGATTTGGAAAATGCAGGCGGCATGGTGGCGTTTAACAGCCCGCTGGCCGCGGCAAAGTGCGGCGTCGAGGTCGATGGCGAGCAGGGCATTTTGCTGACCACGCAAGACGGCACGCAGCTGCTGGCCAAAACTGTGGTGAACGCTGCAGGCCTGTGGGCGCCTGATTTGGCACGCCAGTTTACGGGGCTGGATGCGGCTCACATCCCCACGGCTTTCTACGCCAAAGGCAACTACTTCACTTTAAGCGGCCGTGCCCCGTTTACGCACCTGATCTACCCCGTGCCCGAGGCTGCAGGCCTGGGCGTGCATTTGACTCTGGACTTGGGCGGCCAAGCCAAGTTTGGCCCCGATGTGCAGTGGGTGGATGGTGCCGACGATCTGGTGGTAAACCCGGCACGTGGCGACGCTTTTTATGCCGAGGTACGTCGTTACTGGCCAGCGCTGCAAGACGGCGCGCTGGCCGCAGGCTACGCAGGTATACGCCCAAAGATCAGCGGGCCGGGTGATGCAGCGGCAGATTTTGTGCTGCAGGGCCCCAGTACCCACGGAGTGGCGGGCCTGGTTAACTTGTTTGGTATCGAGTCGCCGGGGTTGACCAGCTGCATGGCCATAGGCCAAGCAGTGGCGCACAAGCTGGCTTGAAAAAGACTGAAAAAGCTTTGTCGACCTTCTCTGACAACCGTGCGGGCGCATTGCAGGCGGGGTGGTAATAGAAGTCCGTTAACATGCAACTAAGCCGACGCCATGGCCTGCAACGATGCAAATGGCTATGCTGCCGACGTGAGAATCACTTTTGGCCTGATTAAGAAAAGGATGAATATGCGTAAGCCTAATTTTTTTAGCGATACCGTCGACACTGCCCAGGCTGATCTGGAAAAGCTGGTGGGCGACCTGCGCAGCGTGCTGTCCAGCAAAGACTTGGACAATGTGCCTGAAATCAAGCTGCTGCGCCAACGCCTGGAAGACTCCGCTGGCGACGCCCGCGACGGCGCTGTGCGCGCTGCGCAAGAAGCCGCTCGCCAGGCCAAAGAAGCTGCTCTGGCTGCCGACCGCTATGCCCACGATGAGCCATGGCGCGTTGCCGGTGCAGCACTGGCTGTTGGCGCGCTGATCGGTTTCATCTTCTCGCGCCGATAAGCGCAGGCTTCAAGCAAGAGGATGCCAGGTGTGTGCTAGGCAATACCCTGCATCCACTGTTTAAACTATCTTAAAACCTATAAAAAGCAGGGCGCAAGCCCTGCACCTATTTCCAAGGAGCATCAATGAACTGGATGTCTTTGCTGGGGCTGGAAGACACCGTTGCGCGGGCACGTTCGCTGATGAACGAGGGCGCCATCGCTGCGGAAGACCGCATGGACTTGCTGTCCATTGAATGGCAGGAAACCAAAAAAAATATCGTGTGGATGCTGGTGATGGGTCTGGTCGTCGCAGGCCTCACCATCGTGGCGCTCACCTTGCTCTCCGGGGCCATCATCATCACTTACTGGGATACGCCTAGCCGCTTGTTCGTCACCTGGCTGGTTGCCGGTTTTTGGGGCTTGTTGTGGTTTGGCATCGTGATCTTTTTGTGGAAGACCGCCAAGAAGGCCACCAACCCCTTCCAGCTGACCAAGAGCGTGCTCAAGACGGACTGGCAAGCCGTTAAGCGCCGCTTGAAGTAACCCGGGGAGACTGCTATGAGCAAACAACACAGCAACATACACCGTGACTTATTGGAGCACGCCGAGCCCGAGACGCTTGAGGTGCTGGACCGCATCCAAAACCAGCGTGAGCGCCTGAATGGCCGCCGACTGGCACACCAGCAGGCATTGGCATTGAAGCACCAAGGCAGTGCAGGTAATGACATGGTCTATGGCTCTGTCGTTGAGCGCGTTATCAGCTTTGGCCGCCAGCACCCTATTGTGTGCGCCGCCGCTTTGGGCCTGGGCTTGCTGCTAGGCCCGCGCAAGCTGATACGTGTGGCCACCATGGCCGCGCCTATTTTGATGAAGTTTCGCCGCTAGATCAGCTCTCTGATGCAGCAAAGGCCTGCGGCGCTGATTGGCGCAGGCAATCAAGTGGACTGGGGTAAAGCCATAACTCTGTGCCGTAGAGACGCTGTTTGTAGCCAACACCTCCATAAGCCAGTTAGAATGCCGACGCCTTGCGTATATGCGCACTGCGTTGGCGTGCTCGTGCGGGCAAGCTGTCGTTTCCCCTCGGTACATTCTTAAAGTCGGCGGTCACAATCCAAGTCGCAGCAATCGAAAGATGTGCGGCTTTTTTTGGGCCCACTTGTGATTTTTTGACTACTTGGTACGAAGTTTGCTGCACAACCGCCTAGCCACTTTGCTCGAAAGTGGACGTTCTATAAAACAAGGAGTTTTCGGTATGAGTACAAGGCGTCGTATTGTTCAGTTGGCCCTGGCGGCCATCCCTGCAGCCGTTATCGGTTTGTCGTCCACCGCGGCGTTTGCTCAGGCCAAGCTCAAGGTAGCGGCGGTCTATACCGTGCCTTATGAACAGCAATGGGTTAGCCGCATTCACCAGGCGCTCAAAGCAGCTGAAGCGCGTGGCGAGATTGAGTACAAATCCAGCGAAAACGTGGCCAATGCCGACTACGAACGCGTGATGCGCGAATATGCCACTGGCGGCACGCAACTGATGTTTGGCGAGGTTTTTGGTGTAGAGGCTGCTGCTCGCAAGGTAGCCAAAGATTTCCCCAAGATGGCCGTGGTAGCAGGTTCATCCGGCAAGATCCAAGCGCCTAACTTCAGTGTGTTTGACAACTACATCCAGGAGCCTGCCTATCTGTCCGGCATGATTGCGGGCGGTATGTCCAAGACCGGCAAGATCGGCATGGTTGGCGGCTTCCCCATCCCGGAGGTGAACCGCTTGATGCACGCCTTTATGGCAGGTGCCAAAGAGGTGAACCCCAAGGTTGAGTTCACCGTCAGCTTCATCAACAGCTGGTTTGATCCACCCAAGGCCAAGGAAGCCACTTTCGCCATGATCGACAAGGGCGCTGACGTGCTGTATGCAGAGCGCTTTGGTGTAAGCGACGCGGCCAAGGAAAAGGGCAAGCTCGCCATCGGCAACGTGATCAACACCCAGGCCCAGTACCCCGACACGGTGGTCGCATCGGCCCTGTGGCACATGGAGCCCAGCGTGGACCGTGCTATCAAGGCTGTGAAGGATGGCAGCTACAAGGCGGAGGATTACGGCCCGTACTCGATGATGAAGCATAAGGGCTCGTCACTGGCGCCGCTGGGCACGTTTGAGAAGAAGGTGCCTGCAGATCTAATGGCCAAGGTCAAAGCCAAGGAGGCCGATATTCTGGCCGGTAAGTTCACCGTCAAGGTGGATGACAGCCAACCCAAGTCGACCGCCAAGTAAGAGCGCTGTGTTGCCTTAAACGCCAGCCCTTTTCCGCAGACGGGAGAGGGCTGCTTGCAGAGGCCAGGCCCTCGAAGCCCTGCACAAGGGGGCTTTATTGCCCGAGAGCTTGGATAAGCCGGGCTAGTAGTGTGTTTACATCTAGCGCCCGTCTATAGGGCGCTAGATGCTATTGTTTTTTAGTCTATTGTCCTAGGCTTGCGGGCGTTCTCGCACGGTTTTATTGCACCGCTACGGTGCGCAAAGGCGCTTTAGGGCCCCATACCATGTCGTCTTCCCCAACTTCTTCGGTCGCGCAGCCAGTCGTTTTACAGCTGCACGGCATCACCAAACGCTTTGGGCCGCTGGTCGCCAATGACGCTATATCGCTCACCCTGCACCGGGGCGAGGTGGTGGCGCTCCTGGGCGAAAACGGTGCGGGTAAATCTACCCTGATGTCCATTCTGTTCGGCCACTACGTGGCGGATGAGGGCCACATCGACGTAATGGGTCAGCCCCTGCCGCCCGGCCAGCCACGCGCATCGCTGGCCGCCGGCATTGGCATGGTGCACCAGCACTTTGCGCTGGCGGACAACCTCACCGTGCTCGACAACATCATGGTCGGCAGCGAGTCGCTGTTCAAACCCGCATCCGCCAAGGCCGAGGCACGCGCCAAACTGGTGCAGGTAGCCCAGCAATTTGGCTTGCCTGTAGAGCCCGATGCCCGCGTGGCTGGCCTTACCGTGGGTGAGCGCCAACGGGTGGAGATATTGAAAGCCTTGTACCGTGGCGCCCGCATATTGATTCTGGACGAACCCACCGCCGTGCTCACTCCACAAGAAAGCGAGGCGCTGTTTGCCACGCTGGCGCAAATGGTGGCGCAAGGCCTGTCCATCATCTTCATCAGCCACAAGCTGGGCGAAGTACTCCGCGTGGCAGACCGTGTGGCCGTACTGCGCCACGGCAAGCTAGTGGCTGAGGCGCCCACCCAAGGCACCACCCAAGCCCAACTGGCGCAGTGGATGGTTGGTGAGGCTGTGGCCTTGCCCCAGCGAAAGCCTGCGCAGAGCGTGGGCGCCACCGTGTGTGGCCTGAACCAAGTACACACTGCGGTCAGCAAAAAAAGTACGGCGCGTGATCGCCTGGTCGATGTGTCGCTGGATTTGCGTGCGGGTGAGATCGTTGCCATTGCCGGTGTGTCGGGCAATGGCCAGGTGGCGCTGGCCGATGTGCTGTGCGGTATGCGCCGCGTGGGCAGCGGTAGTGTCACCTATATGGGTGCACCCATGCCGCAATCGCCCGTGGCCTTGGTCGCACAAGGCGTGGCGCGCATCCCCGAAGACCGCCACGGCACCGGCGTGGTGGGCGATTTACCGGTATGGGAAAACGCCGTTTCCGAGCGTCTGCGCAGTAAATGGTTCTCGCGCCTGGGTTGGGTTAAACGCGCTGCGGCGCGCAGCCAAGCCCAACATGTGTCGCAGCGATTTGATGTGCGCGGGGGCGGGTTGGATGCGCCTGCACGCTCGCTGTCGGGTGGCAACATGCAAAAGCTGATCCTGGGCCGCGCATTGCTGGCACCGCAGGGCGCAAGCGATGCCGCACCGCGTCTCATCGTCGCCCACCAGCCCACCTGGGGCCTGGATATTGGTGCCGTGCGCTTTGTACACCAGCAATTGCTGGCCGCCCGCGACGCAGGCGCCGCCGTGCTGCTGATATCTGATGATTTGGATGAAGTGCTAGCCCTGGGCGACCGCATTGGCGTGATGCACGAAGGCCATTTGTCCGCAGCGCTGCCCCATGCGCAATGGAGCCGAGAAAGCATTGGTTTAGCCATGGCTGGCTCGGCACCTGCTGCTACGGCCCCAGCGGCGGCCCACTGCGCTTAAGAGATTGTTATGCGATTAGAAAAAAGACCAACTCCTTCCAAAGCCGCCATGGTGGCCGCGCCACTGGGTGCGGTGGTGTTTACCTTGATCATCAGCGGCTTGCTGGTGCTGTGGGCGGGGGCGCCGGTGGGCGCTACCTATGCGGCGCTGTTCAAAGGCGCTTTCGGCTCGCTGTTTGCGTTGTCTGAGACCTTAACCCGCGCTGTACCGTTGATTTTGACGGGCCTTGCGGCGGCGGTGGCCTTCCGTGCGCGGCTGTTCAATATTGGTGCGGAGGGGCAACTCTACGCCGGTGCCGTAGCGGCGGTGGCTGTGGGTGGCATGCATGGTGGCTCCGGCTTTGATGTGCCCATCTACGTACTTTTTCCCCTGATGCTGCTAGCTGCTGCTCTGGCGGGCGCTGCCTTGCTGCTGGGCCCAGCGCTGATGAAGACGCGCCTGGGCGTGGACGAGGTGGTGACGACCTTGCTGCTGAACTTTGTGATGCTGCTGCTGGTGGCCTATCTGCTGGATGGCCCGATGAAGGACCCGATGGCCATGGGCTGGCCGCAAAGTGTGGCGCTGCAAGGTGATCTGGAGCTGGGCAAGCTCATTCAGCAAACCCGTTTGCACACTGGCATGCTGATTGCCTTGGGCCTGGCCACGGCGCTGTGGCTGCTGCTGCAACGCACGGTGTCGGGTTTTGATATCCGTGCTGCGGGTGCCAACCCGCGCGCTGCGGCGTTTGCCGGCGTGCCAGTCACCCGCACTGTGGTGTTGGTGGCGCTGCTGTCGGGCGGCCTGGCTGGTTTGGCAGGCGCGATCGAGGTGGCAGGGCGCACCAGCTATCTGACGCTGGACATGTCGCCCGGCTACGGCTACAGCGGTATTGTGATTGCCATGCTGGCGGGCCTGCACCCGTTAGGCGTCGTGGCGTCAGCCATCTTTGTGGCAGGCATGCTGGTGGGCGCCGACAGCATGAGCCGCGCCGTGGGCGTACCCAATGCGATTGCCGATGTGATCGTGGCGGCATCGCTGCTGTCCGTGTTGGTGGCCAGCTTGCTGACCCAATACCGCTTGCGCAGAAAGTGAGGCACAGCATGTGGATGATAAAAAATGCATCTAGCGACCGACTGATGGTTGCTAATAGCTATAAAAATATGAGTAAATCAAGCTGGGGTGCCCTATGAGTGAGTTGATGGACATCCTCTCCAACGGCGCCTTTTGGGTGGCCGTGCTGCGCACTGCCACGCCGCTGTTGCTGGGCACGCTCGGCGTGTTGCTGTGTGAGCGCGCTGGCGTGCTCAACCTGGGTATTGAAGGCATCATGGTTGCGGGCGCCTTCGCCGGCTGGCTTACCGTGTATGCGGGCTATGGTCTGTGGACGGGGGTGTTGGTAGCGGCGCTCACGGGTGCCGTGTTTGGCGCACTACATGCCTGGCTGACGGTGGGCTTGGCGCTGTCGCAGCACGTGTCGGGCCTCGGCATCACCATGCTGGCCACCGCGTTGTCGTACTACGGCTACCGCGTCAGCTTCCCCAAAGTCAGTACGCCGCCCACCGTCACCCCGTTTGGGGCGATGGACTGGCTGCCGATCCCTATCTTGGGCGAGCAAACAGCGCTGACCTTGTTGGCGCTACTACTGGTGCCGTTCCTCGCCTGGGTGCTGTTCCGCACACCGCTGGGCTTGGCCGTGCGCATGGTGGGCGAGAACCCTCAGGCCGCTGAAGGGCAGGGCATCCCCGTCATCGCAGTGCGCAGCGGCGCCATCATTGCCGGCTCAGCCCTGATGGGTGTAGCCGGCGCCTTTCTCACCTTGTCGGCCTTTAACGCCTTCTTCTTTAACATGATTAACGGGCGCGGCTGGATCTGTGTGGCCTTGGTGGTGTTTGCCAGCTGGCGTCCGGGCAAGGCTTTGCTGGGGGCGCTGCTGTTTGCCTTTTTTGATGCACTGCAGCTGCGTTTGCAGCAATCGGGTGAGGGCCTGGTGCCTTACCAGTTCTACCTGATGCTGCCGTATCTGCTTTCTATCCTGGCGCTGGTTTTGGTGGCACGCAAAGCGGCTTACCCGCAAGCGCTGATGAAGCCCTATCGCAAGGGCGAGCGTTGATATTGTTTTGATAGCTGCTAGCGCCCGCTAATTGGGCGCTAGAGGCAGTTTTTACACAAAGAGATAAGCCATGTTGGATTTACTGATTACAAACGCCACGCTGCCGGACGGCCGCACAAACATGTCCATCGCCGTGCAAGCCGGCAAGATTACCGAGGTGACCGCTGGCCTGAATGCGCCCGCACACGAGGTGGTGGACGCACAAGGTCTGCTGGTGACGCCTCCCTTCGTCGATCCGCACTTCCATATGGACGCCACACTCAGCTACGGCATGCCGCGTGTGAATGAAAGCGGCACCTTACTAGAGGGCATTGCGCTGTGGGGCGAGCTAAAACCCCAGCTCACGCATGAAGTCTTGGTAGAGCGCGCCTTGGCGTACTGTGACTGGGCCGTGGCGCGCGGCCTTTTGGCTATCCGCAGCCATGTGGACACCAGCGACGCCAGCCTGCTGCCAGTGGAGGCCATGCTGGATGTACAAAAACGCGTAGCCCCCTATATCGATCTGCAATTGGTCGCCTTTCCCCAAGACGGTGTGCTGCGTACCCAAGGCGGGCTCGATAACATGAAGCGCGCCTTGGAAATGGGCGTGGACGTGGTGGGTGGCATCCCACACTTTGAACGCACCATGCAGGATGGCGCTGAGAGCGTACGCATTCTGTGTGAGCTGGCCGCCGATTTAGGCAAGCGTGTAGATATGCACTGCGACGAGTCGGACGATCCGCACTCGCGCCATGTCGAAAGTCTGGCCTACCAGACCCAGCGTCTGGGCCTGCAAGGCCGCGTCGTGGGCTCGCACCTCACCTCCATGCACAGCATGGACAACTACTACGTGAGCAAACTCATCCCTCTGATGGCTGAGGCTCAATTGGGCGTGGTCAGCAACCCATTGATCAACATTACCCTGCAAGGCCGCCACGACAGCTACCCTAAACGCCGCGGCATGACCCGCGTCCCCGAGCTCATGGCTGCAGGCCTCACGGTTGCCTTTGGTCACGACTGCGTGATGGACCCTTGGTACAGCCTGGGTAGTGCCGACATGCTAGAGGCTGCCCACATGGGGCTGCACGTCACGCAATTGACCAGTCAACAAGGCATGCGCCAGTGCTTTGACGCCGTGACCAAAAACCCCGCAAAGCTACTGGGCCTGCAAGGCTATGGCCTGGAGGCGGGATGCAATGCCGACTTTGTCCTGCTACACGCCAAAGACCCTATCGAAGCACTGCGCCTGCGCGCTACGCGCTTGGGAGTGTGGCGCCGAGGCCAGCGCATTGCGAGCACACCAGCACCGGTGACGCAGTTGAATGTGGCGGGGCGGCCAGGCGTGGTAACGATGCTGAGTCTTTAAGCGGCTAATACGGCCCAGAAAATCGCAGATTTTCGATTTTGGCTAGAAGGTGTGAGCCAAACGTACGGCAGGCGAAACAATGGCGCATCAAGGGTTGAGCTAACCGCTCTTAGGCGGATAGAGTGGCGCAGAGCCGGGCGCGTACCGTTTTCAGGCTCATTCCCCTCTATTGCCCAGTCTTGCACCTGGCACAGGGCTGGGTTCAAGTTTTGCTGCGCCTAGAGAGGCCGCCCTGAAGTTAACCAAGGCTGCGCTTTTTTCGCCAGAGCAAAAACACCGTCAAACTCAGTAATACCAGCGTCCACGGGTTGTTGATGGGCACTGCCTTGGGCACAGAGGGCGATCCTGGGGGTGCTTGCGTGGCTTGCAAGTACCAGTTGCCTCCTGCTTTTTGCAGTTGATAGGCGTAGTTGCCTTGAGTTAAGGGAGAAGGGCCCAGGGCGAAGCTGCCGTTGGATGCACCATTCACCGTCACCAACAAAATACCGTTGCCGGTGGTCGGGGCCCCTTGGCAAGACGGGCCTGCTACAGGCTGTACTTGCAGGACAACCGGGCCGCTGGTATCCCCGTTGACAACGAGTTGGTCTGAGGCAGAAGTACTGTCGCCCAGGCAGGTGTCCACGATCAAGAGGGGCGAGCCCGTGGCTTCCCAGTTGCCTACCGTCAGGGTGGTGGATGCGGCTCCATCGGCCATGGAGACCGATCCGCTATTGGAAACCGTATCGGTGACTGTGGAGTTGCCGCTAACCTGCCATTTGCTTGAGGCATCGACCCCCACTTTGGTCGTATTTTGGGATGCCCCTGTCCAGGTGGTGGCTTGCTTCAGGGCCATATTGATGGTGCTTGAGCCAGTTGTTTGCACATCTCCAATGAGGCCGCCAATGCCGATGGCATTCAGGTCGATCTGGCTAGGGCTGCTGCCGTCATCTTGAATGTGCGCGAGCACTGTATTGCCACCCTGTGGGCCGGGTAAAACAGTGGTGCCCGCTTGCAAAGTAATGGTGCCAGCTGCACCTTGCGTTTGTATGATGGGCCCCGCCGAAGTCGTCAAGCTTCCACCTGTGACTGTGATGAACCCCAGATGGCTGATGTCGGTGCCCGCCATGCTAATGGCTGCGCTGTCTGCGCCAATTGCGCCCACATCAAGGTTGTTTGCCTCTATAGTCGCGCCTCCCTGTGCGGGCCCTGCAGGGAAGGCGTTCCGAATATCCGTGGTAAACAGCCCTGCAGACTGATTCCCTGTGACCGTAATACTTCCATTTGTCAAAACGATGTGCCCGCCAGCCTTGGCTTCCGCGCCATGGCTGGAATCACCAGACACGACAATGGTCGTATTGGTGGCGGTTAATCGACTCGGCTCGGCGCTGACATCGTTCGCATTTGCATCAGCTTGAACGCCGATATTGGCGCTGAGTGTGCCGTTGCCCACGGTGATTGTTCCGTCGGTGATATCCACCTGACCACCAGTGTTTGCGCGCGCGCCCGTGCCGGAAGCCCCCGAAGTGGCTGCTGTACTAACAAAAACATTTGTCCTGATGAGTGTTGTTAGCGCGCGGGGCGCACTTGCGCTGGTGGCTGTAGTCGAGCTCCACGCTATAGCGCCTGTAGGGTCTGGGTAGGTCGCGCTGCCGTTGTTGACCGTAATCGTACTGTCGGTCGCACTCGCCGTGGTTCCTTTGCGCGACTCCAGCCCACGAAGCGCGGTATTTGCAGGTGCAATTGAGCCCATCGTGATGCTGGAGTTAGTCAGATTCACCGCAGAGCCCGAACCAAACTGATTGCGCGCAATCACTGCTGCGCCTGTGCGGCCTCCGTTTTGGATCGTCACATGTTTCATGTTGATGGTGCCCCCGCCTTGGGCCACCACTGATTGGGCAGTCAGGGGGACAGCTGCAGTGCCCGTTGCGTCCAAAATGCTACTCGGACCATATGCAGAGAGTGATGCGGTCGTTCCGTTATCGATGTAGTCAGTATCGAGACTAGCCGGCGAAGGCACCTCAACGGTACCACCCGCAACCGACGAAGCTTGTTGAGAAAACACAGCTGTACTTGTGCCATATAGCGCTAACAAAACCAATCCTGAGAGCAGGCTACGGTTTGAAGATCTTTGCGCGCTGGGTACGTAAGGGTGAGTTCGGCATGCCATTGGTCGTATCCTTTATTAAAAAAGAAGATCAATTCAATTCATGGAACAAGTCGCCGTTTCGAGTGTAGGTGTTTGGTTTTATAAGTCAAATTTATGTATTTATTGACGCTGTGATTCTTTTATGTGGACCTCTTCTCATTGCTTTGGAGTTGGTTGCACGTAGCGGCGGCGGCGGTAGAAAGAGTTGTTTTAGATGGATGGCTAAGTGGGTGTAGCCGGTCGCCTACAGGCAGGTTTGCACGCTTCGCTTGGTACAGCCATGTGTGTCCCCGCGTACCAAATCTCGCCACTAAGGCATGGTACTTGGCGCAAGTGCTCGCCCCTTTGTTATTTTGTGATTGTTGGTGCCATGACTGTGCCTGCATCTTCTCCCGCTGTTTTGGATGTTGCTGTTGAGGGCGGTGGCCCAACGGGCTGCAAGATTTTGATGCTGCCCCGAAGAGACAAGCTATTTTCAGCAAGGTTTGCACCAAACCATTGGCTTGATGCAGAGGCAAGCGGAAAAGGTATTTGATGGCCAGGCAAAACTGGGTGGCAGTATCTGAAAAATCTTGCCGCCATGGGCGCTAAGCACTGCACCACTTTGTAGAGCCAGGCGGACAAGTCGCCTAGGGCTTTCAAAGCCGCGTTGTACGTCTTCCAGTTTGTGGAGAAGTATTACCGCCTCTTTCAGCTCGACCTATTCATCCGCCTAGCCTAGCGTGCTGGATGGCTGGAGTTTTGTGCAACAACGCCCATCAATACAGACAGCCCTAAGTTGCCCCTAAAAAGCCTAGACCTCAATACTTGGAACGGTTAACGCAAGCCACGATGCAACGTTGCTTGGCCCTGTCGTACTTTTGTACTGCATGCGGCTGCGGGCCTCGTCTCAAACGCAAACCGACAGCTTTCTGGATCGTATTAACTGATCTTAGAAGCGCCCGGGGAAGCCGTCACCGCCTTGGCTGAATCAGTAGTAGCAACCGTCGCATGGCGTTTTCTCAAATAAGTGCCCATGGCCAGTACCAGTGTTGCGCCCACTGCAGCGGCAATGTATTTGACCGCCGGGTACTGCGCCACGATGTGCTCAAGCGACGCGTCGCCAGCAATGGTCTCACCAGCTACCCAGCCGATCAGCGCGGCGCCTGCGGGCACGATCCAGGGGTAGCGGGTCATTAGTTTGATCATGATGGTGGAGCCAAAGATCATCAGCGGGATGCTGACGGCCAGGCCAAACATCAGTAGCACCAAGTCGCCGCCTGCGGTAGCGGCCACGGCGATGACGTTGTCCAGGCTCATCACCACGTCGGCCAGCACGATGGTGCGGATGGCGGCGGCCATGCTGCCGTTACCGGCTGGTGTTTGTTCATCGGCGTCTGCTGTTGAATCGCTTTTGAGCAGGCCCGCGCCAATCCACAGCAGAAGCAGGCCGCCTGCCAGGTGCAAAAACGTCAGTTGCATGAGCTTGGCGGCGACGAGGGTGAGCACCACGCGCAGCACGATGGCAAAGCCTGCACCGAGCAGGATGGCTTTGCGCTGCTGCGGGGGCGGCAGGCTGCGTGCGGCCAGGGCGATGACGACGGCGTTGTCGCCCGACAGCAGCATGTCAATCCAGATGATTTTGAGGACACCGACCCAGAAGGCTGCGGTGAGGGCGGTGGCTAAAAAGGTCTCCATGGCAACCAGTGTAGAAAAGTGGGCCAGAGCAGGGGCGCGGTGAGCGCTATGCATATGCCAGCCTTGTATGTATATGGGAGGGCGTTTGCAATCGTGGCTGGTTTGTGTGTAGTTGCAGAATTGGGAGTAGCGTTAGTTTGGGTAAGAAATGGCCTGGAGCGTGTTGAGGCACTTTGAGCCACGGCGGCTGTGCCTTTGCGGGATGGGGCGCGAGATACAGTGCGCAGCCCATAGCCCGCTATTGGCAAGCGCTGCAGCCAAGCGGATTACCCGCAAAGGCACCGGCCTGAATGGGTTCATGTGGGGGCGGTCGATTTTTTCGCGCTGCGTCTCGTCTCGGTATAAGCCCAGGCTTCGCCGTACCGATTCAAACGCGTCTCGGCTGCGCAGTAGCACGGTGTTTAAGGCCGTCAGCACGTTCGCACGAAGCGCCAAAGGGTCGCGTTAATTGTCTGTCGACAGCGCGTAATTTCCCCATGCCTAGCGGGCCTTGTCGCTTAGGCGTCTAAGCGGTTGCGGATGCATCCATAAACTTTGTCGCTAATTTATAGATATGGAGACAAAGTAATGGCGATTTCGCGCAGAAACCTGCTACAGGCAGGTACGTCCGCAGTGGCGGGGGCTTGGCTGGGTACAGTTGCCACCGGGGCCTACGCAAATAAGCCATTCCCGTCGCGGGCGATCAAGCTGATGGTGGCCTTCCCAGCGGGCGGCCCCACTGATTTGACGATGCGCCAGCTGGCAGAGAACGCGGCAAAGATTTTGGGCCAGCCGATTGTGGTGGAGAACAAGCCGGGCGCCGCAGGCTCGCTCCCCGCCACTCTGCTGCAAAACACGCCAGCAGATGGCTACACCATTGCCCAGTTGCCCATGAGCGTGATGCGCCTGCCGTTTACCACGGGCCTCAAGTGGAACCCGGTGGAAGACTTGAGCTACCTCATCAACGTAACCGGCTACGCCTTTTGCATGGTAGCCAGCCCACAATCGGGTCTAAAGAGCTGGCAAGACGTGGTGGCCTGGGCTAAGGCACACCCTGGCAAGCTGACTTTGGGCAATACGGGCACCTACACATCGCCACACGTTACGTCCGCCATCATCGCCCAGCAACTGGGGCTGGATGTTGTGCACGTGCCGTATAAGGGTTCCGCCGAGCTGATGCGCGCCACCATGGCGGGCGAGGTGATGGTGGCAGCCGATACCAGCGCCGTCATCCCCTATGTAGACCAGGGCAAGATGGTGGCACTGAATGTGTGGACGGAAAAGCGCCTGCCTACGCTACCCAACACGCCCACCTTGATTGAGTTGGGCCTGCCCACTACGCAGTACTCGCCCTTCGGCCTGGCTGGCCCTAAAAACATGTCTGCTGATGTGCAAAAGCGCCTGCACGATGCTTTCAAGCAAGCGATGGAGATGGAAAGTTACCAAGCTATGCTGCAGCGCTTTGAGATGCTACCCATCTACATGAACAGCGCCGACTACAAAAAATTTGCGGCAGAGTCTACGATTAAAGAGAAGGCGGCGCTGGCTAAGCTGGGGGCGCAAGGATAAGGCCGGGCCTTGCTTTGCCTTGCCTTGAGGCGAAGAGCGACGAACACAAGCGTTGAGGTGTCGTTGGTTGAGCCTTGTAGCACGGCTGTACTGCTTTCGACGTTATGCGTAACACCACCCAGCAAATCTGTGATTTGCTGGGTGGTGTTAGCAGCTCTCAAGCCGTAAAGGCGACAACTCGAGTGGCTTACTTGTCGAACAATGCCTGCAACTGATCACGCTGGGTTTGGCCTGATTGCAGGGCCAGCATGAGCAGAATGCGCGCCTTGGGCGCTTTCAGGTCGCCCGCCATGACGGCGCCGGCGTCGAACGATGTCTTGCCACCGCCTTCAAACCCATAGCTGGGCATCACGCGGCCGTTGTGCACACGGGTGGTCACCACCACGGGCAC
>JAVXMM010000057.1:0-2942 GCA_036646255.1 Comamonas sp.
ATAGCGGCATGCTTGCAAACGCTTGAATCACTGGTCGTAAAAGTATGTCTTGCTGATTGATTCTGCGATGGCAACGTTCTGATGAGCTCAAACAGAGAAACGCCTGCAGCACATACCCATTGTGCTTATGCGCTGAACCAAACTACGAGTCGTCGTCTGCTATCTCGGAGAAGCCGTCACTTTCGAGGATGAACCTAATGACGCCCCTAGGTCATCAGCATGCGCTGCCGCCAATACTCATCACGACCGCTTCCAGCCTGCAGCAGCCGGTCAACGTAGTGCGACGATTGGCAGTTTCTGGCCAATTACTCCCCTCGCACCACACACTGGGGAGATATTGACGAACAAATGCAGCCCAGGCGGTGTGAAGTCAAATCGCAAGAACAAAGGAAAGCCGCCTGGCGTTATGCACTCAGGCGGCTTTTGATCTCATGCGCTAGCGTTTCTCAGCTTTTGCTGTCACCTGCACGGGGTGCGTCATCTTGGGCCAGCCACCCGCCTGCCAGCGCTCTGTAGAGCGCAATGCTGTTGCGCAGGGCTTCTACCTGGCTCGATGAGCTGACATCCTGGGCGGCCAGTTGCTCACGCTGCGCATCGAGCACCTCGTACAGGCCGATGGTGCCGCCCTGGTACATGCGCTGCGCCAGTTTCGATGCCTTGTCGCGCTGCTGCGTGGCGGTGCTCAGTACCTGCAGCTCCTCTCGGCTGCGGTGGGCGCGTACCAGGGCGTTTTCTGTTTCCTCCAGGGCCTGCAGCACGCTTTGCTGGTATTGCGCGAGTGACTCGGCCGCGCCCGCCTCGCTGGCCGCAATACGCGCTCGCACGCGGCCCACGTCCAAGAATGACCAATCTACCCCCAGAAAGACGCTGCCAGTGGCCGTACTGCCCTTGAACAAGTCATTGCCACCTAATGCAAAGCTGCCCAGCAACCCGCCGATGGACAGGCGCGGAAACAAATCGGCCGTGGCCACCCCCACGCGTGCAGTGGCTGCGTGCAGGCGTGCTTCGGCAGCGGCAATGTCAGGGCGGCGGCGCAGCAGTTCACCGGGCGTGTCGGCCCTGGGTACGGCAGGCAAATGTGGCAGCTGCTGGGGGCTATCCAGCATGGCGATCAAATCCCCTGGCGGCAGGCCGGCCAGCACGGCCAGCCTGTGCTGCAGAACGGCAGCTTGCGCCTGCAGATTGGGGATGCGCGCCTGGGTGCCTAGCAACAAGGCGCGGGCGCGACTGGCGTCTAAATCTGTGGCCATGCCCGCTTGCAGGCGCCGCTCCACCAGCTGCACGGTATCGCGCTGGTTGAGTGCATTGGCCTGGGCAATCTGCAGCCGCAACTGGGTGCCGCGAAGTTGCGCATAGCCATCTGCCACCTGCGCCGCAATCACCACCTGCAGCGCAGACAGGTCAGCCTGTGTCGCCTGCATCTGTGCTTGTTGTGCTTCCACGCTGCGGCGTACACGGCCAAACAGGTCAATTTCCCAGTGCGCAGCAATGCCTGCGTTGTAGCTGCGGGTAGAACGCGGCTGGCCCGGGCTCAGCTGGTCCTGGCTCTGCTTTTGCTGTGTGGCGCCAGCATTCATGGTGACGGTGGGGAATCGATCCATTTGCGCCTCGTTCAGCACAGCATCTGCCGCCTGCAAGCGTGCCAGGGCCGCGCCCAGGTCATGGTTGCCGCGCAGTGCCTGGCGCACCAGGGCCGTCAGCGTGTCGTCGCCAAATTCGCGCCAAAAGGCGGCGTCGCGCACATCCACGGACGGCAGCTGCGCTGCATCTGCGCCCGCTTCCTGACGGGTAAACTGCGCTGGTGCCTGCACCATCGGTGCTGCGCTCTTGAAATCAGGCCCAACGGCACAACCCGCCAGCACCATGCTGCAAGCCAGGGTCATGCTGCTCAATAAAATCGGTTTAGCCATGGACTTGCTCCGTGGATGAATTGTCGGAAGAAGGAGCCTTCTGCTTCGGCCCTAGTTGCGTGCCGCTAAGCTTGCGCAGCGTGACGTAGAACACCGGCGTCAGGAACAGGCCAAAGATGGTCACCCCCAGCATGCCGGAGAACACGGTAATGCCGGTCGCGGCACGCACCTCGGCACCCGCGCCATGGCCGACGAGCAGCGGCAAAGCACCGGCGATGAAGGCAATCGACGTCATCACGATGGGCCGCAGACGCAGGCGGCAGGCTTCGCGGGCGGCATCCCAGATGCTGGCGCCCTGCATTTCCAGCTCGCGGGCAAATTCCACGATCAGGATCGCATTCTTGCAAGCCAGGCCCATCAGCACGACCAGCCCCACCTGCACGAAGACGTTGTTATCCCCGCCAGATAGCCACACCCCAAACAGCGCCGCGCAGATACACACCGGCACGATCAGGATCACGGCCAGCGGCATGGTCCAGCTCTCATACAGCGCCGCCAGCACCAGAAACACGAGCATGACTGCCAGCGCGAAGACGACGGCTGCTGCATGGCTTTGCTCAACCTGCTGGTAGCTCATCTCCGTCCAGGCCAGCTCAATGCCCGGGGGCAGCACCCGCTCGGCAATCTCGCGCAGCTTGGCCAGTGTTTCTGCAGACGAGAGCACCTGCGGGTCGGCATCGCCAATCAAGTCGGCCGCCGGAAAACCGTTGTATCGCAGCACCGGGTCCGGGCCAAAACTGGGCTCCACGCTCACCATGGATGCCAGCGGCACCATGTCGCCCCGGCTGTTACGGGTCTGTAGCTTTCCGATATCTTCGGCCGTCTGGCGGTAGTCGGCATCGGCCTGCAGCATCACGCGGTACACGCGCCCAAAGGCGTTGAAGTCATTGACGTACACCGAGCCCAGATAGGCCTGCATCGTCTGAAACAGATCGTTCAGCGCCACCCCTTGTGCCTTGGCCTTGGTGCGGTCGACCTTGACTTCCAGCTGCGGAATGTTCGACTGGTAGGCGCTCACCGGGTCATGCATGC
>JAVXMM010000057.1:2952-30839 GCA_036646255.1 Comamonas sp.
CATGCCCGGCGTCTTGGCGATCTCGGCCTGGAAAGTGCCCAGCGCCTGCTGCAGCGCGGCATAGCCCAGGCCTGCGCGGTCTTCTAGAAAGAGCGAGTAGCCGGAGCCATTGCCCAGCCCCTGGATGGGCGGTGGCATGAGCGCGTAGCCAAAGCCGCCATCCATGCCCGAGAGTTTTCCGTTCAGCTCCGCGCTGATGTCGGCGGCGCTGCGCTGGCGCTCGCCAAAGGGTTTGAGGATGACGTAGGCGCTCGTCAGATTGGGCGTGTTGGTGCCCTGCAAGGCGTTGAGGCCAGCGAACGCAGGCACGGAATGCACGCCCTCTACCGATAGCGCATGCTTTGTCAGCTCGCGCGTCACCTCATCGGTACGGCTGAGCGATGCGCCCTCGGGCAGCTTGGCCCCGGCAAAGAGGTAGAGCTTGTCCTGCATGGGTATGAAGCCACCGGGCACAGTGTTGAACAGCCAGGCCGTGCCGCCCAGCAGCGCTACATACACCACGAATACAACCCCGCGCATCTTGAACGAGCGCCCCACAATGTTTTCATAGCCGCTAGCGCTGCGATTGAAGAGGCGGTTAAACCGCTGAAAGAACCAGCCCAGGCCCGCATCCATGCCGCGCGCCAGCCAATCCTTGCGCGCACCGTGGCCCTGCAGCAGCTTGGCTGCAAGGGCTGGCGAGAGCGTGAGGGAATTAATCGCCGAGATGACGGTCGAGATCGCAATCGTCACCGCGAACTGCTTGTAGAACTGGCCGGTGATGCCGTCAAGAAACGCCATCGGCACAAATACCGCGCACAGCACCAGTGCAATAGCGATGATGGGCCCCGAAACCTCTTTCATCGCCAGATGGGCGGCTTCGCGCGGGCTGTGGCCCTTTTCGATGAAGCGCTCCACGTTCTCCACCACCACAATGGCATCGTCCACCACGATGCCGATTGCCAGCACCAGCCCGAACAAGGTCAAGGTATTGATTGAGTAGCCCAGCAGGTAGAGCCAGGCAAACGTACCAACGATGGAGACAGGCACCGCCAGCAACGGAATGATGGAGGCGCGCCAGGTCTGCAGGAACACGATGACGACCAGCACCACCAGAATCACCGCTTCGATCAGGGTGCGCTGCACCGCCTGGATGGAGTCGCGCACGAACACAGTCGGGTCCCACAGGTACTCGAACGAGGCGCCCTGCGGCAAGCTGGCAGAGAGGCGATCCAGCGTCTTGTACACCTCGTCGGCCACGCCCAGCGCATTGGCGCCCGGTGTGAGGAAGATGCCGATGGCCGCCATGTTCTGGTTGTCCAGCGCGGCGCGCAGGGTGTAGTCGCTGGCACCTAGCTCAATGCGTGCCACATCGGCAAGGCGAACGACTTGGCCATCCGCGCCGGTTTTGAGAACAATATCTCCGAACTCCTGCTCATTACTGAGGCGCCCTTGCACATTGATCGACAGCAGTTTATCCGTCCCCTTGGTGCTGGGCTCGGCGCCCAGTTGGCCTGCAGAGACCTGCACATTCTGTTCACGAATGGCGGCGATCACCTGGTTCGCTGTCAACTGGCGTGCTGCGACCTTGTCTGGATCGAGCCAGATGCGCATGGCATAGTCCCCCGAGCCATACACCCCCACGTCGCCAATACCGGGCAGGCGTGCCAACTCGTCCTTGACCTTCAGGGTGACGTAGTTGCGCAGGTAAAGCGTGTCCAGTTTTCCATCTTTGGACGCCAGGCCCACATACATCAGCGGTGTGGCGGATTGCTTTTGCGTAGTAATGCCGTATTGCCGCACCTCCTCGGGCAGGCGGCTTTGCGCCTGGCTTACGCGGTTCTGCACGCGCACGGCAGCAGCGTCAGGGTCGGTGCCGGGGCGGAAGGTGGATACAACCTGCAGGCTGCCGTCCGACGCTGCCACCGACTTCATGTACATCAGCCCTTCCACACCGTTAATGGCTTCTTCCAGCGGCACAGCCACCGATTCGGCAATCTCCTTGGGGTTGGCTCCCGGATAGGTGGCACGCACCACCACACTGGGCGGCACCACTTCAGGATATTCGCCGGACGGAAGCTGCGGGATGGCGATCAGGCCCACCGCGAACATGATCACCGAGAGCACGATGGCAAAGATCGGCCTGTCAATAAAGAATTTTGAAAAATCCATAGCACCCTCCGCTTATTGACCGGGCGCTGACGCCAATTTTTCTTGAGATGACGGCGTTGCGGGCTTTGCCGCATCGGCCGCTGGCTTGGGCGCCAGGGGCATGCCCGGGTAGTAGATGCGCTGCATGCCTGCCACCACCAGTTGGTCGCCTGCCTGAAGGCCTGATTCCACAATGCGCCGGCCTTCGAACATGCGGCCCAGCCTCAGCTCGCGCCGCTCGGCACGACTACCCTCGCCCACCACGTAGGCATACTTGCGATCCTGGTCGGTCAGCACCGCCTTGTCGTCAATCAGTACCGCCTGAAAATCACTGCGTCCCTGCATCTGCACGCGTGCAAACATACCTGGTGTGAACAGGCCCTGGTCGTTAACGAGTGTGGCGCGCACGGTGATCGTGCCCGTCTGCGGATCAAGCCGGTTGTCGGTGAACCCCACCTGGCCGGTGTGCGGAAAGCCGCTCTCATTGGCCAGACCAACCCGAACCTGCGCTGCTCCCCCGCGTCCACCCAGGCCCGCCTGCTGCCTGCTGCGCAGCAGGCTTTGCTCGTCTGCATCAAAGTACACGTACACCGGGTTCTGCGACACCACGGTGGACAAAACGCTCTGATTGGCCTGCGCCAGATTGCCCGCCGTGAGCACGGCCCGCCCCGCCACGCCGCTGATGGGCGAGCGCACTTCGGTAAAGCCCAGGTCCAGCTGCGCTGCCGCCACGGCGGCCTCAGCGGCCAGCACATCGGCCATGGCCTGCGCCAGGGTGCCCGCACGTTTGTCGGATTCCTCGGCAGAAATGGCGCGGTCCACCAGCAGGTCCCGGGCCCGTTTGTCCTGCGTTCTGGCCAGTGCCTGGGTGGCCTTGGCGCGCTGTAACTGCGCCTGCGCACTTGCCAGGGCTGCCTTGTAAGGCCTAGCGTCAATGGAGAACAAGACCTGCCCCTTGCGCACGGCCTGGCCTTCGGTGAAGCTCACATTGTCGATATAACCGCCCACGCGCGGGCGGATCTCCACGCTCTCCTTGGCGGCAATGCGTCCGTTGAAGCTGTCCCATTGCTGCACTGGATGCAAGTGCACCTGTGCCGTCGTGACCTGCGCTGGTGGCGGCTCGCCCGATCCGCCGGATTCACTGCCCCCGCTGGCCCGCCCACAGGCGCTAAGACCCACAAGCGCCATGCTGGCAGCTGTCGCCAGGCCGGTGCGCACAAGCCAGTGCGCGCTGATTGCTAATGTCATTATTGGATTCCATGAGTGGATTAAAAGCACCGGGAGCGTATGCACGCTCCTCCGGCTCTATCCGTTGATCTGCCTGGCCGTAGCCGGGACAGGCATGAAGATGGAGCACGAGCGTGGCCGCAATGACCATACAGAGACAAACCCTGCTTTTGCCCGTTGCCGCTTCGCATTCTTCAAGTTAAAGTAAACTTTAAGTCAATTTAAAAATGGATTACCACCATGAATCCTGGGGATGATGAGCTGCTGCCTATTGGCACAATTGCGCAGCGCAGCGGTGTCAATGCGTCGGCACTGCGGTATTACGAATCATTGGGCCTGATCGAGTCCCTGCGCACCGGTGCGGGCCACCGTCGGTATAGGCGCTCCAGCCTGCGGCGGGTGGTGTACATCGTCTTTGCGCAGCGCTTGGGCTTTCAACTAGAAGAGATTGCCGCGCAACTCGATGGGCTACCCAAGCACCAGGCCCCAACCGGCAACCAATGGAGCAGCATTTCTCAGACCTGGGTCAACCGGGTTGATGAGCGCATCCAGGAGCTGATGCATTTGCGCAAAAGCCTGGAAGAATGCATTGGCTGCGGCTGCCTGTCGATGAAGGTATGCAATGTCTTCAACCGTGCCGACTGCATTGGACAGAAAGGCCCCGGCCCCAGGGTCTGGCTAGGCGACCAATTGGCACCAGCCAAAGAGGACGGTGAGGCCGAAAACCCAAGCTGATTGGTATGCCGTGTTGCCCATCACAGCCTGCGGGCCAGCAGTACGCCCGCAGCCGCCAGTAACAACAGCATCCATGCCATTTGCGACCATCCACCGGCCTGGGCCAGCGCACCAGCCGCCAGCGGGCCAAACAACGGCCTAACATAGCTGCCCTGCAGCATGAAACCTTCAATCTAAAAATTGAAGCGCACTTGAAGTCAACGCCAATGCTGGCTATTGCACGGAAAGACTCTGGCTATATCAGCATGCCGATGGCAAGGCTGCGCATGGATGAGTGCCGACCGGCATCTACGTCATTGCCGTGGCCTCTGCCAATGAACACTGAACAGGGTCTGCTTCTCAGTAGAAGAAGCGCTTATCAGCCGCGCGACTCTTCATCAAAGATCGACGCCTCAAAGCACGTGTTCACAAATCCCTCGGTGGACTCCAGCAGCGCGGCGATCATCTGTGCACTGGCGTTAGCAGCACCCCTGTGGTGATGCGCAAACCGCAGAGCCGCTTGCTGCATTTTGTCGCGCAGCGCAGGCTGGCCGGCAATCAACACCGCCTGAGCAATGCCTGATGCCATGTCATCGACGACTACGGCAGCGCCTGCTTCAGCGCTGCTGGCAGCGGCCTGTGCAAAATTGAAGGTGTGCGGCCCCATTACCACCGGGCAACCACAGGCAGCTGCCTCAATCAGGTTCTGGCCGCCCAAAGGCGCAAAACTGCCGCCCAGCAAGGCCACATCGGCCATGCCGTAGTACAGCTGCATCTCACCCATGCTGTCGCCCAGCCACACATCGGCGGGCGCGGGGTCATCCTGCCAGTGACTGCGGCGCGATACAGTCAGGCCTGCGGCAGTCAGCTGTTGCTCAATCTCGTCAAAGCGCTGGGGGTGGCGCGGCACGATGAGCCATTGCACGGCTTCCGTATCTACACCTGCTATTGATTCAGTAGCTGCGGACAATCGCCCCTCTTCCGCTAATGACCGGTTTTTCTTGATGACGTCTAGCCACAGTTGCTCCTCTCCCTCCCGGCTGCTGGCCAGCATGGCTATGGGCTGACCTGCGGCTTGTCGCCAGGCATGGCCCAGAGCCAGTTGGGCGCCATCGGGCTGGACATCAAACTTCAAATTGCCCAGCACCGCCTGCACCTGGGCACCGGCTTCGCGCAGGCGTACAGCGTCGGCATAGGTTTGCGCGATAACGGCAGAAAGACTTTGGTAGGCGGGGCGCGACAGCCAGCGTAGGCGCTGAGCGCCGCGCAGCGATTTTTCGTTCAAGCGCGCATTGGCCAACACCAGAGGCACGTGCTGTGCCTTGCAGCCGGCTACCAGGCCGGGCCACATTTCGGTCTCCATCAAGATGCCGATGGCAGGCTTGAAATGGCTTAAAAAGGCCAGCACGGCCGCTTTGTCGTCCCACGGTTGCCAGACTTGGATATCGCCCGGCAGCAGCAACTTTTGGCCTTCCTCGCGCCCAGTGGCAGTGCCATTGGTTAGCAGCAGGCGCAGCGCGGGGATTTGTTCGCGCAGCTCGCGCAGCAAGATGGCAGCGGCCCGTGTTTCGCCCAGCGAAACCGCATGCATCCACACCAGTGGCATATCAGCAATTGGCTGGTATGGCGGCAAATCACTGTAATCACCAAAACGCTGCTCTACCGACTGGCCGTAGCCCGGCTCGGCCATGGCACGGCGCGCCAACTTGCGGCGCACCAACGGGCGCGCCAAGCGCGCCGCCAGGCTGTAGATCATCAAACTAAGGCCCATGTGCTAGCCGTGCTTAGATTGCAGTCACGCTCTTAGTGCGCAGCACTGCCAACCACGGCATCGGGCTTGACTTTCAGCAGCAGGGCTTTCATTTCGGCCTGGATGCGGTGCAGCGCAGCTTGCGTGTGGCCTTCAAAGCGCAGCACCAGCACCGGTGTGGTGTTGCTAGCGCGTATCAGACCAAATCCGTCCGGCCAATCCACACGCAAGCCATCAATGGTGTTGATGGTGGCGGGTGCGCTAAACGCACTGGGCGCCAGCTCTTGCAGCTGGGCCGTCAGCTTGTGCGGCTCGCCCTCTTCACAAGCCACGTTCAGCTCAGGCGTGCTGTAGCTGGTAGGCAGCGCGTTCAGCACGGCGCTTGGGTTTTGGGCGCGGCTCAAAATCTCCAGCAAACGGCAGCCCGCATAGGTGCCATCGTCAAAGCCATACCAGCGCTCTTTGAAGAAAATATGGCCGCTCATCTCGCCGCCTAGCGGCGCATTGGTTTCGCGCATGCGGGCCTTGATCAGCGAATGGCCGGTTTTATACATTACCGGTTTACCGCCTGCGGCCTCGATCGCGGGTGCCAAGCGCTGCGAGCATTTCACGTCATAGATAATTTCGCCGCCCGGCACGCGCGAGAGCACGTCTTGCGCAAACAGCATCATCTGGCGATCGGGGAAGATGTTCTGGCCGTCCTTGGTGACAATGCCCAGGCGGTCGCCATCGCCGTCAAAGGCCAGGCCCAGCTCGGCGTCGCTGTGTTGCAGCGCTTCGATCAAATCCCTCAGGTTCTCAGGCTTGCTGGGGTCGGGGTGATGGTTGGGGAAGTTGCCATCCACCTCCGAGAAAAGCTCAGTCACCTCACAGCCCAACGCACGGAAGATGCCTGGCGCCGTGGCACCAGCAATGCCGTTACCGCTGTCCACCACAATCTTCATGGGGCGGGCCAACTTCACGTCCGACACGATGCGCTCTTGATAAGCTGCCGTCACGTCGGCTTGGCGCAGCTTACCGCCGCCTTGCATGCGCCAGCATTCTTTCTCCATAATCTGGCGCAGCTTCTGGATCTCGTCGCCATAAATGGCACGGCCGCCCATCACCATCTTGAAGCCGTTGTAATCCTTGGGGTTGTGGCTACCGGTAATCTGGATTCCGCTATGGCACAGCGTGGCCGCCGCAAAGTACAGCATGGGCGTGGTCACACGGCCAATGTCAATAACTTCGATACCTGCCTCCATCAGGCCCTGGATCAACGCGCGGCTGAGCTCATCGCCCGATAGGCGACCATCGCGGCCCACGGCCACCACCATCTCACCCGCAGCCAAGGCTTGCTGACCAAAAGCGCGGCCAAGCTTAAGCGCCACGCCCTCGTTAAGCGTGCTCGGCACAATGCCGCGAATGTCATAGGCTTTGAAAATCGACGGAGAAATCGCCACAGTACGTACCTTGTAGTTGGGCAGCCCGGTCGGAAAAACGGCTTCTCTAACCCCAAGAAGTCACTGCCCGCGCTGCGAATCAGCCATTGTAGGCATGGGAGAAGGCGGCTTCGGGAAAATCTCCAAGCCCGCACACAGCCTGTAACCAAGGTGATTCAGGCGAGAACCGTCGTTAGCGGCTGACCAGCATACGCTAGCAGCTATCAAATCAATAGCATTCAAGCGCAAGCATCAATACCACGCAAGAATGTCACTAATAGAGTGCAACGCAACCGCTAGCATGGCTTGACCGATCTGGAAACACCATGGCCCGCACCAGCACCCCATTCGCCTCGACTGCCCCCACGACACCAATGACCCCGGTTACGCCCGCCACTCCGGCCGCTGTGCGCTGGCTGCCCGATTTCATTCTGCTCGGCGTGCTCTGGGGTGCGTCCTTCCTCTTTATGCGGCTAGGCGCCAGCCAGTTTGGCCCCGTACCCACGGCCGGGCTGCGCGTAGGCATGGCAACGGCCTTTTTGCTGCCGGTGATGCTGTTGCGCGGGGAAAAACCGGCGCTGCTGAAGCACTGGAAGCCGATCCTGCTGTCGGGCATCATCAACTCCGCGATCCCGTTTACGTTATTTGCCTATGCCGTGGTGCACATGCCCACCGGCATGGCCTCGGTACTGAACGCCTCCACCCCACTGTTTGGCGCCTTGATTGCCTGGCTGTGGCTGGGTGACCGCATCACGCCCTTGCGCGGGGTGGGTTTGCTGATGGGTTTTGCTGGTGTCGCCATGCTGGCTTTGCATGACAAGCCAGTCGCCACCGGCGGCGGCATGGCGGGCTATACCGCCATTGGCGCATGCCTGCTGGCATCGCTGAGCTACGGCCTAGCCGCCAGCTTTGCCAAACGTTACCTGGTAGGTGTGCCGCCGTTAGCCACCGCCACGGGCAGCATGCTAGGTGCGACTTTGGGGCTGCTCATCCCCACCATTGCGCTGTGGCCGGCACAAATGCCCAGTGCCTCATCCTGGCTAGCCGTGGCTGCGCTAGCGCTGTTGTGCACCAGCCTGGCCTACATCCTGTATTTCCGCATCATCCAGACCGCCGGCCCGAGCCGCGCGATTGCCGTGACCTTTTTGGCGCCAGTGTTTGCACTGATCTATGGCAACTGGTTCTTGTCCGAGCCAATTACCACTTGGATGCTGGGCTGCGGCGCCATCATCATCGGCGGCACCATGCTCTCGACGGGGCTGATTGGCAAGAAATAGCTAGTTCTCGCTTCGCCACTCGTGGCCCGGGCTCAAACCTCCGTTGAAAGATCGGGTGCTGAGCCAACTCTTTGGTCCAACTTGGCAAACTGCGCACTAAGCCCACCCGAAACCACCAACTTGGTCCCGTTGCCCAAGCGCAATTCTCCTTTGTGGAAGGCGATGCCTTCTGCTTGCACCTCAGCAAGCCCTAACGCCCTACCAACAGGCGTTAGCAGCTATCAAAAACATAGTTCTCAGCGATGACTGCGCTTGCAATCGGCACACAAGCCCTGCAAGCGCAATTCCGTCTGCGCAGGCGCCAGCCCTTGCCCTTGCAACGATTGCATATAAGCCGTCATCGCCTGTGCTACGGCCTGTGCGGGGGCGTTATCAGCAGCCTCATCCAACGCTTGTACCGTGTGGCAATCGGTGCATTCGTAGCGCACCTGCAGCGACTCGGCATCGGTACGTAACACGTAGCGAGTCAGACGTTCGCTATCCACGCTTTTAACAAGGCGGCCCGCGCTGGCCAAGCGATCCAATAATCGGTAGGTGGTGACACGGTTCACCTCTACCCCCATTTTTTGCAGCCGCGCCTGCACCTCAGCCGCCGACCAGTGCATGCCAGGCTGCGCACCAATCAGCGCCAGCAGCGCCTTCGTAGCACGGGTAGCGCGCATACCAGCCGGCAACGATTGCACGGCCAAGGGCGCAGCGGTAGGAAGAAGAGAGTGCTTGGGCATGTGGCTAGGTAGATGGCGAATGCTGATGCAATTGTGTTGCATTATGCCTGCGCGCCGCCAACCCACTGGCCAAGCGCTTATTTCAGCCAGTCACTAAATCGCGTCTCCAGCTTGTCGACCTTGGGGGCCACCACAAACTGACAGTACGGCTGACGTGCGTTGTTGTCAAAGTACTCTTGGTGGTAGCCTTCAGCGGGCCAAAAGCGCTGCAGCGGTGCCAACTCGGTAACGATAGGGGCGCCAAACTGGCCAGAAGCGGACAGTTGCTGCACAAAACTGCGTACTGCTTGCTCCTGGGCGCTAGTGGTGGAGTAGATGGCACTTCGGTATTGCGTGCCCACGTCGTTGCCCTGGCGATTGGGCGTAGTGGGGTCATGCGTAGCAAAAAAGATTTGCAGGGCTTTGTCTAGCGGCAGTACCTTCGGATCAAACACCAGCTCTATACATTCCGCATGGCCGGTAGTGCCGCTGCACACCTGTTCGTAGTTAGGGTTGGGAACTTGCCCATTGGCATAGCCACTGGTGACACTCTGCACACCCCGTACACGGGTGAACACGGCCTCAGTGCACCAAAAGCAACCTCCAGCCAGATAAATCTTCTCGGTGGTGGGTCCATCAACGTTAGGCATGCGGGCTCCAGCAAATCACAGGTTAAAAAACGTTCTTAGCGTACTGATGCGCTCTATGAATTTGTACCAGAGAACAAGCCTCTGCTGAGTCAGTGTGACGCTTAATTTGGAGGCATTTGTGCGGCAGCCTGGCTTGACGCTGCGGCAGGCCAGCGACTATATTAATAACCAATGGGTCATTAATTTAGAATCGCGCACTGAACTCTTTCCTCACCTCACCCTTGCCTTCATGCACCCCAAGGTTTTCGATTGCTCTGTTGATACGCTGCCTCAGCGCCGCAGCCGGCGCAAAGAGGCGCGCCCCGGCGAACTGCTGGATGCTGCGCTTGACTTATTCGTCACCAAGGGCTACGCCGCCACCAAGGTGGAGGAAGTAGCACGCAAGGCGGGCGTCTCCAAGGGCACGCTGTTCCTGTACTTCCCGAGCAAAGAGGAACTATTTAAAGCCGTAGTGCGCCATGTGCTGACCGACCGTTTTGCCGAATGGGATGTGGAGCTGGACGCTTACCAGCAAGGTACGGCCGAGTTGATCCACTACTGCTATGACGTCTGGTGGTCGCGCATTGGGTCAACCAAGGCCTGCGGCCTGTCACACCTGGTGATGGCCGAAGCTAATAACTTCCCTGAGATCGCGGCTTTCTACCGGCAAGAAGTGGTATTGCCCGGCAACCGGTTGATAGAGCGGGTTTTGCAGCGCGGCATTGTCCGAGGCGAATTGCATCCTATGGATTTGAGCTACGGCGTAACCATGGTATTGGCCCCGCTGATTTTTTGCGCTACTGCGCAGAGCTCGGGCGGCCTCTGCCTGCCTGATCCAAAGTTTAATATTCCGCACTTTTTGCGCCTGCAAGCCGATGCCTTGATGCAAGGCTTAGCACCCCGCTCAGCTGGGTCTCATGTATGAAAAAGTGGTTGCCCTGGATCATCGCCGCTATCGCGCTAGGTTTGCTTGGCGGCGGTATATGGCGAGGTTTGCGCACACAGCAAGAGCGCAAAGAAGCGCTGGCACTGGCCGAGCAAGCCAAGGCCCAAGCGGTCTACCAATTGGCGGTCAGCGATGTTGTCACCATCTCGCAGCAACTGCTGCCATTGACTTTACCCATCAGCGGCACCGTGCAAGCCGTAAATACCGCCACCATCAAGGCACGCGTGGCGGGCGAGCTGCAGCAACTAAGCCTACGTGAGGGCGACAATGTGCAAGCTGGCCAGGTTATTGCCCGTGTGGACGGCACCGAAAGCACCGCCCGGCTGGCCCAGGCCCGACAGCAGGCTGATGCGGCGCGCGCGCAGCGCGATATCCAGCAACGCCAGTACGACAACAACCGTGCGCTGGTAGACCAAGGTTTTATCTCGGCCACGGCGCTGCAAGCCTCGCAATCGCAACTGCAATCCGCGCAGTCCAACTACCAGGCAGCGCTGTCGGCTGCCGATGTACTGAAGAAGACGCTCAACGATACCGTGCTACGCAGCCCCATCGCCGGACAAGTGGCCAAAAAATGGGTCAGCAATGGCGAAAAGGTGGGCCCTGATGCGCCTGTGCTGGATGTGGTCGATTTACGCCAGTTGGAGCTGATAGTGCAACTGTCGCCCGCAGATTCGCTGCAAGTGCAAGTGGGCCAACACGCGCAGATGCAGGTGGACGGCAGCCTACAAACGGTACAAGCCCAGGTCGCCCGCATCAACCCTGCGGCCAACAGCGCCAGTCGCAGTGTCACCATATACCTGCGGATTAAGAATGGCAGCGCAGATGATTCCGCTAACAATTTGCTAGCAGCCAGCGCCCAGCCATTGCGCTCCGGCCTCTATTTACAGGGCAGATTGGCCCTGGGCAGCGTGCAAGCCTTGGCGATCCCCCTGTCCGCTGTGCGCACGGACAAGCCCGAGCCCTATGTGCAGCTGATGATGCCCCAAGGCGATCGCTACGTAGTGCGGCACCAAACTGTGTCGCTAGGCGAGCGCATTTTGCGCGATGGCGTCACCTGGGTCGTTATCACCCAAGGTTTGGCCGCCCAGCAACAGGTGCTAAGCGGCCAGGTGGGGCAGTTGCGTGAAGGCAGCCTGGTTGGTTTGGCGACCAAGGCACTCTAGACCATGTGGTTCACCCGCGTCAGCATCAACAACCCGGTCTTTGCCACCATGATGATGGCGGCGCTAGTGGTTCTGGGTGTTTTCTCTCTGCAGCGGCTAAAGGTAGACCAGTTCCCCAATATCGACTTTCCGGTCGTCGTTATTACGGTGGACTACCCCGGCGCCGCACCCGAGATTGTGGAGAGCGAGGTCACCAAAAAGATAGAAGAGGCGGTCAACGCCGTGGCGGGCATCAGCGCCCTCACCTCGCGCAGTTATGAGGGCCGTGCCGTCATCATCATGGAGTTCCAGATCTATGTAGATGGACGCCGCGCTGCCGAGGATGTGCGTGAAAAAATCGCCGCCGTGCGCCCGCTGCTGCGCGATGAGGTCAAAGAACCCCGCGTGATCCGCTTTGACCCGGCGGATGCAGCCGTGTGGTCATTGGCTGTCATCCCCGATGCCAGCACAGGCAGCGCGCCCAGCGCTATCGCCCTGACGAGCTGGGCCGACCAGGTACTCAAAAAACGGCTGGAGAATGTGCGCGGCGTAGGCGCAGTGAACCTGGTGGGCGCCACCCCGCGCGAGATCAATATCTACCTCAACCCGCAACAGATGGAGGCGCTGGCGATATCGGCCAGCGAGGTATCCAACGCCGTGCGGCGCGAAAACCAGGATTTACCGCTGGGCTCGATCCGATCGCTGCAGCAAGACCGGCTGGTGCAGATCGACTCACGTATGAAGCGGCCCGAGGACTTTAACCAGATCATCGTCACCCGACGCAATGGTGCACCGGTCTACCTGCACCAAGTCGCTCGCGTACACGATGGAGCCCAAGAGCTGGAGAACCTGGCGCTGTACAACGGTGAACGCACCCTGCTGCTATCCATCCAGAAGTCACAAGAGGAAAACACCATCGAGGTGGTCGACGGCTTGACCAAGGCTGTGGCCCAGATCACGCCCGAGCTCCCCCCTGGCGTGCGGTTAGAGCCGATTGCCGATGCCTCGCGCCCTATCCGCGTGGCGGTCGACAATGTGCGCCAAACTTTGATTGAGGGCGCCGTGCTGACGGTGCTCATTGTGTTTTTGTTTCTGCACTCCTGGCGCTCCACTGTCATCACGGGTTTGACCTTGCCGATTTCCATCATTGGCACCTTCTTTTTTATGTACGCCTTTGGCTTCACCATCAATATGGTGACGCTCATGGCGCTGTCGCTTTGCGTGGGCTTGCTCATTGACGATGCGATTGTGGTGCGCGAGAACATAGTGCGCCACTTGCAAATGGGCAAATCAGCCCACAAGGCAGCATTGGACGGGACACAAGAGATTGGTCTGGCAGTGCTAGCCACAACACTGTCCATCGTCGCTGTGTTTTTGCCGATTGGCTTTATGGGCGGCATCATCGGCAAGTTCTTCCACGAGTTTGGCCTCACCATCGTGGTTGCCGTGCTGCTCTCGATGTTTGTCAGCTTCACGCTGGATCCGATGCTGTCCAGCGTCTGGCATGACCCCAGCGTGCAAACTAGCGCCGCCCGCCCTGCGCCCAACTGGTATGACCGCAGCATTGGCCGCCTCTTGACTGGTTTTGAAGCAGCAACCGAGCAATTGAGCAATGGCTACCAGCGGCTATTAACCTGGGCGCTGCGCCACAAGCTGTGGACGGTGTTTATCTCCATCGCCATTTTTGCCACCAGCGTAGTGCTGGTGCCGCTGCTGGGCACCGAGTTTGTGCCGCGTGCGGATTTCTCCGAAACCAATATTCGCTTCAACGTGCCGGTGGGCGCATCAGTAGAGGCGACTGAAGCCAAGGCGCGTCAGGTTGAGGCCGTGGTACGCAAGCATGCCGAGGTGCGCTACACACTCACCACCATCAAC
Source organism: Comamonas sp. (assembly GCA_036646255.1). Lineage (GTDB taxonomy): Bacteria > Pseudomonadota > Gammaproteobacteria > Burkholderiales > Burkholderiaceae_C > Comamonas. The sequence goes on from JAVXMM010000057.1 coordinate 16,768, forward strand.
ACTGGCAATGCCAATGGGAAAAATTACGCCAACATGTATGTGCGGTTGATGGATCGCCATGAGCGCACCCTGGATGTGAGCCAGATATCCGCCATGCTGCGCATCGAGTTAAATCAGATTGCCGGTATCAGCGTGACCCATGTGGGCTTGCTCGAAGCGGTGGGCGGGCAAAAGCAGGTGGAGTTTTCGCTGCAAGGCCCCGATTTGAAAGAGTTGGAGCGCCTGGCCTCCCAAGTGGCTGAGCGTCTGCGCCCTATCCCCGGCTTGGTGGACTTGGACAGCAGCGTTCTGGAGCGAGAGCCGATTGTGCAACTGCAGTTCAACCGCGATGGAGCCTCTGACCTGGGCCTGCCCATGGGCACTGTTGCAACCACCTTGCGCACCTTGATCGAAGGCGACACCGTGGGCAACTGGCGGGCGGGCGATAACCAGACCTACAACGTCAATGTACGCTTGGCCCCAGAGGCACGCGAGAACGCACAGTTGCTGGCCCATTTACCGCTGACAGCCACCGGCGCCGATGGCAAACCCCACACTGTGCGCCTGAACCAGCTGGCCACCATCAGTGAGACCACCGGCCCCAACCGCATCAATCGCCGCGCCATGAACCGAGAAGTTGCCTTCAGCGCCAACGCCTACCAGCGCAGCGCGGGCGAGGTGGCAGGCGACATCAAGGCGGCCTTGGCCGATATCCCCTTCCCGCCCGGCTATCGCTATGAGTTTGCGGGCAGCACCAAGAACATGCAGGAATCATTTGGCTACGCACTGTCAGCCCTGGCGCTAGCCGTCATCTTTATCTACATGATTCTGGCCAGCCAGTTCCGCAGCTTCTTGCAGCCACTGGCCTTGATGACCTCACTGCCGCTGACCTTGATTGGCGTGGTGCTGGCCTTGCTGATGTTTGGCACCACCTTGTCCATGTTTTCCATCATTGGCGTCATCATGCTGATGGGCTTGGTCACCAAGAATGCCATCTTGCTAGTGGATTTCGCCATTCGTGCGCGCCAGCCACACACGAATGACGATGGCCAGACCATCCCCGGCCTGCCGCGCGAGCAAGCCCTGCTACTGGCAGCCAAAGTGCGGCTGCGCCCTATTTTGATGACCACCTTGGCCATGATTTTTGGCATGGTGCCGCTGGCATTTGCCGTGAGCGAAGGCGCCGAGCAGCGTGCGCCGCTGGGCCAGGCGGTAATTGGCGGGGTGATTACCTCTTCGCTGCTGACCTTGGTGGTTGTACCTGTCGTGTATTGTTATCTTGATGATTTTGCTCGTTGGGCTGCCCAAAAGTGGGGCCGCCCGGCACAGGCCGCATAAGCAGCCTAAAATCACGGGTTGTCTTGTTTGAATCTGCCCCATTAGCCTAACGGAGTCCGGAATGAGTTTGCCATTGAACATGTCTACGAACGCGAGTGATAAATACCAAGCCGCGCGCTACAACATGGTGGAGCAGCAAGTGCGCCCCTGGAGCATGGGCGACGAGCAAGTGCTGGAGCTGATCGGCACCTTGCGCCGCGAAGAATTTGTGCCCGCAGGCCTGCAAGACATGGCGTTTATGGACATTGCGCTGCCCCTGCTGGGCGACGATGGCGAAGAAGCCGTCGCCAATGGCCATTGCATGCTGCCCCCCCGTGTCGAGGCACGCGTACTGCAAGATATCAAGCTCCAGCCGAGCGATAACGTTCTTGAGATAGGTACCGGCTCAGGCTACCTGGCTGCGCTGATGTCGCGCCTTGCCAAGCAAGTCACCACGATGGAGATTGAGCCAGCCTTGGTTGAGCTGGCCCGTGCCAACCTGCACCGCGCGCAAATCAAGAACGTTGATGTGGTGCTGGACGATGGCTCCAACATCAAGGCCATTGGTGGCACGTATGACGTCATCGTGCTGAGCGGCTCGGTCTATGAAGTACCTCAAGCCCTGCTGGAGAAGCTGAACGACGGTGGTCGCCTGATTGCTTTTACCGGCAACCTGCCCATGATGCGCACTACGCTGTTTACCCGCAATGGCAACAGCTTTGCGATGACCCAGCCGTGGGATATCGTAGTTGCCCGTCTCAAAGGCTTTGCGGAAGCACCTCGCTTCAAGTTCTAAAAACCAGCCAAGCAAAACCGGCTGCTCGCCAGCAGCCGGTGTGCAGAAAGTGATGTATGCAGCAAGTAAGCCCCGCGCAACTGAGTGACTGGGTGGCCCAACATGCCGCCGACCAGCCCCTGGTGCTGGATGTGCGCGAGCCCTGGGAGGTGCAAACCGCCTCAATCCGCCCCGATGGTTTTGAGCTGCTCAACATACCCATGCAGCAGATCCCCGGCGCGCTCAACCAGCTCGATGACGACCGCCCCATCGCCTGCATCTGCCACCACGGCATGCGCAGCATGCATGTGGCCCAGTTTTTAGAGCAGCAAGGCTACACCCAGATCGCCAATATAACCGGCGGTATCGACCGCTGGAGCGCAGAGTACGACACCAGCGTACCGCGTTATTGATTTTTCGATAACAATTTAATAGCTGCTGGTGCCCCCCCTGCCTGCGCCAAACCAATTTTTAACTATAGCCATGCCCACCAGCCCCGCACAGCCCCGCCTGCCCACCTTTTGCGCGCTGGCAGCAGCGGCCATGCTGGCCCTGGCGGGCAACAGCGCACAAGCGCAAAGCCTGCTGCAAATGGTGGAGCAAGCCAGTGGTTATGACGCGCAGTGGCAAGCCGCACGCGCCAATGTAGATGCCGCCATCAGTCGGGGAGAGCAAGCCCGCGCCGGCCTGCTGCCGCAAGTGGGCCTGCAAGCCCAGTCGCAATACGGCCGCACCGAAGTGAGCCGGCCCGAGCTCACCATCACCGGCCCCAACCACCAACTGGGCATTACTGCCAGCCAACCGCTGTACCGCCCAGCCAACCGCATCGCGCTGGAGCAAGGCAAGCTCGGCGGCACCATTGCCCGCCTGCAGCTCGATGCCACCAGCCAAGACCTGCTGGTGCGCGTGGCCCAAGCCTATTTTGATGTGCTGGCCGCACAAGACACCATGGCCTTTGTACGCGCCCAAAAAGCCGCCGTGCAAGAGCAGTTAGCCGCTGCCAAGCGCAATTTTGATGTGGGCACGGCCACCATCACTGATTCACGCGAGGCTGAGGCTCGTTTTGATCTGGTGCGCGCCCAAGAGATCGCTGCTGAGAATGACCTCACCGTCAAGCGCCTGGCGTTAGACAACACGGTCGGCACGCCCGGTAATCAGCCCTGGCCGCTCAAGCAACCAGTACACCTCCCCGCGCTCACACCTGCCGATGTAAGCCCCTGGGTAGACCAGGCGCAATCCGAGCAAGCACAAATCCGCATCGCCCAGTTGGCAGTCGACAACGCCCGGCTCGAGACCAAAAAGGCCGAAACCGGCCACCTGCCCACCGTCGATCTGCAAGCCAGTGTTGGCCGCCAGTTCTACCCCAAAGGCAGCGTCACCCTTCCCGGCAACAGCTATAACGCCACGCAAGGCACCGTCGGCGTGGTGCTGAACGTGCCATTGTTTGCGGGCTTTGCTGTGCAAAACCGGGTGAAAGAGACCTTGGCGCTAGAGATCAAGGGCGAAGCCGAGCTGGACAATACCCGCCGAACCGTGACGCAAAACGTGCGCAGCGCGTTTTACGGCGTGCAATCCAGCGCCAGCCAGGTCAAGGCGCTAGAGGCCGCTGAGGCCTCCAGCCAGCTCGCGCTGGACGCCAACCGCACCGGCTACGAGGTAGGCGTGCGCATCAACATTGATGTGCTGAACGCCCAAAGCCAGCTCTACCAGACCAAACGTGACCTGGCACTCGCGCGCTACAACAGCCTGTTGGGCCAGCTGCGCTTAAAGCGAGCCAGCGGCATTTTGACGCTGAACGATATACAGACGCTGGACCAGACCTTGCTGCAGCGCGATGCCGTAGCTACACCTGCGCCCACCCAGTAAAATCTCATCACTACAAATAGATAGCAGCTAGCGCCCGTCAATCGGGCGCTAGCTGCTTCTTTTTTTAGATATGGCGCATCAGGCCACCGTCTACCTGAATGTTCTGCCCGGTGATGTACGCCGCGCCGGGTGATGCCAAGAAACCAATCGTGGCACCAATCTCCTCCGCCTTGCCGTAACGCTGCAGCGGCACGGCCGCCTGGCGCTCATCTTTCTTGGGCAGGCTGTCAATCCAGCCAGGCAACACGTTGTTCATGCGGATATTGTCTTTGCCAAACTGGTCACAGAACAGCTTGGTATAAGCCGCCAAGCCTGATCGTGCCACGGCCGATGTAGGGAATAGCGCTGCAGGCTCAAACGCCCATGCCGACGAGATGTTGATGATGCTGCCACCGCCCTGCTTTTGCATCAACGGCGCGACGATGCGCGTGGCACGCACCACGTTCAAAAAATACGTTTCAATGCCCTTGATCCAGTCCTCGTCGCTAATGGCCAGCAAATCGCCCTTGGGGCCATGGCCTGCACCGTTCACCAGCACATCCACACGGCCATAGCGCTGCATCACTGCATCTACCAGTTTTTGAATATCGGCCACATTCAGATTAGAGCCAGTGACGCCCACACCTCCCAGCTCCGCAGCCAGCGCCTCGCCCTTACCAGACGACGACAAAATCCCCACGGCAAAGCCATCGGCATGCAATTGGCGGGCGGCGGCTGCGCCCATGCCGCTGCCCCCGGCAACGATGATGGCGACTTTTTGTGTGCTGCTCATAGATACTTTCTTGAAGGATGTAGCAATGCTGCCATCCTAACCAAGCTGGTGATAATTTGCAGAAATGCGCGCCACCATGGCGACGCCTGCCACCAGTCCTTCGCAATGCTTCAAGCCGCAAGCGGCTCCCCAGCTCCCGCCTGATCTGGTACATCCGCACCTTGCGACACCGCTGCCAACACCACATCGCGCGTCAGCGTGGGAACAAAGCTCTCGATAAAGTGCAATGCGTAGGCCCGCAGCCACACACCTTTGCGCAGAGCGATGCGTGTAGTGTTGACTTTAAAGAGGTGCCCCGCATCCAGCGCGCGCAGGTTACGGTCGCGTTCGGCATCAAAAGCAATACTGGCCACGATGCCAATGCCCATACCCAGCTCTACGTAGGTTTTGATCACATCTGCGTCCATGGCGGTTAACACCACGTTGGGCGCCACGCTAGCATTGGCGAAGGATTCGTCGATGTGCGAGCGGCCGGTGTAGCCTTGTTCGTAAGTGATGATGGGATAGCGCCCCAGGGCCTCCAGGCTCAGTGGCCGATCGGGCGTGGCCTCACCTAGCAACGGATGGCCAGGCGGCACAATGACACTGTGCGTCCAGCGATAACCGGGCAAGGTGGCTACGCTGGCGTAGCCCGTCAGCGCTTCGGTAGCCACGCCAATATCGGCGGCGCCAGACAGCAGCATCTCAGCCACCTGGCGGGGTGAGCCTTGGTGTAAGTGCAGGGCTACACCGGGGAACTGGGCTCTGAAATCGCGCACCACCGGGGGCAACGCATAACGCGCCTGAGAATGGGTTGCCGCAATGCTGAGCTGGCCACTTCGACTGGCGTGAAAGTCCGCGCCAGCGCGGCGCAGGTTCTCGGCCTGCAAAAGCAAACGATCAACGATGGGCAAGATGGCCTCGCCCGGTGGTGTCAGCCCCGTCAACCGCTTACCGGCGCGCACAAAAATATCCACACCCAGCTCATCCTCCAACTCCCGGATCTGACGACTAACACCGGGCTGCGATGTGTAGAGCACATTCGCCACCTCGGTCAGGTTATAGCCATTGCGCGCCGCCTCGCGCACGGCCCGCAATTGTTGAAAATTCATAGCTAACACTGCCCATGTAGTATGTGCTAGCGCCTATTTTTTGGTGTAAATCTGGTCAAAGCTTGCGCCATCGGCAAAGTGGGCTGCATCAGCCTTAGCCCAACCACCAAAGGCCTCGTCAATAGTGAAGAGCTTGAGTTGTGCAAACTGCTTGGCATACTGCGCCTTGGCTTTTTCAGACGTGGGGCGGTAGAAGTTTTTACCCGCCAGATCCTGCCCCTCATCGCTGTATAAATACTGCAAATAGGCCACCGCTATCTTGCGCGTACCTCGCTTGTCCACCACCTTATCCACCACCGTCACCGTAGGCTCCGCCAGTATGGATAGCGACGGCGTCACAATCTCAAACTTGTCGGCACCAAACTCTTTGAGCGCCAAATAGGCCTCGTTCTCCCATGCCAGCAGCACATCGCCCTGGCCTCGCTGCACAAAGGTCACGGTTGATCCGCGTGCACCGGCATCCAAGATCGGCACGTTTTTGAACAGCTTGGCGATGTAATCCTTGGCACCCGCATCGCCACCGTAGGCTCGCTTGCCAAACTCCCAGGCGGCCAGATAGTTCCAGCGGGCGCCGCCACTGGTTTTGGGGTTGGGGGTGATCACCTTCACATCGGGCTTGATCAAATCGCCCCAGTCTTTGATCCCCTTGGGATTGCCCTTTTTGACCAAGAACACAATGGTCGATGTATAAGGTGCGCTGTTCAGCGGCAAACGCTTTTGCCAGTCCGCCGGCACCAAGTTACCGTGCTTGTGCAGCGCATCCACGTCACCCGCCAGGGCCAGCGTGGCCACATCGGCCTCTAGCCCATCAATAATGGCACGGCCTTGTTTGCCCGATCCGCCATGCGATTGCTTGATGGTCACATCCTGCCCGGTCGTCGCCTTCCAGTGCTTGGCAAACGCCTGATTGAATTGGTTGTACAGCTCACGCGTCGGATCGTATGAGACGTTCAGCAACGTGACAGGCGCTGCGCCCTGGGCACGCACCGGGGTGACAAAAGTTGCGAACAAAACGGCGGCCAGAGACGCGACTGCAGCTGCGGCTATCGGAAACTTGATAAAGTGGCGGCGAAGTTGCATGAGGAGCTTTCAAAAATTTCAAAATCGATGTGCTTGCAAGGCGTCAACGCATTCTGAAACCCGCTCTTCAAAACTCAAACGACTATTAATTCAGTTTTTTATGACTGAAATTTATTAACAAGACGCAAACTGGGCGCTGATGCTGGGCGGTTGGATGTTTTCATCCTCCATCAAGCGCGGCCCAGGCTGGGCAGGCAGCGCAGCGAATCTCCAGATTCGCGGTGAGACGAAGCACCCCTACCAATGGCAGTAGCAGCGCTACGGCTGGTGAGGGCCACGACGTATCAAGCGCTGAGTACTCAGCCAAAAGCGGCACTAATCAAAGGAAATACCCCATGGCTCGTATGGTTCAATGCATCAAGCTGCACAAGGAAGCGGAAGGCCTGGACTTCCCACCGTATCCCGGTGAGCTGGGCAAGCGCATCTGGGAAGGTGTCAGCAAAGAAGCCTGGGCCGACTGGCTCAAGCACCAAACCATGCTGGTCAACGAAAACCGCCTGAACCTGGCCGACCTGCGCGCACGCCAGTACCTGGCCCGCCAAATGGAAAACCATTTCTTTGGCGATGGAGCAGACGCAGCCCAAGGCTACGTGCCGCCTAGCGAAGACTAATCACTACCAAACTCATAGCTACTAACGCGCAGCTAATGGGCGTCAGTAGCAGGTTTTAGGTATAAGGCCGGATCACAGTCCGGCCTTTTTTGCGTCTATCTGCCCAATCTCCCAAGGCGTGAACGCCATCGGGGAAATCGCAGATCCGTACCCGAGACAAGGCACTTTTTACAAACGGCACGCTTCGTACAGCAAGACGACGCAACAAGGTATCAACCGTGTTGTTGCCGACGATTAAGCGTGTTGACACTCTAGAGCCGCAAAGAGCGCTTAATGGCACACGCAAGCAAATGCCCTGCCGCCATCTTTGGCTATGCTCTGCATTCAACACACACCCTTTCACCATGTCCAACGCCGCCCTTGTCCCCGAACTCGTTGTCTCCAACCTGCCCAACAGCCTGCGCTTTTGGTGCGATGTGATCGGCTTTCGCATTCGCTATGACCGGCTTGAGGAAGGCTTTGTGTATTTGGAATTAGATGGTGCTGAGCTGATGCTGGAGCAGCTGGACCTGGCGGCGCGGCAATGGATTACGGCGGATTTGCAGCCGCCATATGGGCGGGGTATTAACTTTCAGATCCAGGTGCCGGATCTGGATGCAGTGATTGCGCGTTGCACCCATCAGCAACTTCCGTTTTACCTGCCGCCGGAAGAGCGTTGGTACCGACGCGGTGATGAGGAAGTGGGCCAGCGTCAGTGCATCGTGCAAGACCCGGATGGCTACTTGATACGGCTTGCGCAGTCGCTGGGTGTACGGGCGTTGGCTGCTGCACCAAGTCGTTAACACACTACTTTTTAGAGCGGCTAGCACTAGACCTGATATGTCGTTGCTTCGCCTTGCCTCAAACGTAGACCTGCGGTTTGCTGACTTTTATTATCAACTTCTACTAACTGATAACGACCAGCTGGTGGGCGCTACCAGCTATCAAGTCAGGAGTTATTGCGCGGCAGTAGTTGGCGCTGCCGCGCCATTCGCCGAAAGCCCCATCACCATACGAGCCACCAAATACAGGCGAGGCACAATGCTAGCCAACAGTACGTATTCGTCTTGATTGCTGTGTGCACCAAACCCGGCCAGGCCCATGCCTTCGATCACACCGCCCCGGGTTTGCAAGGCTGCAAATGCAGCGTCGGTGCCGCCACCCACGGCCACGTCGTTCACGCGCAGCGGCAGGTTCAGCTCGGTCTTGTAGATGTGCTGGGCGTGCGCGGCCAGTTTGCGAGCGGCTTCGCTGGCCTCCATCGGCGGGCGGCGCAGCTCAAAACGGGCGTCGACCTTGCTTTGCTCAAACAGCTTGTTCTGGATGCTGGTTTGCACGGCCGACTGCAGCGCATCAAAATCTTGCACGCGCAGCGCACGCGCATCGGCCTGGGCTTCGGCATGGGCGGGTATCACATTGCGGTTGCTACCCGATTGCGAGAGCGTCCAGTTCAACTTCAAGCCACGCTCGGGCTGCGAGAGTGTGCGCATTTGCAGCAGCTGGTGCGATAGTTCGTAGAGCGCATTTACACCGTACTCGGGTCGGGCTCCGGCGTGTGCGGCCTTGCCTTCCACGCTCAAAAACACGGCACCAATGCCACTGGTGGCAAGGTGCAGGCTGCCTTCAAGCCCACCGCTTTCAAACGAGAAGATGGCATCCTGATCCTTGGCCAATTCAGTAATCAGCTTGCGTGATCCGGGTGAGCTGATTTCCTCGTCGCTATTAAACAGCACGGTGATCTGACCAAACTGGTCAAACCCCAGTTTTTGCAGCAAGGCAACGCTGTGCAGAATCAAGGCCACGCCTTGCTTTTCATCCTCGATACCAAGGCCATAGGCGCGGTTACCGTCAATACGGAAAGGCTGTTTCGCCAGATCACCCGGCAGGTAGACCGTATCCATATGTGCCAGCAGCATGATGCGACTGCTACCTTTGCCTTTGAAGACGGCTTGCACGCTGGGGCCCAGTTGCTCGGGAGTGTCCTGCAGCTTTTCGGGTGCCTGGGGATGAATGATCTGTACCTGCCCGCCCAACGCCTTCAGCTTGTCGGCCACCACCTGGGCGATATAGCTCACGCCGGCAAAATCCTTGCTGCCTGACTCAACCGACACCAGGCTTTGCAGTGTGTCTAGCAGTGGTTGACGCTCTGCCTCGGCCGCCGCATACACAGCAGGCTGGGCGCTGGCGGGCGCAGTGGCGTGGGCAGTACCGAATACACCGCAGACAACCAGCAGGATGGGTCGAATCACAAAACGATGCAGGCGCAAACATAGGGGCATGGACATGTTTGGCATCATAGTCCGCGCAAAGCCGTGCTCCTGTCATCTAGCCGAAACATAGGCCAGCGCCCGCCCTACATGCCTACAATGCTCCTACTTTTAATATTGCCAGCACAGCCATGAGCCATCCCACCAACACCGCGCCAGATTGCAATGCCGCCCAGCACTGGCTGGCGGCCAGCGGCCTGCCTGCGCTGTGGGCGCACCAGCCACAGTGGCGCGTGCTGCAAGCGGGCTTTGGCACGGGGTCGCATTTTTTTACTACATGGCAGGCGTGGCGCGACGATGCCAGCCGGCCCCATTTGCTGCATTTTGTCGCCACCATGGCCCAGCCCATCGGGGCGAGCGATGCACAACTACACGCAAATACATGGCCACAATTAGTGGAAGAGTTAACTGCCCAATGCTGGGGCCTGCTGCCTGGCGTGCACCGACTGCGCTTTGATGATGGGCGTGTGCTGCTAACCCTGCTGATCGGCGACGCGCAAGCGATGCTACGCCAGCAAGACATGGTGGCTGACAGCATTTACCTGGACGACATCCATTCCGATTTACGCAACCTCTACCTGATCAAAGCCCTCTCCCGATGCGCCCGGCGCGGTACGCGGCTAGTGACAGGCTCGGCAGATACAGCGCTGCGCAAAGACATTACGCAGTGCGGTTTTCAGCTAGCCGCGCAGCCTGAATATGCACCGCTGCAAGCCACATTCAACCCCGCCTGGCAACCCAGGCACACAGCGCTATCGCCTGCTGCACAGGTGGTGGCAGCCCTGCCCCAGCGCAGCGCGGTTGTCATAGGTGCAGGCATTGCAGGAGCAGCCTGCGCGCAGCAACTGGCGCTGCGCGGCTGGCAAGTAACGGTGCTTGATGCCGCAGCCCACCCAGCGGCCGGAGCATCCGCCTTGCCTGCAGGGATTTTTGCGCCGCACACCAGCAGCGACGACAGCTTGCTTTCGCGCATCACCCGCGCAGGCATGCGCACCACAGTGCAATGGGCGCAGGCGCTGCTACGCGATGGCGAAGATTGGCAAATGACCGGTGTTTTAGAGCGCCGTCAACTAGCCACCCCGTATGACGAAACCGCCGGACACAGCGACGACCGTGATCTCACAACGCCCGCCAGCACAGCGCGCCCTAGTGCCCATCAGCGCCCCGCTAGTTGGGGCGACACCAGCCTGCATGAGGCTGCGGCAGCATGGAGCCAAGCCGCTAGCGGTGATCAACTGGCCCTTCAGAGCCTGCCCGCTGGCGATGGCGCCCTGTGGCACTCGCACAGCGGCTGGCTACGCCCTGCGGCCCTGGTGGCTGCTTTGCTGCAGCACCCCAAGATTCGCTTTGTAGGTAACGCCCGCGTGCAGCAACTGCAGCCGCTGCTAGGCACGACACGCTGGGCGGTGGTGGGTGAAGGCGGCAGCACGCTGGCTGAGGCCGATCTGGTTGTAGTCTGCGCAGGCCCGCAATCCGCCGCCTTGGCGCCCAACCTGCCTTTACAGCCCATACGCGGCCAGGTCAGTTGGGGCGTGTACGCCGATGGCGCAGCGCCCGTTGCGCCATGCCCAGTTAACGGCCATGGCAGCTGGGTGCCGTACTTTAAAACGGCAGGCAGCGGCCAAACAGCCTGGGTGATGGGATCGAGCTTTGAGCGCGATGTAAGCAGCCTGCCGCCCAGCACTACCGATACCGCCCGCGCCCATGCGGATAACTGGGCCAAGCTGCAAGCCCTGCTACCCTCCGTCAGCCAAAACTACGCTGGCGCCTTTTTGCGAGCCAAAACTTGGGCGCAAGTACGCTGCGCATCTAACGACCGACTTCCACTGGTAGGCCCTTTGCAAGTGCCCTGTGCCACAGACCAGCACATCGCCCCGCAGATCTGCACCGCCATGGGCTCACGCGGGCTCACCTGGGCCCTGCTGTGCGCCGAGCTGCTCGCCGCCAGACTGCATGGCGAGCCGCTGCCGCTTGCTAACAACCTGGCCAAAGCTTTGGACGCAGGCCGCTACTGATGTGATTAGCTTACTGGGCCGCTTGCAAAAATGCGCCCACGCCCTTGGCCGCACGCACGCCGCTAGACAGGGCTGCCGTCAGCAAATAGCCACCGGTTGGCGCTTCCCAATCCAGCATCTCGCCCGCAAAAAACACGCCGGGCTGGACTGTACTCATCAAATCGGCGGTCAAAGCATCTAGCGCCACGCCACCTGCGGTACTAATGGCTTCGTCCATAGGCCGTGGCGCCACTACGGTTATGGGCGCGGCCTTGATAGTACGGGCCAGCAGGGCCGCATCGTGCATGCCATCCTTGCCCAGCACCTCGTACAGCAGGCCCATCTTGATACCATCGAGCGCCAATCGGCTCTTCAGGTGGCTGGCCAGGCTGCGCGAACCACGTGGGTGGCGCACTTCAACCAGCACCCGCTCTGGGCTGTGGTTGGGCAGCAAATCCACATAAAAGGTGGCCTGGCCTTGCACGGCGATGGTATTGCGCAGCAGGCTAGACACGGCATAGACCAAGCTACCCTCCACCCCCGCTGCAGTGGCAACAAATTCGCCCTTGCGCGCAAACTGCTGGCCATCAGCACTGTCAAATTGGATAGCAACTGATTTGAATGGCTGGCCCGCAAACTTGTCGGCAAAAAACGGCGTCCAGCCTACTTGTGGCGGCTGCTCTAACCCCACCACACTGCGCAGAAAGTGGCGGCGAGATGGGTCCTCTGCCACTTCTGCCGCTTGGTCATCGCCAGCTTGTGGCGCTGCAGCCAAGGCACCAGCACTTGCCACATCAAAACCACAATTGGCAGGCAGCAAAGGCTTCACGGCAATACCCGCTTGCACGAGCAGCGGCACCCAAGCCCCGTCAGACCCTAGACGTGACCAGCTGCCACCACCCAAGGCCAGCACCGTGGCGCGGGCTTGCACCGCCACCTCACCTTCAGGCGTGGCAAAACGCAGCGCGCCACCATCGCCCCAGCCCAGCCAGCGGTGGCGCATGGAAAAGCGGACGCCAGCGGCACGCATGGCCACCAGCCAAGCGCGCAGCAGCGGCGCAGCCTTCATGTCTTTAGGGAACACGCGAGCTGATGTACCAACAAACGTCTCGATCCCCAGCTCTTGCGCAAAGGCCTGTACCTCGGCGGCGCCAAAGTCTTGCAGCCAGCTGCCTACCACGGCCTGCTGCGCGCCAAAGCGGCCCACAAAAGGCTCGATGGGCTCGGAGTGCGTCAGGTTCAAGCCTCCACGCCCTGCCAGCAAAAACTTGCGTCCTACCGACGCACTGCCATCGAAAACAGTGACCGACAAACCCTGCTGCGCCAACCGGTGCGCCGCCATCAAGCCCGCAGGGCCACCGCCCACAACAGCAACATCCAAAACAGCGGGGGAAGAAGCAGACACAGTCATGGCACCAACAATCACGAAACAACAAGGGGGCGAACCTTACACCAAGGGCAATGCCCTGGGGGCGAGATTTGGTACGGGCTGAGGGAATTTATCGCTGGCGCAGCAATCAACGCAAGCTTGGCTGGGCGGAATTGAGGGTGATCCGGCTATACGCAGGTGTTAAACGAAATGAGGTTTTCGGCTCAATGCAAACACATGATCTGTAGAACTTTCTCCTATACGGCGCGCCGGCTTTGTTGCAGAAAACCACTTGAGGCCGTACGTCCCCAAACTCCATGCGTAGTTATGCCACGAGCACTGCTTTGGGCCCACCCAGTTCAGCTAATCGCTGGAGGGGAGGTACGCGGATATTGATCTCGGCCACCTGCCGCTCAAACGCCCAGGTCATTACTTTCTCACCCAATCGTTTGAAGCAATTCATCATCATCTCCACCAATGATCTTCGGTGGTGGCCGCTCCAGCGCTTGCAGATGGCGCGTCCCAATCGTTTGCACGCCTTGACTGCTTCATTGCGATGAGTGAACGCAAGCCACTTGTGCAGCCGTGTACCTTTGCTTTGGGGTGGAATGATGGAAATGGCTCCGCGTCTGTGAAAAGCTTCATGCACGTCCTGCGTGTCATATGCGCGATCGTCTGTGAGGCTGGTAGTTGCCTCAAGGCTTGGAATTTTCTCCCGTAGCTCGACTGCTATTGGTGAATCACCGGCTTCATTGGCGATCCCAACGATAGCCTGCATCTACAAAGTATCTGCATCAATGCGCAGATGCGCTTTGCGCCACTGGCGGCCCCGCTCTGCAACCTGCTTCTTGGCTTTGCACTCGGCTTCGCTCAAGAACTTGGTGCCTGTGGAGTCAGCCAGCAAGTGAAGTCTCTTGAGGCTTGCACAGAAGTGCACCTGAGCGACCAAGCTCTTTTGCCTGCAGCACACCG